>JAJRRL010000011.1 GCA_024279495.1 Gammaproteobacteria bacterium | reverse complement strand
ACGGCTTGACTACGCTGTGGTCTCTCAAGTGACTCAACGCCACGTAAAGATTTTCTATGTTCGCTTACGCTCGATAGAAAATCCGTGGCTATCGCGGACTATTCGCCTGCGCCTTCGGCTCTCCATGGCTCACAGCGGTAGAAATCTTCCAATGGCAGTAGGTTTTTTGCTCTAAAACCTTCCACTGGCAGTGGAAGCTTGTATTAAGTATCAAGATATTGGCAGAGGATTTTGAGCTAAAAAGACAGATAAGCTAGTCTCTAGGTTGTATTATTATTCACCAACGAATAAACCTGAGCAAAAGCAAGCACTTACTGATACACTCTGTCATCCATTTGCCATGTTCAGCCGCCGAAAAAAGCAGTTGCGAGCTTCGCAGGCTTATATCCATACTTGCCTATGATACAATCGTGTTCAGTATTATGCCTTTCCCGTTGGAAAGGATCGAAGCACATAGAGGGAACCATGCAAGTATTTGAGCACCAAGATGAAGTACGTGATAGCGAGACCGATGTTGCCGGTGTTGTTAACCATGCACATTTTCTTGATTATATGGCTAACACTAGGCACAAGCATCTTAGGGCTTTAGGGCTCGATTTTCAGGTGCTGCTTGCTCGCGGCTATATGCTCGTCGCTTCGAAAATAGACATTCGCTTTCGTCAGCCTTTGTTTGTGGGCGATAGCTACTGTGTTACCTCAACACTTATTCAACCGCATGGTAAGCAGTTTGGCTTTGAGCAACAAGTATTGCGTTTGCCTGAGCGAACCCTGGTAGCAAAAGCAGTGGTTCAAGCGGCATGCGTCGATTGCCAATCAAACGCACCAGCCTTACCTGACGATATCAAGCAGCTGCTTGCTCAGGGCTTGATGGAAGCGCCTGTGGCAGAAGATGTCGCGACGTAGGGCTTAGCTCTAACAGCGCTCCTTCTTGGATCACCTACGTTACATTGTTCCTGGGGATGACAACCTAGCTATCACATTCAAACCACCGTCGTTGTCACCCCCAGAAGCAACGTGACCCCACATTTGTCACCCCAGGAATAGCGTGCCCCACATTTGTCACCCCAGGAACAACGTGACGTCGGGGGCCTAGCTTCGATCCAGTTCGTGCGAAGAACGGACCAAGGATCTTTATAAATTTTAATTCTTAAAAACAGTCTGCAGGGTTGTGCTCACGGTAAGGTTGGGGCTGGATCTTTAAAGATCGCTAGTTGTTACCTTGTAACAACGGATCAAGCCTGGGTCCTCGACGTCACTACGTTCCTGAGGATGACAACTTAGGGGTAGCTAGTTGTTACCTTGTAACAACGGATTAAGCCTGGGTCCTCGACGTCACTACGTTCCTGAGGATGACAACTTAGGGGTAGCTAGTTGTTACCTTGTAACAACGGATCAAGCCTGGGTCCTCGACGTCACTACGTTCCTGAGGATGACAACTTAGGGGTAGCTAGTTGTTACCTTGTAACAACGGATCAAGCCTGGGTCCTCGACGTCATTGCATTCCTGAGGATGACAAAAGGCTAGGGCTATTTTAGGGCTGCAACTTCAATTTACAATGTTTATACCATCGAATGAACTATATCCCACTCGTCTTGTTGAATGGGTGTGATAGACAGCCTGTTGCCTTTTCGAACGACCAACATAGACGCAAGCTCAGGGTTTTCTTTTAGTTCTCTTAGAGTAATCACGCGTGGGAAAAGGGCTTTGAATGTGACATCAACCATAAACCAGCGGGGATTGTCGGGGTCGCTTTTGGGGTCGAAGTGTTCGTCTTTAGGATCGAAGGCGGTGTGATCGGGATAAGGTTTAGAGACAATGCTTACCGTACCGATGATACCAACCTCAGAGCAGTTGGAATGATAGAAAAAGCCTTCGTCGCCGACTTGCATTTGATCGCGCATGAAGTTGCGCGCTTGATAATTGCGAACGCCATCCCAATGAGTGATTTTTTTTGGGCTGTTTTGTAAGTCGTCGATTGAAAAGCAAGAGGGTTCTGATTTGAAAAGCCAATAAGCCATGTGTATTCTCCAAAAAAGCGTTTCATGTTTCGTGCGTAGCTCTAAGCGATGATAACATCATCGAGCGGGATATCCCAAGCGTCTCTGGGTAGTTCTTTTACCTTTTGCCATTCGTAGGCTAGTCCAATTAAAATAGGGCGCTTGCCTGCTTTGGCTAGAGTGCGATCGTAGTAGCCGCCGCCATAACCTAAGCGATAATATTTTTCATCGAATGCCAACAGTGGAATAAGCATCACATCGATAGCTTCTAAGGGTGTGATATCAGGGTGGGTAGGTTCTAGCACGCCGAATTTATTTTCTTTGGCTGGATGTTCTGGCGTGATCGTAGCAAAGACGAGTAGCTTGCCTTCAACGCGAGGATACAGCCATTGCTTGTTTGAGATGTTGTGCGTGAGAGAAGCTGGGTTTATTTCATGAGTTAAAGCCTGATAAGAAGCAATTACCGATGCATTGATAATGAGAGGATGTGCTTTGGCCTGCTTGCAAATGGATTCGTTAGCGAGTTGCTTGTCGGTATCTGTAATAGAAGATCGACGTGTTTGCATGCGGCGTCGTAAGTCATGTTTTGTCATGCGATAAGGTCTTTAAGGAAATAAAAGCAGGTACTTATGTGGCTTTCAAATGAACCCTAATGGTTCAGGTGGGAATCCGCTTGTACTGCTTCAGGCTTCTCGTCTAGCGAGCTTGCTCAACGGCAATAGCAAAGCAACGTCCCTTGCTTTACGTATCGGTTCAAAATGCTGACCCCATAAGTACCTACCAGTTATTCTAGCAGAGTGGGCTTTTGAAATCACTGAGTTTTTGGAAGAAGGAAAGAGTCAGTGAGCAGGCAATTGTTTTTTATAGCGTTTTATGTCATCCATAAGAGAATGAATTTTATTTAAAGCTATTTTTCCACGATTGTTTAGGCGAGCTAAGTTAGCTTTAGACTGAGTTAATGCTGTTTTGAGTTCTTCGTTTTCAAGCCTTAGTGTTCGAATGGTCTCTGCTAGTTGACCGTTGGTTTGAATGGGAGTGACGATGCTCATCTTTGATCTCCTATCGCAAGTGGGCTAGTGCTTTCTTTCAGCCAGTCATAAACGTCTGGATCATCAGATAGCTTGTTTGACAAGCAATGCCAGATGCGTTGGTGGTACTCATCAATGCGCTGGCGTTCTTTATCGTTTAATAAAGAGGTGTCAATTAGTCCTTTATCGTACGGAACTAAAGTCAAATCGTCAAAGGCTAAGATGGGTTTGTTAAGACCAGTGTTGGGGTTTTTGTTGTGCTTAACGATAACTTTCATGACATTTTCTATGCGGATTCCGTATTTTCCTTCTAGATATAAGCCAGGTTCGTTTGTAATGATCATGCCTACTTCTAGCGGCGTGGGATTAGCTCTAGGGCTAATGCCTTGGGGGCCTTCGTGCACGCAGAGGTAGGCGCCAACGCCATGACCAGTGCCATGCCCAAAATCATAACCGGCTTCCCACAGCGTTTGTCTGGTGACGCAATCTAAAGCGTAACCGGTGGTTCCTTCAGCGAAGACAGCATGGCGCAGGGCTAAGTGAGCTTTTAATACGAGAGTGTAATGATACTTTTCCTCGGCGGTAGGTTCGCCTAAATGCACACAGCGAGTGACATCCGTTGTGCCACCTTCCCAGTATTGCCCGCCTGAGTCTAATAAATAAATGGCTTGATCAGTGATGCGCTTATCAGTTGCCTCGCTTGGGTTATAGTGGATGACAGCGCCATGTTCGGCAAAGGCACTAATACTTGGAAAGCTTAAGTCTCGGCATGATGTATGGAATAGTCGATACTTGGCTAAGTGTTTTGCAGCAGAACATTCGGTGATACCTTCTGTCCAATGTTTGTTTAGCCAATGAAAAAAGCGAACTAGGGCTAATGCATCTGCTTCATGGGCACGTGTGATGCCAGCTAATTCAGTTGTGTTTTTTAGAGCCTTCATGTGGGGAATTGGAGATGACTCTTCGATCAGTGTTTTGTTTGCTAAGCACTCTTTTGCGCGCCAGGAGTTGCTCTGAGGGTCACACCAAATGGTACCAGACAATAAAGCCAAAGCATCGTAATAAGAATCGTAAGGGTGTGAGATTATTTTATTTTTTTGCCAGTGATGTTCGATGTCACTATTGGTTGGTGAATTTAGAAAAACAGCGAGAGTGTTCAAGCCAATAATGGCATAGGCGATTGTGAGAGGATTGTAATCAATGTCGTTGCCTCGAGTGTTGGTTAACCAAGCACATTCATCGAGGGCGCTTACTAATAAATAATCTGCCTGTTTATCTTTCATTGCCGATCGGATACGCAATAATTTACTTTCAACAGATTCACCCGCTATTGAGTCAGGATAAGGAAGAGTAGCAGCGTTAGGTTGAGCTGGCATTGACGTGTGAGCATCAACTAAATGACGATCTATTGCGACGAGCTCACAAACGGCAGTAAGAGCTTTTGCCTGTTTTGCCGACAGAGTGCTCGGGTCAACGCCAACACGACACGGAGTGATCTTTTGTAGCCAGTCGGTCATTGGCAAGTCAAAACCTTGCTTCATCAGTTGCCAGTCGGTAGAAAGTTCTTTTTCGGCTTGTAAAAAATAACGTGAGTCTGTCCAGAGCCATGCGCCATTTTTTCCGATGAGGGCATCACCAGCTGAGCCTGTAAATCCACTGACAACTGCTCGGCGTTGCCAGCAATCGGGGACGTATTCATTTTGGTGAGAATCGCTGCTGCCAACTAGGTAGTAATCGCAGTTGAGCTCGCTCATGGCTTGGCGAATGGCGGTGAGTAAGGGCATGGCTTTCTCCGGTGAGGGGTATGTTTGAATGGCATTTTAGGGTATTGTAGCAGGGCTTATGTGCGAAAAGTAAAATGACATCAAAAATGGGGATTGCTGTTTTTATGCGTAAGCCCAGGGTATTGTAGGAAGTAGCGATGGTGATTCAAAGAGGAAATAGTGTGAGAGAGCCCAGCGACATTGTCATTGTAGGTGGCGGATTGGCTGGCATGAGTGTGGCTTTGATGTTGAGCATGCTCACAGAGTACAACATCACTCTACTTGAAAAGCGAACTTTGGCGTTTTCAGAAACCCCCAATACCGATTCACGCCCCATTTCTTTAGCTCATGCCAGCGTTTCTATTTTAAAGGCGCTGGGTTTGTGGGAAAGCTTGCTTGTTTTTGCGTCGCCCATCAAAGATGTATTAGTGAGTGAGTCGGGTGCTTTTGGCAGTGTGCATTTTCGAGCGGCAGACTGGCAGTTAAATGCTTTGGGTCAAGTCGTCCCTATCGATTGTATCACTCACGTTTTAAGTCAGCAGTTGCAAGGTTCTCGAGTTGAGTTAATCACAGACGTTTGTGTGAGTGAACTTCAGCAGGTCGATAATAAAGTGAGTTTGACATACACATCGGCTGATGGTGAAAGTACAACGCTAAGGCCTGCTTGTGTGATCGCTTCTGATGGCGCAGCTTCCATTGTTCGCTCCTGTTTACCTATTGATGTTAAGCCAAGTAGTTCAAAGGTGACAATATCTGTTGTTGAATGTGTTTGCGACGAACCGCATCAAGCTCGAGCAGAGCAGCGTTTTGTGCCGGGCCATGGTGTGCTAGCCAGTGTTCCTTTATTTGATTCAAAGCGCGTACGAGTTATTTGGACGCGAGGAGAAAATGACTCCGACGCAATGGCAAAGATTAGCGACGATGCTTACAAGCAATGGTGTCAAAAAGAATTTTTAGGTCGCTTGTCGATTGTTTCTTTAAGTCGACAAGCAGAATTTTCCATTACGCCGCAGAGTGCAGCTGCTGTGGTAAAAGGCCGTGTGGTTTTGTTGGGAGATGCAGCTAGAACTGTTCCGCCATTGGCAGCGCAAGGATTCAATCTTACTTTAAGTGATGCTGCTGCTTTAGTGGAAACCATGGTTCAAGCCGAGAAAACGCATCCAGGCAGTGGCACGCATGCCGATACCTTGGCGCGTTATGCGCGTTGGCGTTCTCGTTCTAACGACAGATTACCCCGTTTTTTAAAGGCCTCTCAAGATATGTTTTCATACACTATTCCAGGTCTGTCTTGTTTGCGCAGTGGCGCTTTAACACTGATAAATAGTGTGCCGGGTTTACGCCGCTTGATTGGGAAACGTTTATTAGGTTTATCTGGCAAAGTACCCGCGTTGGCGCGCGGAGTAATGCTAGATGAGTTAAAAGAGAGTTTGTTATGTCACGATCAGTAGAGTATCCAGTATTAATTATTGGCGGCGGCATGGTTGGCTTATACACGGCTGCTTTACTGGCAGAAGCTGGTATTGCCTGTTGTGTCGTTGAAAGAAAAGCGTATCCTACGCTGGATTTATCTGAACTCATTTTAGAGTCTCGAGTCTGTGCTTTAAACTGGGCAACGCTTAGCAGGTTAAAGCGTTTAGGTGCGTGGGAGCATATTCAAGCCCATGCAGGTATGTTTCGCAGGTTGTGTGTCTGGCATTATAAAAAAAAGAAGCCTTTATTATTTGATTGTGCGGACATTGCCTATCCTGCTTTGGGGGCTAATGTACCAAACAGGGTGACCGTTGAAGCGTTGCGACGTGTGTGTGAGGCATCGCCATTAGTCACGATTTTAACCGATTATGAGCCAACGCGTCTCATTGATAACTCAGATCATGTGGTGTGTGTGTTTTCCAATGGTGAGTCAGTGAGTGCTGAGTTATTAGTTGGAGCCGATGGCTTGCATTCGTGGGTGCGTGAGCAAGCGGGTATTGCAACGAGTATTAAACCTTATTCGATGAACGCTTTAGTGTCTTTGGTGCAAACACAAAGGCCTCATCAGGAGACAGGTTGGCAGGTCTTTCATCGAGAAGGACCCTTGGCTTTATTGCCTTTGGCGCAAGCGCATACGTGCGCTGTTGTGTGGTCGCAGTCACCAGAAGAGGCCAAACGACGCTGTGAATTGTCAGAACAAGAAAGGCAGCAAGAATTGCAGGAAGCCTTTGGTGATCGCTTGGGGCCAATCACAGGATCCAAGCAAGCAGTAGCGATTCCTTTGAGTTATCATCATGTAAATCAATATGTTAGTAAGCGAGTAGTTTTAGTTGGAGATTCAGCGCATCGCATTCATCCTCTGGCTGGCCAAGGGGTTAACCTGGGCTGCAGGGATGCGGAGTGCTTAGTGAGCGAGCTTACGGGTTTACATCGGCGTCGAGCTCCTTTAAGCTCATCCACGCCATTACAGCGTTACGCACGCACACGACGTGTGGATAATCAGTTAATGCTGCGTTCTATGGATGCATTATTAGCTTATTACGCCTGGCAAAGGAAAGCCCCGATGGCATCGAGTCTGTTGCATAAAGCAACGACACTCATGCCTCCTATTCACGCCCTATGCATGCGTTATGCTATGGGCATATGGGGCGCCACTTTGCTAGAGCGAGAGAGTCATGCCATATGATTTCGAAACACATTGTCTTCCAGCCTTACCAGCAGGTTTAAGGCGTTTTTCTGTTAGTTCTCAACATGTAAGCGTTCAAACGTTTGGGCAATCTCGAGTGCGATGGACGATTGGCTTGTTAAGCGTGCTTGCTTTGTCTGTTGGTTTAACGGCACTTAGTCAGATTATAGGTGAGAGAGTGCCATTAACTCTGCTACCATCAGAAAAAATCACGCTTGCAGAAGAGTCGCAACAAGGTCAAGACTTACAAAAAATGCATTTCTTTTTAATGCTCATGGATTATCTCAGCAGTACTCTTCAAGCAACATGCACACAAACAGCTGCTTTTCTTAAGCCAGGCTGTAGTCGTCAAAAAATAAAGCGCCTCGCTCGTTCTTCTTTGCATCTTTTAATAGCGTTTACTGTGAATACTTTCTTTTGCTTGGCTCATTGTTCGCAAACACGAGAATGGCTTGGGCCCTGGTTAATGGCAACTTGGGGTTTTCATGTGGGGGCAGGACTTTTTTTAAGTGGTCATGTGGGTGCACCAACAGCAGTGATTGAAGCCTCTGACGAAAAACCTCACAGTGCCGCTCAAACAGATGTGAGTTTGCTCGCTGAAAAACAGCAATGGGTAAGGCGCGCTTTGCCATATGTACCTCTGCACTGGTTGTCCATGTGTCGACCTTGTCAGTTAGAGCACGACAAAGACAAAGAGAAGAAGCGAGAGCCATGGCATATTCAGGAAGAAGAAATCGTCAGCATGGTTGTTATGGTGGCTATTGTTAGTTTAAGTGTAGGGGTCATGTTTGCTGTGTGTAATAAGACTCATTTAGGAGTAGCTTATGTGGAACATTTTTTTGGCCTGATCGCAGCAGGATCTGTTTTGTTTCCTTTATTGCGTAGAGGCATGGAGCTTGGTCGACAGCCCACTGCTCGCACAATTTTAGCGACGAGTTTTCAGAGTGCTTTTTCTCTGCCAGCTGTTTTCTTAGCTTGCATGACTGAAGGCTGGGGTTTGGCGGCTGTTTTTGCTGCGGCGATGTTTCAGTTAAGTCAAAGTGCGTTGCCTGTGTCGGTTCAACGACGTGTTGGGAGTGAATCAAGCCCACAAAGAGCAGCGGTGCTGCCGGTGAGAAGGCTAACTCGACCTCGCAGCAAAAAGAAATGTAAGAAAGTTGACCTTAGTAAGAGCTTTCTTGGGGGACCTCTCGGTTCGAGTCAAGGTAATCTTAAAGAGAGTTTGCTTGGTGATGGTCCCTAGGAAGAGTTTGGTTTATTATAAATTGATATGTGTTGTTATGTAGAACGAGTAGAGGAGAGTGAGTGATGCATTTAGATAGAGCAGAAACAGAAACAGAAACAGAGGCAGAAAAAGGTAGTTTGTACGTACCACGCCACCAGCTAGGTACTTGTTCTGGTTTGGAGTGCTCTCCGTTTTTTCCGGCCGGCTTAAGAAGGCCTGAGGTTCCCATGACCGAAGTGAGAGTCGAACATTTTCTGGATTCAGAGGAGCGAGCTCGCTGGGTTGGAATGGTGCTTGCCGTGCTTGCTTTGGCCGTGATTTTAGGAACGATTGGGGGTGCCTTGGGCTCTCAGGCTATGCTAGAAAGTGAGCCGGAGCCAGATGTTTCGGATGATGCGATAGCGACAGCCATGCCTGGCATTAATGGCACAACAGCTGGCTACGTAGCAACAGTTGCTTATGCAACAACAGTTATGCCCGATGAGCCAAGGTCTGGTTTGAAAATGGGGCATTGGAGTTTGTTAGGAATCACACAAGTGATTGTGACGCTTCAAGCTTTGTTTGCACATGCGGAAGTTTTTTTTCAAAGAGGGTGGGATGCTCGTCGCATCAAGCGATCACTTAGCTTGGGATTAAGCGTTACTGAAGTTACCGCAGTGAATGCTTTGCTTTGTGCGGCGCATTGTTCCAGTGATCCGGCTAGTATTAAACCTTATCTACTAGCGACCTGGATCTCTTATCTTTTGGGTGGTGTTTTTTTAAGCTCACATTTAGGTGTGCCGCATGCGGTGATTTCTGACTTCGCTGAAGACGATAAAAAGACGCCTCCTTTTTCTGAT
This sequence comes from Gammaproteobacteria bacterium, assembly GCA_024279495.1. Lineage (GTDB taxonomy): Bacteria > Pseudomonadota > Gammaproteobacteria > JAJRRL01 > JAJRRL01 > JAJRRL01. The sequence goes on along the minus strand of JAJRRL010000011.1, from coordinate 2,330 downwards.
GATTGGGGGGATTATAAAAAAAATAAACCGCATTGGGTGCTTGCTTGCTTTATGCCGGCACATTGGTCGGCTTTAGTGCTTCCTAGTCAGTTGGTTCATCAGGAAAGAAAAGAGCGGCCGAGGGAAAAGTGGGGCGTTAGCTGTAAAGATGTTGCTTTGATCGGGTCTAGCATGGGTGTATTGGCTGTTTTTGGTCTCGCGATGATCATTATTTGTGAGGACTATGCTACGGCAGAGATGGAAAATAACCATTGGCTTGCTTTGGTGACTTTGCTCGCATCAATACCTGCTTTTTCTCGTCGATCTTTAGAGTTGACTCGTCATTTCTCTGTTCGCCCACTTATTGGATGGGGTTCGCAGGCGGTGTTTTCTTTTTCAGCCATGATGACCTCTTGCATGAGTTCAGGTTGGGGTCTTGCTGCATCTTTAGTTGTGCTGCAAGTGTGGGCGCGTTCTAGTACATTTTCTGTGTCTGTTGTAAAAAGAAAAAAGTGGAGTTTTGGGAGAGTCTCGCTTCAGGATTCATTTCTGTTTGGAGTAGCAGACCAAGAGGCGGGGGTTGCTTTGATGGAATTTCCGGCTAATAAGCGTGGGCCTGCATTGTCAGATGCTCAAGAAGCTGGGCAAGGAGGAGCTTATCAGCCACCGAGTCCCGCATAGAGACACAAGGTGGTCCCTAGATGATCTGAAGGTGGTTGATGAAAGAGCAAAAACCTTAAGGAATGCTTAATTTTTTGTGTTTCTGAGACTACTCTTGTGCTTTTAACGGTGATTCTTTTACCATTCAGCCGTCAGATCATACAAAATGTATTAGCTTGTAGAGTAAAGAGGAGTACAGCTTATGTCATGTCGTCCATGTCAGCCCCTTGAGGCACCAAAAGAGGGCCTACGTGCCACAGTTCCTGAGTCAAAAGTGGAATCTGTTAATGTGTCCGTTGAGCGCTGGCCCCTAGTGGTGTGTGGCACCGTGGTTGTTGCTGTTGTGCTGACTTTACTGAGTTATGCGATTGGTTCGCAGGCAATGAGCATGAAAAGCGATGCTGGTACGAATGGAACGACAGATGCAGGCCATGATTCGACACCGATATCAGGGTTACAGGTTGGTCATTTTTTATTGATGTTGGCTAATCAGGGTTTGGCAGTTATGAAGACTGTGCTGGCACAAGACGGTTTATTTTGGCCAAGGCGAGACTCTTTAAAAACGCATGCCTGGTTATACACAATCAGTTCCAATATGACCACTTTCGCTTTTAACACTGCTTTATGTTGGGTTCATTGCGCTGCGAGTGGGGAATATATTGCTCCCTATATATTAATGGTTTGGGCTTTGCAATTGACCAACCAAGGGCCGTTGAGTGATAGGCCGATGTTGGGTATATGCAAAAACACATCAACAGCGGTGATTGTTCCTGATGCTGAAGCAACTCTTGAGGCTGCGCCTGCACTGCCGGATAGGCAAGAAGCTAAAGAGATGGATGAAGAAGCGGCAGCAGGCGCCTTTCCTGCTAAAGCTGCAGTTAAATCTGCTAGATTTTGTCCTTCTGAGTTTTCTGGCCTTCTTAAAACAGGCCCTGTTGTTCTTGCTTATAAAGAAGAAGACGCGACTGAACCACAAGATAGGGTGGTGACTAATGGTGAATATGGCACGATTGCGGCAGTCATGGTGGCGCACCTAATAACAGGTGGCATCATGTATGCTATTTGTAACAGAGATAACATGCCTAATATGGAAGCCATGAATCATTGGGCCGCTTGGGGTGCTTTGTTGATATCAGCCATGCCAACAGCAAGACGTTGGCTCGAAGTCTCTGAGCAAAGGACTTGTAGAACACTGATTGCAGGCACAAGCCAGCTCGCTTTTTCTTTTGTGAGTATGATGTTGTGTTGCATGGCTCCAGGAGCTTTTATCGGTGTCTTCTTAGGTTCAGCTAATAATGCCGCAAAAAGTGCACTGCGTACGGCGGTTAAACGGCCTGATGAATGGTTTACATATCATGCGGATCGGGCAATCGCTAAAGCTGCTGAAGAAAGCCAAGCGGGTGTAGCGAGCAAGCCTAGCCTTGCCCGTTCACTGGCTAAGTGTTTTGAAAAATGTTTTGCTTCAAAGAGCCCTGCTACTGGTAGGCGCGAGTCGCTTCTCGTAAATGGAGACGAAGAGTATAGCATTATTTGATAGTAGGTTGATTTCTCCTCCGCTGTGAGCCATGGAGAGCCGAAGGCGCAGGCGAATAGTCCGCGATAGCCACGGATTTTCTATCGAGCGTAAGCGAACATAGAAAATCTTTACGTGGCGTTGAGTCACTTGAGAGACCACAGCGTAGTCAAGCCGT
>JAJRRL010000010.1 GCA_024279495.1 Gammaproteobacteria bacterium | reverse complement strand
GAGAGACCACAGCGTAGTCAAGCCGTTAGGTTGCGTAGCGTGGGTGACGAGGACGAGTCGCGGCACAGATAACGATCGCCTTCGCGAGTCGATTTGCGCTAGGATGGCGTTAATCTATCTCGAGCGGTGCGATACACTTGAGAGTCAACGCTGCTGATGGCCTTAATCACAGGTTTGGGGCATAACAAGAACCCTGGACCTTTGCTGATCGCTGTGCCTTGGTTCGTATCATGCTCGATATGCCTGGCTTAGATCCAAGCCGCTGTGATGCAGATAATAACACCTTACTTCATAAAATTTATTGGTATGCTAATATCGCGGTTTCTAGCGGTAATAAGCAGCAAGCTTCCTTTTTTAATGAGCTTGTGTCAGATGTAGAGAGCCGCTTAAGTCATTCCTTAGAGGCGTGGCGTATTACTGCTGAGAAGAAAAACAATCACGGAGAAACAATCGCCGATAATATGTTGACGACCGCTCCAAAATCACTTTATGTAAAAAAGCCAAACAGTGCGCGACCTTTGTTCAGATGCGTTCGTTTTATGATTTAGCTTCTGTGCTTCAAGATTTGGTGACAGACCCTTATGGCAGGTCCTTGCATGATCCTGTTAGAGTGGGTAAGCATCTGTTTGCTAGAGAAAGTCTTGCTGATATGCATAAGGAAGAGAGAAACCTCTATGGCGGTACATACACATATTGCAAAAACCCCTACACAGGAAAATTTGAAGACCTGGATGATCTTACAGAAGGTTATAGGTCTAAGTGTCAAATAGTATTGCAGGGTCTTGTCAATAAAATAGTAGCTTTAAAAGATTGTACTGGTTTGGATCTGGGCCAGCAAAATGAGAAAATAAAAGAGCTGATAGGGCTTGTCAATCACATGTATGGGACGGGGTTTTCTGGGGATGTATTAAACCTTATTTCTAGAGAAGAGTCAGATATAACCGCCAATATTCGTTTTGTTTTGCGAGAATACGTGACTCAATTTAAAGCAGTGCGAGAAGGTGTTGAGCATAAGCCAACAACGCGAGGTCTTCCTTCCAGTGATAAAAGTGTCTCTGATTTAGTAAAAGAGACCGGGAAGAAGGAATTTGAAAATGATATCGATAAACAAATAGCTGCTAACCCTCGTTTGAAGGATCTTTGGAAGATTGCGACTCAATCTGGTTCTAAAGACGAGAGAAAGAAAGCGTTAGTCGAAGCAATTGATGAAGGTTGGTATGAAAAAGAGTTGTGCATTGCTGCGATGCCTTTTTTTGATGGTGGAATACCAGGACGTATGTTGCAAGGTCGTATGCACAAGGCAGTAGGGGAGATGTCTTCAAAAAATCTTGTTCGTCAGTTATGGTTTGCCTTTGAGAGTACGCGAAATACAGCAATGACTGCTATCGATGAGAAAATAAAAATTAAACCTATTGTATGCCTTGCTTTGCAAGATGTGGTGGTAGACCCGAATCGAGGAGGCAATCAATCAAGGTTAGGCCAATGTGCTGCTTTAAGGCAAAGAAGGCAGAAAGTGAGCTCAGGGAGTATGGCTAGTGCTATTTTGTCTGTTGTCGCTCCAAAGAAAGTAGACAATACGGAAGAGCTTCCAGAAGCAGTTTATACAGCTATTCCAGTAACAGATCAGACACTTGTTAATCCTGCGTCTTACAAGCAAATAGAAAGGCTTGTTGGAAAGAAAGGCGACGACGATACTAGTAGATTTGTCACTGTTTCTTATGAAGGTGCTTGGATTGATCATCCAAAGGTTAAGGGTTTAAAGATTTTATCTGACTCACCGAGTTTTTCTGTATCGGGTGATGGTTGCCAATGTTGCTTTACCGTATCAGGATTGGGTAAAAAGCAGCGAGTGAGCGCTTCTGCTTACGTGATCCACAAGGGGCGCTTAGTTAAAGCGGAAGGCAAGGCTAAAGAGCTTGTTGTGCTGCACTTTGAATCTAAGCTTAGTGTTTCTTCCGCTAAGGCCCCAGGAAGGGAAGAGATACAGAAAGCGGTAGAGAATAGTTTGAAAACATCTAGAAAGGTAGGTCAAGTTCTTTTGGCAGAGGAGGGTGACAGTGAATACCGTAAATCGGCAAAAGGGGCCAGTCGGCAGGGAGTGGCTTCATCGGCCCTTGATCAAAAGGCAGCAGGCGTGAGCCAAGCCTTAGCGATTTATAAGCTACTTAAGGGAGTTCATGGGCAGTGGGGGAAGTGGAGGGGCTCTACTAGCCACTGGTATAAAGACACGTCTCCGGGTGATAGTGGATTGGCTTTTAAGGTCCATAGTCTTGCTGATGCCGCTGGTCTGCAAATGGCGACGGTTGCAAATAAGGAAGTACAATTTTCTTTTTTAGTCTCAAGCGAAGGTCACGTATTGGATCTTGAAATAGTACCTATTGCGGATCATCTGCCAAGCCAGGAAGAGATATCTAATTATCACCACTATAATAGCGGAGGTTCCAAAGGTGGATCTCAGATGGTGAAAGGAGAAGTATCAGACCACCTAGGGCAGATCGCTTCCCTGCAGGAACAAGTGAGTTCCTTGCAAGAAAACAACATAGTTCAAATTAACGCATCTGCTTTGAATGGTACCTGCCGGGACACTAGCAAGGGGAGCAGCCAAGAAGCCGCATACGCTAGTGTGTATAAAAAAAATGAAAAGTCATTTTTCAATCCCGAGACGAACGCGGTGATTCAAGAACACCACGCTCAAGTTAAAGAAAAGCGCTGTCAAGATAAAGAAAGCAAATTTAGTCAAGTGCGAGAGCATTTGCTTATACAGTCAAAGAGGGCGGAACCTCCTACTAAGGTTAACGATGGTGGGGAATCATCAAGTGAAAAAAATACTGCTTTTGACCCTGAAAAGGAAGGCAAAGACAGATTCACGGGAGCGACTGCTAAGGTGGGTCATCGAGCTCAGGCTGGTGGTGGGGGGGTAAGTCGGACTCTGAAGGGTCAGTCAAAGTCGAAGACAGATTCGCGAAAACGATTGCTAAAAGAGCTCATCGAGCTCAGGCTGGTGGGGGGCATAATTCGGGCTCTGAAGAGCCAGTCAAAGACCAAGGCAGATTCACAGAAACGATGGCTAAGTTGGGCTCTAAAAGGCCTGCAGTCCTTGCACCCTCGAAACCGTCTTTTTACCGTTTAGAAGGTGGTCTTGGTATCGCTGGTGGTGTTATTGCCGCTGCTGGTATTAGCTTGGCTGTCACTTACGGTGTTCCCTTGCTAAGCACAGGTGGTGCAATGCCGCTGAAGGTCATTCTTTTCATTGCGACAGCTGCTGTTGGTGTGATAATCGCTGCTGCTTGCGGTGCTTCAGCAAGAGTGAAAGGGCGTAAGTTCTCATTATTGCAGAAGCGAGAAAGGCCACCGGTTCCTAATAACTCAACTAAGCAGAGGTGATAGCAATAAGCGAGCGTCACAAGAGCCTTAAAAGCAAGCTCTTTAGTTGCTTACAGTATTTTGCAGACGTTTGATGCAGCGCTCACGCCCAATGAGTTGTATGGTCAAATCAATTGATGGTGAGATCGTATTTCCACTTAAAGCGACTCGTAGCGGTTGAGCTAATTTTCCAAAGCTTAGAGAGTGAGTGCCAGCGCAAGTTTTTAAGGCTTGTTTAATCGTCTCAGGCGTCCAAGGGCTAAGGTCTTTTAAAGACAAGCACAAATCGGTGAAAGCAGGAAAAACAGCGGAAGTTAAGTGCTTTTTAACAGCTTCTTCATCGAAGCTTAGAGAGTCATCGTAAAAATACTTACTTTTTTCAGCCATTTCTTTCAGTGTTTTGCAACGGCTTGCTTGCGCCTTAAGCACGTCTTCTAGAGCAGGTCCTTTATCAGTTGAGATAAGCAAAGCGTTAAGCTGTTCTTCGAGTAAAGGGGCAAGGTTTTTTGCAGGAAGCGTTTGCAAATAATGTTGGTTGAACCAATCGAGCTTTTCTTCGTTAAAGACCGCGCCAGCTTTGTTGATGGTATCTAGGGAAAACAATTGGATAAGTTCGTCGCGGCTGAAAATTTCTTGATCGCCATGAGACCAACCTAATCGGGCCAAGTCATTTAATAAGGCTTCTGGAAGATAACCAGCATCGCGATAGCTAAGCACGTTAGTGGCGGCGTGACGCTTGGAAAGTCGTTTACCGTCTTTGCCTAAAATCATGGGGACGTGCGCATAAATAGGGGGCGTTGCGCCAAGTGCCTGGAATAAGTTGATTTGACGAGGGGTGTTATTGATGTGGTCGTCGCCGCGAATCACATGAGAGATCTCCATGTCTCGATCATCGATCACCACTGTGAAGTTATAAGTGGGTGTGCCATCACTTCTAGCAATGATAAGGTCGTCTAATTCCTCATTTTTAACGGTGATTGGTCCGCGAACGCTATCAGTGAAGCTGACGTCACCGTCTGTGGGGTTGCGGAAACGAATCACGGTGGGGAGAGAGTGATCTTTGCTAAGGTTGCGATGTTGGCAATGGCCATCGTAGCGCGGTTTGTCACCAGACTCGCGTGCTTTTTCGCGAAGGTCGGTAAGCCTTTCGGGCGTACAGTCGCAACGATAAGCGAGGTTTTTGTCTAAAAGCTCATTGAGAACGGTTTGATAGTGATCCATGCGTTGCATTTGATAAAAGGGGCCTTCATCGTAATCGAGACCTAACCAGCTCATGCCTTCTAAGATATTGTCGACAGAGGCTTGAGTTGATCGTTCTACATCGGTGTCTTCGATGCGAAGCACAAACGTACCGCCATGCGCTTTTGCATAGAGCCAGCTGAATAAAGCTGTTCGAACGGACCCTAGGTGCAGGTCACCCGTTGGGCTAGGAGCAAATCGTGTTCGGATGGGTCGTGTGTTCGTCATGAGAGCAGTCTCGGTGTTGTTTGGTCAAAGGTTTGCCATCATACCGTATTTGAATCTCTCTCGCAAAAGGGTGTTTTATCTGCAGGGGTGCTCCGTGCCTAATTGGAGGTTCTTTGAGTTCTCTAGTAGACTGTTTGGGTTAAAGCTCTTGTTCAAAGGGCTTTTATTTGAGCATTAGGAGGCCTTCTCATGAAGAATCTTCACGCAAATAATAGAGATGGAAGAAAAAAGGGTTTACTTGCCGTAGCGGTGAGTATTTTGATGCTGACACGTCAATCGCTTGTAGAATCTTACGGTGCGTTTGAGATGCTGGAAGAGGAATACGAAATTCCGCCCTATGGAACTGTTAATGTTGATAACTTAACAGGCTATCAGCTAGCAGGATTCAAGAAAGTGGATTCTACAGGGCGCATCTTAGAACAAGGTGTTTTGGCCTTTACCTTGCTTGATGTTGTTTACACAGATTCCCTTTTGTTTTGTGAAAAAGAGGACTGTTGTGAGGCAAGAAACTATTCTTACGATTTATCGTCTAGTTCAAGTATTGATTCAGAAATAGTGTTTCCACCCTGTGAAATGGATGAGCTACTTGCTGATTTAAAGAGTAATTGCAGCATAGTGCCGTCTGACCAACCTCTAAATCAAACATTGTTGCAAGATGTGCTAAGACAGAAGATATCAACCATTTGTAGTTACTATACTCTATACAATCAATCAAATGTATCGAGTACTCTTGTTCAGTGTATTAAAGATGTATTTGATCAGCGCTGGGGGGCGTATTGTGGGGAGTCGGATTTACTGAAGATACTTACCATTTTCGCAGCAGCGACATGTTTATCTTTGTGTTCTGCAGTTACCGCTTTTCTTTTTTGTGAAAGATGGCAGCGATCAGGGAAGAAAATAGTATCTCGGAAGCCCTTTTTTGTTTTTATCGCCTGCATGTTAATCGTGTCCGAACTTTTCGATATAGGGTATACAACAGGAGGGCTTGCTTATGCTGGTTATGGGTCTTTGTTTGAGCAAGGGCTTGTGGAGGGTCCTCTAAGCGAAAGCACTACTGGTCGGGTTTCGATAAGTGTAGTTTCACTTCTTTGGTTGTTACGTTTTTTTACTATCTTCGGTGATGTATTTGATCGACAGCGGCATCGTATTCAGGCCTCTGTTCTTCTTAATAGCGTAACCTCTGTTGCACGTGGCTTGTTAAGAGCGGGTTCTATGTTTGTGCTTACTATGGAGTTTTCTGCGAGCGAATTTCGTCATGTCAATAGCCCTACCTTGGCTGTAGCAAATAGCGCCTTAGCTGCAGCCATTGCGTTAATTGAGTACATGCAAGAATCGAAAGTGTTCGAAGGGTTTTGCTTAATGAGAGTGAAATTGCCAAAAGAATCTTGCAGAAAAGATTATATTGTAGGTCTTTACTCGCATCTTTTTTTACTGCTAACAGCTCCACTGAGGTTGATTATTTGCGGCTCTTTTCTATCAACGTTTTCAAGTATGACTATTGCAGCCGGATCTGATCCCACCATGCAAGCACTAAGCTATATTGCATTTTTTTCTTTAAGTTACTGTGCAAACCTACTTGCAAAAACGAATGAAGAGACATTTGGGTTGATTTACGAGACCATTCTTGAGTTCATGGAGGGTTGGGCGTTTATGTATGTAACTTATTTGAAAATGGTAAACCAAAGACAAAGTGTTCATCGGGCAATGATTGATTATTATGACTCCACGGATCCTTTTTTGTTTGCAGGATTGTTTGCTGTTGCACGTGTTTTTTCTTTATTTTACAAGTTGTCAGCAGGCAAGTTTGTGGCAGTGCTGAAAAAAGCAGTAAAGGATAAGCAGAAAGAAGAGATAAAAAAATCAAGAGCGGATAAAGCAAATGAGAGGGAAAAGAATATTGAACTTACTTCTGATAAAGTTAAAGAATTTGGGGGATTTGTTGTTCATCAAGGTGGCCGACAGTATCAATTAGTTGCTCAGCTTACGCTGTGAGCCATGGAGAGCCGAAGGCGCAGGCGAATAGTCCGCGATAGCCACGGATTTTCTATCGAGCGTAAGCGAACATAGAAAATCTTTACGTGGCGTTGAGTCACTTGAGAGACCACAGCGTAGTCAAGCCGTTAG
>JAJRRL010000009.1 GCA_024279495.1 Gammaproteobacteria bacterium | reverse complement strand
GGTCTCTCAAGTGACTCAACGCCACGTAAAGATTTTCTATGTTCGCTTACGCTCGATAGAAAATCCGTGGCTATCGCGGACTATTCGCCTGCGCCTTCGGCTCTCCATGGCTCACAGCGATCGAAGCCTGGGTCCCGTCTGTGCTACTCGTGTCAAGCACGAGCACTTCTACGGAGTAGCGCCTCTCTAGCGCTTTGCGCTTCGTTCGGCATTTTAATTTATTCGTTTGTCGGGATGACAAGTGATTGACCATTCTGTATAGTAAACTCAAAATCTAGGCTAGATCTCGCTGTGCTGGGTGCTAGTTGTTTGATTAGTGAGTATCGCAGCACAGTGTACATGCCGGTACACGAGCACCACCTAATCCAAGCCCACCAAAAAGAGCGATTTTAACGCCTCTGCTAGGAGGACCGAGAACCGGAACGGATCGTACATCAAGTACTTGAGTACCGGAAGCGCAGGCCGACAACGCAGAGGCAAAAAAGCGACTTTTTCTCTAGAAACATGATTCACCATTCTGTATAGTAAACCCAAAATCTAGACTAGATCTCGCTGTGCTGAGTGCTAGTTGTTTGATTAGTGAGTATCGCAGCACAGTGTACATGCCGGTACACGAGCAGCGACACGCAAACAATGAAGCAAATAGTGCCAGCACAGTAGAGATATTGGCAGATTTGGCCTCGGTGGCACAGCTGGATAGCGCAATCCCCTCCTAAGGGATAGGTCGCAGGTTCGAATCCTGCCCGGGGCACCACTTCATTTTATAGACTAAGCATCGGGAGAATATTTTATGAGCGGAACTCGAACTGAAACTGACAGCATGGGTGAGATGCAAGTCCCAAACGATCGCCTTTTTGGAGCTCAAACAGCTCGCTCACTCCAAAACTTCAGTATCAGCTCTGAAACCATGCCTAAAGAATTTGTGGAATCCTATGCTTTGGTTAAAAAGGCAGCAGCTCTGACCAACTATGAACTAGGTAAGCTCGATGAAGCTAAAAAAGACTTAATTGTTGCTGCTTGTGATGAGATCATAGCTGGTAACTGGGTTCGAGAAGATTTTCCCTTGCGTATCTGGCAAACAGGTAGTGGTACACAAACTAACATGAACATGAATGAGGTCATCAGTAATCGCGCAATTCAAATGGCTGGCGGTGAGCTGGGCAGTAAAACCCCCGTCCATCCCAACGATGACGTAAACATGTCTCAATCTACCAACGATAGCTTTCCAACTGCTATGCATGTGGCCACAGCAGCTATGTTCAACAGCGAACTTTTCCCCGCCCTAGCGAACATGCACAATGCACTAACAGAAAAGACCGAAGCTTTTGACGACATTATCAAAATTGGCCGAACCCACTTGCAAGACGCTGTTCCCATGCGTTTAGGCCAAGAATTTTCTGGCTACGCCGCTCAACTTGCTCACGCCATGGATTTCTTAGAATCAAGTCTGCCCCACCTTTATCGACTAGCATTAGGCGGAACGGCTGTTGGTACCGGTTTAAACACCCATCCTGATTATGCCGTCACTGTTGCCAAGCACATTGCCGACCTCAGTGAACTACCTTTTATTAGCGCCGATAATAAATTTGCTGCTTTGGCTGCTCACGATGAAATGGTCATGGCTAGCGCCGCTTTACGCGGGCTTGCTGTCACCCTTATCAAAATTGCCAACGACTGTCGCTGGCTGGCCTCAGGCCCACGCTGCGGTATTGGTGAGCTACACCTACCAGAAAATGAACCAGGCTCCTCCATCATGCCAGGAAAGATAAACCCTACTCAGTGCGAAGCACTGCTAATGGTTTGCTCTCAAGTAATGGGCAACGACCAGGCTGTTGCCTTCGCTGGCTCACAAGGTAACTTCGAAGTACATGTTTTCAAACCCGTGATTATTCACAATGTGATTAACTCCATCCGCTTACTAACAGATATGGTCAACTCGTTCACAGAACATTGCCTAAAAGGTATCACTGCTAACGAAGAGCAAATTGATACTCACCTGAAGAGATCTTTGGTCTTGGTAACTGCGTTAAACCCAATCATTGGCTACGATAAAGCGGCTAAAATCGCAAAAACCGCATACCATGATGGTATTACCTTAAAAGAAGCCTGCTTGAAACTGGGCTATTTAGATGAGGAAGGCTTTGATAAAGCCATGGTGATCGAGGACATGGTATAAAGATGCAAGCTTCCACAGAACACGAGCCATTGATCTTGCCAAATAACGGTGAAAAACTGCTCCTGCATTCTTGCTGCGCCCCCTGCGCTGGCGACATCATGGAAAAGTTGGTCGAGTCTGACATCGATTACACCATCTTTTTCTACAACCCAAACATTCACCCAGAAAAAGAGTACCTCATTCGGAAAGAAGAGAACATTCGCTTTGCTAAAAAACTAGGCGTGCCCTTTATTGATGCCGACTACGATCGCGACAATTGGTTTGATCGAACAAAAGGCTTGGAAGAGGTGCCCGAGCGAGGCTTGCGCTGCACGGTGTGTTTCGACATGCGCTTTGAAAGAACAGCCTTATATGCTCATGAACACGGCTTCCCAGTGATCTCTTCCACCCTCGGCATTTCTCGCTGGAAAAACATGACACAAATCAATAGTTGCGGCGAGCGAGCAGCTGCACGCTACCCTAAGCTTCTTTATTGGACATACAACTGGCGCAAAAAAGGTGGCTCTGCTCGCATGATCGAGCTATCAAAGCGTGAAGAGTTTTATCAACAGGAGTACTGCGGATGCGTGTACTCACTGCGAGACACAAACCGCTGGCGATTACAAAATGATCGGAAACGCATCAAACTAGGTGAAATGTTTTACTGCAACAAATGCCCCAAAGAAAAGAAAAGCGTTTAAAGAAACCCCTAGAATGGGGCCCAAGCTTGATCAAAAGGATGGTGCCGCCGCCGCAAACTCTTCTTGAACTACCGACGCTTCCTGGCCTTCTCTAATCTGCGCTTGAAGCGCAGCCAATGTCTCAGGAGTCATGGCCAATAGGAGTTTCTGCATGGCTTGCTGATCCTGCCGAGGAATAGAAGCACTAAACAAGGTTCTTGATGCTAAAGCTTGAGGCTTTTTATGAGCAGGACCTAAGGGCTGATCATCCATGGCTAATAAGTGTTTAAAAGCACCTACTACTCCTTTAGGGCTTTCTATGAATGCTTCCAGATCTGATTTCTTCTCTGCTTTTAAAGCACGGAGTTTTGCACGAGCTGTATGACTTCTAAAGAGACTCTGGACGCTCTGAACGCACTGGACGCTACGGATTTCAGCATCAGACCTCTGGTTTCGAGGAAGAAGGGCATCAACTGTCTGCAATTGCCCTACCAAACGCTGAATAACTTCTTTCAGCTGACGAGAAGTTCTATGGGTAGTGTTGGATGACACCCCCTCTATGCTAGAACTTAGCTGAGCAATAAAATCGGCAGAGAGTCCCTTCGCTTTCAAGGAAGCTACTCCAGTCTGTAACTGCGAAAGAAGAACCTGTATTTTCTGGGATCTAACCTCATGTAAACGAGCCCCAAGTCTGCTAATAAGATCGCGTATCTCAGATACGCCTCCAGCACAGGTTATTCGGAAATAGCCTTTAGAGGCATCCACACCATTATAGGAAAGAGGGGAAAGCATGATGCCATCTTGAAACATTAATGCGTAAGCCAACTCCTCATCGGTAGTCGCTCTACTCGTTTAAGACATACCTGAAAAAGCTATGCTCGCCTTGCCCATAGGCATGCCAATTAAGTCACTCAAATCTGCAAGCATGTAAAATGTACTAGTGACATCGTAATCAGGATCTGGCATGGAAGCGCCAATCTGCTCCAAGCCTTCCGCAGCAGCTTTTACCTGACAAGCATAATGAGCAACCAGCTGAGTTCTTTTACTCCTAGAAGTCAAAGTATCCATTGCATGTGCAAATCCAACCTGACTCGACTTAGGTGCGTGACCACAAAAATTTACATGTCGAGCCGTTAAGTCAGCCATGATTTTAGGGTTTTTTGTGACCGCAACAGCCATTCGTTCTCCGGCAGCAGACATTGCCTTGGTGCCCGAGCGCATTAGAATTGTATTCGTTGCAAGATCCGGTGCTATTCGAAGTAGGGAGCAGTGCTCGCCTTGAAGAGGCATTTCAGCATAAGCTTCATCAAGGACAATCAAGAAATTTGGATCTTGAGTAACACGCTCTTTTAAATAAGCAGCCAACGTCTGAACTTCTTCTTCAGGCATGGTAGTGCCCAAAGGATTATTAGGGTCACACAACAAAAACACATTTGCTTTTGGTCCTGCTGCAGTGAAAGCCTTTATAACCGATTCTGCCGTGAGGCGATACCCAGGCAATTTCATGGCATCAATAAAATGAAGGTTGTTTTTAGTTCTGCTTTTATAAAGCGTGTAAAATGGATTTTGAGTCACAATCACTGCGTCAGGACGAGTCTCTGTAATCATCTCGAAAATGACATTTAGTGCCGCAGCACCTCCAACCGTAAACAAAATGTCTGCAGGTGTATATTCTGCTTTCGTATACCACCTATTAAGAGCCTTTGCCATCAAATCACGAGCATCAAGCTCACCTTGTGGAAACCCATAATCACAAGCAGCATCCTCGTAAGCAACCCTATCGCTAAGTGCTTCAGGCGTAAGAGAGGGAGAAGACCCTCGACGAGGCTTCCTTCTAGGGCTTTTAGTATCGCCTCTCCGGCTCTTGGTTTCACCTTCTTTTTCGTCATCTGAAGAGCTAGAACCCGAAACTGTAGAGGTAGAGGTAGAGGTAGAGGTAGAGGTAGAGGTAGAGGTAGAGGTAGAGGTAGAGCCTGACGTTGTTGAATCAAAGCTATCGGAACGATAAGCTGTTCGAGGAAGCACAGCAGCAAGGTGAGAGGGCCCCGCGAAATCTTGAAGCTTCAAGATAAGTTTTCGCACTGCCAGTTGAAGAGAGGTCTGTTCATTCTGCTCACTATCTGAGCCAAGATTCCCTTTAAGTGACATAGAAGAAGCTGATTCTTCACTTTGCTTGGATGACCCTTCTAAATTACTCAAGCGCCTTGATTCATTTTCAATCACAAACTTAGAGACCTGGGCAAGAAGTTCCCTTAGATTGGAATCTCCTCTCTTAGCTTCGGGCTCTATTTCTGCCTCTGCAAGCATTCCTGCCTGAGCCGGCGCACCCGAGCGAGCTCCTACTGCCTCTACTGGACGTTCTGATGAGAAAGCAATCAACTCTTCCGCCGCTTTTCCTGCAATAGCGTGAATGCCGACTAGATTATCTACCGATCCTTTTGCATCTTTAGAATACAACTGGTCGTAAGCGGCAAGGAGAGTATCCTCTACCTGCTCCATAGCATCTGTCACTCGTCTCTTACTGCTCGTGCGAGAAGATAGCTCCTCAACCAAACCAAGCTCTTCGATATCAACAAGACCTTCCAGGGCCTTAATTAGGAATACAGCCCGATTCGCGACCAAGGCCGTCGCCCTTTTCGATTTTATATGTCTGTTCAACCAAAGCAAAACCATGGCGCGAGTAACGGCCGTGGCCATGGGGAAGGTCGGCTTTCCCATGCCGGCACGTATCATTCTTTTAGCGCCCTCAGGACCCATACGCTCAACGGACGACGCCCACTGTGACAGAAGCATGACGCGATCCATCTCGGTTGGTTGTCCCTCTGGCGTGAGCAATTGACGTGACATGACAGACTCTCCACTCTTAAAAGTTCAAGGCAGGTTACTCCGTGTATCCATATAAGGGGTGCTGAGTAACCCGATGTGATTTATTTTACACTTTCTGTGAGATATTACCACACCGACTATGAGAAATAGTACCACAAAAGGCGAAGAAAAAACAGACAAAGACATTAAAAAAACATTAACTGTCGCCTAACTTTTCACCAAACAGGTGTTAGAGTAATCTACCTACATATGATAAAGTATCCGTATGCCTTTTTCACCTTAATGTTAATCGAGGAGGATAATAAAATTGGCTAAAAATAAAACACTAACTCTCGAGAACATCGGTAGCTTTTTAGCTAAACTAGCCGAAGAAAGCCCAAACGTCTACTGGTTAAGCAGCCCGGACTTCCAAAGAATTGAATACATTAGCCCTGCCTATGAAAAAATATGGCAACGATCCAGAGAAGAACTCTACAAGCACCCCGAAAAATGGATTAGCTTTTTGCATCCCGACGATGCTCACAAAGAGAACCCCGTTTCATCAATGCGCGATCAAGTGGCTCTAGTCGGAGCAGACGCACGCTACGAAAAGAGCTACCGAATTGTCAGACCCAATGGCGACGTTCGCTGGATCATGGATAGAGGCTTTCCAATTCTAGATAAAGCAGGCAATTGTCAGGGCGTGACCGGTGTTGCTCTTGATATCACTGAAAATAAAATGCTCGAAGAAAAGCTCATTGCCGCCAGCCAAGCCAAATCTGAATTCATTGCCAATATGTCGCACGACTTACGTACCCCAATGACAGGTGTCATGGGAATGCTCAGCGAGCTTAAGCACCTCATCAATGAAACTGATGCCGCTGTCGCTCACTCTGATCAAAAAACAACCGACTCCGTAAAGAGCATCACCGCAACCATGCGCGAATACGTCAGAATCGCAAAAAACTCTGCTGACGAGCTTCTCACCATGTTTAATGACATCCTAGAAACAGTCCGCCTAGAATCGGGAAAAGTAGACGAGAAACCAGAGCATTTTGAACTAGCAGCTATCGTTAACAAAAACATTGACCTCTTACAATCAACCGCGAACCATAAACACTTAAAGCTGAAAAACCGTATTGACTCAACCGTCCCCAAATACCTTTACGGTCTTCGCCGCCTACTTAACCGCATTTTGGTAAACTTGCTCAGCAACGCGTTAAAATTTACAGAGAAAGGCTCTGTCTCTATCAATGTCTCAGTAAACACCAAAAAATCCTCCTCCACATGTGGTGAAGAAGCCCTTCTTCGCTTCTCTGTTGAAGATACCGGCATCGGCATTCCTTCCGACAAGTTTGACACAATTTTCGAACACTTTTCCAGGCTAACGTCTTCTTATCAGGGTGTATATAAGGGGTCAGGCCTTGGTTTATATGCCGTTAAAAATTACATCTCCATAATGAATGGACGGATTTGGGTCGAAAGTATGATTGGAAAAGGCTCTCGCTTTATCATGGAGTTGCCTTTTACTGTATCAGACCATAGCGATGCTGAGAACAAAGAACACCACGAGGAAGATGAACTCACCTCTCACACAAACACGCCTCAAAGACTTTCTGCAAACCTACCCCAGCCCCCCACATCAGACAAACGCATTCGTGTCTTAATCACTGAAGATAACCCAACAGCTGCGATGGTGGTTGCTGGTGCGCTCAAACGCTTAGGTTGCTCTGTCGAGCATGCTAGTGATGGCAATGAAGCGCTAACCATGCTTACCAGCAAAGACTATGACATCATCTTCATGGATATCGGACTTCCCGACATAACTGGCTTAGATGCCTGTCGACAGATTCGCAAACTCGATAACCCTAAAAAATCTCAAATACCTATCATCGCGCTAACCGGACATTTTCATCAAAAAGAAACCTGCATTGAGGCAGGCATGCAAGACCTCGTTAGGAAACCCGCCAGACCTGAGACCCTAAAAGACATTCTAAATAAGTACACAGAGTCGAATAATAAACGCCCTGCTCTTGACTGGGAAGCCACGATTGCCTTAATTGGCGGTGACAAAGAAGCTGCAAAACGCATTGTCTCTTCTTGTGTTGAAGACTTAGAAAACAGTAAGCCCATCTTAACTAAAGCCTACAACGATACCGACACACAAACGCTAAGAGAAGAATTGCATCGCCTTCAAGGTGGCGTCTGCTATGTGAAAGCACCTGCGTTGTCTGACGTATTGGCAAATTTTCATGAAGCAGTCAAAGAAGAGCCTCTCGACCTTAACCGTGTCGAGGAAGCATACAAGGCAACTCTAGCTGCCATCGATCACTTTTGTGAATCAGCCTCCAGAGAATACCCATGATTTCTGACTCAACAGTCAAACTCTATCCCAGCAAACTAAATGGAAGTATTGCTGCGCCTCCTTCAAAATCACAAACCTTACGAGCTATTTTATTTGCAAGCTTAGCCTCTGGAACAAGCAAAGTGTATCGCTATCTGAACTCACCCGATACCACAGCAATGATTAAAGCCTGTGAACAACTCGGCGCAAGCATTAACATCTCAGATGACATGCTCACTATCAAAGGTGTTAACAAGCAATTAAAACAACCCTCCTCTCCAATTGATGTCGGTAATTCAGGTATTGTTTTTCGCTTTATCGCTGCAATCTGTGCTTTATTACCTGAACCCGTATTCATTACTGGTGATCACTCCATTCGAACAAACCGCCCCATCCAAGCTTTACTGGATGGCTTGACTGGTTTAGGCGCGCAAGCTTTTAGCCTCAAGGCAAATAAACGAGCTCCCATCAGCGTGAAAGGCCCTCTTACTCAGGGCGGCACAACATCGTTAGATGGATCCGACTCTCAACCCGTGTCAGCCTTATTCATTTTAGCTTCTTTATTAGAGGGAACCAGTCACATTCATGTGACCAACCCAGGAGAAATACCTTGGGTTGGATTGACCTGTCATTGGCTAAAACGTTTAGGCGTCCCTTACCAAAAACACAGCGACTCACACTACAGCATCACTGGTGTATCAGGATTCAGCGCCTTTGAATACACCGTTCCGGGTGACTTTAGCAGCATTGCTTTTCCACTGATTGCAGCCATTATCACTAACTCATCGATTGATATCACTCACCTTGATCACAGCGACCCCCAAGGTGATCGCGCCATCATACAGGCTTTACAACAAATGGGAGCTCGCATTGATTGCGACAGCACTAGTATTTTAGTCAGACCATCGCCAACATTACATGCCACCACTATCGACATGAACACAATGATCGATGCCATTCCAGCCTTGGCTGTTGTCGCCTGCTTTGCTGAAGGTCAAACACAGTTAACCAACGCTGCTATTGCCCGACAAAAAGAATGCGATCGTCTTTCCACCATGCAAGAAAAAATCAGCGCTTTATCTGGCAACATTATAGCAACCAACGATTCTCTTATTATTCAAGGAAGCCCTTTAAAAAGTGTTCCTTTGCATGCCTCTCATGATCACCGAATTGGCATGGCTTTGGCGGCAGCTGCTTTGGGCATGAAAGAGCCGACTACCATTCATAATATTCGCTGCATCAACAAAACGTATCCTAACTTTTTCGATGACCTAAAAAAGTTAGGCGCAAAAATAGAGATGTTTGCATGACCTCAAATAGCTTTGGTACTTATTTCAGAATCACCACTTGGGGTGAATCCCATGGACCGGCCATTGGGGTTGTTATCGACGGATGTCCTGCTGGAATACCAATCGATGAAGCAAACATACAGCAAGCTCTCTCCAAACGAGCTCCTGGCCGAAACAATCATACCTCTCCTCGAAAAGAGTCAGATCAAATGCAAATTTTATCCGGCGTTTTTGAAGGCAAATCCACCGGCGCACCAATTAGCATTATGATTCCAAACAAAGACGCTAGCTCTTCTCACTACGAACCCATTAAACATCTTATACGACCCGGTCATGCCAACTACACCTACTTAAAGAAATACGGTTGCTTCGATTATCGTGGTGGCGGCCGCGCTTCTGCCAGAGAAACCGCTTGCCGCGTGGCTGCTGCTGCCATTGCAGAGGAACTACTGAAAGCAGAGGGCATCACCTCTTCTGCTTTTTTATACCGCATCACAGGATGCAATAAAAAACCTTTTGATTTACACACACCCCACCTGTGGAAAACTATCTCGGGAAGCCCTGTTTTTTGCCCAGATAGCAAAACCGAAGAAAATATTATCGCCGCCATTACAAAGGCGAAAAAAACAGGAGACTCTCTCGGTGGTATTGTTGTTTTTCAAGCGACTGGATTGCCTGTTGGTCTTGGTGACCCTGTCTATCACAAACTAGAAGCCAAGTTAGCGCAGGCTATGCTCAGCATCCCTGCCAGTAAGGGCTTCTCTATTGGTGATGGGTTCGATGCGGCTGACATGAAAGGCTCCGAACACAATGACGCTCTCTCCGAAAATCCCGACAATCCTTTTCTTAGCAATCATGCAGGCGGCACTTTAGGTGGCATTTCTTCAGGTCAAATGCTCTGGGGACGCGTTGCGTTTAAACCCACCTCTAGCATTAAACAATCACAGCAGACCATCACAACCGATGGGCAATCAGCTGAGTTTAAATTACCAGAAGGATCAAGACACGACCCTTGCGTTGCTATACGGGCTGTTCCTGTGGTAAAAGCCATGCTTTCATTAACCTTAGCTGATCTTGTATTAGCAAACAGATTAAGCACAATCAGCAAACCTTAAAACCAAGGACCCTCATGCCCACCTTATTCGACACCAGCTTCGACACACTAAAGCAGTCTATTCAAAACATAAGTCCTGCAAAAATAGTCGTGATAAGCGACAAGCATGTTGGTCCCCTACACCTTAATGCGTTACTTACAAGCTTAGAAAGCCTGGCAATTGACACATTGCAACTTATTGTACCAGCCGGTGAGAAAAGTAAATCTCGCGAAACCAAAGCGTGGATAGAAGATTATTTAGCCGAAAAAAACTGTGGCCGTGATACCTTACTTGTTGCTTTAGGCGGCGGCATGATCACTGACCTAGTCGGCTTTGTTGCAGCCACCTACTGCCGAGGCATTCCACTTATCCTTATACCCACCTCTCTGATGGCCATGGTCGATGCAGCTATCGGCGGTAAAAATGGTATCAACACACAATATGGTAAAAACACTTTGGGGACCATCCGCTTGCCAAATACCATTATCATCAATACTAACTACTTACTCACTTTACCAGAATTAGAATATCGCAGCGCTTTTTCTGAGCTTATTAAATATGCTTTAATTGGCGATCGAGCCTTATTTGAAACGCTCCAAAGAGAAAGTAAACCGTTACTCAATAAAGACATTGAACTCATCACCCCAATCATCAAACATTGCGTCTCCATCAAAGAAAACCTTGTGAAAGAGGATCTTTTCGATCACGGAAAACGAGCTCTTTTAAACTTTGGACACACCGTTGGTCATGCCATCGAAACAGCCTGTAACTATGAATTAACGCACGGAGAAGCCGTTGGCTTAGGACTTTTCTATGAAAGCCTATTGTCTTTTCAAAATAACTTACTGACTGAAGAAAAGCTAAACTCAATCGCTTTCTTGCTAGATAGCTTTTCGCTACGTAGCATGCCTAAAACATCAATCACTTTAAACCAACTCAAAAATGCCTTAAAACACGATAAAAAAAATAAAAACGGTATAGCGCATTGCACATTACTCTGCGATATAGGCCAAGCTTATTTAAGCAAACAAGCAAGCCACCCAATTGATGACAATCAAATGGAAGAGCTGTTCGATTTATTTTTAACACATAAAAAAACCGATCAAGCACGAAGCTGACCGGTTTCTGTCAGTGAAAACTAACTTTTACTCTGCGTGATGAGGCGGAACACACGGCTGACCATTCAACTCTTGACACTGGAACTCTGCAGAACCATCTGGAGCTGTTACTTTGATATTAAGGCCTTCACCTTCAACGATGTACTTCTTCTCAACATTCAAATGACCCGTATTGAAAAGGTTAGGAATGTCTGGGTAAGATAAGACTATTTCTTCACCATCATTGTAGCAATGAGGCCCCACTTCACAACCGTGGAAGGCTGGATCTTCTTGACCACCGTAGCAAACATAAGAAAATTCTGTTGGATGACCCGATTTTGATTCTGTTAAAATAATAGCAGCGTCTTTTTCTACCGTTACAGGAAGTGTACCTTCAGGACAGGCAAAAGCTTGAACAGATAAAGCCGCAACAAGGCAGGCAGCAGCAGTTAATAGGTTTTTTCGCATGACAATCTCCAGTCATTTAATGTTAAACACAGACCCATTGTCTCAGATGGTCATTACTTGTCAAGCCGTTATTTATAATGACTTTATTGAGGGTTTTCGCCAAAAGTTGTTTTTTTAGCTTCTTCCATCCTTTGCTGCACCGTCAGCGAAAAAGCCCCCGCTAATTACCTGCACCTTTAAAAGCCAGTGTCATCCCCAGGAATAAAATCTTGAAAGATCGCTAGTTGTTACAAAGTAACAACGGATCAAACCGGGGTCCCCGACGTCACTGCGTTCCTGGGGATGACACTATAATAAAAGCTGTACAAAATAGCCTTTTCATAATAAAGGACACATAAAAGGATATCTTGCAGTTGGCTGCAGGGAAAAGTGCGATTTTAATGCAGATTCAAGGAGAGGCAAGCAACGGAGCGCAATGTACATGCGGGTACATGAGCACCGGAAGCGAAGGCTCGACACAGAAGCTGTACAAAATAGCCTTTTCATAATAAAGGACACATAAAAAGAATGCCCGAAGGCGGTAAACCACCTCCGGACATAGGAGCAACCTCTTTATAAACGAACTAAACTAAAACTCTTCTTCTAGCTGCTTACTAACTAAGTCAGCATTTTCACGGAATGATGTTTTAGCTACTGTGTGAATGAGATGCGCTTTATCACGACAATTCAACTTCACACACATATCTTTAGTGTACCGCTCTATGGTTCGCAATGAAATACCTAAGGAGCGAGCTACTTCTTGCTGTGTCATGCCTTCTAGAAAATGAAGCATGCACTGCGATTGACGCCAAGTAAAATACACTGAATCATTAGCTTCATCACCTATTCTGCCATCCACAGGCACTCTTTCACGCTTTTTCTTTTCTACGGATGTCTTCTTCTCAGGATGATACGTGATCATATCTGGATCACTTAAAATAGACAATGACGCCCAATGCCTTAGCGGGCCATCTGTTTCCATCAGCATCATACTCATTGTCATTGTTTCCATCCTCATTTCTCATCGCCTCTTTGCGAAGCAAATTGTCCTTAATTTGAACCAGCAACCGCCAGCAAGATTTAGTATGCATCATTGAGTGATACAAATCAACAGATGTATCTCAAAAAGACCCGCTTAGTGTGTTTCTAAGATCCGGTCTATACATCTTGTGTGTCTAGGTGATACAATCTGCCCTTATCAATCATTCACCAGGGTGTTTTTGTGTCCTCGAGAGCTGAACAACAGAAGCGCAGCGATCCCGCCCTCAGAGGTGACCGCATCAAAAGCGCTCGTATGCTAGCCGGACACACCCGCCAATCATTTGCCGAATCCTCTGGCATTTCCGCCAATACCATACGCGCCTGGGAAGAACCTCCCGCTAATCGAAACGGCATCACAAGCAACGGTGCAAAACGAATTACTGAAGCCTTAAATAACGGTGGCGTGTACTGCACCGAAGACTGGCTGCTATTTGGTAAAGGACCTGGGCCAACGCTTATTAATGATGCGCCATCGCTTGATGATCCTGACAACATTGAGTGGGGGCAAGAAGAAGCCGTCTTTCGCGACATCAATGCCTTTAAAAGTAATAACCCATCACCTTTAGTAACTATTATTACTGATGATGCTATGGTACCCTTCTATTCATACGGTGACTACGTGGCCGGAACACGGCGAGTGGGAGACAATATTCGAGCACTCATCGGCCTCAATTGCATCGTTGAAGTGGGTGATCGTACCCTCGTTCGGCGGATCAGCATGGTGGATCAAAACAACCACTACACGCTAACTGCTTTAAACATGGATCCAAACATACCGGACCCTGTTATGAGCGATGTCACGATCAATACTGCAGCTCAAGTTGTTTGGCATAGAAGCCGAGAAAAAAACAACTTTTAAACATTCAAGGTAAGGAAGGAATCCACCATGAATACGGACAGCTCTCCTTTCAATCACATCGACTTCTCTGACGAAGACAAAGCCGCGTTTTATCATACATTACGCCAAGCTGCCTTTGACTTCGGGTGCAACTACATTTCTTATGTATACGAGCTCCCCGCTGAAGGCTTACGCGTTGGCTTCACCTCAAATCCCGATTGGCAACATCAATACATCGACGACAAAATGATCAATCACTGTCATCTTTGGCAAACTGTACGCAGCTATTTCGATAAAACACACCAAAGCGCTTTTATCCTACCCTGGGATACCGTAAAGCCCAATGACAGCCTACAAAAAGAAATGATACTGTATCGAGAAGAGATGGATGTTGGCCGCAATGGCATTAGCTTTTGCACGCAAACCACTGGCATGAGGGAATTTTTAGCCTTCGCTCCAAGTCGGTCTGAAAACAACTTTACTCATCACTTGGCCAATAATATGGATACCATCCGCGAGATAGCTAAGTCCTTTCGATCAGCTTCTCAACGTAGGTTAACTCTCGAAAAGGAAGAAAAGGAAATAGTCGAATATGCCTGATACCTTTCAGATTACTAACGACGACCTCATCATCACCTCAGCACTCACCTTAACGTCAGCCCATGTCCGTGAAGGCCACTCTCTTCAGCTCAGCGCTCTTTCCTCACTGCTCCAAGATACTCGCAATCAACATCTACATAATCACGACATGCACGAAACTCACCTTGCTGACTCCATTGGCTACTTGCTTAGCAATCTGAGCATCAATATTCTAAAACCCGCTTACTGCTTTGACGAGCTCAGTATTCAGATTTATTCACCCGGCTTTAGAAAACAAGCCCGCGGCTTTAAACTTAAATATTTAATTACCAGAGATTCTGACCGAGCCATGATCGCACAAGGTCTAAGCACACAATTGTTTTACAATTTTGAGCAACAACGTACAACTCGCTCACCCGAAGCCTTTCATGCCGTCATGCATCGCAACTTACGATTACTGCAGCTACCACTCGGCGCTTCAATCGCCGCTTAAGCTTGTTACTATTTCTACTGTGATGCTGTTATTTGATTGATTTTCTGCGTGTCGCTGCTCATGTACAGTCATGTACACTGCGCTGCAATACTCGACAATCAACCAACTACCACCCACCACAGCGAAATCTAAATCAAGCCTTGCAAATATGTTACTATTTCTACTGTAGGTTCTCATGTACACTGCGCTACGAAAATAAAATAGCCTCAAGCATTTGCTTACACCGTTAAAAAACGTTGTCATCCCAGCAAACGAATAAATTAAAATTTCTAAATTTATAAAGATCCTTAGTTCATGCTTCGCACGAACTGGATCGAAGCTAGGCCCCCGACGTCACGTTGTTGCCTTCGGGTGACAAGTGGGGGCATGTGGCTCCTGGAGGCGACACAAAAGGTGTCATTTCACAACGGGTGACGCCGCCTTTCGTCGGTACAGGAAACAGAAAGGAGTAAATAATGAATTACTCCCCCAACAACGCCATCTGACCATTGTCTTCTGCTGTGTCTATCGCTAAACGCACACCAATACCAACCAAGCGTACTGGCTTATCAGAGCGCTTGAAACCTATTTTTAAAAGCTGCGCATACAGATCGTCAGATAGCAACGTACTAAGAGCTTCAACACTCGTTTTGCTAAAATCATCGAAGGTTAACTTAATAAATTGCTTTGCAATAGATTGATCAACTGGGTTCATTCTTTTTAACAATCTTTCTTTTAAATGAGGCATTTCATTCACACAAGCAGACACACTCATTAATGATTTAGGATACGTTATTTCAACGCTAACGGATTTCCTCACCCTTTCTGACCGAACAGCTGACTCATCCTCTCCTCGACAACAGCGATGCAGCCTGCCACCCATCTTGCCAAAACTTTCTTGTAAAGCCGGCAGATCCCATGCCTGTAGATCACCGCAAGTCACCACACCCATGGCCTCTAGCTTTTTATTGGTGACCTTACCTACCCCCATGATTTTCTTCACTGGCAAGTTCACTATAAAATCAGCGATTTCTTCTGGCAAAACCACGAACTGTCCATTGGGTTTATTTAAATCACTTGCTATTTTGGCAAGCATTTTGTTCGGAGCAATACCTGCTGAAGCAGTAAGAGTCAAACGTGACCAAATCGCTGCCCTAATTTCTTCTGCCATCCAAGTCGCACTGCCATTGCACTTATCAGACTCAGTCACATCTAAGTAGGCCTCATCTAAAGATATCCACTCAATCGCATCGGTATATTCGGCAAAAATATCACCAATCTGCTCAGACGCTTCTCGGTATTTAAACATATTCACTGGCAAAAGCTGAAGATTGGGACACTGCCTAACCGCGACACCCGAAGGCATGGCTGAATGTAGACCATATTTTCTGGCCTCATAATTGCAGGTGCATAAGACACCACGCCGCCCAGGCTGACCTCCCACCGCTACTGGCTGCCCACGAAGGCTGGGGTCGTCCCGCATTTCTATGGCTGCATAAAAACAATCCATGTCTATGTGAATGATCTTTCGAGTACTCATAGGCACAGAGTAGCACAATACACTTGCTCAAAGGACGCTCAAAACCCGACAAATCACCCCCATCTTGACAGAAAAAATAAGAGCCGTAGTTATTCACATATTCTGTGGATAAAGGTGTGGATACCTCTTAAATAAATGCCCTGCAGTGCGCTTTACTAAGACCTCAGAACAGATTGTTCTCAAAAGAGACAATTTAAATAAATCCTTTTAAATCAAGGAGTTACCTTTTTCATTGAAAGTCAAGCCTCTCTCTGATACCTCAAAAAGCATTTCTGTGTTAGATTAAGTACAGCTGTGGGCAACTCACGCGAGAAGCGAACCTTTATTGCCTGACAGTAGGAAATCACAAGAGAATGGATGCCCTATGTATCGTAAGCTTATTCTCACATTGCCCGACGATAATCTCATACTCACTCCCAACCGTCGCTTGGCTCTTACACTTGCCGATTCGCATCATGCTTTGATGCAAAAAAAAGTCAACAAGGCTCTCAACGTCAGTGCTTTACAAGACTACTTACAATCATTATGGCTAAGCCTAGGCCATTCGCACTGCCT
Organism: Gammaproteobacteria bacterium; assembly: GCA_024279495.1. Classification (GTDB taxonomy): domain Bacteria; phylum Pseudomonadota; class Gammaproteobacteria; order JAJRRL01; family JAJRRL01; genus JAJRRL01. The sequence continues at coordinate 6,202 of JAJRRL010000009.1, read as the reverse complement.
TCTATCTTCCTTTCAAGAGCAACTCTTGTGGCAAGATATTATCAGCGCAGACACAAAAGATGACCTACTCCTTCCCGCCCATCGGATTGCACAACAAGCAATGAGAAGTTACCAGCTTGTTGAGTCTTTTGAGATCAACTTAACTCCCGATGACATACTGACTCACACTGATGGGGAGACCTTTTTACATTGGCTATCAATTTTCCGTGAGGAATTGGATAAACGTAAGCTGATCACACGAGCCTCACTTCCTAAAAAGCTGATGCAAGAGCACCTCTCTTTAACGCTACCAAAGCAAATTACCTTGCTTGGCTTCATCGACCCTGCTCCCGTAATCAAGCACTTTTTTGATCAGATTTCAAATAGATCATCGATTACTTGGTATGACCCAAAAGGCGAAGAAGCAGACACAATACGAGCAGAGTTTGCTAACCCTGAAACAGAGATCAAAGCCATGGCCGCTTGGGCTAAACAGACTTGGCTAAACCATCCAGACCCCAATACTTGCCACATTGCCTGCGTTGTCCCCAACTTAACAGAAGAAAAAAATCGCCTCTCTCGCCTTTTTTCTGACATGCTCTCTGATGAAGGAGATCTTTTCTCAGAAAAACCTCCCTTTAATATGTCTCAAGGTAGCGCTTTACTCGATTACCCCATGATCAAAACCGCTTTCGACTGCTTTAAAGCTCACCCGAATCATCGTGAAACCCTATTAATCAGTCAGCTGCTAGGCAACCCTTACATTACCAGTTACAACAACCCAGAAGCCCCTCAAGCTGCCCAAGCAGACACACAGATTCGCCGACATGACATCACAACGATTTCTAACGATACCTTGCTCATTACTCTACAAGAAGGCTTAGACGATTCGTCTGAATCTCCTTTATTCAAACGCTGGAATGCTTATCTCTCTTATTCACTACCTCACACATTACTTTTCCCTAGCGAATGGAATAAGCATTTAAGCGCATTATTAGCTCACCTTGATTGGCCTGGACAACAACCGCTTCGCTCTGACGAATTTCAGCTTCGCGAAAGATGGCAAGCAAGTCTAATCGAAATAGCTTCCCTCGATGATCTACTCGGGAACATAAGCCAACAACGATACACTGAGTTACTGTATCAACACCTCTCTCAAACTGTTTTTCAACCACAAGCGCATCGAGCGCCCATTCATGTGCTTGGTTTGCTAGAAGCATCTGGCTTATCTTTTGATGCCGTTTGGATTATGGGTTTAGATAGCAATACCTGGCCTGCACAGGCACAACCTGACCCCTACTTACCAACGCATATTCAACATCAATACAACTTACCGCAATCAACGGCACAACGTGAACGAGACTTTGCCTTGATGCATCAACAACACATTAGCCTCGGAACACCCTCTTTAGTACTCAGCTCAGCTCAAAGACACGATGATATTCCAAGAGAACCCAGCGTTTTAATCAATCACATTCCTCTTGCTACAGATGATTGGCTGAAATCACTGGCTCAATTATCTCCTTCCTATTTAAAATGGTGTGATCCAAATAACCTCTTACAAAAACCCGAATCTCACGGACAAGCAATCAAACTCAATAACAGGCCTCTTCTGGGAGGAAGCGCAATAGTCAACGAACAAGCCAAGTGCCCTTTCCGTGCTTTTGCTTTATTTCGCTTGCATGCTACATCCCCCAAAACACCTCAATTTGGCATCAATGCTGCTGCTCATGGCATGCTGGTACACCATGCTTTGGAACTGGTTTGGCAAGAGCTTAAAACTCAAGAAAAACTGTTGCAATTAGGCGCTAGTAAACGACAAGAATTTATTCAACAGATAGCCCAACGCGTCATTGCACAAGAACCTAATCTACCCAAACGATTAAGGCATTCACACACGCTCATTCTTGAAACTACTCTCACTCAATGGTTAGCTCTAGAATGTGCAAGATCTCCTTTTAAAGTAAAAGAGACCGAACAAAAAGAAACGCTTTCAGTTGGTTCGTATCGTATTCGAGTTCGACTCGATCGCGTAGACGAACTCCCTGACGGAAGCATTCTAATTATCGATTACAAAACAGGCATGGCTCCAGCTTTAACACAATGCCTACCTCCGCATTCCACAGAAAATCAACTGCCTCTGTATGCCTCTTTCAGCCGATACCGCAACAAAACCATTGGTTTTGCCTTTGGGGTGACTCACCGCGACGCCATGGGATGGTCTGGCCTCATTCAAGCTCATCAGCACAAACAGTTGCCTATCACCAAAGTCGATTCGCTGAAACACGATGGCAATCCTTTGAGTTGGGAACAGTTAAATGACTTCTGGAAAAAGCGAACCTTACAGCTGCTCGATGACTTTACGCAAGGTGTTGCAGATATCTTGCCTATTCAAGCAAACTTGACTTGCCGATACTGTCAATGTCGATCTATCTGCCGCATAGGATTAAGCAAATGAGCCAACCCGTATCCGATGAAAGTACACGGAAAGAAGCGCTAAACCCGGAAAAATCTTTTATTGTTCAGGCGCCTGCAGGTTCTGGGAAAACGGAGTTGCTCACACAACGTTTTTTAACGTTATTATCACGTGTCGAATCCCCTGAAGAGATCATTGCTATTACCTTCACTCGAAAAGCCGCACAAGAAATGCGGCATCGAGTCATGCATGCCTTACAAAGAGCCAGTACCGGCATCATGCCTGAAGAATCACACAGACAAATCACCTTTCAGCTAGCCAACAAAGCATTGACACATAACAACACCATGCAATGGAAACTTCTGGAAAACCCATCTCGCTTACGTATTTTAACCTTAGATGCGTTAAGCGCCATGATTGATCAACAAACACCGATAGCTACTGCTTTTGGAGCCAAGCCTGAGGTTAGTGATGATGCGACAAAACTCTATGAGAAAGCAGCTCATCGCTTACTAATGGATACCTCTGACGAACACATTGTAGCAGCGGTTAATAACCTACTACTTTACTGTCAAAATAATATTCCACAATTCACACGCCTGCTTAGCCAACTTCTGGCAACACGAGAACAATGGCTCGCTCATGTGATGCCTTATTTTCGAAACACTGAAGCCATGCAAATGCATTTAGAATCTGCTTTACTGATCGATGAAAAACTACTCTTGAAGCGTTTAAATACTTTTTCCCCAGTCCCAATCATCTCAGAACTAGAAGCGCTCATTCCTTTGGCCTCTCAACTGCTCACACACACAACATCTGACTCCGCCATCATCACTGCTGCCTCCAACCAAGCTGGTAAAGAAACCTTGACCTTTTGGCTTGCTGTAAGCGAACTAATGCTCACCAAGCAAGGTAGCTTTCGAAAATCGCTTACTAAAAACCAGGGCTTTCCTAGCCCTTCCAGTGCTTCTGGAGATGAAAAACTCTCTTTATCTGACAATAAAAAACGTATGCAAGCACTTATCAACGCCTGCTCTTGCAATGAACTAATGCAAGAATGCCTTTTAGATTGCCTTGCTTTTCCAAGCAAGCATTACGACGAGAATCATTGGGAGAAGCTCAACTCACTCACGCAATTACTACCTTATTTAGTGGCGCATTTAAATGTCTGTTTTCAACAAACAGGAAAGGTAGACTTCAACGAACTCACCATTGGTGCTTTACGCGCTTTATTTGCCAACAATGAACCCACTTATTTAGCTTTAAAGCTAGATCACCAAATAAAACACCTCTTGGTTGATGAGTGCCAAGATACGTCAAACCTCCAGCATGAATTGCTCACTCACTTGATCGATGGTTGGTCGCCCGGTGATGAGCGAACTCTCTTTTTGGTCGGAGATCCGATGCAATCGATTTATCGATTTAGAAATGCCAATGTTAGCCACTTCCTTCATATACAAAACACAGGCATTAATGGTATCAAGCCTGAAGCGATGCAACTGACTCGTAATTTTCGCTCATCTTCCAGTATCATTGAGTGGATTAATCATGCTTTTTTAGACGTTTTTTCTCCGCATAACGATCCAAACTCTGGTGCGATCAAATACGCTCCTTCATTGGCAGTTAAACCCAATCCAACGAGCACTCAAGGTGTGCATCATTACCCTATCGATGCCAACATACCAGCCTTAGAGGCGCACTGCATTAAAGACATTGTCCTGTCGCTTCAAACTGAAAACCCTAAAGCAAACATTGCTATTTTAGTGAGAGCTAGGCATCAATTGCAGGCACTTTTGCCCGTATTAACAGAGCATGGCATTGCGTTTCATGCCAACAAACTGCTCGCTTTAAACACCAATCCTGATATTCAAGACTTAATGACCATAACGCGCGCCTTATCTCATCTAAACGATCGAGTAGCGTGGCTTGCCTTACTGCGATCGCCTTGCTTTTCAGTATCTCTTAATGATTTATCGATTTTAGCTAGCGATCCTGATGCAAGCATTCTCTCTCAATTGTTATCGGCTAATGTTCTCACTCAACTATCGGAAGAAACACAAACCCGACTCTCGGCTTTAATGCCACTTTTGAAGCATACAGTGGGTCATGCGAAACGACTCCCTCTTCATGAATGGGTTAGAAAATCTTGGCATGCTTTAGGTGGTCCAGCAACGCTTACCCATCATCAACAACAGCATCATGTGAACCGCTTTTTTGATGAGCTCGCTCGCTTTGGAGACATTAGCGATATCGATGCTTTTGAAGACTATTTCTCTCAACTCTATGCCAATGACACCTGCGAAAAGGCCTCTCTTAGCGTGATGACCATCCATCAATCGAAAGGCTTAGAGTTTGATCATGTGATATTACCAGGCATTCACCGAAGCAACGCTAAACATAACCACCCTATGCTACGATGGATGAGCACTCATGATGACACTCATGAAGAGCACTTGCTTTTAGCCTGCCGAACACATGACAACTCAGATGGCATTTACCATTACCTAAGCCATCGAGACAAACAGCAACTAAGTCATGAATTAGCACGCTTATTTTATGTTGCCTGCACACGAGCAAAAAAATCCCTGCATCTCTCCTATGAAACACAAACGCCAGAAGAGCATGATGCCACACTCTCAAAAGCACGTTCTGGAAGTTTTCTTGCTTTACTAGGTGATGACCCATGGCAAAAAACTCTTTGCCACAGGCTTCAATATGAACTGTCAGAAAAAGCAGAAAAGCCGTTAATTATTGATTATTCTTCACTTAAACTGTCTGTTCTTAATGCCTACTTAGCTAGCGTTCCAGCGAAAGAACAAAGCGAGGAAAACCCTTCTTTCGAAGCCATCGATCGAATCGCTCAAGCCAAGGGAAATGCCTTGCACGCTTGGCTTGCTCACAGCGTAGAGAATCCTAACAAACTCAGTGACGCTAATACTTGGATAAACAGCTATCTTCGCCAAACCGGCATTGGGATTGCTCATCGACAATACCTAAGCAATGACATTGTTCGCTTATATGAGAACATGCTAAATGACTCCATAGGAGCTTGGATTTTAAAAAGTAACCGAGACCAATCTCATGTTGAATATGCCTTGTCTGTCAGCGGCAAAGAACGCCGAAAAACGCTTGTCATTGACCGCTGGTTTGTTGATGACGGTACTTGCTGGATTATCGATTATAAAACCAGCGAACATTTACCATCTAATGAAAACGAAGCCTTAGAAAGGCATCAACAACAACTGCTTGGCTACGCTCACGCCATCAAGCACCTTCGGCCTGAGCCTATTCGTGTTGCCGTGTACTATACAGAGCAACAACGTTGGTTCAATTGGGCATTCAAGGCTAACACACTTGGAAATTAGCCTCCCGTATGTCACCCCGTTGCAAAAAGAGTTATTGCATAAATGGAAAGTATTTATTTGCAAACGCCTTCTGGCTTAAGTAGAAGGTCCACTCAACTTAAACCCTCCGCCTTCGTTGTCACCCCGTTGCAAAACGGGGCCCAGGGTAATATACGCTATGTTTTTCAAAGCAGCTTACCGGAATAACACCGTTTTTCAAGGTGCAGCAGCAGGAAATTTTTCATTCAAGCACAAGCCGCTTCTCAGCCAAACGCTGTGAGCCATGGAGAGCCGAAGGCGCAGGCGAATAGTCCGCGATAGACACGGATTTTCTATCGAGCGTAAGCGAACATAGAAAATCTTTACGTGGCGTTGAGTCACTTGAGAGACCACAGCGTAGTCAAGCCGTTAGGTTGCGTAGCGTGGGTGACGAGGACGAGTCGCGGCACAGATAACGATCGCC
>JAJRRL010000008.1 GCA_024279495.1 Gammaproteobacteria bacterium | reverse complement strand
CTAACGGCTTGACTACGCTGTGGTCTCTCAAGTGACTCAACGCCACGTAAAGATTTTCTATGTTCGCTTACGCTCGATAGAAAATCCGTGGCTATCGCGGACTATTCGCCTGCGCCTTCGGCTCTCCATGGCTCACAGCGACTGCAAGCCATATTCACCAAACTGCTTGATAGCACTGACGATCTAACAAGAGAAGAACATGATAACGGTCAATCACTCAGTTATTTAATCGGGTTGATCTTATCTTCCGACGCTACAGAGGACTATTCAGAAAAAGAAGGCTCCCTAATGAGCCTCTTATTTTTAAACGCAGAGCCTGAAACCATTGCTGCCGCTTTCAAACTAGCCTTAACTAAAATGGACACCAGCGCAGCCCAATTAGAGCCTCTTTTAAAGCAACCCAGCCTTAAAGGTCAGCGTTCTAAATTTGAAGACGTTCTTGCTGAACTAACAGCAGAAGAACAGCAAAAACTGTTTAGCGCCAATGCTGACATAGCCGAAGATGTCTTTGAGGAAGACAAAAAAGAACAAGCAGAGCAACAACCACAAGCAGGCAACGACGCGGTACCACCAAAAGAAAGCGACAGAGAAAAGACACAACAGCCACAAATAGGCGACGACGACGCAGTACCACCAAGCGACAGAAACAAGGTAAAGCAAAGCAGCCCTAGTTGCCTAAATCACATTCAAAACCCTGAGGGTATCATCGGCTTATCGTCTGTCGCGGTCTTTATTGGCGGAGGCGCGCTGGCCTTGAGCTATGGCATACCTCTCTTAAGTCAGGGTATGAATGCTGTACTAGCCAGCCCCCCTGCACTCGCTGGCATAGCCATTGCTGCTGTAGCCTTATTATTTGCTGCGGGCTGTATTATTGCCGCTGTGCTCAAGGCTAAAAAGTGCCAAAAACCAGAGCCACGGCAGTTTGCCATCCAAGGAGATGCCACACACAGCACCACGAACGACAATGCAGAGGAAGACACAAACAAAAGAGGTTTCTAAAACAAGCCTCAGATTGCTTGCCGATTCCTCTCCTTTCGCGTAAAATAAATCCTATGACGTAATAGTTTTCAAAGGAGTTTTTGGTGTTTCAGCTATTTTCCATGACCCTTATTGCTGCTGGCATGCTCCTGTTTACCTCTTCTCAGGCAAGCACAGATATCAAATACATCAACTACTCAAGCAGGCCTATCACCCTTAACAGCTCGTCTAGCTTTTTCGGTGGTGAAACCACCCTTGAAAATGCCACCATTACCAAGTTTGCCTTGCCCGATAGCGGAGCCATTATTGTCGTTGGCAATAGCACAATAAGTATCTCAGACTCTCATGTTGCCTGCCGTTATGGCGGCGCTTTAGCCGCAATCCCTTACGGTTGGTACATAAACCTAAGCGTAAACAACGCCTTTATTGGGCACATTTGTGCACAAACAAATGACGATAGCATAGCGCACACACACTTAATGATTAACTCACTCCCTAGCGATCCACACTACTCTGTCTTTTTCTGGAGTGTTGGAAACTACGAGGGGAAACACAACATCACTCCCGATCAAGATGATACTGGCATTAAATATTCATGGTAGCGACCTTATGAGCAAACACTTCGAAAGACAAGACATTACTAACTACCTCCAGCAGATTAAAGCGGAAAATTTTGATGCTGCATTGGGAATAATGCAACAGAAAAAACCCATCCCTGCCTCTGCCAGACAAGGCTCTGCCAAATACGAATCCCTTTTAAGCTACTGTCTTCGAGTGGCTCCTCAACAACTTATTAGTCTGCTGAAATTTAAAAAAACAGCATCCTCAAAAGGATTAGAAACAGAAAGAGATTCACAATTAACGAGCTCTCTCCCGGATAACAGCCAGCCCCTTTTTCAAGCCTTACACTCAAGCTCAGAAGACGCCCTAAGGTTTATTACTCAACTTCTTTGCGAATTATCAAAAGGAAATAGAAGTGGGGGAAATGGGAATTCAAACCATCCTCTTATTCGCGGAATCATTCAAAATAAAAATGCCTTCGCTCTTGCAAATGAAGAAAAGGGGAACTCTTTTGTGCATGCCATAGTAGCACTTGACCCTAAAGGAAGCTCATTCCATCCATCCAACCATCCTTTAATACTTGCCTTTTATTTTAAAATGGCTATGTCTCTTACAAATCCCTGGGAAAACAGCGGGGTCGATGCTGAACTAATAAAAATTCTTAATTCTCACATCCTATCTGACCCTGAAGCAAGGAAAAATAATGTAGACGGCCTATCTCTTCTTGATACAACCATAAGCCTTCTCGCTGATACAAAAGTTAACTTCAATGAAAAAAGTAACACATTTAAGACTATCGACGGCACACCTGCTATCTCAAAAAAGACATTCCTCAATGAAAAAATCCCCATCGCTCAACACAGCAAAGAAACAATAACAATCGGCAACGCTATTAAACAAGCAAAGCTAGCAGAAAGAACACAAGCCAAAGCCGAAGCCAAAGCAAGACAACAAGCAGAGCAAGAAAAAAGAAGAAAAACCGAAGCAGTACAACAAGAAAAGCAAAAAGAAAGAAGAATAGAACAAGCAGAAGAAGATGAGAAAAGAAAATTTGATGCGCTTAAAGAAATAGAGCCGCCTGAAGAAGTAAACAAAAGAAGAGTACTCGCTTTTCTAAACATGAGATCAAAAGGAAAAGAAAGCCAGCGACAAAGGGAAAAGAGAATAGGCCTCGACCTCTATAATATTTCTTCAGACGAAGAGGGTGAGAATAACACCTCTCAAGAAGCACCCAAAAAAGCTAAACCGAAAAATCTACCCCAATCAACACACCCTTCTCAACAGAAAAAAACAACCCCACAAGAGAAAACGACTCTTCCTGCTCTTAAGAGAAAGGAACCAGAGGCCCTTAATATTTTAGGAAAGCCTCCCATGACCTGCCGCTCTGCTGTTTGTTCAGCAGCCGGCGTAGGCTTAATTACTTTTGGCACAGGCGCGCTGATATCCGGTTCTTTTGCCATCTATTACAGCCTCCCTTTGATCTCTCAAGGCCTCTCTGTCCTCATGAAAAGCACAGGGTTCATGCTTTTTACTGGCGCAAGCATCATAGGCCTCACAGCTGCCATCCTCTGCGCTAGCTTTTTGATCATCGATAAGTGCTCTGATAAAAAAATAGCGGCTTTATCCAAGCATTCGATAACAGCCAAGCCAAAAGTAACACAAAATCCTTCTGTAGCTATTACCAATGAAATGCAATGACGTCGGGGAGCCCCAGGCTTGATCCGTTAAAAAACGTTGTCATCTCGACAAACGAGGCCTTGTTGCATAAATAGATTTGGACTTGACGTCACTCCTCTCTCTGTCACCCGAAGGCAACGCAGTGACGTCGGGGATCCAGGCTTGATCCGTTAAAAAACAATATTGCCCCCAAGAATGTAATGAGAGGGGCTGAAGTGTCACGAGCAAACTGCTACACCCACCCAACTTGTCATCCCCAGGAATGTAATGACGTCGGGGACCTAGGCTTAATCCGTTGTTACTTTCTAACAACTAGCGATCTTTAAAGATTAAGCTCTAATATTACCGTAAGTGCAACTCTGCACATTGTTTTTATAAATTAAAATTCCTAAATTTATAAAGATCCTTAGTTCATGCTTCGCACGAACTGGATCAAAGCTAGGCCCCCGACGTCACGTTGTTCCTGGGGGTGACAGAAAAAGTGTCATTTTACAACGGTGCAGGCAACGCATGAGACTTTAAAAAAAACAAGTAATCCATATAAATAAACCCTCTGCTGGTGTATATTTGATCTAACCTGATGGAGAAATCATGTTCATTGATCCAGCCACCAATTTCATTGCCAGCATTGCTAATACCATCTCAGCCATGGTAAATAGCTTCACAGCTCATACCCTTTCCCTGCTTATCATCATCGCCTCTGCTTTTGCTGTGTATTTTATCAATCTTATCTTTTTTAAAGGTCGCCTCAATCGATTAGGCCTACGCAGCAGAAAACCCAAGAGTTTAATTGGCATTGTCTGCACCCCTTGGTTACACGGAGATTTTTCGCATTTAAGCATGAATGCAGTTTTTTTCTATATTCTCGCTAGCATGACCTTAGTGATTATTTCTTTTCATACGTTTATCTATCTCTCTATCTATCTCACTATTTTTACGGGACTACTCACCTGGATTTTTGCTCGCCCACTTAATCACATCGGTGCCAGTGGCGTGATCATGGGGTATTGGGGCTTTATCTTGGTCAGCGCGATCCAACACCCTAGTGCTTTCACTATACTCACCGGTCTTATTTGCCTTTTCTATTTTGGTACCCTAGCAAGTAACTTAGTACCAACCGACCCTAAATCATCTTGGGAGTCACACTTATTTGGCTGCCTCTGTGGAGTTTCTGCTGCTTTCATACCACTTTTTTCTGCCTGATAAAACCTAAAATCAATTATCCGGATACAACTGATTTCTCTCTCTAGCTCCTTTTGAAACCAAAGCGTTTCTTTGCTTTTCATACGCATCGGCGAATCGACCAAAAAGTGTTGCTTTATGATGCTGGTAAGCTGATCTCACTCCGCTTTCCAATGTGTCTTCTGCAAAAGAAGGGTTAGCCTTAGGAACAGGGTACTTAAGCAACTTTAACAAAGCTGGAGACATGGCCCCGAACACACCCATATACACCATCAAGTTTTGCTTAAACAATACCGTGGTTCGGAAAACAAATGCCTTTGCTCGCTTTTCATGCTCTATCAGCTTTCCAGACCTAGCGACTCTCTCTTCTAGGTCTCTTGGAGTACGAGACCTAGAAGCTTTGCTAATCTGAATCTCCGGCTTCACATCACGAGAAGCAACAAGCAAATCATCGCAAGCTAACTGGTAGGCGTGCGCTTGTTGGAAAATACTAGTTCTATCTTTAGTGCTCATGCAAAAATTAATGAATGCTGAATCAGGAGAAAAATCTTCCAAAAGACCCATCAACGAGCTCGCCAACATGGCCCCACTCATGCGCGACCCAGTTAAAGCCGCATAAAATTGAGCCCACGGCGATGGTGATCGACTAAGGGGTACTTTCGGTTTAGGGAAGCGCTTTGCTTCTGAAAAACACACCGCACTGATGCTACCAAACACAGCAAGAGAAACCAGCGCAACAATCAAAGCAATAATAGGTGTATCAACTGCAAAACCACCTATTAAGCCTCCAATCACTGTGACAAGCCCAATAGCAAGCGACCAAAAACCGCCTGCCCGCCAATTCATTCTTTGAGGAGCACGTTTTTCTGCATCCACAAGCTCAGGTACTAACACCTGCTCAGAAGCTATTCTTCTTTTAATTGCCTCTAGAGTCCGATCATCAGAAAGCTCCAGACGAAGGTTGTGGAAATGATAATCCAAACTAAAAAGTGCAGTCGCAGCTAACCATCTCACACATTTCGACTCGCCTGAATACATGGTTTCTGCAAGTAGCTTATAATGCTTATAAAAATGCTCTTTACTTTCATCATTGTTATCTTTATCAACCACTGTAGTCAGACCTTTACCGACCAAAGAGCACTGTTTCCAGGCCTCTAAAAGCTTAACACCGTCTTTTTGATCATTGGCTTCCAGATGAGGCCACACATCTTCTTTTAATAATGCCCACAATGGGTAAGACCACATATCCTGAGCATGCTCATTTTTAAGAGGAAACCCATAACCAGATTCCAGCTCCACAAGAGGGAGGCTAATATGAGTAAATCTCTTTTGAAATTCTCTGGTTTTAGCTGTTGCTTTCATTATTTTTAAAGCTACCGCTTCTTTATCTCGAATCCATTCATCAGAACGAAGATCAAACAAATACACTCTCTTTTCTTTAATGCCTGCTTCTTTGCAAAAATTCTCATAATATTCTCTTTGCTGCTCAATGTGAGTCTCTTCTAAACCTGATCTTTTAAAGTGTGGCACTTTTGACTTTGAAAATTTCATGCGCGGTGCGACAAAATAATAAGACAAGTACTGATCACCGTGTTTAAAACGAATCTGCCTAGCGGAACGAAACTCTGTTTTCTTTTTTTCTTGGTTATGAATAATCACATCTCGTACTGGCACGCAAGTTGCCTTTGGATCTTCCGTCAATTCTTCAGCTTCACCGGCCCATGTCATGCTGATCTCTGGCGTTTTTCCATATTGATCCAACCAAAATGTTGGCAGGTTTTGGTTGCGTAACTGAAGTAACTCTTTTTTCGAATAGCCGCTCAGCTTCATCCAAGCGTCTATGGCCGCTGTAAAACGCTCTAGAGCTGGAGTGTAGTCATCATCAAGTACATTAGGTATCGCTCTAGCACACTCTAACCAAGCGTCTCTTATACCTGTACTAATAGCTTGCTCTTTTGCTGTCTGACCAGGCTTGCTTAAATGATTTTTCGATTCAATCAGCAATGTTAATACTGTGGCCACTCGAAGATACAACTCATCATGTGCTCGTGCTAATTTTTGGGGAATATAATCAAAATTAATGTCATTTGAGTCAGGAAGGGTAATCTCAAAACCACCACGATCATCACCAAGTTCCACGTAACTTAAACTGTCTATACCATGCAAAAAATTAGAAAAACGAATATGGGTGCCTATCATCCATGAATTATTGTCTGCGCTTGACGAAATCAAGGTTGCATAGGAAGGATCTTCGAGCTCATTTTTTTCAGCGGCATCAACAAGCATTTCCCCACCTTGCTCTACCAACTCGTCCAATTGACCGGATAAGTGCTCAATCAAATCTTGAGCTGACATGCCTTCTTTCATTTACTTCCTCCATTAAGCGCCACTTTTTAAGCAATAGTGTGACACTGTATGGTATAGAAGATCAAAAAACTGTCAAGAGAGTAGTGTCAAAAGAGCTCTAACTTTTGCTAAGTCCTCAGGGGTATCCACGCCCGGCGGCACAGGCTCTGAAGCACGAGCCATCGCAATAGACTCTCCGTGATATAGCACTCGAAGCTGCTCAAGAGATTCAATGGCTTCAAGTGGCGAAGCTTCCCAAGCCAAATACTGTGCTAAAAAACCCGCACGATAAGCGTAAAGTCCAATGTGGCGATGATGTAAAGTAAGCGCAGAAGAATCGATGCCTTTAACAAACCCATCTCGATCCCAAGGAATAGGGGCTCGGCTAAAATAAATAGCCTCAGATTGTTGGTTCAACACTACCTTTACAATGGAGGGATCGCTAAGCTCATCTGAATCAGTAATAACATCATACACACTTCCCATCGGTGCATGAGTTTGAGATGAGAATACGTCAATCAGGTGAGAGACTACTGGCGGTGGTAACAATGGCTCATCGGCCTGTAAGCACACCACGATATCAGAGTCGTCCCAGCCTTGCGTGGATACCACTTCAGCCAAACGGCTGGTTCCTGATGGATGAGAGGGATCCGTTAAACACGTTGGAACATCATAAGACTCACACACTTCCTGTACTTTCTTGGAATCTGTTGCCACTAAAAGCGTATCAACGCCAGGCACTTGTTCGGCCTGTCGATAACTTCGAACAACCATGGGCAAGCCATTCACATCGGCCAATACCTTCTCAGGTAAACGAGTGGATTGAAGGCGTGCTGGAATAACAATGCGTACTGCCATCTCAAACATCCATAAGATTTTGTTTTAAAGGAAATTTCTCTTGAATCGGGACGGCAGGATTTGAACCTGCGACCCCTTGCACCCCATGCAAGTGCGCTACCAGGCTGCGCCACGCCCCGACGATAAACAAGGAGGCATGATGTTACTGCGACGCCTTAAAAAAAGCAAATCCCCATTTTTGGCCAAAATAAAATAGCCCCAGCCTCTTGCTTGCACCGTTGAAAAACGGTGTCATCCGAAGACAACGCAGTGACGTCGGGGACCCAGGCTTCGATCCGTTGTTACAACGTAACAACTAGGATCTTTAAAGATTCAGCCCTAACCCTACCGTGAGCTTAACCCTGCACACTGCTTTGAGGAAGATAGCCGTATATCATCCTGGGCCCCGTTTTCCAACGGAGTGACACCGACTATCGCCGCTGCAGGAAACAGAGAAGGGGGATATTAAATACACGCCAACCCAAACGCTGCCACCCCCGACCATTGGGCTTATCCTTCTTTCAGGGTATACTACTTAGAGTGCAGCTTTTTAACGCTGGCGATACATTGCGAGAACACTCATGCTCACCCTAAAACAACCCCCCGCCTTTAAGTTCATTGCCGGTGTGCAGCTACTCGAGCAAGTTGGTTTTTCCATGCTACAAGCGCTGCTTGTGTTTTATCTCATTTTCCACAAACACATGCTCGACGGCCAAGCCTATCATATCGTCACCACATTCACGTCTTTGATTTTTTTCTCAACCTTGCTCGGCGGCTATCTATCCGATCGCTACCTAGGCCCTCGTGTCGCCATGCTCTTAGGGCTTGCCTTTCAGGCGATTGGCTATTCCTTTTTAATGTCCAACGGCGCCAGTTTACGATTTTGTTTAAGCCTTATTGTGCTGGGATCTGCTCTATTTAAACCAAATTTATCCAGCTTTGTAAGCCTCTTTTACTATGACCAAGACACACGCCGATTCAGTGGCTACACCTTCTTGTATTTAGCCGGTGAGCTCGGCATTGTCATTGCCACCATTTTAGCTGCCTATATTCCTGAGTGGATGGGCTGGTCAACCGTTTATAGCGGATCAACCATTGCAGCCTGCCTCACCTTTATCTTACTTATTTCTGGAAAACGCCACTACGAACGACGCGGCACTTACCCAGGAAACCCCACCCTTAGAACCACAGGCTTGATTCTCCTCGCGCTGCTGTGGTTTAGCTCGGTTTATTACCTCCTCAATCACGCTATGCTTTGTTTTTTACTCTTAGGCCTAGCTGGCTTAGGAGTTTTTGGTAGTATCATCATGCAAGCTGTTGACGCTCATTATCAACGTAGAAATCGTTTGGTCTTACTCAGTGTCTTAATGTTTTGCTCTGTTATCTTCTGGGCTGTCTGCTATCAAGAGTACCTAACCATCAACCTCTTCATTAATCGAAGCGTACTTCGAAATGCCTTAGGTTTTCGCATCCCAACCATCGATTTTTTAGCCCTTAACGCCTTAATCAGTGTGGTACTTTGTCCTTTTATCTCCTCCCTTTGGAATCGCATGTATCGACGGCGACGCGCTCCACCCGTTATTTTGATCATTGCCCTTTCTTTGCTTTTATTAAGCCTAGGCATGCTAAGCCTCACTTTGGGAACCCATTTTTTAGATAGCCAACATCATGTGAACATGCTTTGGGTCGTAACCGCTGTGTTTTTCATTGCTGTCTCAGAACTAATCCTCACACCTTTAGCGATTTCGCTCATTACTTTACTCACCCCCAAGAAAATCACCGGCCTTATGCTTGGCATGTGGTTTATTTCAATGGGCTTGGGTTGGGCATTAGCAGGTGTGCTTGCTCTACAAGCAACTGTACCCTCAGCCATGCTGTCTTCAATCACACATGTTGAACACATTTACGCGCATGCTTTTTCAGATTATGGTTTATTCACCCTATTCTTTGCGCTTGTTTTAGTTCTGATCAGACCTTATTTAAAACGACATTTCCCTGTCAGCTACCATTAAAAATTCAAGGCCTTACTTAGGTGGTGCGTTAGATGGCTTCACGCTCGCTGTATACTCTTGACGAACTGATTTATCAACGGATGGCAGAGTCGCCGCCTGTTTTTCTTTGGCTAATTTAACCTTGCTCAGAGAAGCACTTCCTCGCTTCACAAATCGATCTGAAATATACACACCATTTGAGCGAGATTTGTCATTAGCCATCAAACCAGCCAAACCAGTTGAGTTTCTTCTCGCTATATGATCAAAGCGAAAATCAATCATGCGTTTATCGCCAAATAAACCGCCTAAATTATACCGAATAAGCATGTTTCTAAACTGATACAAATTAGCAAATCGATCAACGACTCGTGTTTGAATAAACATACCTCCGTTCATCCTGTGGCATGATGCCTCTCGACTCGTAAAGTCTAACTCATTATTATCAATCGCAGCATTGAGCCATTCCAAAAATTTATCGGCTAACTCACTGTCTGGAGCATCTAGAAAATCAACATCTAAGCCATCTAACTCATCAAAATTAAAACCATTTGCTAGCTCTTCTTCAAGAAAGAACGAATAAAAGTAAGTAAGCTCTCCACCTTTAGTAGGAGTAGATAAGACTAAATCCAACCAGTCTATAAATATTACCCTATCTGCTGTAAGCCACTCATATGTGGCAGCAGACATCAATTCTGGTGCAATTATCGCTGACAGAGCGCCTTCCAATCGAGTGTGATTCAATGGGAGTGGCAACAGTTTATAAAATGCTTTTTCTTCATCGTATTGAGTCATAGGACCTTGCATGGGGTCCCAATAACGAATGTGCTTACCTTTCTCGTCAGTCATGATGACGTTGTATTTGGTTAACACGATACTAACGCTTCGTAGCAGCAAAGCAGAAAATAACGCAAAACGCTTAAGTGGCTCAGCGTCTTCATTTTGTTGAACATAATATTGCAATACGCCAGTTGCTCGCGACAAAGATTCATTTAATAGAGAGCACAGCTTATGATCCAAGCTGGTGGGTAGTACTTGCACGTATTCTGCAAAACGACGTACTAAAATATGATAACTGATTTTAAAATGCTCTTCTGGCATACCCGAGAGTGATTGAAGATGCTCTATCATGCTTTGATGCTTACGACTAGCTAGTAAAGTGGGCGCTTCTAAAACAGCAAGAATTTTTCCTGTTTTATAAACACTTGCTCGGTGGTTTTTTGTTAATCCAAACATGCATCATCCCTATCTCAAATGAAACCAAAGCGTTAAGGCGCGCCGCTAAGAGCATGCCCTAGATTCACTCTCCTGAACCTGCTTATATTATGCACAAATTTGAGGCTCTTGTAAACACGTATAAGGTTTAAAGAGTTTGACCACTAAGGTATGCTAAGGACCTTCTCTAGAACATCTTTAGATGTCATCTCACAAAGGATCTCCTCATGGACTATTCTCCCCAGTCTCTCGAAACCCAAAGGCAATCCCGATGGACTGCTGATAAGCGCTTTGAAGCATTGCACAAAAGAAAACCAAATCAAGATACCTACTACGCCCTAGCCATGCTTCCTTACCCCAGCGGCGAGCTCCATATGGGGCATGTTCGTAATTACACACTAAGCGATGTCATTGCTCGATATCACTGGCAAAAAGGTTTCGCTGTTTTTCATCCCATGGGTTGGGATGCGTTTGGCTTACCCGCTGAAAACGCTGCCATCAAGCATGGCCTTCCTCCTTATCAGTGGACCTTAGAAAACATTGACCGCATGCGCTCACAACTCAAACGCTTAGGCTTTGCACTCGATTGGAGCGCTGAACTTGCCACCTGCGAACCCAGCTATTATCGCTGGGAACAATGGCTTTTCTTAAAGCTGCTCGAACGAGGCTTAGCTTACAAACAAGAATCTTGGGTTAACTGGGATCCCGTCGATCAAACTGTTTTAGCTAACGAGCAAGTAGTCGATGGCTGTGGTTGGCGATCTGGCGCTCCAGTGGAGCAAAAGAAAATTGCGCAGTGGTTTTTTAAAATCACCGACTATGCAGACCAACTTCTCAATGATTTAGATCAGCTCGATGCATGGCCCGAACAAGTTCGTGACATGCAACGCAACTGGATTGGTCACTCCCAGGGAAGTACCATTCATTTTTCAGTCGACAACTACAAAAACCCCTTATCTGTTTATACCACTCGCCCAGATACCCTGATGGGGGTAAGCTTCATTGGTATTGCTGCAGATCATCCTCTGGCTATTCAAGCAGCTGACAAAAACCCTGAGCTAAAAACCTTTTGTGATGCTTGCCGAAACAACAGTGTTGCCGAACGTGACCAAGCCACCATGAATAAAGAAGGCAAAAACACAGGCTACACAGCCATTCACCCGCTAACTCAAAAAACCATTCCTATTTGGATCACCAATTATGTGTTAATGAGTTATGGCGAAGGCGCTGTGATGGGTGTGCCCGCACACGACGAACGTGATCATGCCTTTGCTTTGCGATACGCACTGCCAATCCCTCCTGTCATTTTACCAAGCGATGATTCCAAATGGGATTACACAGAAGCGGCCTACACAGGCAGCGGTAGCTTAATCAACTCAGGTGACTTTAACGGTCTCAACATTGAAGCTGCTAAAGAAAGCATCTCTAAGGCTTTACTTGATCTTGGCTGCGCTGAGCTCACCACGCAATACCGATTACGCGATTGGGGTATCTCACGCCAACGCTACTGGGGAACACCTATTCCTATCATCTATTGCGATGATTGCGGCGCGGTTCCAGTTCCAGAATCTGATTTACCGGTTGTACTACCAACCGATATCGTCCCCACAGGCGAAGGATCACCCCTAACATCACACGAAGAATTTCTAGCTGCAGCCTGCCCTAAATGCCAAAAACCAGCACGTCGTGAAACAGATACCATGGACACTTTTGTGGAATCTTCCTGGTATTACGCTCGTTATTGCTGCGCACAATACCAAGACGGTATGCTAAACGATGACGCTAAAGAATGGACGCCTGTCAATCAATACGTCGGTGGCGTTGAACACGCGGTCATGCATCTGCTTTACGCTCGCTTTTTTCATAAAGTGTTGCGTGACTTAGGTTTACTTAACTCTGATGAACCCTTCACTCAACTGCTCACTCAAGGCATGGTCTGTAAAGACGGAGCCAAGATGTCTAAATCAAAAGGCAATGTTGTCACTCCCATACCTCTAATCGAAAAATACGGCGCCGATACCGTCCGCTTCTTCATTATTTTTGCCGGACCTCCTCAGCAAGACATGCTTTGGTCTGACGCTGGCGTGGATGGCGCTCATCGGTTTTTAAAGCGTTTGTGGTCTTTAGGGCATGCCTTAGCTGAACTCAAGATCAGCAGCATTGATTCAAACATCGATCACGACAACTTAGATGCAAACAGCAAGCAACTTCGCCATGAAGCACACTCCATTATTGCTCAAGCAAAAACAGACATGGACAAACAGCAGTTTAACACCGTTGCTTCTGCTGGCATGAAATTACTGAATCAACTCTCAAAAAACGATTCCTATGCGAACTTAAATCTCGCTGTTGTTCGAGAATCCATGCAAGGCTTGCTAAGCTTACTATCACCTATCACGCCGCATATTTGTGAAGAGCTTTGGGAGCTACTACAGCTTCCTGGCGATATCCTAACAACAGCGTGGCTTGAACCAGACCCCAAAGCCATGCAACAAGATAGCTTGGAATACGCCATTCAAATCAACGGAAAACTGCGTGCTCGCATGCAACAACCCGTCGATGCGAATAAAGAAATACTCGAAAAAGCAGCGCTTGATCATCCTGATGTTGAGCGTTACTTGGCAGATAAAACAATTCGCCGCGTCATCGTTGTTCCCAAGCGCTTGGTCAACATCGTCGTGAGCTAAAAGGAGAGTCTTATGAAGCACTTCAAACGCTTTTTGCTTCCAGCAGTAGGGGTAATTTTATCTCTTTGCTTAAGCGCCTGCGGCTACCACTACCTTAAGTCAAGTGACAAACCTGCCTCACTGGCAACACTTAGCATTAACACCCCCAATAACGACAGCTACTTTAGCGTCACCCTAAAAAGAAAACTTAACGCATTGGGCGTGAACACAGACGTGCAAAAAGGACCTGAATTAAGCATCAAAACGCTTACTTTTACTCACCCACAACCTGTTTTATTCAACAGTGGGGTCAGTCATACTGTACTCTATTCTCTAAAAGCATCGTGGCAACTGCTCGACGCCAAAGGCAAACCCTTAACACCTCTAACCGTAACCCAACAAAGTATACCTATCATTCATAACGCCAACCAATTTGACACACCCTCCATGCAACCTCTCACTTATCACGCACTCTCAAAGCGCTTGGTTGAGCTGATGATGTATCGCATTATCGCTTATTTTTCCCACCCTCCACACAAAGAAGCTGGCCATGCAACTCAAAGCTAACATGCTAAGTAAACACCTTAAACAAAAGCAACTAGCTCCGTGTTATTTAATATCGGGCGATGATAGTTTTTTGTGTCAAGAATCTGCAACAGCCATCAAGCACACTTTAGAAAAAAGAGGCTTTGCCCGCGAACATCACGTGATGTCACCCTCTTTTTCCTGGCAGCATTTAGAAGATTCGCTAAATCACTTGGATTTATTCAGCGACAGCCAGTACATTGAACTTTCCAACCCTAATGCAAAGTTTGATGTCAACGGAAGCAAAGTCATTACGTCTTTTCTTGACAACCCACCAAGCGACAAAATTCTACTCATCATCACCGAACGCCTCTCTCCGCAACAAAAAAAGAGTGCGTGGTATAAAGCTATTGAAAAAAATGGCGCGGTGATTGCAATCTGGCCTTTAAAACATCGTGAACTCATTACCTGGATACAAAACACACTCTCCGAGAAAGGGCTAACAGCCGATCATCAAAGCGTTGCCCTGCTAGCACAGTTTTCTTCAGGCAATGTGTTTGCTGCTCATCAAGCCATTCAAAAATTAGTACTCTGGAAACCTAACGCACACATCACGGTTGATATGATGCATGATGTACTCTGTAGTCACGCAACCTACAACCCTTTTGAATGGATGGAAAACGTACTACTCGGGGCTACCAAACAAGCCTTATTTCTATTCGATGGCATGCGAGAAACCAATCAAGAAATCACTTTGGTTACCTGGTCCTTAACGAATGAACTCAAACAGCTTTACTCCATCAGCCAAGCCATGCGAACAGGTCAATCACAAGCACAAGCTTTGAAAAATGTCTGGCAAAGTAAGCAAGCAGCTTATCAAAAAGCGCTACGCCGCTTGTCTCGCCAACGCATTCGTGATGCTCTCACACAGAGCATTCAAATTGATTTAATCATGAAAGGGCAGATTCCCGGCAACCCCTGGGAAGCCATCGAACGCTTAAGTCTTTCTCTTTGCCAGAAAGAACCCATCATGGCATGGCAAGCGTGAGTTCTCGACGAGTTGGCATCTACGGTGGTGCGTTTGATCCCTTGCATGAAGGCCATCTTGCTGTTGCTAAAGCAGTAACAAAGTACTTGCAATTAAATCAACTGTTATGGATCCCTACGGGAAAACCAAGCCATAAACACATACCAAACAGCTCTTTTGACGAACGTTGTGATGCGATTAAAAAAGCTATTACTGACCATTCCAGCTGGCAACTGTCTAGGGTCGAAGAAAGCAACGAAAAAACCAGCTATACCAGCGATACGCTTCAAACACTTTGTACCGACACAGAAACAATTTATGTCACCATCATCGGTGCAGACCAAGCAATTGCCTTACATACTTGGCATGACCTTGATAGTATCTTGTCGCTCTCGCACATTGCCATTGCACCTAGAGACAATATTTCTCTGCCCGATGCTTTGCCTCCTGAAATCAAGACTTACTGGCATAGCGATATCGCTAATTTGCCCAAAAAAACAGGCCTTTTACTGCCAATTGCGATGAATACCGTTGATATACATTCATCAAATTTGCGGTGAGCAGTTTAAAATAAATTAACTCTGCAATCTTTTAATACGATAACTTAAATAAAATATTAAATTCAACAGACCGGAGACTCCCTCATGAAAAAAATCACTTGCCTCACCTTAGCCTGCCTTGCCACAGCACTTACTTCTAGCGCCATGGCTGGTACATTCACCATAGATAACAGTCACAGCGAAGGGTTCATGAATATTGCTGGATTCACCCAAAAAGGTGGAACGCACATCACTGGAGCTACCTGCGGCCCTCTAAAGAAATGCTCTTTCTCTTGGTCCACTGATGTCACATACATCTCTATTCAACAGAACTACGCCCAAGGAACCGTCTCCACAGGGGTCAGCTCCGACACTGGTTTTTCAGAAGAAGACATCACCTGCCATACTACAATCCAAGAAGGATGGTACTACATCAACCCAACTGCATTGACCTGTCACATTCAGCCATGGATAAACATTGCATCTAAATAATATCTGAACCAAATGCTTTTAATAGCTTGTAAGGGCTCGCATTAACTTAGCTGAATGGGAAACGACACCATGCAAAAAATCACTTGCCTCGCCTTAGTCTGCCTTGCCACCACACCTGCTTCAAGCGCTATCGCTAACACATTTTTGAGCAATAATACCCCTGGGTTTCTCTCTCTTTCTGGCTTTACTCAAAAAAATGGTGGGCACATTGCATCAGCTAACTGCGGCCCAAATAAAACCTGTTCATTCGAGTGGCCGAATACTGCAACCTACCTCCGAATCGAGCTACGTTTTTCAAACAACACTACCATTAAGACCTTCGAGTCTAAGTTTGGATTTTCTGGTGCAAGCATTGCTTGCACTCAAGGTTACCGCGTCATTCCAAAGAACCCAGGCTGGATTTACGACATGGATACTGTGGTGCCTGATGGATATACCTGTGATGCCTATATCCCCAACACCCACAAATGAAACCAGACTACAAACACGCCGCCGCATTACGCTCTCGTGAATCAAGTACAATCACCGTGCCATACCATCGCAAATGCGTCAGCAACTTTTTCGATAAATGCTTTGCTGTCACCACTTGAATCTGAGGTCGTGTTTTTTCTGTGAAGGAAGATAACAACACATTTTCCGCCATATCGTTATAACGAAGTAAACGGTGAGATGGAAAACTAAAACTACCTTTTCTTGGCAAACGAACATCAACCGTTCCCACCCATAAAGGAACGCCTGTGTCGAGCAACACTCCTGAAGACCACAAACGCAACACAGCCAAACGCTTTGTTCCTGGTATTTGCTTCATCATGTAAATCACCGGTGAACGCTGGCGATGCAATCGTTGGAATAGAAATAAATGACTGTGTGGATTGCTCGAGATAAAGTGCGACAACAAGCTTTTAATACTGGAAACATGGGTCACCATATCCCAACCTTGATACAATAAATTTGCCGTAATGCAGCGCATCGGCCCAGCCCACTGAACGTTAAATGGCTCACCAGGGAAGCCCACCCGATTTCGTCGATAACTGGGAAGGACCATGGTTGGCTTCTGAAGCCAATGCTTCTCAGAAACCATCTGAGTTGGCCAAATCGGTTGAAACCCTGAAAACACACGAGACCCTATCGTCCAAGTCACGCAGCTCCACACTAGAAGAACTGAGCAAACGATGGCTAACACCCATTTCTTTTGATCGCAAAGACCTTGCTTGGGCTTTCGACGAAACAACGTGATGGACAGTAACAAAATAGCTGAACCCAAACAGTAAGCAGACATCACATCTAAAAACCAATGCGCACCTAAATAAAGCCTAGAAAAACCAACCAAAGCCATCAGAAGCAAAGAACCTCCGGTGACCCAAGTGCGCCAACGCAAAGCTATTTGCTGCTTGACCCAATAGGCTAGCAGACCATAGAACAAAGTCGTTAAGGTAGTATGTCCACTGGGGTAAGCCGACGTGCTAACAGGATGAGCTAAGCCCATCGGACGGGGCTCATAGAAAGCTGTCTTAAAGAGCTTAATAGACACTACACCGATAAGCACCGTAATCAGCAAGTAACGCATTTGTCGCCATTGTTTTTGCCATGCCAAAACACCAGCCAGCAAAAGAGTTGCCCCACCCACAACGTATTTATCACCAAGCATCGTGATACCAAACATCAGATCGCTGGCAAGAGTGCGATGAATACTTTGTAACAAATAAAACAAAGGGTGATTTAACAGCGTTAAAGGACCACCAGTAAACACATTGACAGCAAAAACACACAAAACCAGTAAAAGACACACGGCAATCAATAACCGTGTGAGCTGATGGTAATCCTGTTGATTCTCTTTATTTGTAATCGCGCGCATCACGTATCGTAAGCCTTTAGCACCCTGACATGCCTGCCAAAGTGATTGCATCGTACGTCTACCTAAATCCGACAAATACAAGAAAAACCGTTGGCACAACCAATAGGTTGCCCACAAAGCCACAATCACAGCAATCGCAGATACCAAAAATAAAGTCACTTGCGGTGTCGATAACTGAAGCGAAATAGCGCCGATCAAGACTCCTGGAAGCAAATACGAAATTGACCACACCACAGCAGCCAACAATGCTACTGGAATAAATCGAGCCCAGGACATTCTTAGCAAACCAGCCACCATGGGTACTGTCGAACGAATAGGTCCAAAAAAGCGACCAATCAAAACACCTTTGCCGCCATGTTTATCAAAAAAGACTCGGCCTTTATCCAACCAATGTTGCCGTTTCCGAAACACAGGCCAATGCGGAATTTTATCGTGAAACGCTCGTCCCAACCAAAAACCAATCAAATCGCCAAGATAAGCTCCTATCGAACTCACCAAAATCATCTCATAAAAACTAATCAAGCCTCGTCCAGCTAAAATACCCACCACTGTCATAAAAATAGCGCCTGGGAAAATCGTTCCAAGAACGGGTAATGACTCAAGAAACGCAAGAAAAAACGTAATCCATAAACCATACTCCGGATGTGTTAATAGCTCCTGAGAAAGCTGATCGATAATATGAAAGTGCATAGTTAAGATCCTTTTAAACTAGCTGACTGTTTCACCTGCTGCTTGCAAGTCTGCGTGATAGGAGGAACGTACAAGTGGGCCACTCGCCACGTTCTCAAAACCTAAGGATTTACCGTACTCCCCAAGAGCTAAAAAACCTTCTGGCGACAAATAACGGCTCACCGGCAAATGATGAGGCGTTGGCTGAAGGTATTGACCCATCGTGATCATCTCAACGCCATGGTCTCTGAGGTCTCGCAATACCTGCCTCACTTCTTCATCTGTTTCTCCCAAACCAATCATTAGACCTGATTTAGTTGAAATGCCAGGATAACGTTTCTTGAATTCTTGTAGCAAAGACAAAGACCACTGGTAATCAGACCCTGGACGAGCTTGCTTATATAAACGAGGAATCGTTTCGATATTGTGATTAAACACATCTGGCAAACCAGATGCCATGGCATTTAAGGCTTTTTCCATACGGCCACGGAAGTCAGGAACCAACACTTCTATTTTAATTCCAGCTTGTGCTTTTCTCACCGCTTGCACACATTGAGTAAAATGCGCAGCGCCACCATCTCGTAAATCATCTCGATCCACAGACGTAATCACAACGTAACGAAGCTGCATGGTCGACACAGCTTCTGCCAAATGCGCCGGCTCTGACTCATCTAGGGGATCAGGTCGACCATGACCCACATCACAAAAAGCACATCGCCGCGTGCATTTGTCTCCCATAATCATGAATGTAGCCGTGCCTTTACTAAAGCACTCTTGCAGATTCGGACAACTTGCTTCTTCGCACACAGTGAAAAGTGATTTTTCACGCATCATTCTTTTCAACTCTGCCACTTTTGGATTGTTAGACAAACGTATACGCAGCCAATCTGGTTTTGGCAAGACGTCTGCTTGTGCATTCACTTTCACAGGAATGCGAGAGAGCTTATCTTTCCCCAACATTTTTTTAGATGCATCGTATTGTGGTTCTCGTGCTGCCATGATGTTTCCTATAAAGCGACTGGTGCTTGTAATTCTATGCCTGAAAAATAAAACGCCTTAGCAAAAAGAGCAGTCACATCTTTGACTACCTCTGCTAACGATACCTGATAATAATCGGTGATATTAGTCATTGTAATGCGAGTTAAGCCGCAAGGATTAATACGCGAAAATGGCGACAAATCAGCATCGACATTAAGCGCCATACCATGATAACTCCGGCCTTTTTTCACTCGCAACCCCACTGAGCAGATTTTTTTGTCATCGCCTACATACACGCCAGGTGCATCGGGCCGACCATGACTCTCAATACCGTAACTTGCCAACAAATCAACAACTAACTGCTCAAGCGAGCGAACCCACTCTCGTGTGTTCAAACCCAAGCGCTCGATATCGAACAATGGATAAATCATCAGCTGGCCTGGGCCATGGTAAGTCACCTGCCCTCCTCGATCAGTTCGCACGACCGGTATATCTGCAGGAGCCAACACATGCTCAGGTTTACCTGCAAGGCCTTGTGTGAACACAGACTCATGCTCCATTAACCAAAGCTCATCAGAGGTGCTTTGATCGCGCCCGTTAGAGAATGACCGCATAGCAGCCCAAACAGGCTCGTACACTTGGTTTTTCGACCATTTTCTGACCACCAACTGCATGAAGACCCCCTAAATCAGACCTCGTCATTGTGAGTGATTAAACACTAAAAGGCAACTGAGGATTGCTCTCTTTTTAGACAAATCTAAGTGCTGCCTCCCGACTTTATCAATCAAATACCTCCTTGAGAGCAAAGGCGCATTATGGAATACTGCTGCTTACGCTTTTATTTGTCCGGGAGATAGCATGAACCCCTTGCTCAACACCTTAAAAAACCTTTTAAATCAATCGATTAAAAACTTATTTCCAACACTGCCTGCTAATTTCCAAGCTATTATCACTCGCGCCACCGACCCCAAGTTTGGCCATTTCCAATGCAATAGCGCTATGCCACTAAGCAAAGTGCTTAAAATGCCTCCTCGCGATATCGCTCAAACCATAGTTGACGCCTTGCTCGCTCTACCAAATCACCCCTTCCAAGAAGTCTCTCTGGCAGGCCCAGGCTTTATTAATATCACCCTAAGCTCTAAAGCCATCACAGAATCTCTGCAATCCATACTCAATGACGAACATCTTGGCGTAACTGCGCCAGAACATCCCGAACGCATCGTTATCGATTTTTCATCACCCAATGTCGCCAAAGAAATGCATGTCGGCCATCTGCGCTCCACCATCATTGGTGATTGCTTAGCGCGAACCTTAGAGTGGGTAGGCCACGATGTCTTAAGGCTTAATCACGTTGGTGACTGGGGAACTGCATTTGGTATGCTGATTGCTTATTTGAAAGCGGATCATCCTCGCGTTTTAAGCGGCGAAGAAACCCCTTCTCTATCTGATTTAATGAATTGGTATCGTGCCAGCAAATATCGCTTCGACGAAAACTCAGAATTTAAAGAAGCCTCTAGACTACAAGTCGTAGCGCTACAAAAAGGTGAGCCCGAAGCCTTTGCTGCTTGGCAGCTGATTAGCAAAATCTCCTACGATGCGTATCATCAAATCTATCAACTCTTGGATATTAAACTAACCGATCGCGGTGAATCGTTTTACAATCCTTGGCTAGCTGACACAGTAGAGCTTCTAAACAAAAAAGGCCTATTAACTGAGTCCCAGGGAGCGCAATGTGTTTTCTTAGAAGGTTACGTCTGCAAAGACAAACAACCCATGCCTATGATCGTGGAAAAAAGTGATGGCGGCTTTAATTATACGACAACTGATCTAACCGCTTTAAGACAGCGAGTCAATGACGAAAAAGCTGAACGTATTATCTACGTGACCGACCAAGGCCAGCAACTGCATTTTAAAATGATTTTTGAATGCGGACGTTTAGCAGGTTTTGCGCCAGATACGGTGCAACTCGATCATGTTCCTTTCGGCTTAGTTCTTGGAGCTGATGGCAAAAAACTGAAAACTCGCTCTGGCAATGTTGAAAAACTAGCGGATCTTTTGCAAGAAGCGATCAATCGCGCTTGTGTCATCATGACAGAACGTCACCCAGATTGGGAAAACAGTCACACGCACGAGCAAGCAACGCAATTGGGCTTGGCTGCTGTGAAATACGCGGATTTATCTAACCATCGGCAAAGCGATTATCAATTTAGTTACGACAAAATGTTAGCCTTTGATGGCAATACTGCTGCGTTCATCTTGTATGCGAATGTTCGAACCATAAGCATTAAAAATAAATCTCAACTGTCACCTGCCGTTCATTTAAAGCTAACAGAGCCCAGTGAAATTGATTTAGCTCTTCAACTTCTAAACTTTGGAAACACCATTGCTCATGTTGCTTCTGAGTTAATGCCAAACCGCTTGACCGATTATCTCTACCAGCTAGCGATTCTTTTCAACCGCTTCTTCCATGACTGCCCTGTGATTGGAGGCCCGCAGGAAGCTGAACGCTTAGCTTTAATTGACCTTACGCATCGAGTATTAAACCAAGGCTTAATCTTACTCGGCATTAAGCCTTTGGATGAGATGTAGGGAGTTAAGCTTGAGTCTAACGCGCTCCTCTCTGTGCCACCCGAAGGAAGAACGTGACTCCATACGTGTCACCCCCAGGAACAACGTGACGTCGGGGGCCTAGCTTCGATCCAGTTCGCATGAAATGCGGAGTAAGGATCTTTATAAATTTATATGTTCAAAAGCAGTGTGCAGGGTTGAGCCCACGGTAGGGTTAGGGCTGAATTTTAAAGATCGCTAGTTGTTACAAAGTAACAACGGATCAAGCCTGGGTCCCCGACGTCATTACATTCCTGGGGATGACAAATGGCTGGATTGTAAGGATAGGTCTAGCTCCCCGCCTTCGCGGGGATAACTCTCATAAAAAATAAGCGCGCTAAAATGCTGCACTTATTTTTCACTCGCGTTAACTTCGTTTGCCGGGATGACAAAAGGTTGGAGCTATTTAATCTTCCGAAAAAGCGTCTTTTCAATCTTAAAAACACCTAAGTAAGCAATGCTTTTTGCGTTGCTTGCATGGATCTATTTCCCATGAATAAAACCTGATCCCCCGCCTTCAGGGTGGCTTTCAAAGCATCAGTCAAAAGCTCTTGCGATGCAATCACAGAAGACGGCATATCAAGCGTAGCTGATACACTTTCCAAAAAACTAAGATCGTCTGAGCCTGCCAGCAAAAACACTTCATCGGCTTTCTCTAGCGCTTCTTTAAACAATTCAGCCGGATGAAGCCCGCCTCGCATGGTGTTTGAGGCAAAATACACAATTGCCACCAAACGGTCATCAGCAATGCTTGCTCGCAAAGCAGAGACAGCATATTGAATAGCCGTTGGATGATGGGCAAAATCATCGTAAAGTGTGATCTCGTTGTGTGTTCCTAATTTTTCAAAACGGCGCTTCACCCCTTGAAAGCAAGCGAGACCTTCTGAAATTTGAGTTAAAGAACAACCGCACAACTCAGCGACGGCAGAAGCAGCTAAAGCATTTTTCACATTGTGATCACCAGGCTCTGGCCAATTCACTTGAATGGACTCATCGCCTTTATGACACAATACAAATGATCGCCCATCAGCTGATTTTTCTTTTGCATACCAATCACCAGATTGCAAACCAAAAGTAGTGACAGATGCTTTTGTGTTTGTCATCACATCTCGAACACGAGGATCGTCGTCTGCAATCACAGCAACTGCACTCTCTGCTAAAGCATTGGCCTTTTCTCGAAAAACAGCTTCGATAGCTTCGATGGAATCATAAATATCCGCATGATCGAATTCTAAATTAGTCACCACCCAAATGGATGCGTCGTACAACAAGAGCTTCGCTCGTTTATCAAAAAACGCTGTGTCGTATTCATCTGCTTCTATCACAAAATACGGTGGCTTTCCTAAATCTGACGATTTTTCACTTTCTCGTGGAACTCCCGCTACTAAGTAACCCGGCTCTTTACCCGCATGCTGTAATAAATGCGTTATTATGGTGGTTGTCGTGGTTTTTCCATGCGTACCAGACACCGCTATGATTTCTCTATCGGAGCCTAGACATTCTTGCAACCAAGCAGGCCCTGATGTCATCGAAACACCACGCTTCTCAACTTCTTTAATAATAGGGTAATCTGCCCGCATGACATTACCCACCACCACTAAATCAATATTGTCTGGAAAGTCCTTTGGATCGTAACCTTCGATTAAATCGATAGACTCAGCAGTCAACACATCGGACATAGGCGGATACGTGTTTTGATCCATGCCACTCACCGTATGGCCAAGTGATCGAGCCAAAAGTGCAACATTCGCCATAAACGTGCCACAAATGCCAAGAATAAAAATATTCATCAAACGAACTCTCCATGTGTTTTAAGAAAGAATATCATGAATACTTCGCCATTGTTAGTCGAGAAAAAAGCTTGACGAATCGGTATAAATACATAAAATAAGAAACTCACCAGGGGTGCTTTCTAGCTGAGATATACCCTATGAACCTGCACAGGATAATACCTGCGAAGGGAGAGTGATAATAAAATAACACGCCTTGCGTGCTTTATTGTCGCTTGCTTTTTTAATCCTTAACAAAGTGAGTGTTACTATGAGAAACTTCTTTAATCGTGCTTTACCCATTTTAAAACGTGCTCAAGGACCTGCTTCAGCTGCCTTTTTTTTGAGTTCTCTTTACATTGGCTTAACCGATCCCTTTGGGCATAATGAGAAAATAGCTCAACTCCACGTCAGCAGATTCAAGCTCTTTCATCATAATGAGATTGAAGAGGCAAGGCGTATAGATGAAAAAAATGGAAATACGCTCGAGATGGATAAATGGAAAAAATACTGTGTACAATCTTTTGTTGATGAGTCAGGTCCTCCTGACTAACTCTATACAAGACCTTAAAAAGCCTCTCTCTCGAGGCTTTTCAGACAATAGATACTCACACCAATATACCTCTAAGTGATGCATCCTTATTTAAGCAAAGCGAGCGTTATATGTGGGATCTATCACATTTCTTTTATCTATTATTTTAAGTTATGACCCACTCGGGGATAAGGCTTTGCCTAAACCCAAGGTTTGACTATTTCCATCAGAAAAAGAAATCCTCTTCTTTCTCGTTGATCCTGCTTTTACACCGAGCACAACTGCCGCAAACAGGCCTGCCATCAGCGACACAACAGCCAGGCTAATGTATATAGCAGGAACAACAGAGAACCCGGCCCCTTGCATGAGAGTTGGAAAAGCCCAGGTAAAGAAAGCACCTGCACCCACCCCCACCACAGCAGAAGCAATACTCCCCCCTACAAGAAGCTTCTCTTTTTTCTCAAAAAAGGTGGCGGTTTGATTTTTTCTAACTGTCTGATCACCCAGATATGTTGGCAGCTTTTTAAGAAATCTTTCAAGCAGATAGAGTGTTATGGCAACATCAGCGTTAGTTGGCTGATTAAGAGGCTCCAAATCTCGTAATTTATTTTCCCTAGCTGTCCTTGCTGCTGCCCGAGCTACTGCTGCCTGAGCTGCTTTCTCTTTAATAGAAAGATTCTCATCCACTATGTTTGCATACGTTTTCAATGTAGCGCCTTCGGGTGCTCTATCTTTTCCAAGAACAATCGCGGCCTCATTATTTGTATCAAAATACGCTTTAGCTTTGCCTGATATATCTTGATAATCAGACAATGAACACTGCCAAGCCTCCAACAAGAGCCACGTCTTAGGATGTAAATCAAAAATCCAGGCTCTATTCTCTTCTGCAAGAGTTAATATATCCTTTCCTAAAGAAGCCTTGCAACCGCATTCTCCATACAAAGCTAATAACGCTGCTTTATTCCCATCGATCCACACTTTGTGTTTCTGATACTCACGGATTGGAAAAGATTGCTGGCAAAATACATTCGCCAGATCTCTATCTAATAGCAAAATATCTTGACATTCAGCCTTGTTTTTAGCCAACAGTTGAACAGCCCGGTAATGATCACAAAGCCACTGCTGATCATCACTGGAAAGGCTCAAAAAACCTTCCAGATTTTCTCCAGGAAACCATTGCTCAAGCACCTCTTTATGATCTAAAAAGAAGGTCAAACTTTCTTTTTTTGCATGAAGTGAGACGTCAATCGGGCAATGCATAGATACATCTCGATATATTTCTTCTACCAACGCATGTTTGTTTTCTTTAAAGTCAATCCAATCAGAATAACTAAACCCGTTTGCTATGATAGCTTCCTTAAAAACGCCAGGATCCGATAAAAAGCCAAGCCATTCTTCTTGCGTATGTCTTTTTCCATCACGCTTAAAAAAATCGGTGATGCCGTTTTTCTCATTAAATGAGATTGCATCCTCTTGCTCTTTAAAAAACGCCATCAATTCCGTTGCATGCAAAGGGAAATAATGCGAGTAATTATCCAGTAAAAAGGTCCTGACATCTTCTTTAAGAGACAAAAAATCAAGCAATTCTTCTTGTGTGTGATCTCTTCCATCGGCATCAAAAAAAGCCACAATATCTGCCACTCTATGCAACAAACCCTGACATCCTCTACCCTTCAAAAAAGAGATTAATTTTTCCAAACCCAGACCAGAAAATCGCCTCCCTTCATCTTGATCCTGAACAAACAAACTTTCCAAAGATACTGACCTGCATATCACCCAGTCACGATCGCCTTCATTCAAACTTAAAAAATCGTCAAAGGAATAGCCTACCACCTTTAAGAAACAACACACATTATGCAGCATCTTCCTTTCCAAATTCAATACGTCTAGGCGCTTGCTCTTTGTTAAACTAAAAAAAGTTACTAATGGCAAGCTAGAATCATACTTGCTTAATTGCTCTAAAAAATGTGTCAACTCTCTTTTATGCGCAAGCAGCCATGAATAGTTATTTTCAGATTCCAATACTGAGAGATAACCCTCAGGTAAGTCGCTTGTGTACTGCAGCACTTCTTTCACGCTTTTATAGTGTGACATCAACCAAGCACGTTGTCTGAGATTTAAGCACATAAAATCTCTCAAAGGATAAGAAAAACCTTCCTCATACAATTCTTTCACCGACAAATAAGACTTCTTATTTGGATTGAAAAACCTACTGTTTGCCCTTTCCCTTTTCTTATCCTCGCTCTTTATGTCTCGTCCACTCTTTTTGTTTTTTTCTTTTCTTTTTCCAAGATGAGCGAATTTATTTTTTACACCATCACGCTTGATAGTCACATATTCAGACAGCGAGGTTCCGCTCACCAACATTAGAGACCACTCGGCATCACTAATAGTAAAAAGTTGATCTCGAAGCCCATCTCCTAACGATAGTAAGCTCTCTAAGCTATCCTGGCATCCTCGATCGTATAAACGTAGTAGAGAAGTAGAGTATCTTGCCAACCATACCTGATTCCTTGCGCTTAATTGAACGAATGCATCTTCTGAGATACTCTCTCTGATCAACAGAAGCCTGAGTGTGCTGCCGGTTGATGCAGGGTTATACCGCCACGATGTGTCTCCACGCATTATCTCAACATGATATGACAGCGGCCAGTTGCACTTTTCTTGATACAGTCCAGCTATAGTTTCGGCCTGCTCAAGTAAATAAGCTTGCTCATGATCAGATAGTGCAAGGTAATCTGATTTCGAACATCCGCCAATAATATTTCCTGCCTCATCCCGACAGGCCTGAAGCAATAGTATTTCTTTTGAGCTTAAAGCTCTATTTTCTCGTTTCACTTTTGACATGTTTTGCTCAATAAAAAATCCTAATAACCTCTACTAGTGTACACTTTTTGATCGCACATGTCTAGAGAATTCCTCTGAAAATCGTGACATTACTTTCTACTATCAAAGAGTTACAGTGCCCCAAAAGTGACAACACATAAGAAACTGGGTATGATGCGCCCTGCTTTGATGCACTGAGGTAGATCATGACCCCGAAAAACATACTCTACGCCCAATCTGGTGGCCCTACTCCTGTGATTAATGCTACTGCCTGCGGCGTCATCCAAGCTGCGAAAAGTGCTGGTTTTTTAGGTGTTTATGCTGCTTTGAATGGTATTTATGGCGTACTGCATGAAAACCTAGTCGATGTTCTTAAAGAATCTGAAACCAACATTGAATACCTCAAACACACACCGGGTGCAGCCTTTGGTAGCTGTCGTTACAAACTACCCTCTTTAGAAGAAGACACAGCCCCTTACGAACGTATCTTGCAAGTCATGAAAGCTCACGATATTGGCTATTTCTTTTATAATGGTGGCGGTGATTCACACGATACGATTCATAAAATATCGACCTATTGCCAACACAATAATTATCCGCTCACCTGCATTGGCTTGCCTAAAACAATCGACAACGATCTCGCTATCACCGATAACTCCCCAGGCTTTGGCTCTGTCGCCAAATACATTGCCACCACCACACAAGAAATAAGCTTAGATTTAGCTAGCATGGCCTTAACCTCCACCAAAGTCTTTATTTTAGAAGTCATGGGGCGACACGCCGGTTGGATTGCTGCTTCCAGTGCTTTAGGGAAAAATACACCTACTCACGCTCCCCATATTTTGCTCTTGCCTGAAGTAGCTTTCCTAGCTGCCGTGAAAGAATCCGTAGACTCTGTCGGTTACTGCTTTATTTGTGCTTCTGAGGGCATCCGTCATGACGACGGACGCTTAGTCAGTGAAACTGGCGATACGGATGCCTTTGGGCATCATCAGCTGGGTGGTTTGGCGCCAAAATTAGCTCATCTAATCAAAGAAAAATTAGACTACAAATACCATTGGGCTGTCAGCGATTACTGCCAACGCGCCGCTTCTCACGCTGCCTCACTGACAGACGTTACGCAAGCATATGCTTTAGGCGAAACTGCCGTCAAACAAGCCTTGTCTGGCTTAAATGATGTCATGCTAACTATTCAGCGTACATCATCAAACCCTTACGCGTGGACTATCGGCACAGCAAGCTTAGGCGATGTCGCTAATCGAGAAATTTGCATTCCTAACGATATGATTAAGCCGAACGGTTTTGAAGTAACAGACGCATGCTTGGATTACTTACGGCCCTTCATTCAGGGAGAAGTCAGTTTAC
Source organism: Gammaproteobacteria bacterium (assembly GCA_024279495.1). GTDB lineage: Bacteria > Pseudomonadota > Gammaproteobacteria > JAJRRL01 > JAJRRL01 > JAJRRL01. The sequence continues at coordinate 44,821 of JAJRRL010000008.1, read as the reverse complement.
CTTATAAAAACGGCTTACCTGTTTATGCAAGATTAAATTGTAAGCCTATATCAAAAAAACTATCGCCTTATGACGGCCGACAATAAACCGTGATTTTTTCTCGCTTCATATTGGCCGAAGCTGGCACCCAGCTTCTAGCATAAAGCATGTCAATGCTTGCTTGAGTTGGCACAAGGCATTTATCTGCTGGCCAACGAAAGTGCCATTCAGATACTCCTCCAGCTCCCACCCGATTATTTTTAGGTGGAATATAACGCGAACTCATTGATTGAATCCAAACAGGCTTTTGACTTAAAAACCAGCGGAAACCAGTGCTTGCATTGGAAGGCAGCTGAAACACAATGCTAGGTGTTGATGAGGTGATTTGAATCACTTGAGCGTGCGTTGCTGCTAAAGCAACACCAAAAAAAGACGCTAAAGCAGCCATCAACAAAGCACAATACCTCATACCCTTACCTAAATGTATTTTACATCGATGATTTCATAAGACTTCATGCCATCGGGAGCATCAAAATCGACTGAATCATCTTTAAATTTACCCACCAAAGCTCGCGCGAATGGCGATTTTACAGACACCTTATTATTCTCTAAATCTGCTTCTTCTTCTCCAACGATTTGATACGTTGTTTCTTCGTTTGTCTCTTCATTCACAATCGTAACAGTAGCGCCGAAAATCACTTTACCTTTGTTGGAGTGTTGCGTGACATCAATCACTTGGCTATTACTTAACTTGCCGTCCAACATTTGAATGCGCCCCTCTAGAAAGCTCTGCCTTTCCCGAGCTGCATGGTATTCTGCATTCTCTTTCAGATCGCCGTGAGCCCTAGCTTCTGCAATCGCATCAATCACAGCTGGTCGATCGATCGTCTTCAGCCTTTTTAGCTCTTCAGAGAGTCTAGTGTGCCCTTTTTTTGTAAATGGGTATAAGCTTGTCATGCGTGTATCACCTAATGTCAATAACATAGATCTTTATGTTGATAGCCATGAGAAAAAACTGGCTTCAACCCTTAAGAAACCATCAGTGTAACAAGTTTTTGAGTTCAACGCACTCATGAACATACTAAAAATGAGGGGAATCTCCCAGGAAAAACTCGAAGAATCATCTTTAAACCATTGATTCATCGTAAGCATGAACCATCATGGGCTCACCAATGCGTTCACTTAAGGAGCGCATGTTTTCTGCTACAGCCAACATATCTGGCGATAAATGATTGGCCACCCAACCCATGTAACCACTGGGCAAAGCTTGTAAATGATTGGCTGTTAATAAGGCATGATTGATGCAACCTAATTTTAAACCAACAACCAAAACCACATCTAAATTAAGTTGATCTGCAATATCTGACATCATTTCCATGTCATTAATTGGGACTAACCAACCACCTGCACCTTCCACCACAATGGCTGTTGCCCCTGCCTCAACTAATTGTGAATAAGCATACTGAATAATGTCCATGCGAATGCTTTCACCTGCTTGTTCGGCTGCAATATGTGGCGCAATGGATGGCTCAAAACAATAAGGGTTTATCCAATCGTAAGGAACGTCAATGCTACATTCAGCCTGCAAAGCCAAGGCATCTTCATTGCGAAGACCCTCTTTGGTTTGAATAGCGCCACTGGCAATAGGTTTCATCCCAAGCACGGTATGACCTTGCTCTTTCAAGCGACGCATCAAATCCCTTGCAATGACTGTCTTACCGACTTCTGTATCTGTTCCTGTCACAAAATAACCTTCGATCTCAGTTTCGTTTGACGACGACATAAGCTACCTCGTATGTTAGGGGTAATAGTCCATTTGGACCTTGAAGTTCATGATACGATTTACACATGCTTTGCCAACGAGATGGTGTCAGCAAACCTGCATGACGCGAAGCATTTGTCACTGTTTGAGCGCCAACACCTCGCAAATGCTCAACCACATCATTGACTGTCGAAAACCATTCGATTTCTGTATCCGTTTCTTGATGGATAATACTCATTGGAAGCGCATGAAGTAATTGTAAGATATCCTTAAAAGAAGGTAGCGTATTAATGTGCGATACAGAGTCATGCGCTTGCCAACTTTTTTTTATCTCATGCAAAGAACCTTGCAAAAAACAACTGATCGCTGCCATACCCCCGGGTTTTAAAACCCGACACCATTCTAATAAGGTTTTTTCTAAGCAATCTGACCACTGCAACATAGAACTTGAAAATAAGCAGTCGACTGAAGAAGAATCAAACGGTAAAGCATTCGCATCAGCATGAAGCACGCTCAAATCCGGGCATTCTAACGCAGCTGCGCGACACATGTTTTTAGCGCGATCAATCAAAACAATATCTGCTTTTGGGTAATTTTTTTTAAGCTCATGACCCTGCAAGCCAACTCCACAGCCCACATCAGCCACGGTATTTGCTGATTCATTTTCATGTAATAACGACAGTAAATGTGACGCCACTCGCTGTTGAACTTGCGAATGGTAAGCATAACTGACTGCGCTTTTATTAAAAGCTCGATCCACAACAACTCTAGACACGCATCACCCCCAAAGCCCAATCAACCACTCGCTGAGGCTTCGTAACTAACAGAGCATGATCACCCTCTTCTACGGTTACTGAATATGGTGACAGCTCATCTTTCAAGCGTGATACTGGAAGTATTTTATCGTTCGATGCAAGTAAATAAAATTGCTCGCAATTCACATCCCGACAATCCAAATCCATCAAGCACTGCAAACCTACCATTAATGACGCTTTGTTTTTTGAAGAAAGAATCGCTTGCTGCATGATATGCATGGCTGATCGATCACGCAATGACACTTGCCAACGAGAAAAATCGCTTAAAAACGTATCGCATCCTTTTTTTGCTGATTGCCAAATAGCATCCAAACGATCTTTAGAAACACCTGGCCAATTTTCTTTTTCACTAAAACACGGACTTCCTGAAACCAAGCATACAGCTTTGACTCGACCAGGGTATTGATCTGCTAACCACAACCCTAAGGTCCCACCTAAAGACCAACCCAAAACACAAAACGATTGAGGTAAGCGACTCATTAACACATCAGACCATTGCTTCAATGATTCTAAGTTAGAGTCAGATTCTGGAAGCTCAGATAAGTCCTCGCTCACGCATGTCATGGAATCACCAAAAAGAGCAAGAACAGGGTCCCAAACAGCTCGCGAAAAACCCCATCCGGCGAGGCACAACACAACGGGTCTGTCACCTTGCTTGCTAGACACGATCTCTCACCTTTTCTATTGCTTGCATGAGACCCTCAATGTCTTTATCTGTTTGCCCAACATTCAAGGTAATGCGTAATCGCGCTTGGCCTAAAGGGACCGTAGGGGTACGAATAGGCATTAGCAAATACCCTTGTTCTTGCAGACCCTCTGCCATCGCGACTGCTTTCTCTTCGCTGCCGATCACCCAGGATTGAATAGGCGATTGTGATGGCAAACACTGCAAACCAATTCGCTTGGCTTTTTCTTGAAAAGAATTAATTAAGCGATGCAATTCAGTAACGCGCCATGATTCTTCTAATAAAATATGCAAACTTTTTTTAGCTGCCGCTGCTAAAGCAGGAGGAATCGCTGTACTATAAACGTAAGCGCGAGAAAATTGCCGCAAACCATCAATCAAGGCCTTTGAACCAAGCACCAAACCACCAGCGCAACCCATGGCTTTACCCAAGCCAACTGTTAAGACATCAATATCTGACATCGAGATGCCTGATACCTCTAATGTGCCTCGCCCAGTCTTTCCTGACACACCAAAACCATGTGAGTCATCGATCAGTAAGCTTGCATCATGCTTTTTTGCTAAATCAGATAAAGCTCTCACAGGAGCTACATCACCAGACATGCTAAACACAGCATCACTCGCTACCAAACATGCCTTCTCTTGCTGTTGCACTAGCAGCTCATCACATGAATCCATATCCAGATGATCATAGCGCTTCAAGCTCGCTCTTGATACAAGCGTAGCATCCAACAGTGATGCATGATTATCATGATCATGAATAACCACATCTGATCGCCCAGCTAAACCTTGAATCACCGATAAATTAGCAGCAAAACCACTGCTGCATAACATAGCGCTCTCTGCGCCAATGAAATTGGCATACGCTTTTTCGGTATCGCGATGAACCTCACTGTAACCTGTCACCAAAGGTGAGGCGCCACTACCAACGCCATAATGCTTAGCAGCCTCAGAGAAAGCACTCACAAGATCTGGGTGATTAGCCAACCCTAAGTAATTATTTGAAGAAAACAGATAGCACACACTGCCTGAGTCAACTCGGTCAGTGGATAAGCGGGTGGTATGTGACAAACACACTGGCTGTCGATACTGATGTGCTGCCAAGCGTTCATCGCATCGTTTTTGCAAACGATCAAGCAACATCTGCCATGACCTTCTCATCAATTTGAGGTTCGCCAATACCTGTCGGGCGCATGCCTAAACGTTTCATCAGCGCTCGATCTTGTTGCACCAATGGGTTTGATGTTGTCAGCAACTCTTCTCCATAAAAAATAGAGTTCGCACCAGCATAAAAACACAAAGCCTGCAAACTAGCGTGCATGGTTTGACGACCTGCGGATAAACGCACAACCGAATGTGGCATCATGATTCGAGCGCACGCAATGGTTCGCACAAAATCAAAATCATCGATCGGAGCGGCGTTACCCAACGGTGTTCCTGGAATCGGAACCAATCGGTTAATAGGAACACTTTGAGGATGTGTCGGCAAGTTCGCAAGAACGCATAAAAACGATAAGCGATCTTCGTGCTTTTCTCCCAACCCTAAAATACCACCAGAACACACATTCATGCCTGAATCACGAACACGCGCTAAGGTTTTGAGTCGGTCTTCATAAGTCCGAGTGGTCACCACTTTATCGTAATACTCCGGTGACGTATCCAGGTTGTGGTTATAATAATCCAAGCCTGCCTCTTTGAGACCCTGTGTTTGATCATCATCGAGCATACCTAAGGTCATACACGTTTGAAGCCCCAGCTCCTTCACACCCTTTACCATGGCCAACACAGCAGGAAAGTCTTTCTTCGGTGGGCTACGCCAACCAGCTCCCATGCAAAAACGCGTTGCCCCAGCGTCTTTGGCTGCCTTTGCTTTTTCTAACACTTCTTCAACGGCCATCAGAGACTGTTTTTCCACCTCTGTTTTGTGGTGTCCGCTTTGTGAACAATACCCGCAATTTTCTGGGCAGGTCCCTGTTTTGATACTTAACAAGGTGCTCAGCTGCACTTCGCTAGGATCGAAACATGTTTGATGCATTTCATGAGCACGATGCAGTAAGTCCATGAAACTCATCTGAAAAAGAGCGTCTACTTCTTCTGGACGCCAATCATAACGTAAGGTCACCTCGTTCATGCCTTGTCTCCTCGATACAATGAACGACCCATCATAGGCAAGCTCCCCAAAGGCGTCAATATTTCGTCGTTGAAAAGCATCTGTTACCATGAGGTTCTTAAGCTCAAAAGGAAATCCCATGGCTTCACACGTTTGGCATCCCTGCACACAAATGAAAGACCACGAAACCTACCCTCCCCTCCCCATTGCTCGTGCCAAAGGCTCCTATCTTTACGACCCTGAGGGACGCGCCTATATCGATGGTACTTCAAGTTGGTGGTGCAAATCCTTAGGTCATGCTCACCCAGCCCTCGTGGAAGCTCTCAAAGATCAAGCCGATCACTTCGAACACGTGATGCTAGCCAATACAACTAATTCCGTGATCGAAAGCCTCTCTGACAAATTAAGCCAGCTCTGCCCCTCCCTTAATAAGGTCTCCTACGCTTCTGATGGCTCCTGCGCCGTAGAGATTGCCTTAAAGATGGCTGTCCATGGACAAGCATTAGCAGGCAGACCACATAAAACGGCATTCATGGGCATTGCCGGTAGCTATCACGGCGAAACTGCTCTTACCATGAGTGTGAGTGATCTGGGTCTTTATAAAAAACCCTATGCCTCGCTAATGCATTCTTATCCTATTTTACAGGGCATTCCTTATGTTAAAAACACAGACGATCCACTGTGGCATGACGCCTTATCCCATTGGCCTGGCATCGAAGCTCAACTGGAAGAGCATGGCCCACACGTAGCTGCTTTGATTTTAGAGCCTATTTTACAAGGCGCAGCAGGCATGTTGATCTATAGCGCTGATGCCTTAAAACGCATTCACGACTGGTGCAAGAAAAACAATGTGTGGTTGATTGCAGACGAAATTATGACAGGCTTTGGACGAACTGGAAAAGCGCTAGCCTGTGAACATGCTGGCATTGAACCCGATTTTTTGTGTCTTTCTAAAGGGTTAACCAGCGGTTACTTACCCATTAGCGCCATGATCACTCGCGATGATATCTATGACTTATTTTATGACGACTACGAAACAGGTAAGGCTTTTTTACATTCACACACGCACACAGGTAATGCCTTAGCAGCGCGAGTGGCTTTAGCAACACTAGAGGTGATTGAAGAGAGCAAACTCTATGAAACAGTTCAGAAAAATGCCCCTAAAGCAGCCAAGCTCATGCAAGACATCGCCGATGAATCGGAATATTTACACAACGTAAGATCAATCGGTGGCATGGTTGCTGCTGATATTATTCCAAGAGAAAACCAAACACGCGCAGGTTTTACTTTTGCTAAAGAAGCTAGAAAAAACGGGGCTTTATTAAGACCACTTGGCAACACTCTCTATTGGCTTCCACCGCTCAATTCACCCATGAGTCTCTGGGAAGAGCTGCAGAATATTACTAAGAAATCTCTATGTGTTTGAAAAAAATAATCTTAATGCTTTAAATCTCTATAGAAATTCTCATGCACACCTAGAGCTAACAATAGGCGTTTCCTGGGTTCCCAGCGATACGCCAATAAGTATTGTTGAGTATGAGCCTTGAATTTGTAAACAAACACCTCTTTAAGATCCCCTTTTTTCTCCTGTCCAATAAGCGGGTTATCAATAATCGCTTGAACAGCTTTTTTTGTTTTTTCTTTAACTGCAGGAGAGAGCTTCTTATAAGCGCGCTTGAAAGCGGGCATTTGAAGAACTTGAATATTAACTTGTTTAGTGGTCAATGTTAAAAGGCTCCGCAATATTGGGATCTTGTTGATTCGAAACGAGCAAATCCTGAATCATATCGATAGGGAGGTCGGGATTTTCAAGTGCGCACTTACCTATTTTTGCCCAAAACTCAATCTGACAAGGTATAGAGCGACACTCAGCCTTAGCCGTTTGTTTTGCTGCATTATAAATGCTTTCATCAACTCGAATGGGAATACCCACGGCAAGCTCCACGTATTTGTTTGCTACATTTGTAGCATACACCCACTAAAAGCGCTTTTCAAGTGCTCTCTAGCTGCTTGGATCTGTCGGTACTAGGCTATACCCATGAGACCTAGGCGCTGAAACAACATCTTTCACCTTATCAAACCAGCTAGACAAACGCTCTTTTACAGTGACATCAATGCCGTTCAACATTTTATTTTTTCGGCACAACTTAACTCCATTCTTTACAAGAAGGACTAAACACACCAAAGCGACCGCCAACAAAATACCTGAACCAACCGAAAGACCTAGCAAATTGCTTTGAGCAAGGCTTGCTGAAACAGCAATAGCATCTGCCATTAAAGCAATGCCTGGAATAGAAAATGCCAGCAATGGAACCGCAAGTAATATCATGTTTCGGTTAGCCAACTGCCTAGTCACATTTACTTTTCTTTCTTCTTTTTTTGTGAGGAGTGGCTCAAGAAGCTGCTTATACTCATCACAACTCAAGGTCTGACGTTTTTCATAGTTCTGATCACCGTATTCATCAGCCGATTCTTCCTCATCACTTAAGGCTTCACTCTCGCCTCTCAACTGCTTCAAGCTTGGGACTTCTTGTGATGAATCAGAGGTCTCGCCTAGAGAAGATAAACGATAAAACTCTATTCTATCCCACTCCAATGACAATTGACTCAACTCTCTTGATAATGGAAGCAGCCGCCAGTCAGAAGAAGACGAATCGCTAGAAAGAGGCTGCATGTGCTGCGCTCTTTGGATCGGAATAATCGCTTCAGCCTTACCAGCTTTTAGCAAGCACACATAATAAAGTCTTATTGCTGGAGTAGCTCTCAGTGCCTTTGAAATAGAGTTTATAATCTCTAACCGACTTTTATTTGCAGGTGTTCTCATCCGCTTCACAGGTGTTCTCATCCTAGCTTCCTCCTTGTAGTGTTTCATTTTGCTCTGAAGCTAGCTCTTCTGCTTGGAAAAAAGCACTTAAATGAAGGTATGATTTCTTTTTCTTACGACATTCACACCCTTGATAAATCAAAAGACCAGCAAACAAAAGCGTTGCAGCAAAAACAACTCCTAAAACAGAAGCAGGATCGGATATCGCTGCCGAAGCCCCCTGCGAAGCAGCCAAAATGAGCTGACTTAAAAAATAAACCGAAGCCCCTAAGCCAAGCCCTACAATAGTTCCTAAGACAATCAAAGAGCATCGTGAACGGGCTACCTTAGCTGCTTGATGAGAAATAACTGCTTCTCGGTAGTCTTTAAAATTAACCTGCTTTGACGTTCTAGAAAAGCTCTCTCTATTCATTAATTCTTGTGAGTTTGGCGTTTCAGCAGGAAGATTTTTACCTGCTTCCAACACAAAAAATCGGATGTAAGTCCACTCTACCTTAGCCAACTCCTCATGTTCCAATATCTGCTTTAGTAGCTCGGCTCCCCGCCAATCTTCAACAATTTGGTCTAGGTTTTTCTCTTCCCTATCAAAATCTTTTTCAGGCCCTAACTCTCCCTTTACAGTATAGGGCACATACTCTCCGGTCATCATTGGAGGCATGCCAGCCATCGTGTAGCCTGTCGTATCAAGAGGAATGGTCTTAGGCCGCTGCTTACATATGACACGATGCTGACCTGATTTAGCCTCCCAAAGCAAAATGTAATGAGTAATAGCCCCCGATTTCGACAAAGAGCTTGATACATTTGCTGGAACTTGACCTTCCTTTTTACTCATAACGCCTCTCACCTTCTCGTTTCTTATGTATACCCTTCTAATTGTCCACAAACCACCACTGTTGTCAATCATTTCAGGGGCAACACACAAAGCCTAGGCTGCACATCAAGTTCCCAGTTTTAAGGCAAGGTTAGACGAAAAATCGATGAAAAAGCGGAATGTACATGAGAGTACATGAGCATTTTGAAGAGAGTTTTCGCCTAAGATTGACCAAAAATGGGGATTGACTTTTCATGCATCAAGCTCCGCGTATACTTTGCCAGACTTGGGGGGTTTTCAAGGGCCTAGACCCCAAGCGATACAACAAAACATACCGCAACAAACGTTTAGCACCCAATAACTCAGACTCTGTCGATAAACGACGCTCTTGCAAGGCCAATAAATCACCTCCCCAGAAAGTCAGAGCGTCTGGCGCCACATCGTGGCAAAGAACCAAACCATGATCCAGTACGTAACGATACCAGCTATTTGCAAGCACTGGTGATTGATGATCAGCCGTTTCATGCAAGGTGGGTCCATACCCTAATTCAACCAACAAACCCAACTCAAAATAACGAAGCTCACTGTAATTACTTCCCACCTTCAAGGCATTCAATAAGCGCTGATAGGCCCCAAAGACATCGGTGAACAACTCTCCTCTCACCAATAATCGCTGCATCAACTCATGCGCATAAAAAGAAGCCCACAAGGCTTCTCCTTGCAACTGATGAGGCAAACCAATCACCTCTGCAGCCGTTAAGCTTTTTAAATCGGATAAGCCAGTCCAACTAATTTGAAGTGGTGTGAGCGGCATAAGTTGGCCACGAAAACGAGATTTAGGCCCCCTCGCACTTTTGGCCACCAAGGAAATCAAACCATGAGATTGTGTTAAAGCATCCACCAGTAAGCTGGTTTCTCGATAAGGTCGTACATGCAAAACGTAAGCGCCTTCCTTGGCAACACGCTTATCCACCTTAGTCGTCACTCCCTGAAATACCAAACTGACGCAACGACGCAGGATCTTGCGTCCAACCGCGCTTCACTTTCACCCACAGTTGTAAATTAACATGGGTATCGAGATAGGATTCAAGATCTGTTCGTGCTTGCGTACCAATTTTCTTAATACGCGAACCTTGTTGCCCAATCACAATCGGCTTTTGGGACTCTTTTTCCACCCAGATAGTCGCGTAAATATCGAGTCTTTTCTTTACTTCATCCACTTTATCAATACTCACCGCTGCGGCATAAGGAAGCTCTTGACCCAATATACGAAATACTTTTTCACGAACTGTTTCAGCCATAACAAACACGTCAGAACGATCTGTGAGTTGATCACTAGGGAAACAAAAGGGATGAGACGGCAAACGCGACTTTAAAGCCTCTAATAACGTATCTAACTGAATCGATTTCAATGCGGAAACAGGCACAATATCAACGACATCAATTCGTGACTTCATGGCCTCGATAAACGGCAACAAGTCTTCTTTCTTATCCATTTTATCGATCTTGTTAATGACCAAAAGCACAGGGAAGCCAGACTTTTTAATTTGCTCCGCAATCCACTCATCAGCAGGTTTAAAGCGATCGCACTCAACCACAAACACAATCAAATCAACCATACCAATGGTTTTTAAAGCGGTTTTTTGCAAACAGCGATCCATTTCAGACTGACTACTCGCATACACGCCCGGCGTATCTAAAAAGACAATCTGATGCTTCCCCTCGGTTTTCACACCAACAATACGTTCTCGGGTTGTTTGCGGTCGCCTGGATGTGATACTTAGTTTTTTACCAAGCAAATGATTCATTAATGTAGACTTACCTACATTGGGTCGACCCACAATAGCTACAAAGCCGCAATGAGTGTCTTGATCGTGGTTATCTGTCATGAATTGTCTCCAACATGGTGTGTGCTACTGCTTTTTCTGCCGAACGGCGTGTGGATGCTTCAAGGCCAACAATAACTGGAAAATCAGCTAATTTGCAGCTTGCTTGAAACATTCGCTGATGAGGGGGGCCTGACGTAGTGATTGTATAAACAGGCAAGGGCTCCCCTCTTGCTTGCGCCCACTCTTGAAGCAATGTTTTAGCGTCTTTTTCGATGGCCTCTATGCTTATGCTTGATAAGCGATCTGCAAACAAACGATCGATGAAAGCTTCTGCTGCTTGCATGCCTTGATCTAAATAAATAGCAGCAATAATAGCTTCTACAGCATCAGCTAGCATGCCTTTAAGCTCACAATCACCCGTTCCGTAACGCAAATAATGAGACAGACCGTTGTCTTCAGCAATCACAAACAAGGTATCTCCGCGCACTAAACGAGAACGCATTTGTGTCAGCTCGCCTTCCGTGGCATTCGGATGCTGCTCATACAAACGAGACGCAATCACAGCGCCTAAAATCGCATCGCCTAAAAATTCCAAGCGCTCATTGTTATCTTGAGAAGAACTACGATGAGTAAGCGCTCTCACTAGAAGCCCTTCATCTACGAAGGTAACGCCTATTGCTTTTCCTAATTGTGCCACATCAACTGCCATCAGAGACCCTTACTTGCCATCACCGTCAACTTGTAAAATAGCCAAGAAAGCTTCTTGAGGAATACCCACGCTACCAACCATTTTCATTCGCTTTTTACCTGCTTTTTGTTTTTCTAGCAGCTTTCTTTTACGCGATATATCACCGCCATAACATTTTGCCGTCACGTTTTTACGCAAAGATTTTACGGTGGTTCTTGCAATAATTTTACCGCCCACCACAGCTTGAATAGCAATATCAAATTGCTGGCGTGGAATAAGCGTTCGTAATTTTTCTGCAATAGCGCGACCACGCGTCATGAGATTGTCTCGATGCACAATCGCTGACAATGCATCCACACGATCACCGTTAACCAAAATATCCATTTTAATTAGATCTTCTTTTTTAAAGTGATCGAACGCATACTCCAAAGACGCATACCCTCGAGACACCGATTTTAGTCGATCAAAGAAATCTAAAACCACTTCACTCATTGGAATATGGTAAGTCAAACTCACTTGGTTCGCGTGATACAACATGCGTTTTTGAACGCCACGTTTTTCAGAACACAAACCCAAAACACTGCCTAAAAATTCTTGAGGAACCAATACATTTACTTCTGCAACTGGCTCTAAAATAGCCTCAATTTCGGTCACTGTAGGCAAAGCAGATGGGTTATCGATATAAATCGTCCCGCCTTTCTTTGTCTTAATTTCATAAACCACCGTTGGCGCTGTGGTGATCAGTGTGAGCTGATATTCTCGCTCTAATCGTTCTCGGATAATTTCCATATGCAGCATACCCAAGAAACCACAACGAAAACCAAAGCCCAAAGACTCTGACGATTCAGGCTCATAAAACAACGACGCATCATTCAAACACAACTTTGCCAGTGCTTCACGAAACGCTTCGTATTCTTCATTGTTAACGGGGAACAAACCAGCATACACCTGAGGCTTAACCACCTTAAAACCAGCCAATGCTTCTTTTGCCGGATTTCTAGTGCTTGTGATGGTATCTCCCACAGGCGCGCCATCAATTGCTTTGATACCAGCAACGGCAAAACCTACTTCACCCACACCCAGGTAATCTTTCTTTTCTCGTTTTGGCGTAAACACACCGACCTGATCCAAGACATGATCATGACCGGTAGACATCATCTGAACCTTTTCCCCAGCCCTTAATGTGCCGGCCACAACCCGAACCAAAGAAACCACACCCAAATAATTATCAAACCATGAGTCAATGATCAAAGCCTGCAGGGGTGCATCTGGCGCTGTAACAGCTGGAGGGGGTATTAAAAGCACCAATTGCTCTAAGACTGCTTCCACACCCACGCCTGTTTTAGCGCTAACAGCCACAGCTTCTTGCGCTTCTACGCCAATCACATCTTCAATGTCTTGCTTCACTCGATCTGGATCAGCCTGAGCTAAATCGATCTTATTCAATACGGGAAGAACGGTCAAACCTTGCTCAATAGCCGTATAACAGGTGGCGCAGGTCTGCGCTTCTACCCCTTGAGCTGCATCAACCACTAACAAAGCTCCTTCACAAGCAGCCAAAGAACGAGACACCTCATAAGAAAAATCCACGTGCCCTGGCGTATCAATGAAATTCAGCTGATAACGCTCTCCGTTCTTGGCTGTGAAGTATAAGGTAACGCTTTGAGCTTTAATCGTAATCCCTCGCTCACGCTCAATATCCATAGAATCAAGGACTTGCGACTTCATTTCACGATCTGAAAGCCCGCCACAAATTTGAATAAAGCGATCGGCGAGGGTGGATTTACCATGATCAATATGGGCGATAATGGAAAAATTGCGGATATGATCTGGATCCACACGTTCTAATGCTGCCATTTTTGGCCTTTATGCTGAAAAAGGCCCAGTGTAGCAAGGTTTTAAAACAGAAGACAGCCCCGCGAAGAGACTGGAATTGGGGGCTTAAGTGCCTTATATTTAGAGTCACTACCCTTATAGGAAGTACCAACATGCCACAGCCCAACACAAGATCATACAACACACATTTAGCAAACATGATGCAGCTACTAAAGATAGCCTCCGAACTAGATGAAAAAGGCGAACTACCTAAGGCAGCATTTTCAAACGAATTTGACACAAACGGTTTATCTCCAAAGGAAATTGCCGATCAAAAGCAAAATGCAAAAACAGCCCAAGCGGAAGTTCTAGCAGAGCACAAGGTAATCGCTGAAGGACTTAAGAATATGAGCCCTGGAGAAAAAAAAGCTTTAGAGGATGTAAGAAAAGCTTTAAAAACAGCTGATACTAAAGGCACTGACGGAAAAAGGCCTGATCCTCAAGCAATCATTCAGAACTTTCTCATGGGCTTACTTGAAAGCACACACCCCACCACCTCTTCCCAAAGAAAACAAATAGCAGCTAAGACCGAGCAATTGGCAGAACAAAGCATGAATGACCCCGAAGCCATAGGAACTGCCATACATCTTTTCCAGGCTGCCGAATACTTAAAGGACAACAAAGGCTACGGTGAAAGAAAAAACCTTTTTGAGCCAGCTCTCTTTGACGATCTGAAAAAAGACCTCCCTTGGATTCAGGAACTAACAGACCATATCAATCCAACCCCAAAACAAGCGCTTGTGAAAGAAGGGCCGATTACACAAAAAGAGCCTCCTAGAGAAAAATCAACAAGCTCAGTGCGTCCACTAGCAATAGAACAAGGTCAAAAAAAAGCAAAAGAAACACCAAAGTGGGTCACTGCACTAGCTACTTTTTTTAAAGCTTTATGGAGCCCTATTGCTGCAATTTGTAAAGCCATTGAGAGCGGCATATCTCAACTATTCCCCAAGCGAAATCAAACGCCCGAATTACTTCTCCCCTCTGGCCCTTCAAGATAATCGATGGCATAATCACAGCGAATTCAAACACTGTGAGGATCCTTATGCCTATCATTGACGTTGTTGACTTAAACGCTAGCGATGCAGGGTCACGATTTGCTAAGACACTGCGTGAAACAGGCTTTGCTGTGTTAAAAAACCACCCTGTCGATCAAACACTCATTACAGATGTCTACGAGCAATGGGCTGCCTTTTTTGCCTCTGACGGAAAATACGATTACGCACCAAAAGATGGCACACAAGCTGGCTTTATCAGCCAAGCAGTCTCAGAAACCGCTAAAGGAAACAATAAAAAAGACATCAAGGAGTTTTTTCAATACTACTCTTGGGGCCCTTGCCCAAATCAACTAAGAGAGAACAGCGAAGCCTTGCGCCAACAGCTCAACACACTCGCCACAACGCTTCTGATTTCTTTAGAAGAAAGCTTACCAAACAATATTCAGCAACAACTCTCCATGCCTTTGCATAAAATGATTGAACGCAGCCAACGACACATGTTGAGAGTTATTCACTACCCACCTCTCAACGGCAATGAACCTACCGGATCATTGCGTGCTGCGGATCATACCGATATCGACTTACTCACGTTACTGCCCGCGGCAACAGCTGCCGGCCTTCAAGCAAAAATGAGTAATGGTGAATGGGTGGATGTACCCATCGACTCAAACTGGATTGTGGTTAACGCTGGCGACATGCTACAAGAGTGCACGCAACACTTTTATCCATCGACCATTCATCGCGTACAAAACCCAACAGGTGAAGCTGCTAAAAAACCCAGGCTATCCATGCCTTTATTTTTTCATGCGCAGGACGATGTTGTGCTATCAGACAAACACACTGCCAATAGCTATTTGCTAGAAAGAATTAAAGAAATTGGTATTGCAACAACAGTAACTAAGATTGAAAGTTAAACCCTAACTTACTCCTGCAACACAAACCTTCCTTCTGTGTATTCATACGCCCGGGGTTGGCCTGTTGGAATTTCCAAACCTTGCACTTCATTCGCTGTTAAACTTTCCATCTCCATCACCATTGCGCGAAGTGAATTACCATGCGCCACCACCAAACACGTTTTATCCGCTTCCAAAATCGGCAAAAAGGTTTGATGCAACAAAGGCAATACTCGCTCTGCTGTGTCTTGCAAGCTCTCGCCCCCAGGAGGAGGTGTATCATAACCACGTCGCCAGACCTGACACTGCGCTTCACCATGTTCTTTAGCAACCACTTCTTTTTTCAAACCTTGAAGCTCACCGTAATAGCGCTCATTCAAGCACTGATCAATGTAGCAAGGAATGGCAAGCTTTGCTGCTTCATCATCATGAATTGCCGACCACTCTGCCAACAAGCCTGACTCATGAATCATGATCGGAGTTCGACTGTCAGATCCTTGACACAAAGCAATCATCGCCGTTTGTTGCGCACGCTGAAGACCCGACATATACACCACATCAATGCTTTCATTCGACAACTCTTCCGATGCTTCTAAGGCTTCCTCTACCCCTTTACGAGACAAAGGCACATCCACCCAACCTGTAAAACGACCTGCAGCATTCCACTGCGATTGCCCATGACGTAATAAAATTAATCGACTCATGATTGTCTCCTTTTTAAATACCAATGTTTTTTACGGCGATGCATATCACAATCGCCAAGCATAACACAGGGGTGTTTATCTGGCCCTGCTTTAAGTTGTAATAATAACGCTTCCAATTGCACAGCCGTTGGCATACGAACACCTTGACAGGCCATCCAATGACGAATGGCTAAACGTTGTCGTGCTTTCGACAATACATCTAGCTTATCGCAAGCTAAGGGCTCTCCAAACGCAATATTTCCTTGCACGCCTGTATCCAAAATCGCAAGCTCTGCTAGTAACTCCGATGCTTCCTCACAATGCGACGCACTACGCGAAATGGTGCTTTCTACTTCTGTCCACCTTGTTTTTAAAAGTGGCATAATGGAATGTCGAATTACATTTCGCGAATAACTTTGATCAGCATTCGACGGATCATCCACATAAGAAACCGCATGCTTATTAGCGTATTCCACTAATTGCTTATGAGGCACCTGAAGCAGTGGTCGCCAACACATTCCCTGACCTAAAGCACGATGCGACAACATAGCAGACAGACCTTTAATACCAGCTCCTCGGCATAACTGAAGCAACACTGTTTCTGCTTGATCGGATTGATGATGCGCTGTCATTAACACATCAGTAGGCTCTAACAAACTCTCAAACCAATCATAACGCGACTGCCGCCAATAGGCTTCTTGATTATCACCCAAGGGCGCATCTCTTTGAACGTGATGAGACAAAAAAGATATGCCATGTGCTTCACACACACTTAACACAGCTTCACTTGCAGGTTTTGCGTGCGATGACCCATAATCCACAAAACACACTGATACAGGCGGTAAAGCATCAAGCAAAGAAGCATAAGTATGCAAGAGAACCTGAGAATCTAATCCTCCGCTACATGCTAAAAACACACGTTTAGCAGCACTTTGGCTGACAGTTTGGGTAAGCGCTTCTTGAATGGATAAGGTCATCTCTTAAGAACGATCTGGAGAACCGTAAGATAGCCAACGCGCATAGCGTGCGTTCACCAACTCTGTTTTATCCATAATCGATAACTCTGCTAGCTCTCGAATAATATGCTCTTTTAACGTTGCCGCCATTAAATCAGGATCGCGGTGAGCGCCACCCAAAGGCTCTGGCACAATTGTATCGATTAGACCTAAAGACAACAAACGATCAGAGGTTAAATTCAAGGCCTCTGCTGCAATCGCTGCTTTGTCTGCTGATTTCCAAAGAATAGAAGCACAGCCTTCTGGCGAAATCACAGAATAATAAGCGTACTGCAACATTAATGTTCTATCACCCACGCCAAGGGCTAAAGCGCCACCTGAGCAACCCTCTCCAATGACACAGCAAACAATAGGAACAGTAAGCTGAGCCATTTCCAGCAAGTTTCTTGCAATGGCTTCACTTTGATTACACTCTTCTGCCGTGATTCCTGGGTATGCGCCAGGAGTATCGATGAATGTGACGACAGGAATATCAAAACGTTCAGCAAGCTTCATTAAGCGCAACGCTTTTCGAAACGCCTCTGGACTTGCCATACCAAAATTACGCCTGACTTTCTCGGCTGTAGTACGCCCTTTTTGATGACCAATCACCATCACGACTTGCTCTTCTAAACGCGCTAAACCAGAATAAATTTCTTGGCCTTGATCTTTGTGGCGATCACCATGAAGCTCTTGAAAATCCGTACACAAACGATCGGCATAATCTTTTGTGTAAGGGCGCTTGGGATGACGCGCTAGTTTCACTATCTCAGCAGCCGTTAATTTAGAAAACACATCTCGCGTAAGTGTTTCTAATTTTTCTTTCAAACGCACAATTTCTTCACTGACATTCACATCAGTATCAACGCCAACACGCTTCAGCTCATTAATTTTCTCATCGAGCATCATGATTGGCTGCTCGAAATCTAGATAATCCAAACTCATTGAGTAACTCCAAATAAAATAAACTCTGGGATACGAAAAACTGACACCTTTCTTTTGTACCATCCCCAGGGGCAACTACAAATTTGTACCATCTTTGATCTAACAGAGCAAGCTCCCCTCACCCGGCCAAACCAAAAATCAACACCTTAGCTCAGCCTTCGGCCCTTCTTCTTGCCACAAGCAGTAAAAACAGATAGGATGGTTCACTTTATGAGCAGATCAAGACATGACCACAATTTCTCTCTCCATACATCCCTACCTCGCGGCTTATGATTCCATTATGCCAGATCCTGAGGGATTTCTAGCCTGCCTAAAAAAGCCTCTCCCCCAAACCATGCATGTGAATACCCTAAAAGCCTCTCCCGATTTTGTTAAGCATGAATTGGCTTATCATGGCATTCAAGCTGAACCCATGACTTGGCATCCTGCTGGTCTTCGCGTTGAGCAACAAAGCATTTCAATTGGTAAGTTATGGACTTATCAAGCCGGTTTGTACCAAACACAAGAAGAAGTCTCGCTGATTCCCGCCACTTGTTTAGACCCACAACCTGGCGAACGCATACTTGATCTTTGCGCCGCACCCGGTGGTAAAACCGTGCAAATGGCTGTGATGATGAAAAATACTGGTACAATCATTGCTAATGATCGCAGCTATCAACGCATTCGCGCTGTTGGGCATATGTTAAAGCGACTCGGCATTACAAACGTTATTACAACGACTGTCGATGGTATGTGTTTTCCCTCTTGTCGTGAATTCTTTGATCGCATCCTTGTTGATGCACCCTGCAGTTGCGAAGGAACCTTACGAAAAAGAAAACGCCAAGGACTGACCGAGCCCAATCGACACTCCTCTCTCTCCATGTCTCGCATTCAACTTGCTCTATTACGCCAAGCAGTCTCTCGAGTCAAACCAGGTGGGCGCATCGTGTATTCCACCTGTACCTTAGCGCCTGAAGAAAATGAGCGAGTCATTCATCAGCTCTTACAAGAATATAAAGGTGAACTACGCTTAACTCCCATCTCTCTTCCAGGTTTAGTGCATTCACCCGGCATCACACAATGGCAAGGTGAAGACTTCGACTCTTCTCTTTCTCGCTGCTTAAGGCTTTGGCCCCAGCAAAACAACAGCGGCGGCTTCTTTGTAGCTGTCTTAGAAAAAAATGGCTCGCAAAAAACTACTACTCCAGACCTTCGCCCAATATTAGCTCTTAGCGATCCATCCATAGAACCTATTATTACTCCCATTCAAGAGCGTTTTGGTATTAGCGATGAAGCCTTAGCATCACTTTCTGCCTTAAAAAACGATAATCGAGGCATTTACTTTTTGTCACACGATACAATCATTCCTGAAGCTATTACTCCTGATTCAGCTGGTCTATTTTCTATCAAAACAGATTTAAAACACCATAAGCTAAGCACAGCAGCCGCCATGATGCTCTCTCAACATGCAACAAAGCATTCCATTGAGCTGAGCCGTGAACAACGCGATGCCTACTTGACCAGAGAAGACATTGCTCTCACCGACTCTCAACGTGAACAATGTGGAGACACTGGCTATGTGATGGTTTCTTATGCAGGAATTGGTCTTGGATTGGCGCTTTATTTGTCGTATCGTAATCAATGCCAGAGTTTGTTCCCGAAATCGCTCTAAATCACTGATTCATATGCTATATATTAAGGTACGCCACCACCTTGAAGGACGATCCTCATGAAAAAACGCTGGATGCTTTTATCCCTTGCTTCTGTCATTTTAGCTGGCTGTCAGCATAAGCCACGAAATCCTCAAGATCCTTATGAAAATTTCAACCGCGCGATGTTTGCTTTCAACCAAGACGTTGATCACCTGCTTGCTCGTCCTGCAACTAAAGTCTACGACACCATCGTGCCTCCTCCCATGCGACGTGGTGTGCATAATGTCTTCACTAATATCGATAGTGTCTACTCTTTTCCAAATGATCTACTGCAAGGCAAAGTTCGTTACGCTCTGCTCGATGCTATGCGCTTTCTGACCAATGCAACTTTGGGTATAGGCGGCCTGTTCGATACAGCCTCTGCGCTTGGCATGCCAAAACACTACAATGACCTTGGTATGACTTTGGCTTACTACTCCAAAGAGAAAAAATCGCCTTACCTAATGATTCCGCTGCTAGGCCCTTCCACTTTCCGAGACGGCCTCGGTCGATTAGGTAATGTAGTCATGAACCCAATGACCTACAGCAACGACGATTTCCTACCTTGGATATATATTGGAGTTGACGCTTTAGATCAGCGTTCGCAGGTTATGGACATGAATCGCGTGATAGACGAAGCCTTCGATCCTTACATCGCTGTCCGTAATGCTTATCTGCAACACAGAAACGCTGTGATCCGACGGAATGAGAAAGACCTCACACCGAAAGATCAACGCAAACATGGGTTCGATTTGAAGCCTCTCAAAGCAAAAATCAAATCTAGCTAAGTGCCTTTAGTAAGTAAAAAGTCACCTTTGCCCTCCTTTCTTGCCTGCACCGGCAAAAGCCGGTGTCATACCGTTGGGAAATGAGGCCCAGAGCAATATACGCTTTGCTAGATATTTAATTTGTTTTTAAAGGCAGTCTGCAGAGTTGAGCTCACAGTAAGGTTAGGGCTGAATCTTTAAAGATCGCTAGTTGTTACTTCGTAACAACGGATCAAGCCTAGGTCCCCGACGTCACGAAAGTTCCTGGGGATGACAAGTGGTTGGGGCTATTTAATCTTCCGGAAGCGCAAGCTCAACATAGACAGCGGGAAAAAGAGACAATGTCGACCCTAAAAAGGAAATTAGTTTGTTTTTTTTGCTGTCGAGGCGAGCTGAGCAACGAAGCGCAGTGTACATGCAAGTACATGAGCATCGGAAGCGCAAGCTCAACATAGACAGCGGAAAAAAGAGACAATGTCGACCCTAAAGCTTATAGTCCAGCTGACGCCAAACCTCATAAGCCATAATCGCCACCGCATTCGACAAGTTTAAGCTACGGCTATTAGCCTGCATAGGAATACGCAAACGTTGATCATCTGGAACCGACTCTATGATCGGCATAGGTAGCCCTCGAGTTTCAGGCCCAAACAAAATGGTATCGCCCGACTCAAACGACGCATCACTATGATAATGAGCAGCCTTTGTGGTAGCGACAAACAAGCGAGAACCTTGGATTTCGTCTAAAAAATGCTTATAAGAAGGATGTACCGCAACAGACGCCCATTCTTTATAATCTAAACCTGCTCGCCGACATGACTTGTCAGACAGAGAAAAGCCCATCGGCTCAATAAGATGCAGCTTAGCCCCCATATTTGCCGCTAGGCGTATGATATTACCGGTATTTGGGGGTATTTCCGGCTCATACAAAGCAATATGTAACTCCATAGACGCTGATCTTAAGAGAAACACCCTATTGAAGCAAGGCTCTAAGCTGACATATTATAGGGAGATATTTGACAGCCTGTGTCGCTTATCTTACGATGACCGGCAAATACTCACTGTTATTTATGCTGAAACAGCCCCTCAAGGAGAAATCATGCTTACTAGTAAGAAAAAATCACTGACTGAAGCCAAAGGCGGCGCAGCCAAAAGTGCTGCATCAAAAGAACAGAATTCAAATACATCTGACCCTTACCTGCTCCCCGCCAAGACTCCGCTTAGAAAAGCCAAGAAGAATCTAGATGTTCCGTCTCATCCCTTGCTAGCAAAAATCGTGACTACAAATCTCGAAACAGGAAAAGCTGAATTAACTCCAACTGTTGGCGCTGTCTTTGATAAAACACTACGAGTAGTCAACCTTACTAATCTGTCTCGCGGGCAAAGCTTCAGGAAACCTCAAAAAAATCACCCGATTTCTAGAACCTATGTAGCTTTCTGGAGTGAATGGCAAAAAGAAGAAAGCAATGAAGCTGCTATTCAGCAATCCTTCACAGCTTTTCTTAATGTATGGATAAAAACCGTTGACCTTAAAAATGCGACACAAATTCTTTTTCAACTAGGTCCTGATTTTCTATCAGAAAATGGCGAAATAAGTGTTAAAACTAAAGAGCTACTTTATCCCATTATAGAAAAAGCAGAACTTAAAGACATCGCACCTACGTTTATACCTGAGAACACAAGCTATATGGCTTTAAGCCAACTCGACCTATTACAGAGAACAAACCTAAAAGCATTTTCAGCCTTGCAAGAAAAAGTTAAATCTGATCAAGAAATGGGGAGAACCACTCTTATCATTAGCGCTGGATTTAGAGCATGGGTAAGCAAGCAAGCTGAAACCAACTCTCAGCCCCAATCCATGCGTGGCTTACGATTCGCTCTTTTGAAGATATTAGACACAACAACAAGCGAACATCAACGCCTCATCACCCAAATCAAAATATCAGGAAGGAGCCCAACCTCTCTAACTAGAATCAAACTTATTCTAGCAGAACCTCACAAGTTCGGTGGAAATTTTGCTGAAAACTCCAACTTAAGCATTAACTTTATCACCGAAACAGGGCAGCTCATACGTGTGTCTTGGAGCGGAGAAGCACTGCGCTCTATTCTTTCCAATGAAAAAACAACGCCTGAAGATGTTCTCCTTCAACTACAACAGAGTTGCAACGCTAATTATCCTAAATACGATGGAACAGATACGCCGAAGTTTATTGCTCTTAGCAACAATATGGCTGCACGAGCAAGAATCTATCGCTCTGATATTCATTCAGACCAAATGATGTTCAAAACATTATATAACAACCTATCCAAAGCACTCTCTGCCAATGATGGTGTTTCTCATCAACTCCTACTACTTCGAACATTCTGGAACTCAACGCCAAAGAACGGCCCGGCTAGAGACGAACTACTTTCACCAGGAGAAATTTCTGACCCGTTATTGAAAGAAATAGTTTCTAAAGCAAAAAACAAGTGCAGCGACGCGGCCAATATGATTCAGCAACATTATAGCTCCCTTCTGAATCAACGAGGCGCCGTTCAAGATGCCTTACTCCAAATCACTGATGCAGCCAAGAACCAGGAAGAACTTACCCCCGACATGGCAGAGGCTCTCATCCAACAATATCGCGAAACTGTAGGTGAATCACCTTCTCAAGAACTCTTAACTAAATTGAAAGTATTCCCCTCCGATGACCCGGAAAATGCTTCTGCGATGCATAATAAAACAATTGATCAACTTAGAAAGCTAGCTTCTGCCTTAGAAAAGCAAAGACAAACGATTCAAGAAAAAGAAGCAGCAGCAGCAAAAGAAACAGCTCAAGCTGAAGCAGAGCCTCAAGTAGGAACAGAAGAAGAAGCTCAAGCCAAGGCTCAAACAGCAGAAAAAGAAGCAGCCACCAGGCTTCAAACTGCCTTTCGTGGTAAACTCGCCGTGAAAAAAGTAACTGCCATGAAAAAAGAAAAAGCCCAAACAGAAGCTCAAGCGCTGACTCTACAAGCTAAAGCAGCAGCTACTAGCATTCAAGCTGCTTATCGTAGAAAAACCGCCGTGACAGCCGTAGCAGGAATGAAAGAAGAAAAAGCTCAAGCTCAAGCACTCACCCCGCTTCAAACTGCCCTTCGTGGTAAACTCGCCGTGAAAAAAGTAACTGCCATGAAAAAAGAAAAAGCTGAAGCTGAAGCTCAAGCGCTGGCTCTACAAGCTAAAGAAGAAGTTCAAGCAGGGCCTCAAGTAGCAGTTCAAACTGAAACTCAAGCAGCAGCTAGACTGAAGTCTGAGGATCTGACAACAATGAAATCTGCTCTTAAACATCTACTAGCAGTTCAAAACGATAAGTCATCCTCAGTCAAGGCCATTAAACAAGCCCTCGGCGAATGGTACACTCCTCTGCAAAAAATTCAAAAAAGCCTAGTCTCTGGATGGGAGACCTACGCTCCATTCACAAGTGACCTTTTCAACTACCTTAACTGCACAGTTTCTCTTTCTGATGGCGGCGCTGAAGAAACGTTTTCTTTAGAGCTTACAGGCAACATTCACAGGACAGCTTCGCATGCTATTCAAGCTGCCGCTGACAAAGAAAAAGCAGCAGCTGAAGTTCAAACAGCAGTAAAAGAAGCAGAGCCTGAAGCTGAAATTCAAGCAACTGCTGGAGCAGGGCCTCAAAAAACAGAAAAGCCTAAAACTCAAGAAGTTCAACCAGCAGTAGAAGCTCAACATCGAGCTGCACCTGTCATCGATTACCAAGCAACTGCTGCTGCCCAACCAGGTGAAAGCACTGCTTTAGGCAAGCCTCCTCTCTCTCTTGAGCAAATTGAGGCGGCATCAACTAAGTTCGCTAATGGCGGCGGCGAGCTCCAAGTACAGAAGCAACAACGTCGCAGAAAAAAAGCAGAACAAGATTCTTCTACTGACCGAGCACCTACCGCTTCAAACAACACTGGAACTACAGGTGGCAATACAGATAGTCCGAGTTCACCTCCAAGCAAGCTATCGCCTGAAAAACAAGTACGTCAAAAAGAGAAAAGTGGCTTAGTTGAAGCACTAAAAGCTGCGTACAAAACTACTGCAGAAACCAAAAACGCAGAAACCATAAGCAATTACTTAAGCGCCCGAAAAAGACTCACGGAACATCTCAAGAGCGATCCTACTGATCAAAATTCAAGTACTCCTAGTGACTACCAGCTAGTGAAAAAAGCATGTGCGTTAGCTCAGATAACGGATCAGGAGAACATGAAGCTCCTAGACTCAACTCAGCCCTCCAACACTGCAGCACCCAGAAAAATTGCTATAGCAGATACTAATACTACTAGGGTAGCTAAAGCATCACCAGCTCCATCACCGCTACAAAGTGGTGCTCGCGCCATGTGGTGGACGGTAACCACCTTCTTTGCAGCTGGCGGTCTGGCTTTTGTACCAACTGTTATTAACATGTTAGCTCCAAACCTCATGTCACTTGGTGACGCTTTTAGTGCATCGCACATCTTTGGTCCAATTGCTGTGGCTTTACTTACTGCGACTGTTATTGCATTAACGATTGGTGCTTGCTTAAACTCTAAGCGGCATGGTTCGCTATTGTTTGGAGCTAAAGCTCAGAATTTCTTTGCAAAATGCGGTCAACGTGACCCTGCGTCTGAAGCAGAAAGTAAAGACGAAAATACGGCTGGGGTTTAAGCTCAGGTTAATGCTGGAGTTTAATTTATAAAGATCCTAGTTGTTACCCTGTAACAACGGATCAAGCCTGGGTCCCGGCCGTGCTACCCGTGTCAAGCACGAGCACTTCTACAGAGTAGCGCCTCTCTAGCGCTTTGCGCTTCGTTCGGCATTTTAATTTATTCGTTTGCCGGGATGACAACTGTGGGGGTAGCAACTTATTCACATAAAGCAGTTGTTTTTCACCTCCCACTGTTGCCTGCACCGTTGCAAAACCACACCCCTTGTGTCACCCCCAGGAACTTTCGTGACGTCGGGGGCCTAGCTTCGATCCTGTTCGTGCGTAGCATGAACTAAGGATCTGTATAAATTTTAATTTTTCAAACCTATCTGCAGAGTTGAGCTCACGGTAATGTTAGGACTTAATCTTTAAAGATCCTAGTTGTTACCTTGTAACAACGGATCAAGCCTGGGTCCTCGACGTCATTTCATTGCCTTCGGATGACAAGTGGTCAAGCCTGGGTCACCGGCCTCACAACAAGCTCATCTATTTCCACCTGAACTTTTTTGCAACTAAAGACTGCATGATTATATTCTTTAAAGCTTCTTTTTGCTTTTCTTGAGCTAACTGCTCCAGACCCATAAAAAACTGCACCGATAACGACAATCATTGCGGATAAAGCCAATAGAGCGATTACCGTTGGGTGGGTAAGAGAAAGGTCTGATGAAAGTGTTGGCGACAATACAGCAAACACAGCAAGCGCCAAACCAACTCCTGCAATGCTCATACCAATCTTACCTTGATTCACTCCATCGTGAATCTCTTCTACTGTAATAGGTCTTTCATTGGCGTCATTTAAACTAGCATACCTTGTCTTCCAAGCCTCTAGTTTACCTGGCAAATCAGGATCTTCGACTCCCTCCGCTTCTTCTTCGGCTCCCTTTACTTGCACTGTCTTCTTTATGGTTGCACTAATGATCCTATCAATTTGACTTTCCTCAGGCACAGCATCTGCTTTCTTTAAAGGCTCTTTTCTTTTTTTAAGCTTTTCAAGCCCTTGCTTCCACAGCGACTGAGTAAAAATTCCATGCTCAGAAGGACCAACTTTCAAAGAAAAACAAAGCCACTCTTTGCTCACATGACTGTCATCAAGCCATTGATAAATAGCTATTTTTTTGTCTTTCTTTGAAAGCGATTGCCATGATTCATCCGGAAAATAAGTAAGGGGTAAAATCCCAGACTGCTGCTCGTCAATCGTCCAATCGATCTGTATTTGAATCTTCTTTTTCTTAGGCATAATTTTTACAACTGCAATAAATATGTGTGCTTCATCCTACCAGAAAACAGAGGTGTGGTCAAATTTTAACCTCTATTGAAAGGAAAGCTTGAAGAAGATTCAAACCTTGCTTGCTAAGCACGGACTCTGGGTGAAACTGAAGCCCAAACAAAGGCTTGCCGGAATAACGCATACTCATCACTGTGCCGTTATCGGCCCTAGCATCAACTACCCACCCCTTTTGTATGCTCTTTTCAGGCACTGCCAAGGAATGATAACGCATGACCTCCAAGGCTTCTTCTGGAAACCCCTCCCAAAGCCCTTGGCTATCATGAGAGAGCTCTGAGCAACGACCATGCATAATCTCTTCTGCCTCAAGCACCTCTGCACCCGAAGCATAAGCCAACATCTGATGCCCTAAGCAAACACCCAGTACAGGCCAATCGTTCTGCACAGCTTTTAATAAGGCAAGACTCTCGGGATAATCACTAGGATGGCCAGGCCCTGCTGAAAACAGAACATGTGTGACCTTTTGCTTTTTCAAACTCTGCACATCAGGCAAAAGGTCTATAGCAAACACGCTTACTTTGGCTCCTAGCTGAACGCAATAGTCTGCCAACGTGTGGGTGAAGGAGTCGCGATGGTCGATGATCGCTATATGATTTTGTGTTAGCGACTTGTTTTTAAAGATTTCTAGTTTTGCTTTGCAAAGCGAAATCATAGCTGGGCCCCCGACGTCACTTCGTTCCTGGGGGTGACACGTAGAGGGGTCGCTTTGTTCCTGGAAATGATACGTGGAGGGATCACTTATTTCTTGGGAATGACACAGGGGGGGATCGCTTTTTTCTTGGGAATGACACCGGGGGGGATCACTTTTTTCTTGGGGGTGACACATGTGGGGGGCGCTAGATTTTTGGTGATGTTTTTCTGCTAATGCATCATGAAAAAACTGTGCCTTAAGTGTCATTTCAAAAAACTCATCATGGCACGTTGACTGATGAACCAAACCACCACCCACTCCCAAATGACCCTCGCCATCACTTAAGCAAAGCGTTCGAATGGGAATATTAAAGCAATGGTAATTCTCGGGCGTAACAAAGCCTATTGTGCCCGTGTAAATACCTCGAGGTGCTTTTTCTAAAGCTTTAATGCATTGCATGGTACTGTGCTTTGGCGCGCCTGTGATTGAACCGCTAGGAAACAAAGCAGAAAACACATCACTTAAAGGTAAACTTGGGTCAACATCTGCCGTCACAGTTGATACCATCTGATACACAGTTGGATATGTTTCTACAGCGCACAACTCCGTGACCTTTACCGAGCCAGGCTTGGCTATGCGATTTAAATCATTTCGCATTAAATCAACAATCATCACATTCTCAGCTCGGTTTTTTATGCATTTTTTTAATTTTTCCGCTAATGCACGGTCTTTTTCAGGATCGTGTAAATCCCGCTTACTGGTTCCCTTCATGGGTTTAGTGATAATGGTTCCCTGCTCTTTACAATAAAAAAGCTCTGGCGATAAAGACAAAACCGTTTTATCTGGCAAAGCCAACAAGGCACTGTAATCAACCGGTTGTTTGTCTCGCAACAACCGATACCAAGCAAGCTCATCACCTTCATAACGCCACG
This sequence comes from Gammaproteobacteria bacterium, assembly GCA_024279495.1. Taxonomy (GTDB): domain Bacteria; phylum Pseudomonadota; class Gammaproteobacteria; order JAJRRL01; family JAJRRL01; genus JAJRRL01. Next base: position 16,941 of record JAJRRL010000008.1, on the reverse strand, counting down.
TGTAAGCACTGGTTAAATTGACTTGATACGTATCACCTCGTCTGATTGCTTTTTTCACTTCCTTAAAAGCATAAGAGTAAGCCTGCTCACTAGATCGCAAAGCAAGCTCTTTAACAGCTAAGGACTGACGCTTATTAATCTGTGTGTCTAAATAGTCACTTACTTGAGCATCCGATAAAAAATTCACTTCCGAAAATCGATACGCTTCTAGCAAAGAAGCATTGGAATTAGGTTCACAGACAGGTAAGCCAAAAGCACTTGCGGCTTCATAAGCAGCTAAAACCACGGCATGATCGCCGCTGGCTTGCCACGACTCAATGGTTTTTAAACCTATGATCACTTCCGTAGATGTGTTTACTGAAAAAGACTCGGTAGCGTTTTGATATAAGCGAGCTGGTTTGCCAGATAGGCGAGATTCAAATAAAAAAAACGGAGGAGTGGTGTGAGCAATCACGAAGATGAAGCCTCTTTCCCGGGCTCTCGGTTCATCAAAAAATTCAAGGCTTCTGCAGGTGAACGCGACTCATAACAAATAGCGTAAACTTGCTCTGTAATTGGTAAGGACAAGGACTGAGCCTGCATAATATCGTGCACAATACGACAAGCCACCATACCTTCAACAACCTGGTCGATACCGCCACGTGCTTCTTCCACCGACTGCCCCCGACCCAAAGCCAAACCAAAACGACGATTTCTAGAGCGATCATCCATAGCGGTTAGCATGAGGTCACCAAGACCAGCCAAGCCCATAAGCGTTTCAGGTTTTGCACCAAAATAGGCAGCTAAACGACGCATTTCAACCATGCCACGCGTTAACAAAGCAGCACGCGCATTTGAACCTAATTGCATACCGTCAGAAATGCCTGCGGCAATGGCTAATACATTTTTAAGAGCGGCACATAACTCAACACCAATCATGTCTGTGTTTTCATACACTCGAAATCGGTCTGCATGAAAAAGAGCAATTAAATCCTGAACCCAAGATGATTCAGTACCAGCAACAACCACTGCTGTTGGGCAGGATTGAGCCACTTCAATCGCAAAGCTAGGGCCCGATAACACAGCCAAAGGCGATTTAGGAAAGTAGCGCTTCACTGTTTCATCTAGAAAACGCTGAGAAACTGGATCTAGGCCTTTACTCGCCCAAGAAATTCTAGGTGTTTTATCAGGATGCAGAGACTGCAATTGCTCCAGTGTGTCAGAAAACGCACTGGATGGAACAACCAACAACCAATCATCCACACCGTCAGTGGCTTCAGCCAAATCATGAAAACAATGAATCTGTGACGGTAAGGGACAAGCAGGCAAATAGCGCGTATTCTCACGCTCAGCCTGCATGTGTTGCATTAGGTCTTTATTTCGTCCCCAAAGACGTACAGAAACACCATTTTTTGCTAACGAGATGGACAGTGCAGTTCCCCAGGAACCTGCACCAATCACCGCTATTTTTTTTGTGCTCTGCGCATTCACAAGCACAATCCTAGTGTTGTGTTTCGCTAGTTTCTTCAGCTTCTTCTTGCTCGTTTTGTTGGTATAGAGCATCGAAGTTTACAGGTGCTAAATACAGTTGAGGGAAGCCACCACGAACAACTAGGTCAGTCACTGCTTCACGTGCATAAGGGTATAGAACGTTCGGGCAAAAGCTACCAAGCATAGGGCGCATTTCTTCGTCAGAAAAACCTTTAGCCAAGAAAATACCTGCCTGCTGTACTTCAATTAAGAAAATAGTTTCTTCTTTCATTTTCACTTGAACAGTTACCACTAGAACAACTTCATGATGATCGCCATCTAAACGGCTTGCTTTAGTGTTGAGATCCATGTGTAGTTCAGGCTCCCAGTCTTTTAGAAAAACACCGGGTGTTTTTGGTGCTTCATAAGACACGTCTTTTACGTAAATACGTTGAATACCAAACTCAGGTTGATTCGCTTCTGCTGCTGCGTTGTTTTCTTCGTTAGCCATGTTGCTCTCCTAGATAAGGAACGTGTGTTCCCATGTGTTATGCGTTTAATAACGCGCTCAACTCGCCCGCTTGGTCTAATGCCCAAAGGTCATCAAAACCACCGACGTGCGTGTCTCCAATAAAAATTTGCGGTACTGTACGCGCATTCGGTAAACGCTCACGCATTGTTTTAAAATGCGTAGAATCCAAATCGATCCGGCACACTTCGTAATCTGCTTGTTTATGATCTAACAGGGCTTTTGCTCGATCGCAATACGGGCAATTTGCCTTTGAATACATAATCACCTTAGCCATAACACATCTCCTATGCTGTGGTGGTAAGCGGCATGTCCGCGCGCTTCCAGCTAGCGATACCGCCTGCCAAGGTAAATGCGTCATAACCTTCTTTTTTAAGCTCAGTCACTCGTTTTGAAGAACGACTTCCTTGATCGCAGACCACAATAAGAGGCCGATGTTTATGCTGTTTGAGCTTTTTCATTTTTTTATCAAACTGATCATCTGGCATATTCAGTGAACCCACAATATGACCTTTCTTAAAAAGCTCTTGGGAACGAACATCAACGACCAAGGCGTTATCTCGATTAATCTTTTGAGTCAACATTTGAGCAGTTAAGTTGGAGCCAAAACCACCGCGACTAAAGGCTTCTTCACGAACCAAAAGAACGAAGGCAACAAGGGTCACAAAGACCAAAAACCAATGGTGAGTAATAAATTCAATAACATGATGCATGCAGGGCTATCTCCAGCAGGATTTAAGATCACGCGATTTTACCCTATCGCTGCATTCTTTGCAAAACGCAGATTTGACAAGATGGTTATAATTGGTACAATTTAATGGCTTATATTAACTCTCGAGATTCAATCATGCCTTTTAAATCTAAACACGCCGAACTGCTTTGGTCCGCTCTTCTTGAGACTTTCACCGATCTAGTGAAGTATCCCTGCCCCTTCGAAGCCAAAGTGATAGGCCTTATCAGCGCCTGCAGCTCTTCTTTATCCTTCGATTTATTCAAAGAAAGTATATATTTCAATGACTTACGCCTGACAATGGCAACGGCAGAAAGCTCTGACCAAAAAGTAGGAGCCGGTTCTGATGCAGAAGAAAGCGAGAAAGAGAAAGAAAAAGAACTTCAACAAGCCTTAATAACACTTCACGCCTTTTTTGTGGATACAGATAAAAAAGAAGAATTATTCAACTTTCTTTACCCTGGAAGAACTATCCCTAAAAAAGAACTTGCCGCTATTGTGCCAGCTACTAAGACAGCAAGCATAGAAGCTGTTCGCTTTCGAGTCATGGAACTGTGTCATACAGAGGCTAAAAACTCAAAAGAAAGCATTGAGGTCATTTTACAAAAGCTTATAACACTAATGAATAGTGCAGGCTTCTCTTCTCTGATAAGCATCATCCCCTCCATCCCCTTAAGCGAAGAGCAACGACAAGCACTTATAGATAGCTACACACAAGATGAAAGCTTTATTCGATTACTCAGCTTTCAGGGAGTTGGATCATGGCATGAATGGGCCCATTTAACTGAAGACAACAAAGCGTTAGTCACAGCAGGCAATAAACCATTCCTCAGAAACATCGAACGCTACCAACTTCCGCTTGAAATGGCCCTAAGATCAAACAAAAAAACCAGACAATGGATTGATGACAACCTAAAGGCTTGGAAGCAACTAACAGAAAGAAGCCAAACAAGTCTTTCTACCGACACTTGTGAGCAATTTTTTCAACTGCCAGAAAACATAAAAAAATTCTTGGTTCACCCCGCCGAAAAATACCAACTAACAGGCACTCCCCTTTCTCAAGAAGAGCTAGAGACCATAAAGAAACGAGAAGCTGTGTTGCAAACACTGTATTCTACTAGCTCAACCCCAAGATCCTTGGCAGAATACCTCTCTTTAACCGATGATGATTTTTCACAGCTTTGCGACAGCTTAAGTGAGATTATGGCCTATGAAAATAAAATAGGCTTGCTGAGAGACGCTGCCATTGCATTCGCAACCCAACGAGAAGAAAGCCCCTCTGAGATTGAGATCATTCGAGATTCAATGCCGCCTCTGGCTTTCATACTACATTGGAATGAAGTCGATAAAGAATGGTTTTCAATCAACTACGATTCACTTCAAGAGATAGCAATAAAAATTAAACAGCCCATGGCTGAATGGATAACTTCTCTCAACACCGAAAAAAGCAGACGCTCTTTTTCAGAATACGGTGAAGAATGCCTTACCGATTTCTTCCATTCAAACAGTCCAACACAGCCATTAGCACTTCACATTTTTTTCAATCAACCCCAAGCTGCTCAAAGACTTCTTATAGGGCAAACGACTGCTGAATCTTACATGTCTTGGAGTGATGAAACAAAACAATGGCTTACTTCCCACACTGATACACTAGACCCTATCTATAGCGAAACACATTGCTTTGCTGGGAGCCTGGATACACTCTGCTCTCTTCCTGAGAAAAATAGAGCGTGGCTCATATCAAACCACAACAACCTCTCTAAGTTTTTCGTGAGAAAGCCTCCAAGAGGCTACGGCTACCGCTCTAACTATCAGCATACACTCACTCGAGCTCTTTTCTCTGAAGAACATAACGATGAAACGCTACAATGGCTTCTTAAAAACCATGCTTCTCTCACTTCTTATTTAGAGGATGACAGTATCAATGAGTCACAGTATGAGGCGCTAAATCTCTTCATTCGAAGTGATCGCAGAGTCTGGCTAGAAGACGATCACTTTCTCCTAGCCTCTTATCTTGATTCAGAATGTTCCTTAAATCAATATTTAGCCGACACCTCTGAGTCTTCAGAAGAAGAGCGCTCTTGGATTCAAACAAAACGAGAAAACATCATTGCTTTTTTAGCAAAGCAAAACGTCAGCGAAAGCGATCTCGACAGAAACCAGAACATTGGCAAATTATGTCAATTTTCAACAAAATTCCGAGAGAGAATCATGCAGCTCTCACCTGACGTTTTTCCTCCAGGATCGCTGGCAAAAATGAGAAAGATAGACGATCAGACAAAACAAATCCTCAGTGAGAACTCCGATCTAATTTGTGCCGTATGCAATCTTAAAGAACTTGAAAGCTTCTCTTTTAACGATTTCATTTTTCTTAATGCAACACAACTTAAAACGCTACTTGATAAACACGATCAGATACCCACCCTAAGAAAAAAAATATCTAACAACAATCTAAATAAAAATTACATCCGGGGGATGGCCTTTTCATCGAAGCCTTATGACCTACCTCTTTACGCATGGATTTTGGCCAACAATGCGTCAGGCTGGTTTATTGATCATTATGAACAATTACTTGATTTAGCCCAAGCGCTTCCTAAAAAGGATGCTGACTATGGCACCAACTGGGAGAAGCTTTTAGAACCTCTCAATCATGATGGCAAAAGAAGATGGGTGATAGAGCATATAGATAGCCTACAAACCATTTATAGAACACTATTTTGCACAACAGAAAAAGGGCCACTCAACTTTCTTAGTTTTATTGGTCTTGGCTATGACACTGGGAGCGTTATAAATACGCCTTATTTTAAACTAAGCTTCTGTGACTTAATGCTGCTCCCACAAGAAGAGAGAACAGCAACCCTTACAGCAGCAAGAAAATTAACCACACTTAGCGATTTAGGCTATCAATGGTGTGATTTATATCAACTCCCCAGCACTGCCATTACTCTTTTCGAAAAACACGAAAAGACCATCATTGACACACTTACTTTTTTAAAAAATATCAGAGAAGTCGGCTTGCTAGGAATGCCGATCAGCATATCTAAAGAAACTCAGATAAAGCATCTAACAGCAACCCTTCAGCTAGGCGATGAGACCTTATCTTGGCTGAATGCTCATTTAGATGAAATCAAAACAAAAGCTCAAAACTCTTTCCTTAAGACCCAAGTGAGCGATAAATTATTTTCTTTTTTGGCACTACCCAAAAAAATAAGAGATTTTTCACTAGCTTTTTTAAATATTTTTTCACTTGATGAGCACTTTTTTACTGACGAAAGAAAAGAAGCCCTTTATGTTATTTCAGAATTATACGATCACTTAAGCAATTATGAAAAAAGTACTGTGAAACTTACATTAGATCTGTACATAATCGACAGCCCCAGAAAAGTTCTTTCTCTTGTCGCCAACCCCAAAGAAGAAGAAGAAAAAAGCGACCACGAGCAGTATTATCAAAAAGCACTGCGACTTATCGCAAAAAAAATGCTTCCTAAGTCTTTTCATCTCAATCAGCTCATCGATCTAAGCAATAACGACTTAAAGTGGGTCACCGACCATGAAAAAAATATTGCTGCCTTTCTGACTCATCCTGTAGTCTCACACCCCTTTGGTCAAAAAAAGTTAGACTCTTTAATCGCCATGTCTCTCCCCTTAAGAAATCTGCTAATACATGACCTCCCAACAAGAAACCCTAAGAGTGAACAAATACGTAATTCTAACTTTTCCCTTCTGGATGAAGAAAAGAGCGAATACCTTGCTGAAAAAGCAGCAGAGCTAGCTTCTTTCAACTTCCCCAAAGGAACAAGTTTAAACGATGTATTACACATTCTAAAACGCAAAGGCATCAACACTTTAGATTCTATCTTGCATCATCATAAAGCAATGCTGCCTCTTTTTACCAACACGGAGACAGGCCTTCTTAAGCTAAACCCATGGCAATCTTTTTTCAAAAACTCACTTCTTGAACCCGAGCATTATTCTCAGCTTGTGAGCCGGATCAATGCCTTAATATCAGCTGGCTTCAATACTCCTGATTTTATCCAAAACCATTTGAATAATTTTATAAAAGCCCCGCCTAAAGACCTAAACCTTTGGCTACACCCCGGTTCAAAATACACCCCAACAGATTGGACTGGATATTGCAGACCTTCTTTTTCAGAGGAAGAAACTCAAGACATTATCGCTGCATACGATAAAGGCTTAACAATACCCCTCATGAAAATATCCCTTCTCGGGCCCAAAAGTAGACAACTTTTATTAAATAAGCACATCGCATGGAAAGCAGCTCTTGGTGACTCGCAGGATTTTCCTCTCAAAGGCTTTCTCAGCACAATGACTTCTCTTGATGAACTAGAAAGAGATATCGATCACTATATACACCTTATTCAAACATCTAGCATACCTAAGGAAAATGATAACTCCCTACCAGATGATTTTGCGATTCCCGATGTCTCAAATCAAAAGAAAAAAGGAAATCTGGATCCCACATCGGAAGCCGGTGGTCTTGTGATTCCGAGCAAGACCCCTGAAAAGAAACAGGCAAGCACCTCTTTTAGAGAAAGAGAAGAAAGAGAAGAAAGAGAAGAAAAAGAAGAAAAAGAAGGAAGAGAATATATAGAAGACCAGAAAAAAGAGCATCGCACACTCTCACGCTACTCAGTTGCCTTCGCTGTTGGAGGCACGGCTCTTTCCTTGGGAATTAGTTGGATATTGCCTACCTATATTCTGTCTGGAAATCTCTTATCCACCATGCCTGCAGCTTTCATTACTCCAGGTGTCATCATTGGTGTGCTGTGTTTAACTATGGCCGTCATGACCACCTTCGCTGCTGTGCATGCACATCAATGCGCTCGAGAGTTTTCTCTTAAGCGCGCGCGTTTTAAAGCAATAGCAGCAACACGTTCACACAAAGAAATAGAAAACCACAGGCTTCATGTAGCATAAGCACTTGAACTTACAACAGATATGGGAAGGTCGCTTTTCTTGAGCAATTAGTGCATACTGTGTCCCTCATTAACTGATAAAAGGTATATTATCATGATATATAAAACTGCTTGTACTGCATTAGTTGCGCTTACTTTAGCTACTACTGCTATGGCCTGGCCTAACCACATTACCGTTTCTGGCGCTAAGATTTCTGATCTATCTACCAGCGGTTGCTTAGCTGCTCAAAAAACAGATAATCACAACGTCTCTGTTGATCTTGCAGACATGACTCAAAGACATTCTAAATTTCCACCAAACTGCCTCAATATCGGTTACGTTAACATGACATTGAACAGTGGCGACAAAACATGTCACGTTACTTTTTCTGGTACAGACTTAAATTCACCTAGCTCTCATGTTACTTACTACTGCTGTGGTATGAATAACCTAAACATCACATCAGCTTTACTTAACGATCCAAAACATCCAACTAGCGAAGCTATTGCTATTTATTCGTTGACTAACGGCTGCAAAAACTAAAAAAACTAACTCTCTATACCCCGCTTTACTGTGGGGTGCAGAGTAACGTTAAGACTAAATTTTAAAAGGTCACGGCTTGTTACAAAGTAACAAACCGTGACCTTTTAAGTTTATAAAAACAATCCACAGAATTAACAGACTATTGCCCTGTTCACTCCAAAGCATTACAATCAAGAAGCATTGTAACAAGGAGATACTCATGCGCATTCGATCCACCCTACTCACCTTATCTGCTCTCACGGCTTGCTGCTTTGTCAGCACCTCTATGGCTTGGCCGGGCTGGAAAGATTATGTCACCATTAACGACGCTTACATCACCGGTCTCTCATTTGATGGTGGCGTTATAGCAAGCGAAACTGGCTCTTCTAGCTTCAGTATAAATGCTGCTTACGACAAAGATTTTTGCACCACCTGGGGTTGGTCTAACAAGACATACTGCGAAAGCCCTTATGATGGCCAAATCCACCTCAACTTATCAAACGGAATGGATACCTGCTCCATCACGTTGCTTGAAGGATCAAACAAATGGAATGCTGCGATCACAAGCACTAACTGCCACGGCAGTTTTACTGGTGCAAGCCTCTCATATAAAGGGTATTACTACACTCTCACTATCTCTTCTTAATACTTGCTGATTACCGAAAACCCTCTACCGCTCTGTAGAGGGTTACTTACCGTATTACCGCAAAGCTTCATCGAGCACCCACTCGCCCTTTTTTTGAATGTCATCGTGCATAGCATCCGGCGCTAAATCAAGCTCACTTAATTGACTCATAAAAAGCCCCCTCACGTTCCAAAGCATCCACAATGTTCTCTGGCAATCGAAAACCATGCCCTTCTTCAGCATACGACTGGTAGTCGTAAGGCTTACCAGCTGCATCCATTGCTGCTCGCATGTCATCGACTTGTGATGGAGGAACCACAGCGTCTTTTAAACCCTGCAAAAACAGCACTGGCCCGTTTAGAGAATCAGCATGACGCATTGGCGAGCGTTCATGATACACCGCTTCACTTTCCGGCAAATGCCCTACTAAACTCAGTAAATAACTGGCTTCAAATTTGTGAGTGACTTCTTGCAAGGTCATGAGATCAACCACGCCATACAAACTCACCCCTCCGGCAAATACGGTATCATGGCGCAAGGCATTTAAAACCGTTAAGCCACCTGCGCTTCCACCTCGAATAAAGCATCGCTTGGAATCCGCCCAACCTTGAGCAATCGCATAACGTGCTGCTGCACAACAATCTTTATAATCTAATATTCCCCACTGACCCAAGAGTTTTCGGCGGTACTCGCGTCCATAACCCGCACTACCTCGATAATTTACGTCTAAATAGGCATAACCTCGTGATACCCAATATTGAATCGCCCAATTGGGTGATGCATCTGCGTATGCTGTTGGCCCACCATGTGCATTTACAATCAAGGTTGGTTTTTTTGCTGACTCAGCAAGCGCATGACTAGGCGCGTAATAAAAAGCATGCACCCACTGTCCATCTTCTCCTGGAAAAGCAATGGCTTTTGCTGCCACCAAAGAATCAAGCAAGTCTTTTGAATGCGTTGCTTTCGTAAGGCATTCTACCTTGCTTGTTTCTAGTGATAATGCGTACATAGCTTTAGGTGACGTTGGGCTACTCGCGCGGTAATACACATGTGACGAAGAGATAGCCAAAGTTGGATCAAAATCAGTGACAGGCAAATCAAAAAACTTATATTTCTCTTGCGAGATAAGGCATAGTTTTTGTTGCCCAGGAGGGCCAACAATACCAACAATCACACCTTCACCAATGCAAAAGCTCTTTAAACCAAAGACCCAAGCAGGATAACCGCACTCACCTGGCAATTCACACACACGTTGCAACTCACGATCACGATACGCATACACTTCCCAATGGCCCGCTGCATCACAAGACACATGTAACACATTTGAGTGTGACCAAGTGGGCTGTAGATAACTGTAAGGTGCATCGAACGAACATGAGGTCACATTCAACAACGCGCCATCCTGCCAATCAGCGACCCACACATCACTGCTTTCCCAAGACATCTCTTCTATACCCCAACTGATCCACGCAAGGCTTCTGCCATCTGGTGAAAAACTTGGCGAAGCAACAAAATCAAACTGTGTGGCGATAAGCCTAGGTGCTTGTTCACCTTGATCTAGAGGGAAAGCAACGAGCTCATTCAGCACATTTTCTTTTTTTGAATGCGTTTCTTGCACCGCGACCAACCACCGACCATCAGGAGACACACACATGTCTGCATAACGATACTCAACATTGGAAGGAGACTCTGCCGATATTCGCTTTGGCTGCTGACCATCAGAAAAAACATAAATAGCCTGATCGCTATCGTTCACAAAAAAGAACCGGCCCTCTTGAACCAAATAATCACCCCCACCGTATTCATGCACACGAGAGCGCGCACAATATTCTTCTGACAAAAGTGATTCTGCCTTACCATTTTGATAGCGAACAATGGTTTGCCGACCCTTTTCTTCTGGCCGTCTTTCACACCAATAAAGCACATCAGCATCTACCTGAAGCTGACCGGCTCGCCCAGAAGACTGAGCAACTAACGACGCATCGATTAGCCGTGACAACATATTAATCTCCTTTATACACCTTCAATCAACTATAACGAGATTCTTTAGAGAGAGCAAAAGCCCTAAGCAGCACAGCGAAGGCTTTGATATCACTAGAACATTTAAAAAAAGAGCTCAAGTAAGGCAATAGCTCATCGAGCTGTCTATAATTTGAACAAATCCAGTCACTCAAGGAAACTACCATGAAACAAATAACTGCTTTAGCCATCTCATCTGTTATAGGCCTAAGCCTTGCAACAAGCTCTATTGCCTCAGGAAAGCTTTGCGAGACCTCAGGGAAACTCTCTGAGAGCTCACCACAACTTGCAGAATTTCTTTTCGCTAGGGCCTTCACAGGCGCAACATTGACGCATACTCATGGGCAAGATTACAATTTAAGTGTTGCTCTCAGCCAGGCTAGCCCTGTTACTGCAATGGCAATTTCACCTACCAAAACTGTTGCTTATTTAACAGCAAAAGAATATGAAAAAATAGTTCACAGCGGCAAAGACAGTTTCGATAAAATACCCCCAAACTTGTTTTTACACTTTAAAGGGTATCCTATCACGCCTTACACACTGACCGGCTACGAGAAAACAAAAACACAACTCACCTACCATTTACATTTGATTGGAAAAGAGGCCGTGCTACAAAAACCAATCACTGGAGAGGCAATTTTGATCATTGACAATAAAATGCTTGGCGTTGGGTAAAGGTTAAACTTCTAAGTACATGGGGGGTGGGCCTAGATATATATCAGGCCCACTTTTTTTTGCCTTTCTTTTGTGAGATAAGTAGTGACTATTTCTTCTTGCTCTTGGTGTAACTCTTTTCAGGCTGTCTCGAATTGTTGCTGCCTTCTTTGCGTGATCTGTTTTATTAACTTGGCTCAAAAAAGCAAGCGTATCGTCAACAAACGTGAGCGTACATAAAAGAACACTCACTCCCAGCATGCCCTCATTAGCTGGCGTATCTAAAAATGATTGCAGTAAGGTTTCCATTTCGTATTCTGGATCAATGGCGTTTCCAATGAGAAAAGCCCCCCCAAAATAGGTGACAATAAAAAATCGAAAAGACAACTCAAGAAGAGAGGCAACTGCATAATATGTTATTTCAACACCTCTTTTTCTCTTAGCAGAGAGAGCCAAGCAGTTTTCCTTAGGCAGACTCTTAGGACAGGTTTTCTGCTGTAATTTAATGCATCCAGAGGTCACTCTCTTGGGTGGATAAATGACAGTTCTTATGACAAGAAAAGTAAGTGCTATTGAAGAGCTCGAAACGGCCGACTGAGGGTTGCCGCATGTCACACCTGAAAGAACTTGAATAAAATAAGAGCCAACAAGAATAACAATGTTTCCTGACACCCAATTATTATAATCTCGTCCAAATCTATAGATTTTCTTTTGCGCTGGACTTCTCTCCTTACCATCATGCAACTTATCTTCAGGTGGTTTATGCCCTGGAAACATATTGCTGCGACTCACCATGGATAAGACCAAGAAAATAAAGCCTATGGTTCCCCCAACAGCAACTGATGGCGTTACCCAGGGATTCACGTCTGCAAATGTTGGGGAGACTGTTGTTCCCCCTGCTAAGGTACTCTTTGGTGAAGCCGTTGGAAAGCGCCCTTGCGTCGTTTGGTTACCTGTATCTTGCAAAGAGTCTTCCTCAGCACAATAAGAAGCAGCACCAGAAAGCCAGGTAAGTATTCGATAAAAAATAGTACCTACCTCTTGCCAAAGAATAACTCTTATTGGTAATCCAAAAATAGGAAGTTGTGCCGCTGATGTATCTTGCGGAACAAAACGCTCCACGGCAGCAAGAAAAAACCTTGCGCCCTTAGGTCGCTTGGAGCGATCCAACTCCGACAAAACAAACAAGGCCTCAAAAAGAAGGGTCAATCCCAACCACATTTTCCACCCAGCCATCTCTTTCAGCTCTCCAAGAAATGTGTCATACGGTTGAAAATAACCTATTACTGACATACTCGCTATACCTGATGCCGTAGCGGCAGGCATGGCTAATGCCTTAGAAACCAGTCGAGCCTTATCTAGCGAAGATCTCCCTTTAATTTTTTCATGCTTTACTAAGTCTTCAAAACCTAGCCGTAGAACCTGTGCCGAACTAGCTATAACAACCTGCACTTCCTCATTGAGCGACTGAGAAAAATTCCTCATATCCAAAAAAGCTCTCATCTGCTGAGCACCACTTAGCTGATCTTGAGAAGAAGAACCTAGAAAATACCCAACCACTTCTTCTGGCATTAAAGCGATTGTTTTTTCATTTAGAGCATACAAAGACAACCAAAAAGAAAGGCGATTGCTTATGTCTATGTCATGATTTCTTTCTAGCTCTTTTATTGCCCCAATAACACAATCTACCCGACTCTTAACATCTTCTCCATCTGGTCTGTATTGAGAAGCCAGTTCAAGCCTACTTCTTAAATTAACTGCCTCATCAGATTTATCGTGCCGAAGATGTCTTTTTAAATCAGATAAGAGCTGCTCTAATGGTAGGTAAATGCCGTCGGCATTTCTGAGCTCAGATAAAAATAAATTTCTAATTTGTATCGATGCATCTAAAATGATATCACAAACTGACTTAGTCTGTGCTACGCCTCCTCTTTCTTCACCTAGGCTTCCACTTCGAGACAGTGAGCTAGCTCGCTCTTCTCTTTGGCCCAAGTCACGTTGAATCAAATCCTTAAAAAGGCTTGGCCAAAAAGAATCTGGGTTATTGCTTGCTGAACCTAAAGCAGCCTTTAAGCGAGGGATTTCTTCAGGATCATAAGGCGCCTCAAACAGCGCATAGCAATCATCAATATCAAGCTTTCCTGCTTTAAATTTACGGTCTAAACCCATGCCATGAGGCCCTGGCTCTGAAGTGTGACTATGGCTTACGTTAAGAACCGATTGCGTTTCTAACAATAACTTCCCTGTGCTCTTGTCATAATATGAAACAGAATCATAGGATCTGTTCCAAACCCACGCCGCAAATGGAAATAAAAGCGTTAGTATGGGGTTTAACATTGTCGTTACGCCAAAATCACTCATAATGTGATCATATGGCATCCCTCCAGGTTGATACCCTTCGGGAAGATTTCCTGAGCGCTGTAACACATCGATATAATGATTTCGTACGTCTTCATCAACAATACAAGATAAAAACCCAATATGTGTTTCTGGAATCTGCGTAGTGAAATTTAAAACAAGCAACTTGTTATTCTTGAAAAAATCAAAGGCTTCATTCAAAGCTTGCATTAAACGCAAAATATTTATATGTATCACAGGATTATCAGTGATTTCAAAGCGATTTATTTCCGTGAGTGCTGCTTCTAGCTGAGACACAATCTCAGCCATTTTCTCTCCATTAAGTTGGTCGTCTCCTCTCTTTTTGTTAGCTGCCAAGGCCTTAAGCATGATGCCAGCCAAAGGAATAAAAGAATGCTTAACCACGCTCTCATCTGAGCCTTCGTCCTTAAGACCAACTGCTGGAGCGTGCCTAATGTAAGGACCTTTCAAACCAGAGCGAGTAATTAATCTCATGGCTTCTGACCAAGCAAAAATATCCCTCTCTATGATTTCAACTCGCTTCTTTACAGGCGGAGTAGGTCTTCCTGAAGAATCCAACATGTCAATATCTGGCTCGTTGTCGTCATACCCCTTACCTACTCCTCTTTCCACTTCAACACCTTCTCCCCTGGGAAGAAGAAAAGCCCACAGTGGAGTAGCAGAAGCCCTAAACACATCAGAATCTTCTGGCAAGGTGGTAGTTTGTCTAAGCACGCTCTCAAAAGCCATTAATACGTCATCAATAAACTGCCTTAAGTCAGTGAATATTTCTTCCCTGCCTCGTAAAGATAGCAACTGCTCTATCAACTCCTTCCTATTGAAATCGAAATAATCATTCTTATCTACTTTTGCTAGAATATCTTTCAGTACAGCAAGCTTCTTTCCTCTTAACTCTTCAAGAGTACTAATCAATTCCAACAAATTCAAAAGAGCCGTATATGTCTCCTCCTTCCCATCATTAGACGCAATTTTCTCTTCAATTGAACCCCTGATCAATCCCATTTGATGCTTGTCACTTGACGAAAAACACGCTTGAGAATCAATGTCGCTAAGAATTTCCTTCAAAGGAGCAAGCTGATCTCGAGAAATAACCTGCATAGGGGTTCGAAGCAGCTTTTTTTTGCTTTCCGTCACCTCTGAGGAAGCCTCAATAAGCTCCCAAAGAGCCTTTGATATAGGCGTATTATCCGTTAACATCCTTACCTTCTTAACAGCCACCCTAAATAAAACAGCTTTTTTTATGGGTGAAAACGGAAGTAATTGACTTAACCTATGTAACAACCTTTTTCCTTCGTAAGGCTGAAGAAAATCAACGGGGATGGATCGAATAAACTGGAAAATATCCAATAATGTTTCATTACTCAAACGCCCCGAAGCCTTTATCTTCTTAATCGAATCAATCAATAAATCCCGCTGGACTGGCTTATTTTCTCTGATGGAACCTTCAACCACGTTTTTCAGTATATTTCCTGTGACCTCATCTAAATCTAATGCCGCCGCTTTATCTGATTGTTTCTGCCTAAGATACTTCGAAAAAGACTCCCCACCAAATCGAGACTTAAGAAAATAGTCTAGCTTTAGAAAGAAAAAACCATGGTTAGATGCCATAACAGTTAGTGGGATCTTATATTGAGAAGCAACGTGGAAGACCGCTGCCACAGCTTGGTCTCCTGCTATAGGGGAATCCCCACAAAACATGTCTCCAACACAAAGAAGCCGACGCTTTGGAATGCCTCCTTTTTCTCTTCTAATCTCAGCTTCCTGGAATCCTACGAGCAACATACGCTGAAAAAAAGGCATTGCTATATCTACTCGTTGTTGTAGCTCCCTAAAAGCGTCTAAACTCCAAGGCTTATCTGCCGTGTTCATTTTTCGATAAGCAATACGAGCCACTGAAAATTCTTTTGATAACGCCATAACTGGCCAGTTTTCCTTAGATCGACTCACGCCTTCGCCTGGATCCCAAGCAAACTGATCGAAACCAAAAATGGCTAACAGTTTTTCCCAATTTTCCTGCTCACAGCCCGACGTTTGGCACTCCTCTTCTCGCTTTGAAAGGTCTATTTCTCTACCAGGAACGCACCAAAGGGCGGATTCTGAAAGAGCATGCAAAAAATGCCAAAGACTAGCGTCAGTATCTCGGATGACTCGCATCAGTTTGCTTAATTGCATCGTATTGAAAACGGGTAAGGACGATATCTTGAGCGTCCTTTCATACATGCCTTGCTCAGTTCCATAAATAGGTTTTTTCGAGCTGCCTGCACCTAACTGCGTCAACTCAAGCCCCCCGCCTTCTCCAGCTTCTTTTTCCTCTAGCTCTTCACCACCTCCAGAAATAAGGCTACTTTCAAGGGTGTCTTCTTCCCCAGCTATAGTCACAACAACATCATTTTTCCTGCTCATTTTAAATCTCCCTATTCAGGATTTAATGGTCACGGCTTATCTTAATTACTAAGATGCGGGGTCAGTAATAGCAAGTTTCCCCGTGAAGTGGAAGAGCCGGCATCAAAAGAGTCCCTACGCAATAAAAACCTAGGTTTTATGGGGGGCACCAGGAGTCCCTCAATACGCTTTTATTTTAATTACCCCTAAAACTTTAACCGTAAGCTCCCGCTCCTAAGGCCTCTTTCCAGAAATAATACCTACCTCTCCGCACAGGATGCATCGACAAGAAAAAGTAAACTTACAGCATCCACAAAGCCCTTCAAGAACGCTACGGAGGCTACCTCTGTATGCTATACTTCCTTTTGAATTTATAAACTGATTCAATACCAAAAGCTGGGAATTCAATGAAAAAACAACGCCTAACACTCTTTACAATATGCCTGGGTTTCTTTGTCGTTATACTAGATGCCACCATCGTCAATACAGCCTTACCTGCTATCGGCCATGCGCTTCACAGCTCTGCATCCGGACTCCAATGGATTGTATCTGCCTACGCTTTGAGTTTTGTTTGCTTATTAATGCTTGCTGGAAGTCAAGTGTATCGCACCGCTCGAGATAGATTAACGCCATCCTAGCGCAAATCGACTCGCGAAGGCGATCGTTATCTGTGCCGCGACTCGTCCTCGTCACCCACGCTACGCAACCTAACGGCTTGACTACGCTGTGGTCTCT
>JAJRRL010000007.1 GCA_024279495.1 Gammaproteobacteria bacterium | reverse complement strand
TTTTTATATGCCACTTAAAGTGGATATCTAAATCCGCCTAATTCAAATTACTGTAAATGACAGGCTATAGTTCAGCTTCCTCTATAGCCCTTATTTTCTTTAAAAGGGCTTCATTTTCTTCGTAAGAGGTATTGTAGAGCCTCTCAAATTGATTAGCCTTTCTTACGCTTTCTTTGGATTCTCGTTTAGCTGATTGAGCTTCTCTGTAGATTTTAGCCAGAATTAGTTTTAGCTCTTTAGGGTTGTCTGGGAGAGAGTCAATGGCAGAGGGGAGGGGTGTACGATTATTACCTGATACGAAGAAGTTTGGAGCCAAGGCGCGGACTTCTTGTTTAAGAGCGCTCACAGTCGCCTTAAGGGCGAAGAATTCATTTGTAACCCCTTTGGTGACCTCATCGAAAACATCAGCTCTAGCCATCGCCTTTCGTTGTCTAGGGTCCCATGGGGCGTCGTATTCTTCGGCTAGTACTGACGCCATCTCTTCAAAGCGCTGCTTTGATTGCGCCCTGACTTGGATTTCGAATCTAACAAAACCTTGGTCTAGCCTCTTTTTTCGGTACTTTTCTTGAGAAGATTCCCTATTCCTAGGGGTTTTTAAGTCCATCTATTTTACCCCTATGTCACCGGAGAAGTATCACCGGAGATATTGTAGGTGATTTTTGAGAAAAAAACACGCAAAAATATTACTTCCTATAAGGGAAGTTATGGTAGGTAATAGCATTGCTTCACTTGTTTGCGAGAAATCAGCTAAAAGCAGAGGTTCTTTTCAGAGTATGAATATCCGAGGATTTAATCACGTTCGTTTCGTAGGGGCGATATTGGTGATATACTGCTGAATATAGAGAGATGTAGCATCGAAACACGGAGAGGGCTATGCCAACGGCGTATGAGTCATTGCTATTTTCTAGAATCGCTTATAGTGAAAGGAAAGACAGCACTTTTTTGGAGCTTAAAGCTCGCGGGTGGCAATGGGTATACGACTCTAATGCAGAAATATTCGAGACAAAATTCCCTAGCAATCATAAGCTTGGATACCGAGGCCTGTGTTTTATTAGGGATGTTGGCCCAGGTGAAAAAGAAGTAGTAATAGCCCACAGAGGGGAGCTTTTAGGCGATAGACATAACCTCTTCAGCGATTTTCAAGCAGGCAGAGGTGAGTTGCCCAGGGACTCTCAGGTCGCTCTATCCTTTTCGAACCACTGTTTATCCCAGTTAGATACCGATGTCACGACTATTACTCGAGCGACTCATATTGGTCATTCTTTGGGTGGAGTGCATGCGCATGTGTGTGCTCATGCTAGAGGAGAGTCTGCTATAGGTCTGGATCACAAAGGTGTGGCTGAGATTTTGAGTCACATTAAATCAGGGCCATCAGCTGAGCAGCGAAGTCATCATCTTTCTTTGTTGAGCGAAGCAAATGCCGAGAATGTGCAAGGCACACATTATGGGCTAGTGTGGCAAAAAATAAAACCTGAAGAATCGCTGGAACCTACACGACAGCTTGGCTCAAATATCGTGTCTCACCAGCTCTCTTTTTTGCAAGGGCACTTACCTAAGACAGATGAAGACGTACTGGATCCTACCGCAAACCCACCTTCAGGATTTAAGGTGTTACGAAGGGAGCTCAGGTGTAGTGAAGCTGCTCCTAGGGTGGTGGAGGTTATAGACCTCGATGTTCTCCAAAAGCATCTAGAGATAGAAAGTGAACTTGCTCAAGGATACAAGGCTCGACTACTAACTTTTTTCAAGAATGGGTTAGAGTTGGAGAAAATAGATAGGCGTTTTGTCAGTACTTCTGTTTGGACCAATGAGCCAGGCCATGCTGTGATAGTAGTTGAGGCATTTACTAAAGAGCTAAAGCTAAGGGTTGGTTATTATCATTTGCTAGTTGATCCATTAAGTGAATCCAATCAGGCTAAGCTGCTTGTGGAAGAGTGTTCATATCATAAGTATGCGAAGTATTATGATATGGGTAACACTATTTCTTTCTATTTTGGCTTGGGTTCTCGTCAGGAGGAGGTAGATCAGGTCGATAAGCTTATCGAGGATATCAAGAAGGATAGGGGCAGATTAATAACTTACGATCTTTATGATGGTTACTTCTTTTTTGGTGCAACGCCCACGCAAGTGGAAAATACTCCGAAATGGGTGATGGATAAGTTGCGTGAACTAAATAGGGATCCTCGCTATACTTTCCCGACTAAAGCTAGAGGTATGAAGTGGGCACATCCAGCTTTATCCAGAAAAGCTCACCAGTCAACTTCTTATAGGAGGTGCCGAGATACCCTGGCGGCAACTAGTTTTCTCTCTTTCTTTTTTAGTCTTGCTTGCATTGCAGGATCCTGCGTTGGATTTACTACGGGTTTGTCCTTGGCGGCTAGTTCCACCGTGATCACACCGCTGGCGGTTGGGTTTATTTCTGCTGCCGGCCTCTTGGTTGCGGTGGGGGTCACTGTTTTAGGGTTGTATTTAGGCGCTGCTTTGCTCAATGTGTTGCATGATCCTATCTCTACAGCCAGTTATCGAGAGTTTCTACCTAGAACGCCGATGCGCCAAACTTCAAGCACAAATTTAAATGAAGAAGGTGATGAGCCTGCTTTTCACTGATAAGGGGATGATAATGCCAGGGAGTGCTACATTATACTATTGGGAGCGACTTCCCTCTCCAGATGATTTTAGGCTAGATAAATTAGATGAGAAAGACAAGGGGCATGTGTCTATAGGTAAAATGGATGAAAACGGAAGAGATGTTTTTCATGCGGCCTATGTCACAGGGGATCATAAGCCTCCACGTTGCTGTAAGAGGCCTAGTAAGGCCTATGAGGAAAGGCTGAAATTTACGATTTTAGATACATTTAACGAAGATAAGCTTCAGGCTGCTAATGGAAGAAAGGTTACAGATAAGGTGGTTATTCTGGGTGTGAATATTGCTCGGATGCAAAAGGTTTTAAAAAAGTTCAAGAAAGAGCATGAAAAAAGAAAGAAAATACAAACAATAGGGTCTGCAGCCTATATGCGTATAAATTGCAATTTGTTTTTCCGGCGATTGGTTTGTATGAATTGGACGGATAGATTCCATAAAGATTTTGAAATCAACTATATCTTAGATACAGGACATGCCAACTGCTCGGTGTTTGCTTATTTTTTGTTGCGAGCAGGTGGCTTAGAGCCTCCTGATGGCGTTCCGAAACGCCACCTGCTTCTTAGCTTTGTGATAGGAATCTGCGGGTTCATTGAGTTTCTTGCTGAAATGGAAAACATTAACACCGCGTATCCTAAGTGGGATGATGCATCGGTAACACAATACCCTAATGTGACGGATGATGATCGATTGTTTTTTGTGAGAACAGGACTTTTCTTTTTTGTGCCTGTTATCACTTTGTTAGGCGCTAGTATTATTGCGATACGAAATTGTTGCTTGGGTTTCCCAGACCTCAGGACGCCTAAATCAGTATATCATTTTGCAAAATGGCGTTCGAAAAACCCCTTGCTTAGTGAAGGAAGGCGATTTTTTGGCCCACATAACGTGGCAACACGATGGCTTTATGGCTTGCTAGTTTTTTTTGCGGTGGTAGATATACCATTAGCCTTTCTTGGGTATTATACGGAGCCAGCAATTAAAAATTCCATATACCTTGATAGTATTGAGGCTGCTATGTTTTTTACTGCAGTGATTTTGGATTACCTATTTGACTCTGATAAATGCAAAATGTACCTTAGGAAAGACATTGTGTGTTGTGGGAAAACCATCTTTACGGCCCGTAAGGACATTGAGCAAGAAGTCACTCGAGATTTGGAGATGAATTTGTTAGGAGACTCAAGAAGTTCGGAGGCTCCTAAAACCTAATGTTTTAATCATGTATCAAGGAGGTTGTATGTTAACATTTTATGAAGCGATTCTTTTTTCTAAAGCGGCTTATGGAGATGAAGAAGGTCATCGTGCTGCACTAGAAGGTCTTGGTTGGCGATTGACGTTCGACTCGAGTTCGGTCGAGTTAGAAACTGGTCTGCGAGGGAATACTAAATTAGGTTATCGAGGATTGTGCTTTACTAAAATGTCAAGAAGAGGGATTCCAGCGCTTGTTATTGCCCACCGGGGAACACGAGCTGATAACCATAACAATACAGTGAGCAACTCGGAGATTGTAGGAGGTGCTATTCCAAAAGAGAGCCGAGTGGCATTGGTTTTTACTGAATATTGCGCCTCAAAAATAGAAGGGCCAAATGGGCTTATTCCTCACACATACCACATAGGACATTCGCTTGGTGGTGTTCACGCTTTCTTTTGTGCTTACAACACGAAGCAATTTGCCATGGGTGTTGATAATCCTGGAATCTGGGGCGCGCTAAAAAATCTTTCTTTTGATCCAGGTCAAAATCAAATTGATAAGCATGTTTCGCTGTTAAGTCACTCTAATTTAGTGAATAACCATGGTGGCCGATACGGTAAAGTGTATCAACTGATGGGGGAGATAGGTTCTTCAGGTTTTCGTCTTCATACGCATAAACTTGATTTTTTGCTTGAGAGAACGCCGAAAGACCATGAAGGAGATCCCTTTGATCCAGCTTTTGTATTGCCTGAAGGGTTCAAGGCTATTCCAAGACGGATCATAGAAAGTAGGCGCTCGCCTGATTTAATGGCTAATCGGATTATTCATCCTAAGGTGGAGAAAATATTTGATGAAGATAGCGGTGGGATTCATTGGCAGATGAATAGTGAGTTGGCTGTTGACAGGGGTGGAAGCCCAGCGATGGTTAGAAACACTTGTTGGTTGGTGCACTATTGTTGCTGGGGGAAAAGAAATGGTCATTCAGCAATTGTTGTTGAGGGTATCGTCGTAGAGAGAGGCGATGCTAAGGCTTTTATTGGTTGTTATGACCTGACCTTTGATCCAAGACGAGCGGATAGAAAAGTGACGATTAATGTTAGGGAAGAAGATCACCATGTCTTTGCTCAATACTATGATCCTAAGAGAACCGCATCTTTTAAAAGGCTTGGTCAACAGCCAGAAGATGTGACTCAAATGATCGCTAGCATTAAGCGAGACCAAGTAGCAGGCAATATTGAATATAAAAAATGGTCTGGCGGTATCTTTAGGGGCGCTCCTGATGTGATCAGAGATAATTGTTGCTCTTGGGTGATACGTAAATTAGAAGTTGCCAATATTACTTTAGATATACCTGTTATGTTGGTTGCTGCACCCTACAAGCCCAAAGCTCATGGTGTAAAAGAAGACCAGAGAAGAAAGGCAAGCAACGCAGGTGCTGCTGCGCGCACAAGTCAGCTGAAAGACTCTCCGCTTAATCAATCTGGATCAGGTCGTGGGAAAGGTGCGAATACTGAAGAGGCATCTACTGCACGTCAAGGTCCTCCAGATGGTAGCGGCGGTAAAGGGTGCTTTATTCTTTAAGGGTTAGGCTTTTGCGAGGGAGCTATTGAGAATACAAGCGGCGTTATTAGGGATGAGCTACCAAGGAGTTATGATGTGCTGGGGGTGTTGTTTCAGTCTCTCTAAAGGAGGCCCCTAAAATTTTATTTTAATGTCATTAGATGCTGCTATTGTTAGCAGGTATTAACGTTTAGGTGTTTTATGTATTGGAGTGTTGTGTCTGTGACACCAAAAGAGCACCTGCTGTTGGAGGTTACGTTTATTGATGGCTTGCAAGGGGATGTTTGTTTCAAGCCGTCACACTTAACAGGTGTGTTTAAGCCGTTAAAAGATGAAGAATACTTCAAGCGAGTATACGTGGATCAGGGCGTTGTTACTTGGCCCGGAGAGCTGGATTTGGCGCCAGATGCGATGCACTCGCAAATAAAAAAACATGCCGCATGGGTGTTGGATTAGAAATACGATTATCTGGTTCGCCGTAAAACCCCTTTATTCATGGAGGGGATATAAGGCGCTCATCTTTCTCATGACGTTGTTATTAGTCATCACAGCGCTATGAGCTTCCATGCGCTGGCTTATTCCCTAGATACGGGAGCCTACTTTTTTCTGATAAAAGGATGGGAAGTTTTAGTTGTGGGCATGGTGACTTCCAGCAAATAGCACACCCTAAAGCGCTTAAGCCAGGTAATCGATTTATCTTTTTGTTTGTTTTTTGCCCATGAGTAAAGTTTCATCAAAAAAGTTCAGTAGGTAGGGTGTCTCATGCTCTACCTGAAAAATCTAGTTCTATTAGCGTCGCTTATGGTAGACTGTTTATGTTGTGTTTAAAGGAAGTGGGCTGAGCATGAAAGCACGTGAAAAAACACCTTATCTACAGTATGTTGAAGCAATGGGTCAAAGTGATTGCAAGAATTTGTTTGGGAAAACTCCTGATGAAGAGAAGAGATTTGCTTATATATATGAGACAAGAAGAAATTGGATACAGCAATTAGTCGAGTACTTACAGCATCTTAAAGACTGGGAGCCAGCTAGGCGGGCTTTTACTTCAGAGGAAGCTAATAGTGAAGCAAGTGAGAACAAAAAAGGTCAAGGATCTGATCGAGGCAGTATCAATGAATCATCCATATCCCTGGCTGATGACAAGAGAATGGTCACTTTTTCTAACCTGCATGAGTATTCAAGCAAAGTGATTGGTGAGTGGAACGGTCATTTGATGTGTGTGCTTGGGGCTGCTGGTGGGGCACTTTTAGCTGGTGCTACAACAGGTTTAGGAGTGCTTGCCTTTCTTTCTCATTTACCAATATCTGGGCTGTTAGCAACTTTATTTGGCGTGATAGGTTTTTTTACGTCATTAGTTGGGTTAATCCCAGAAGCGATTGAGTTAGCTAAAAGTGCCCCCAAAGCCATGCCGGCCTTAGCGACTAGGGGTCATTTGAAACGATTTTTTAATACTTACCCAAAACAAGTAGAAGCCTGTACTGCCTCTGAGAGAGTGCTGAATCAAATACGCTTGCCTGCTAGGGAATAGTGTTAGCAAAGAGATCGTGTTGCATTTGAGGATTGATTAGAAGGGCGATGCGCTTTGTGTATTAAGTTAAGGTGTTTGTAAAAAAGTAACGAGACAGAGGAGGTCCATCTAATGAACAGTAAATTATTTAATGCTGCCATGCTGGTGCTAATGACGCAAAAAATCATGGCGTCACAAAAGGCGTTTGTTATGTTGGAGGAAGTAGAAGAAGAGAAGGCTCCTTATGAACCTGTTCTGCTAGACAATATTAGCAACCAAGTGTATCGCACCGCTCGAGATAGATTAACGCCATCCTAGCGCAAATCGACTCGCGAAGGCGATCGTTATCTGTGCCGCGACTCGTCCTCGTCACCCACGCTACGCAACCTAACGGCTTGACTACGCTGTGGTCT
>JAJRRL010000006.1 GCA_024279495.1 Gammaproteobacteria bacterium | reverse complement strand
AGACCACAGCGTAGTCAAGCCGTTAGGTTGCGTAGCGTGGGTGACGAGGACGAGTCGCGGCACAGATAACGATCGCCTTCGCGAGTCGATTTGCGCTAGGATGGCGTTAATCTATCTCGAGCGGTGCGATACACTTGAAAAGAGCTCAGAGAGATTTGCCTGATGGATTAAGGCTTCGGAAAGAATTACTTAAGAGTGCTTCCTATCAAAATAATTGGAACGCTTGTATTGATCAGGAAATTAGTGAGCTTAAAGAGTGCGAGCAATCAAAGTTGTGTACTTCATTGATCAGGCTACTTGAGCGATATAAAAAAGAGAAGTTTAGCGAGCCTTTACAGTTGGTTCTTGCATCATTAAAGCCGAAAATTATAGATGCAGGTAATCGTGTTCATCGTTTTTTCTTGAGTTTTGAAAAAGAATTAAACGTGGCGGAAAAAGAGTGTGGGCGAGTTCGAGAATTTAAAGAGGCTATGAATAAGAAGTGTGCTTCTTTAATTGAGGGTCCAAAAGTGAGTAAAAAATCTGACAGTGAAGGAGATGGCTCGGCTAATAAAGAGATTCAAACAGCTGGCGGTAGCGAAGATGGGTCGGCTAATAAAGAAATTCAAGTGCCCCGAGGCTCTCCTGAAAAAAGATCTTGGAAGGCGGGGATCATCACGTCAAGTATCGTTTGTGCTGTGACTGTGCTGCCTGCTTGCGCTGTTCCAGTGGTTTTTTTGATAGCGGCGAACCCGAGCTCTTTTCAGGCTGTTGGGTCAACCCTAGCAAGCTTACCCCCTCTTGTTTGGGAAATAGCAATTCCATTCTTGGTGCTTGGTATTGTGGCAGCAATCATGGTTGCTGTGTCTAAGAATCAGTACAAAAAGCAGCTGAGAAAAATAGATTTATCTAACTCTATGCTTAAACAAGAGGAGGGGCTTGGCTCAGAGCGTCCTGCTTCAAGTGAAGAGCCAGAGGCTTGAAATAAGAATCATAATGAATCATAATGACTCTTAGGGTTATTTTGGAGAAGTTGCTATGAGGCGAAAAATTCAAGTCACAGTAGATAAAGAGCTTGATGCGATGGTAAAAGTGAGAGCTGCTCAAATGGGTCTTTCTGTTAGTTCGTTTGCTCGTTTAGCGCTAATTAATGCGCTTCCAGAGAAGCGCAACAAGTTCATTGATGAAGCATTGAAGGACATTGCATCAGGGGATGTGGATTCACTTACTCTTGCTGAGTTTAAAAAACAGGTGGATGATTTATGACGCTCAAACTTGAGCAAACAAAATCATTTAAAAAGTCACTGAAACAATACCGACACAAAAAGAAACTCCTGCAAGAGTTGACCCATATTGTTGATTTGCTTGTGCATGAAAAGCTAATACCGGCAAAGTATCGCGATCATGAGCTTGTTGGTGGCTATAAAGGTATTCGAGAGCTTCACTTACGGCCGGATGACTTGCTGTTATATATTACGCATGAGGGAAAGAAAATCACACTTGTGGCTATAGGAAGCCATTCAGAGATTTTCTAATCCGCTTATCATACGGGTTATCATCGATGTGAGGTCTAAGCATAATAGAGGGTGATACCGTTTTTTAAAGGTGCAGGCAAAAGGTAGGGTTCGTATTATTTTTTTGATTCAGTGTCTTTTTTATCGTACGGGTTATCATCCGTGTGAAGTCTAAGCACAATCGGAATGCCGCTCAGCTGGCAAGATTTTCGAAAGTATTGAGTCAAGTAACGTTGATAAGAACCCGGTAATTTATGTGTTTGCTTGCCGTGAATCACAATGGTCAGTGGATGATGACTGCCGACGTGAGCTAAGCGTAATTTAATGCGGCGACCACCAGCCAAAGGAGGTTGATGATCTTTAATGGCTTGCTCTAATACGCGGGTTAACATGCTGGTAGAGAGAGTTTTTTTGGCGCTCTCGTAAGCTTCTTTAATGGCGGGAAAAAGGTTGCCAACACCTGATCCGTGTTTAGCAGATGTGGTGTATCGTCTGGCGAAACTAGCAAAGGGTAGGCGGCGATCGACTTGTCGATGGAATTGATCGCGATCAGCTTCTGTCATATCGTCCCATTTGTTAAAGGCTAGTACTAATCCTCGGCCACGTTTTACGACTAAGCCAATCAGCCGAAGATCTTGTTCGGAGAGAGAGTCACGAGCATCAAGCACGCAAACCATGACATCAGAACGATCGATTGCAACCAGCGTTTGGCCAATTGATTGTTTTTCTACGCCTATTTGAATTTTAGTTCGACGTCGAACACCTGCTGTATCGACGAGCCTGTAAAGATCACCTTGATGCTCGAAGTCGATATCGATGCTATCTCGAGT
Source organism: Gammaproteobacteria bacterium (assembly GCA_024279495.1). Classification (GTDB taxonomy): domain Bacteria; phylum Pseudomonadota; class Gammaproteobacteria; order JAJRRL01; family JAJRRL01; genus JAJRRL01. Next base: position 93,036 of record JAJRRL010000006.1, on the reverse strand, counting down.
TGTTCCAGGGAGGGAGCTGACAACGACGCGCTCATGACCCAACAGGGCATTGATTAGCGTGGATTTACCCACATTCGGTTTTCCTAAAACAGACACAGTGATTCGTTTTTCTGAGTCAGCTGTGTCTTCACTTTCTTCATCGATAGGCTCAGGCAAGGTTGTATTGATTAATTCTTTTAAGCCGCGTTTTCTTTTTGCAGATACGCCAAATATTTTTTGGAATCCAAGTTTGTAGAAGTCGCTACAAGCAGCATGTAAGTCGATGTTGTCGGCTTTGTTTACAACAAGCGTTACTTTGTCGTGATGGGATAGTAGCTTTTTAGCGATGGCTTCATCACCGATGGTAACCCCTACTTCAGCATCCAATAAAAAGAAGACATGGTCTGCTTCTATGATGGCTTGTTCGACCTGTCTTTCAAGCGGGTCAGTGATTTGCATTTCATGAGTTGCCTCAGCGATTCCGCCTGTATCGATGACCCAGTAAGTGCATTCACCAACGCGACCTGTTCCAAATTGGCGGTCACGTGTTAGACCAGGAAAGTCATCAACGAGTGCACGGTCGCTTTTTGTAAGCGAGTTAAACAGTGTGGATTTGCCAACGTTTGGTCGGCCGACCAAAGCTATGATAGGAAGTTGTGCCATAATTTACTCTTATTTGTTATTGTTCATCTGTTTTTTTTATTTTTAAGCACATCACAAGCACGCAGGTTAAGGCTAGGTAAATAACCAAAGATGACAGTGCAACGTGATAACCATGTGTTGTGAAAACTGGGGCGCCGTTCACTCGAACGTGATCCCAGGTGTGATCGAGTATTTTACCGATGAGGGGTTCTGCCCAGCTCCCAACAATAGGGTCTCCGGTATTGATTACAGCTACCACAGTGGCGGCAACAGCAATGGGGTTGATCTCTGTAGCAATCGCGAATCCTAGCATAAAACTGCCGGACATAAAGCCAAAGGTAAACATGCTTAAGGCTAACAGCCAATGAGGTTGATCGGTGAAGAAGATGACATCAGATAAAAAGATTAAAGCGATAATGGCAGTGCCGACCATGACCAAGCGGCGTTGGTTTAATTTATCTGAGATATAGCCAAGAATAGGTGCGCCTAGAGCCATACCAGCAAAAGAGAGTGACGTGTACCAAGCTAAAGTGCCTTTTGGGATTTGATAGACATGATGCAAGAAGGGGTTTCCCCAGAGGCCAGCAAAAACCAACACAGGCGATAGCGCAAGGCCAGTGTAAAACATCAAAATCCAGTTGTTAGGGTTCTTCAGTATTTTCTTGATGTCTTCCATTCGGATGGGATGTGCTTCTACCTTATTATGTGGCAGTAGCTCTTTGGGTTGATCGCGAACAATCAAAGCAAAGCAAATGGTTAATCCGACGCCAATGAAAGCACAGGTTTCAATGGCAGCTTGCCAGCCCCAATGATGAGTAATCAACTCAAGAGGTGCATCTCCAGAAATCGCTCCAATCATGGCGGCGGTTGCCACAAAGCCACTCATCATTGCAAAATACTTGGGTTCAAACCAATTGGCTGTAAGCTTCATGTAGCTGACTGTGGCAAAAGCTGCGCTTCCACCCATTAGGATTCGAGCCAGAATAGCTATGCTAAAAGTGCTTGTATGGGAGAATAAAACCAGGCCTCCCACGCCTAATGCGATTGCTGCTGTAGATAGCCAACGAATACTAAAGGAATCTAGTAAGGGTCCACAAGCTAGTTGGGTCACCAAATAGGACCAGAAAAAGGCACTACCTAAGATGCCAAGGCCAACCCCTTGAAGGTGAAAGGTTGCCATCAATTGAGAGGTCATCACACTTGGGGAAACTTGCATTAAGTATTTAAAAAACAAAAACATGGCGCATAACACGATAATCGCAATCGCTCGTGCTCGTGATGGCCGAGGGAGAGATTGTGAGTCAGTGGTAGACATGGTTCTGTTCCTTGTAAAACCCCCGATGGTATCTCTGCACTGCGGCCTTGTCAATTTTTAAACATCGTGTAAATTCCCATTTTCGGCCAAAATAAAATGGTTTTAACCTTTTGCCACCCCCAGGAGCGAAGTGACGTCGGGGGCCTAGCTTTGATCCTGTCCGTGCGAAGCACGGACTAAGGGTCTTTCTAAATTAATAAAAATCTCTTCAAAATACTCATGCGAAGCAAGTTTACTTGCGAACGTCCTAGCGAAGGCGAGGATCCAGCTAAAGGTGTACACTCCGTTTTTTCATCCATTTTTTGCCCAACCTTAGGCAGCGCCTCAAGGTTGTTACCCAATCTCATAGGCATCACGTAAAAAAGCACCTAAGTAGAGGTCTGTGACATAGTAGTTGCCATGGTCGCCTACGTCTTTACCCCAGGAGTTTCGTACAATGACGTAATGGCATTTTTCTTTGTCAGCGCCGTTTTCGTTTACGGTAATGCAATTGTCGTCAAAGCCCGTGATAACGAGAGCATGGTTTCCTTCTTCTGAATTTTTCTTGGAGAAAGCATTTAAAATATCATCGCTTAGCATCCAAACATTATGGTCACCATGATAGGAGCCAATAGCGCCGTTATGCTCGGGGTCTGCAGTGATGGGGAGGCCAAGCATAATGACCACGCGATGTCCTCGGCGGATGGCAGCTCTGATTTGTTTGATAGTCATTTTGGCATGCGCAAGGTCATTGGAGAGGTCACTGGAGGTGAGGGCCGGAGTAATGAGTTGATGCCATAGTCCTACTCTAAATTTATGATTGGCTCTTTCGGAGAAGGTAAGCTCAGTCATTCCTTCGCCAATGAGATCTTCTTGGAGGGGGTAGGCTGTTAGACCACCGCAACCGTATTTCTGTTCGTATTTTTTTACTAGAAAGCCAAAAATGTTTATTTGCGACAAAATATCTTGGATGCTGGCTCCATCCCAGCCACCGTATTCATCACCGGTGTTAAGGGCTAAGCCTAATTCTAAGTTACATAGTTGGCTGATTTGTTTTGAACCTGTGAAGTGGTAGTAAGCATCAATGGCTTCTGTTGTAGCAAAAGTGGCGCAGCTACCCCAAACACCTTGATTTAAGACGGGCAAATCATTCATGCCAAGAAACACTTTTTCTTCCGTTTGTTTTGGTGACGTGTTGTCGTCTTCATTGTTTTCTTTTGCTAGTACTGACTGAATGTGATTGACCAAAGCTTCACGTGCTTTTTCTGATAAGCTTACTTTAGGGATGGATACCTGATGAGATTCCACAGCGTTTCCGGAAGCTTTTTTTACGGCCATTCTTGATTGCTTGGTGGGGGTTTTTATGGGTTTAATTCGAATAAAATAATGCCCGCTGGGTGTGAATGCAGGCTCAGCGTAGGTGAGTTGGAGGCAGGCGCTAATAATGGCGATGGATACAGTAGTAAGTTGATATAAGCGTTTCACGAAGGCTCCAATGCTGTTGCAAAAAACAGCCCCACTTTACTCTCACTAATACAGCCAGTCAATCATGCACCGCGAGTACAGTTTAACTTTCTTTTAAAGGTATTCTGGAGTTAACAATCACACTTATTGTCCCATCGGAGAGCTGAATGCTGAGCTCTTGTTTTTCTGTGATGGAGCTAATGCTGCTGATAGGAGTACCATCGGCTTGAAGAACCATGGCGTAACCTTGTTTTAGCACGTGGTTTGGGTTCTTTTCAGCTAGTGTTGTTTGGCAAAGTGATAGCTGATGTTTCAGCTTATTAAGTAGTGTGTGCATTAAATGCTGAAGTCGCATTTGGGCTTGGTCTAAGCGTTGTTGCTGTTCTTGAATGCGTTGTTGGGGCGGTTTTATTTTTTGTTTCTTGATAAGTAGTTCGTGTTGCAGATGCTTTATTTTCTGTAAGCATGTGAGGGCTAGTCTTCGGTATTGACTCTGTAAGTGTGAGATCCAACTTGTGTGATCTGGAACAGCTATTTCAGCTGCATTAGAAGGAGTGGCTGCGCGCTTATCGGCAACTAAATCACATAATGTCGTATCGGTTTCGTGTCCTACGCCAGAGATGATTGGAGTGGTTGCATGAGACACAGCGTACGCCACTTCTTTTTCATTAAAAGGCCATAGGTCTTCGAGTGATCCGCCGCCACGTGCAATAATAAAAAGATCGCAAATGGCTTCATGTTCAGCAGACCTCAGTGCTTGGATAATACTGGGCGCTGCTGTTTTCCCTTGAACTAAGCAAGGGTATATTCGAACAGGAACACTGGGAAAGCGCTGTTTAAGGACTGATAAAATATCTTGTAGCGCTGCTCCTGTGGGAGAGGTAATCACGCCAATGTGCTTGGGGAGGCTGGGAAGTGTTTTTTTACGTGCAGGATCAAAAAGACCTTCTTTTTCAAGTTCTTTTTTATTGCGTTCAAAAGCGAGAGCCAAAGCGCCTTCGCCATCGTCCTGGATAGAAGAGGCGATTAGCTGAAAATCGCCGCGAGGAGTGTATAAGCTAACTCGGCCTGAGACCAATATTTGTTGGCCATGCGTTAGGCTAACAGCTGGTCCTCGCCCTTTTTTAAAGTAAACACAGCGGCATTGGGCATCTTTATCTTTAATGGAGAAATATAAATGACCGGATTGAGCAAGCGTTAGGTTGGAGACTTCACCGCGCACACAAATCCAGCCAAAGCGGGATTCTAGTTGGTCTTTGGCGGCGTGGTTGAGTTCAGAGACGGAAAGGATGGTAGTCGGTAACATGCTGAATTCCTAGGGTCGAAATGGTTTCTTTTTCTCGCTGTCTATGTTGAGCTTGCGCTTCCGGCGCTCATGTACTTGCGTGTACACTGCGCTTCGTTGCTCAGCTCGCCTTGACAGAAAAAAAATAAACTAATTTCCTTTTTGGTGTTTTGATCATGATAACACATTAAGGTAAACTCTCTTGGTAATCAATCAAGAGAGAAGTCATGCCTTTACTAGCTATAGAAACCGCCACTGATGCCTGTTCCGTTGCCCTATCCGTTGAAGGTGAGATTTTCGAGCGTCATCGCTGCGTCCCTCGAGAGCATGCTGCGAGAGTATTGGGTATGATCGATGAGTTGTTGATAGAAGCAGGTATTGCTTCATCAGATATTGTTAGCATTGCTTTTGGACGAGGGCCGGGTAGCTTTTTGGGGACTCGTATTGCAGCCACTGTGGCTCAAGGCTTGGCTCTATCCTGGGGGTGCAAATTGGTATCGGTTTCTTCTTTAGCGGCTTTAGCAACGGTGGCGTATAAAAAGCATGGTTTAGAGCGTGTACTTAGCGCTTGGGATGCGCGTATGCAAGGTATTTATTGGGGTGACTATGAGTATGTTGATGGTTTGATGGTGGCTCGCTTGGGTGATCGTCTGTCATCCCCAGAGAGTTTTTCAGAGTATGTTGTCGAAGGCTCTATTGGTTTAATTGGCAATGCTTGGAAGACTTATGCCTCTGAGCTTCCGGCAGATTGGACGCCTCATTTTGAATGTGTAGACACTGACAGCCATCCAAGAGCCTCAGGCTTGTTGCCTTTGGCGGAGCAATCGTTGCTTGCCGGCGATACCCTCGATTTAGCTTCAGCTGTGCCAGTTTATTTGAGGCATCCTGTTAAAGGCTAGGGCTAAATCTTGAAAGATCACTAATTGTTACGTTGTAACAACGGATCAAGCTTGGGTCCCCGACGTCACTTCGTTGCCTTCGGATGACAAGAGGCTGGGGCTATTTTATTTTAGGGCTAAACCTTGAAAGATTACTAATTGTTACGTTGTAACAACGGATCAAGCCTGGGTCCCCGACGTCACTTCGTTGCCTTCGGATGACAAGAGGCTGGGGCTATTTTATTTTAGGGTTAAATCTTGAAAGATCACTAGTTGTTACGGGGTAAAAATGGATCAAGATGGGTCCTCTGCGTCACTTTATTGCCTAGGGATGACAGGCTGGGGGGGCGCTTTTAGCGCAAAATTGTCTTTCCAGCATTGTTGTCGGGTGGTTTAGTGTGGTATTCTAACTGTGCTCCTACTGTGAACGCCAATTTACATGAGAGCTTCCCTCCCCGGTGGACGCTGGGGAGGACTTATTATTAGCCCCAAGGCGTCAGGCGTTTCCCCCCCCAAAAAATGTATCAATTACTTAGTCGTCATGTACAGGCGTGCATGCTGGAAGCTGTGGTGCTTCCTCTAAGGTCGCCAATGTGCGTTCCAAGTCTCTTTTGCGCCATGGTGTATTGAGCTGGCTAAGGCCAGATACAATACTTGCTTTGGTGTGTGTTTTGCCATTAGGAGTGTTCATTCTTAGTGTTCGGCAGCTCTCACGTCTCTTCTTCCATGTGCCGAGTTTACCCAAGAAAATAGCTAGGGCTATGATGCCAGGCAATACTCCGAGTACAAAAGCGACAACTATACCCACCTTCCAGCCAGCATGTGATTTATGCTGCTCTATATTTTGCTCTAGAGATATATCTAAGCGTTTAAGAGGGCAGCTGGCAGGTGAGGGGGAGCCGGTAGCTAAAATTCGAGCAAGGCTTTTGGCTTTTTTCGGAGCCGGGGTTTGAGCTGGAGCTGGAATTTGGCTCGAGCTTAAAGGGCGTTGAGAAGCAGTAAGAGCCTTGTTTAGTTCGCTTGCTATATTTGAGCTTGCTTGTGGTCGATTTCGTACTGGAAGTTGGAATTCAAATTGGTTTTTTGCAAGCAGAGATGAAAACACAGTAGCCCATAAGGCTAACATATGAGGAGAAGGGCGTTCAGCATAATCATTGTCGGATGAGACTTGATGGCCGGCAGGTGTTTGGCTGATTAGAGCGCTGTGGAGCTCTTGTGAGAGGTAGCTAGAAAGTAGAACGACAGGCCAGGTATTTGGTAGCTTGAAAGTATCGTGGCGAAGCCCACGTGTTTTGTCTTGTTTAAAGCGTTCTTTTCTTTTCGTTTCTTCTCTTACGTCTTCTTGCTCTCTTGCTTCTCTTTCTCCTTTGGGGAGTGTTTTATAGTCTTCCGACCTTTTCTTTTTTTCTTCGTTTGAGAGTTCTAAATTTTCAGGAGGAGCGCAATGGGCATCAACAAAGGTGCAGTAGAAGCGTCTAATCTCAGTGGAGTTTCTTACCGGAGTGGTTCCTTGCTCAGGCCTTAGGATCATTTTCATGACGGCTTTTGATTTTTTTGTGTCGGGAAGGAGCTTTTTGATAAAGGCAAACATATGAGCAAAAATGAGTTTTAACTCTTGATGAACATACGCATCAGAGGGTTTTTCTCCCTCGGGGGGTGAGCATAGACCTTTTCCAAACAGACGTACTCCTAGCAATAACATTCTGTTTTTAGCTTGATTGAAAGATGCGACTATATCAGGGTGTTCTTCGCTGGGATTTTTTGCTGTGAGAATACCCATGTCTTTGTTTTCTTTTTCTGCAAGCTTGTCGCTTTCTTCAGACTCTTTTTTGGAGTTATCGTCTTCACTTAAAAGAAAGTTCTCTGCCTCTTGCAAGAAGGTCGAGCTTTCCTGGATGGATTCACTTAATGCTGCTTGCGCTATATCAGAAAAATGAGAGATGCCGTACATGTTTTTTTCATCGATAGGTGAGCCTAGGAATGGGCTGCCTTCAGAGGTTTGTTCATTGAAAAGGTGAACCGCGGATAGGTGCGCTGTTCGCAAGTGATCAGCAATAGTATCACTTGAGATAAGGTCTTCATGCGTGATAGCTTGTGTTATCTCGTTGGTTAGTAAAGATAAATTTCGTTGTATTCCCTCGGAGTTCAATTCTTCGCCATCTCTTGAATGAGCCTGGATGGCATTGGCTAAAGCGGAGCTTAAGGAATTAATTCTTCTGCCGACTCTTGGGGATTCAAGTAAGGAGGAGAAAGCTAATTGGTTCATGACCCCCGGCTTAAAGGAGATGTTTTTTTTCAAGGGAGCTTTAATGAACTTAGCAATACTTTCTTCTGAGTGTTGTGCGTATTGCTTGATACCTAAATCAGCAATGATTTTTTCTTCCAGTAGGCCGTCTAAGCAAGGCTGGGAGTTAGAGACGATGGCAAGCGCGAGTTTTTCTGCTTGTTCGATATTGACGCTTTTATCGAGATAAGCTTTATGTATTTGCTTAATTATACTTGCAATGAAGTGATTGTTGACATGCTTTTTTGCACGATTTAGCAGTGCTTGGTTGTCTCTAGGAGAGTCAAAGTTATTGGATAGGCGAGGGATAATAAGCTTGCTTATCTCGTATTCTGTAGGAGTGAGTTGCTTTCGAATACTTCTTTTTAGTGAGCTTTCCCAGCTTAGAGCTAGGTCTAAGCAAGGTGTTGTTTTGAGATGCTTGAAAAATAAAGTGTGGTGATAAGCTCGCAATGATAGAAAGGTGCTGATGTCAGAATGAACGGAATCGCTGACAAACCTCATTAAACGAATGATTAAGATATCGTTTTCAGTCAGCATGTTATTGGCATACTCATCTATGTATTGGAATACATGGCCAGTGGTATCCAGCTCAGCTGGAGGTGCGGACTGTCGACGTTGTTTTGCTTGTTTTTTGGCTGGCAACTCGGAACTGTTTGGTGTGTCCCAGGTTGTTCTTCTGGTGAGGAAGTCTTCTTCTGTAGAAGTTGTGGGAGTGTCTGGGTCGCCGCCAGCGCCAAAAGAGCTTTCTTTGGTGTTGGGTTGTTTGGGTCACCTGGAGGGTACTGTTCAACCACCTCTGAAAGTCGTTTTTTTATTGGGGTAGACATAGTCCCTTTCCCTGTCGCGGTATTTAATTCTGGAGGTTTGTTCATCATGAATCTCCTGCTGTGAACGCCAATTCGCAGATAAAACAAGTGCTTTTTTCAGTGGACGCTGAAAGCGCTTGTCTTGATTATTATCCTACCAATCGTGCATTTACGAGTCAACACCTAAAACCACCTTTTATTAAAATTTTCTTAAATTAATCATACCCCTAAGTGTTTTTCGTATCACAAAGTGATATCTTTTTGTAAGTTTGATGTTCTAATTATCATAAATGTGCTTTTTAAGAGTACAATTACTTAAGGGTGGGCCACAACGTGTAACGCCTTTAGAAGGTGTTTCATAAGTGACCGCTTGTTCCTGTTTTGCAAGTCAAAATAAAGGCGAAATTGATTTTTAAGGTGTTACTTTTACTCCACCGCCAGCTACTTCGAGTTGTGCTTGTTGCACGGGATTGAGGTCGCGGGCTTGATTCAGTAAAAATGAGCATATGCTCGCCCATATAGCTGCTATGCAGAGATGGGGGGGGATGGGCTTTTGTTTGGAGCTGTTCGCTGAGCCTCCATTCTCTCTTTTTGCAGGGGATATTTTGATCCTCAACGTACAGAGAAAGGGGCCCTAAGTCAACCGGTTGGTAGTCTTAAGCTTTACTTATGCGCATGATAAGCCATAGATCGTGCTTTCTCGATATATGGTTCTGCGGCTTCCATGATAGCTTTGGGGTTCAGTGTGGTGAACTCACCGTCAGCTAGTAGTTGTTTGCCGTTGACCCACACATGATTGACTTGCGAGCGATTGGCAGCAAACACCACATGAGACATGGGATCATACATAGGATAAGTAAACGGATGATCCATGCGAATAGCGATCATGTCGGCGGCTTTTCCTTTTTCTAAAGAACCAATGCGGTGATCAAGTTGCATGGCTTTTGCGCCGCCTAAAGTCGCCATGTTAAGAATGCGGTGTACTGGTAAGCAGCTAGGGTCGCCAGATTCACCTTTTGCAACAAGTGCGGTTAGTCGCATTTCATGGAATAAATCAAGCGTGTTGTTACTAGCTGCGCCGTCTGTGCCGATGCCAAGATGAGTGATATCGCTTAATGTTTTTAGTTGAGGTAAGCCACTGGCAAGCTTTAAGTTAGAGGTGGGGCAAGTGACCACGTGGCAGCCACTGTCTTTAGTGCGGGCTAGATCGTCTTCATTTAAATGCACCATGTGCACGGCTGTGAAGCGTTTGTTGAGTAAACCAGCGTCTTGAATTCGTTTGATGGGGCGTCTACCGCTAGCGCTGTGCTCGATGTTGAGTTCAGCAGCTGTTTCATGCACATGCATGTGCACGGGAAGCTGATGGTGATCGGCGAATGCTTTTGCTGATGTTAAGCCATTGTCGCTGATGGTATAGGTGCCGTGTACGGCCATCGACCATGTAATGAGATCGTTTGAAAAGTCAGCGTTGAGTTGGGCTTCGGCTTTACTGAGGTATTCGGCTTCACTGCTGCCAAATAACGTTTCTACATTTCCCATCCAAAGACCAATGCAAGCTCGAATGCCTGTGTTGACCGCTGCTTCAGCGCTGGCTTGGGGAAAGAAGTAGTGATCATTAAAAGAGGTGACGCCGCCACGTATCATTTCAGCGGCAGCCAATTGAGTGCCAATGTAAGTCGAGGCTTCATTGATGATTGCTTTTTCGGCAGGCCAGATGTGATCGTTAAGCCAAGTCATGAGGTCTAGGTCATCAGCAAAGCCGCGAAATAGATTCATTGGTGTATGCGCATGTGCGTTGACCAGGCCGGGCATAAGGATGTGATCGTTGAGGATCTGATGGTTCCTTGTTTGATAGCGTTCTTTGACCAGCTTTGCTGGGAGGAGGTCGATAATGTCGCCCGCGTCAACCACAATAGCGTGATCTGTGAGAACAGTATTGTTTGGTGCGATAGGTAGTATCCAGGAGGCTTCAATAACGGTATCGACAACACGCATGGCAGGGTATCCTCTTGTAGCAATGAAAGAGGAGATCAGTGTAGCATAAGCCCAGTTAAATGTGTGCATTTATTGCTCTTTATTGGGCTCCGAAGCAGGGCTTACGCACGAAACGCGGGGTTCATCTCAAGTAAGGTTGAGCAAAAGGGGGGATTTCCTTTTCCTGCGGTGTAGTGCGGTTAAAGAGGCTGTGTTTGTACCACATATATGGTACACTGTTTGCTTGTTTGTTCGTCTCACAAGGTTGTTACATGGACACCCCAAACGCATTAGAAATTATCCCTATTTCCATTGAAGAAGAACTCTGCCGCTCCTACCTTGATTACTCCATGAGTGTGATCGTTGGTCGAGCCTTGCCTGATATCCGCGACGGCCTGAAACCCGTACATAGGCGCGTTCTTTTTGCGATGGATGTGCTCGGGAACGATTGGAATAAAGCCTATAAAAAATCTGCTCGTATTGTCGGTGATGTGATTGGTAAATATCACCCGCATGGCGATACAGCTGTTTACGACACTATTGTTAGAATGGCTCAGCCTTTCAGCTTACGTGCTCTTTTGGTTGATGGCCAAGGTAACTTTGGTTCAGTTGATGGCGATTCGCCTGCGGCTATGCGGTACACAGAAATTAGGTTATCAAAGCTCGCGCATTGGTTGCTAATGGATATCGATAAAGACACAGTCGATATGGTTCCAAACTACGATGAAACAGAATGGATGCCTTCTGTGCTTCCTGCGCGTTTTCCTAATTTGCTAGTGAATGGTTCGTCGGGTATTGCGGTTGGTATGGCTACTAATATTCCGCCACATAACTTAGATGAAGTTATCGATGCCACGTTAGCGCTTATCGACAATCAAGACATCACTTTACCAGAGCTAATGCAATTTATTCCTGGCCCAGATTTCCCTACAGCAGGCTCTATTCAGGGTCGATCCGGTATTTTACAGGCTTACCAAACAGGTAGAGGTCGTATTCGTATTCGTGCGAAAACAGAAATTGAAACCTACAATAAAGGCACGCGAGAAGCGATCATCGTTAATGAGCTGCCTTATCAAGTTAACAAGGCGCGCTTGCTTGAAAAGATCAGTGAGTTGGTTCGAGATCGAAAAATAGAAGGCATTACTGGCCTTCGTGACGAATCAGATAAAAGCGGTATGCGTATGGTGATTGAGCTTAGGCGTGGCGAACAGGCCGATGTTGTGCTCAACAACCTTTACAAGCAAACACAGCTGCAAGTGGTTTTTGGTATTAACATGGTTGCTTTAGATCATGGCCAACCAAAGTTGGTTACGTTAAGGGACATGCTGTTAGCCTTTTTGCAGCATCGTCGAGAAGTAGTGACTCGACGTACCATTTTCAATCTAAAAAAAGCACGTAATAGGGCGCATTCATTAGAGGGATTAACAGTAGCTCTCGCCAATATTGATACAGTGATTGCGGCTATTAAACAAGCAAAAACACCACAGGAAGCAAAAGAAACCTTGATGGGTCAAGCTTGGGCGCCTGGTAGTGTGACAGCCTTATTAGATCGCGCAGCAGGTCAGGCAAAACCCACAGGATTGGCGCCAGAATATGGCCTGAAAGATGACGGTTATCGTTTTTCACCAGAGCAGGCGCAAGCTATTTTAGAAATGCGCTTGCATCGACTAACCGGTTTAGAGATCGATAAAATCCACAGTGAGTACGCAGCGATCGTTGACCGTATTTTAGAGTTAAGTGCTATTTTATCTGACTCTGACAAATTGCATGTCGTGATTAAAGATGAGTTGAAAGAAGTCCGTGAGTTGTTTTCAGATAAACGCCGAACGGTGATTGTTGAAGGTGAAGCAACGTTTGAAACAGAAGATTTGATTCCGCAAGATGAATTGGTCATTACTCTTTCTCAACAAGGTTATGTAAAGTCTCAATCTTTAAGTAGCTACTCAGCACAGCATCGTGGTGGGCGAGGTAAGAGCGCGACGGATGTAAAAGATCAAGATTTTGTTCGCAACGTATCAGTCACGGGAACACATCAAATGATTTTGTGTTTTTCAACTTACGGCAAAGTGTATTGGCTGAAGGGGTATCAATTCCCTCAAGCAAGTCGAATAGCCCGGGGGCGCCCAATCATCAACTTGTTACCGTTGGCAAAAGATGAATATATCACCACCTTGCTTCCGGTAAGTGATTTTGAGCAAACAGCTTTTGTTTTCATGGCAACCAAAAAAGGTACTGTGAAAAAAGTGGCTTTGAGTGAGTTTGCTCGTTCACGATCCAATGGCAAAATAGCTCTTGAATTGCGAGATGAAGATCAACTAGTGAGCGCTGCTTTGGTTCAGGAAAATCAAGATTTAATGTTGGTTGCCGATAGCGGTAAAGCGATTCGTTTCCATCAAGATGATGTCCGTCAAATGGGTCGAACAGCTTGCGGTGTTCGTGGCATGCGTTTGCAAGAGAGCCAAGAGGTTATCGCTCTTATTGTTGTGGATCCAGAAGCCTGTCTGTTAACGGCAACAGAAAATGGTTATGGCCAACGTACTAGCCTGGAAGATTACCGTCCAATCGGGCGAGGCGGTCAGGGCGTTCGCGCCATACAGGCGACTGAGCGTAATGGTCGGGTGGTTTCTGCAGCTCAAGTAAAAGAAGATGATCATGTCTTGTTAATGAGCGATCAAGGTACTATGGTTCGAACATGGGTCAAAGAAATTTCTCTGATCGGCCGAAACACGCAAGGTGTTCGCTTGATCTCTTTAGTTAAGGGTGAATCATTGGTTGGTGTGGAAGCTATTGCTGCTGATTTGATAAGTGAATCCGAAGAAGAGCAAGATGCTGGCACAGCGGAAGACGCTGAAACAGTACAAAATGCTGAAGCGGTGCAGGAAGCTGAAGAGAACGCTGACCCAGAGGAGTCTGATACATCTGAGGCATAGGAGGTCGCATGTCGACACGAGCATATAATTTTTCAGCTGGTCCAGGTATGTTGCCTTTGCCTGTTTTAGAGCAGGTACAGCGTGATATAGTCGATTGGGGTGATCGAGGCGTCTCTATTATAGAAGTCTCGCATCGTAGCAAGCCTTTTGGCCTGATTATGGATTCACTCCGAGAACGAATTCGCCGTTTATTGTCTGTGCCAGCTACGCATGAGATTTTATTTTGTGCTGGAGGCGCTGCCTCACAATTCGCTGCGATTCCTTTAAATTTAGCAGCCAAGCAATCAGGGGCCTATGTTGTTTCTGGTCATTGGTCTCGTAAGGCATTAAAGCAAGCTCAGCGCTTCACGAATCCTGCTGTAGTAACCGACAACCAAGACTTATCAGGCTTGTCGATGGCTCCAGTCGGTGAATGGAGTTTCCCCAAAGACGCTGCTTATTTATGTTATACAGACAACGAAACAGTGAATGGCTTGTTGTTGCCATCATTGCCTAAGATGCCTTATCCAGTTGTTTGTGATATGACGTCGAGTCTTTTTACTGGCGAAGTAGATTGGTCCTCTCATGATTTAGTGGTTGCGAGCGCACAAAAAAACATTGGCCCTGCAGGGATAACGTTGTTGATTATTCGCCGTGATTTGTGTGACAGAGAGACAATGCCTCAAACACCTATCCCTCTGTCTTATGCAGAACTTCTAAAAGCTGATTCCATGCCAAATACACCTTGCACCTTTGCTTTGTATGTTTGTGAATTGGTATGTCAATGGATGGAAGACGAAGGCGGCGTTTCAGAAATGAGCCGAAGACGCGAAGAGCGCTCAAAAGTCATGTACGATGTAATCGATTCAGATCCTCTTTACACATCAAACTTAGATCCTAGCTACCGTTCATCGATTAATGTGGTCTTTCAGTTAGCTGATGAGTCTTTGCAAGATACTTTCTTAGGCCAGGCTAAACATGCAGGTTTTCATGCATTAAAAGGGCATCGCGTGGTTGGCGGTTGCAGAGCAAGTATGTATAACGCCATGCCTGTAAAGGGCGCTTATGCTTTAGCCGACTTTATGCGAGACTTCTCTAAGCGGCATGGATAGATAGTTACCCATGCCATTTTAATGAGACTTGGATCGAAGCGAGTTGAAGATGATACAGATTTTTGTCCGCCATTACCTTAATGAAGAAGGTCTTCAGTATTTTGATAAGCAATGGTTTCCTTATGTCAAAGATCGTGTATCAAAGCAGGTAGGCTATGTGTGTCTTGAAGCTTCTAAAGATCTCAATGACAGTACGTGTAGATGCATTGTTTTTCAGTTTTCTGATCAGGCAAGCCTAGATGTTTGGGTCGCCCACGATAATCATCAGGCTGTCATTTATGATTTAAATCAATACCGTGTAAAACCATGGCATTACTTTTTAGATAAAAGTGGTGAGGCTGCTCCACCTGATAGCTTGTCAGACTGTAGTGAAGTACCTTTAGCTAAATAAGCAAATGTCTTATTTCGGCGTCATTCGACGAAGCGTATCGTCTTTCATAATAAAATGATGATACAAGGCCGCTCAGAGGTAACTAGCGCAATCGTGAAAGAGTCTAAATTAAGCAGCCCTTTTGATCTCAACGTCGTAAGATAAACCAGCTTTGTCAAGCAAATCTTGTAGCGCCAGTCTAAGCATTTGGTCTTCAGAGTAGCCTGTTTTTTTCGAAAAAATGGCTGCTTTTTCTAGGCTAATGCTTCTACGATCGTGCTCAATGTCACAAAGATATTGCCTGCTAATCCCTAGTTTTTCAGCAAAATCTTTTTGGCTGATTTCTTCGCATTCACGAATGGTCAGTAGGAATAAACCTATTGTTAGTTTTCGGCCTGTGATTTGCTCTAATTCAGCAATGCTTTTTTGAGAGGTTTTGCTGGTTTTGGGCATCTTCTTGCCTCCTATCTGTTGTTTGAAGAACAAAATTAGTATTTGTGTTTGCTCACTTCGATGATCTCAATAATAGTGGGCTCCCCTTTGGTGATAATGTAAATGGCTCGATAGGCTTTGTTTAGCCTAATTGAGCGCTGTCCTTGACGATCGCCTTTGAGGGCTTCGTCATTAAAACCGGGCACTTTCCGAGTAGATTGTAAGCCTTTGTGAGAGACTTCATCAATCCAAAAAGCCAGCTTTCGACCTATCATGGGAGGCATAGCAGACACCTGTTTTAAAACTTTTTTTCTTATTTTAACGTTGGTGTGCATCATGCATTCCTCAGGAGGTACTCCTCTTAAGGGTACGACAAAGAAGGCAGGATGTCAATCGTGATTATGGGTTTTTTAGCCAGCTTTATGGGCGGTTTCTCTAGGCGGTATGGGTAGATAAGCGCGGATGGCATTGTCCGAAGGTACGCTATTTCGGCGTCATTCGACGAAGCGTATCGTCTTTCATAATAAAATGATGGTACAAGGCAGCGAGGATGTGTGAAGCAATTAATACAACTAATGTCCAAGCAATCACGTAGTGAAAAGTTCCACTTAAATGCGCCCAACTTTTATGAAGAGGGAAAGGTAGTCTTACGTTGAACAAGCCAAAAAAGCTTGTTTGATGCTCAGAGAAAGAACTCATACTCAAGCCTGCGATGATTGTAGTGACAACCAATGTATATAATGCCAAGTGAGTGAGAGATGCAGCTTTCAGTTGCCATTTTGGCGCAGGAAGTAAGGCAGGGTAAGGGTGCGTGAGGCGATAGATAATGCGAGTAATCATAATGACTAGCAAGAGCAAGCCTAAAGATTTATGCCACCAAAATAAAGAATGAACCACGGGGCTTTTGCCGATATTGGTAGCGATAAATCCTAAAGTAAGCAGTGTGATGATAAGTAAGGAGCTGCTCCAGTGAAGTGCTTTTGCTACAGGGCTATAGGTTTTGGGTGTCATGGTTATTCCTTTAGTAAAGTTCAAACAAGAAATATAAAACGAAGATGAAGCTAATTATCAGCAAGGTTCTTTTTTTAGAAGAGGGTATTTTTTCGTGGAAACTCAACAGCGTGTAGAGAATAAAACCCACACCAAGGCCATCAGCAATCGACATGCGAAGAGGGATGATAATAAGCACTGCTAAAGCAGAAAGCACGCTTCCCCAGTGACGGCGATTGACATTTTTTAATTGTGCCAGCATGCATAAGCCAACGTAAATAAGAGCAGGTGAGGTGGCAGCAAGTGGGATTTGCTTAACGATAGGTGCAAAAAATAAAGTTGCTCCAAATAAGGCTGCGGTGATGATAGCTGTCAGACCTGTTCGGCCTCCACTGCGAATGCCTGCAGCGCTTTCGATATAGATACTTGTGTTGGCTGTTCCTAGCGAGCTACCAAGCAAGCAACCTAGGGCATTGGCTAGTAGCGAATTTTGTGTTGACTTAAGTGAGGGTGGGGCTTTGTATTCTGCCATCAGTCGATTCATGCCAAGGAGCGTGCCAAAGCAATCGAATAAGGTGACAATGACTAAAGAAAACACAACAGGGACAAGTTCGCTGCTCCAGGTAGTTGCATTCCAATTAAAAGCAGGCAAGTAGAGAGAGGGTGGTTGCATTGAAAAAATATGATCGATATGGATTGCGTGATGCCAACTGAGTAAGGCGGTAGTGCTGATAATGCCTAGAATGATGGCGCCTGGGATACGGTTGTAATCTAAAAGCGCGGTGACGAGTAAGCCTATCCAGAGAGGCGCCCAATCTAAGACGGTAGTGCTTAGGCTTGTCCATTCGATTTCTGCGTGTTGGATGCCTACAGTCATGATTAATAGTCCAATGCCGGCAACAAGAGCGGCGACCAAGGAGGCTGGAATATCGTTGAGTAAGTGGGAGCAGAGTTTTTTTGAAGCCATGAGTGGCACAACGATAAGACTTGCCAGTAGAGCGGCTAGGAAGATCTGAGTGGGTGAGAGGTGGTGATCCTGCATGGCATGAATCATGTAAGAAGCAATAGCAACGCCTGGACCAATCGCAAAAGGAGTCTTGCTGATAAGCCCCCCAAGCAGTGTGCCAACGCATAAAGCAATGCAGGTGGCAGTGTAGGTGTAATAGAAGGGGACGTTCATGATGGAGAACAGATGCGGGATTAGAATGGTGACGTACAAACAGCTCAAAAAGAGACTGACCCCAGCGAGTAGCTCTCGCCAAGGGGAGGGTTTGCCCGAGTGGGTATGTTGAATCATAGGTGTCTGCCCTGACTGGAAAACCCCCCAATTCTAGCACAGAGGCTTTTTCGAGTCACATTATAAGGGTATGCCTGGTATTTTTGTTTGCAAGAGGCTCACTTACTTGCGAAAATGGGCGCCTGCTTGTTTGTGGGTTCACTATTTTTAGGAGAGTAGCCGTATGATTCCAGTCATCACTATCGATGGTACCAGTGGCACTGGTAAGGGTACCTTAAGTCAGGCTTTGGCCATGCGTTTGAATTGGCATTGGCTGGATAGTGGCGCTATTTACCGTACCATCGCTTGGGCGGCCTTGCATCATGATGTCCCTGTTGATGACCCAGAGAAGCTTGGGGTCATGATTGAGGCCGTTTCTTTTGAGGTGGGTTCTAGGGCTGAGCCGGGCGGGATTGCCACGTATGCGTATTGTGATGGCAACTCTTTGGGCGATGCTATTCGTTCAGAAGAATGCAGTAAAGCAGCTTCCTTTGTGGCTGCGTTGCCAGTAGTGAGGCGTGCTGTGTTTGCTATGCAGAGAGAGTCTAGGCAGGTGCCGGGCTTGGTTGCAGATGGTCGAGATATGGGTACGGTTGTTTTCCCGGATGCGCCTTTAAAGTTTTTCCTCTCCGCCAGTGCGGAAGAGCGCGCTCAGAGACGCTATAATCAGTTGCAAGAACGGGGCGAACATGGTAGTCTTCGCGCTGTTTTGGAAGATATTCAAGCACGTGATCAGCGCGATAGAGAGCGAGATATCTCTCCTCTGAAGCCCGCTGAAGACGCCGTTTTGCTGGATACCGCAGGAAAACCAATACCTACGGTACTCTCAGAGGCATGGCTACATGCGTTGAGAGTCTTTCCAAATTTAGCCGACTCTAGCTAGTTAAGTTTGAGTCATACACACACACCCGAGAGAACTCGGTCAACCTAGCATGAAGGCATTGCCTTTTCATGCAGCGAGAGGACACATGAGCGTAGATACTTCCTTATCATCCGATATACCAAACTTTGAAGCCTTGTTCACTGAATTCAGTGAACATCAAGTGATGCGACAAGGCACCTTGATTAACGCTGTGGTTGTTGAAATTAACGACGATTACGTGATTGCGAACGCAGGCTTAAAATCAGAAGGCTGGATTCCTAAAGGCGAATTTATAGGCGAAGAAGTTGCCGTAGGTGACGAAATTGAAGTGGTTATTGAAGCCACTGATAATGGTTTTGGTGAAAGTCGCTTATCACACGAAAAAGCAAAACGTGCACGCGCATGGGCTGATCTTGAGACCAAATTTGAAAGCAATGAAACAGTTTACGGTGGTATTGTCGACCGTGTTAAAGGTGGCTTTACTGTTGAGTTAGGCGCGTTAAGAGCCTTCTTACCTGGTTCTTTGATTGACGTAAAACCTGTTCGTGATCCAAGTTACCTCTCAGGTAAAGAATTAGAATTCAAAATCATTAAAATGGATAACCGTCGAAACAACGTGGTTGTGTCTCGAAGAGCTGTTCTTGAAGCAGAAAACAGTGCAGAGCGTATGGCTCGCCTAGAAGAGCTTCAGGAAGGTCAAGAAGTTGCGGGTATCGTCAAAAACATCACTGATTATGGTGCTTTTGTGGACTTGGGCGGCATTGATGGTCTGTTGCATATCACTGATATGGCTTGGAAACGTGTGAAGCATCCAAGTGAACTTCTGAATGTTGGCGATGAAATGCAAGTGAAGATCTTGAAATTTGATCGTGAGAAAAATCGTGTGTCCCTTGGCCTGAAGCAAATGGGTGAAGATCCATGGGTGAACATCGCAGAACGTTATCCTGCGAACACCAAGCTTACTGGTAAAGTCACTAACATCACGGATTACGGTTGCTTTGTTCAAATTGAAGAAG
Organism: Gammaproteobacteria bacterium; assembly: GCA_024279495.1. Taxonomy (GTDB): domain Bacteria; phylum Pseudomonadota; class Gammaproteobacteria; order JAJRRL01; family JAJRRL01; genus JAJRRL01. The sequence continues at coordinate 73,460 of JAJRRL010000006.1, read as the reverse complement.
GCGTTGAAGGTTTGGTTCACATGTCTGAAATGGATTGGACTAACCGAAACGTTCACCCAAGTAAGATTGTGAAGATGGGTCAAGAAATTGATGTGATGGTTCTTGAAATTGATGAAGACCGACGTCGTATTTCTCTTGGTGTGAAGCAAACAAAAGTAAATCCATGGCAAGAGTTCTCAGGTCAGCACGCTGTGGGTGATAAAGTAAACGGTAAAGTCCGTTCTATCACTGACTTTGGTGTGTTTATTGGTCTGCCTGGCGGTATCGATGGTTTGGTTCACTTAACTGATTTGTCTTGGACTGAAGAAGCCGAGCAAGCTGTTCGCCATTATAAGAAAGGTGAAGAAGTTGAAGCTGTTATCTTGGCTATTGATTCAGAGCGTGAGCGTATTTCTCTTGGTGTGAAGCAATTGTCTTCTGATCCTCTACAGCACTTTTTGGAAAGTTACGATCGAGCACTACCAATCGATACAGAAGTGATTTCTGTTGAAGAAAAGCAAGCGATCTTGCGTATTGCCGATGATTTGACTGGTATCATGAGAGTAGCTGATTACAGCTTTGATCACGTGGCCGATCTGAGTAAAGTATTGAAAGCCGGAGATGCTTTAGAAGTGAAAGTCACTAATATTGATTCTAAGAGTCGACAAGTTTTCTTGTCTCACAAAGCGTTGCTAGAGCAAGGTGATTCTCGTTTCGATACAGTGGGTGATGTGTCTTCTGATTCCACTTTGGGTGACTTGCTGAAACAGCAAATTGCTGGGAAAAAAGACGAGAAGTAGGGGAGTAGTCCTTTTACTTTTTTTCAAAAGACGTGCCGGCTTTTGCCGGCATTGTTACATTTAAGGAGTACATATGCGATACATCTCACTACTGGTACAAACGGTTTTATTTTTACTAACCTTGACCTTTGTGCTGTTGAATACAAGCATGGTTACTGTTAATTATGGTTTTGGTCAGTGGACTACGCCCTTGCCTTGGTTGTTGCTCTTAATGCTAGCAGTAGGTGTGGTGTTTGGCGCTTTGGCCATGAGTGGTTCGTGGTGGCGAGCAGCTAGAAAGGCTGCCCAACTAGAAAAAAACTGCCAGACGCTTAGAAGCTCAACATCAGAGAGTTCAGAGCTTTAATCTTCCTGTGAGCTTAACCCTGCAGATTGCCTTTAGCGAAAGATAATAAGTTAAGTGTAACTGTTTGTTACCCTGGGCCCCGTTTTTCAACGGGGTGACACCGGCTTTCGCCGGTGCATGCAACAGGGAGAGGAAGCATTAAATAATCCGTATCCCCAGGCACTTGTCATCCGAAGGCAATGTAGTGACGTCGGGGACTTAGGTTTGATCTGTTGTTACGAAGTAACAACTAGCGATCTTTCAAAATCCAGCCTAAGCTCATTAGCTGCTACCCCACCTAAGTTCCTGGGGATGACAAAAGGTTGGGGCTATTTTATTTTCGGCTGTGCTACTCGTATCAAGCACGAGCACTTCTACGGAGTAGCGCCTCTCTAGCGCTTTGCGCTTCGTTCGGCATTTTAATTTATTCGTTTGCCGGGATGACAGCGTTTTTTAAGGGATCAAGCCTGGGTCCCCGACGTCACGAAAGTTCCTGGGGATGGCAAAAGGTTGGGGCTATTTTATTTTCGGCTGTGCTACTCGTGTCAAGCACGAGCACTTCTACGGAGTAGCGCCTCTCTAGCGTTTTGCGCTTCGTTCGGCATTTTAATTTATTCGTTTGACGGGATGACAATGTTTTTTAACGGATCAAGCCTAGGCCCCACCCGCCTTCGCTGGGTGCAGGCTCTATGTCACCACGTTCCTGGGGAAGACACTGTTTTTCAACAGTGCAAGCAAGTGCTCATTAGGCGGATTCGACTTACTGTTGTTGTTGTTGTTGTTGTTGTTGTTGTGTCGTCGCTGTTTCCTCTGTTGTGGGGACGGAAGCATAGATTCCAGGTCTATTATTTAATTTTTTGGTTCTTTTTTCGTAGTCTAGCAGGCAACCAGTTTTGATTGAATAGCGAACAGGGAATGCGAATAGTAGGCAGGCTAGAATGGAAGCAACCACAATAAAGGCAATGACTTTACCGCTCATAGCTGCTCCAGCCATGGCTTCAGGAATGCCATAGCCGAGTGCTAAGCCGGTAAATAAAGCAGGAAGTGTTGCAGCAATTAGGGAGAGGTTTCGGAATTTTGAGTGCTGCCCTTTAAGCCAATTATCAGACGGGCGGAGATTGCTCTTGTCTTTAGCTGCTAGGGGTTTTATTTCAGTTGCTCTTAAGCGTATCATTGCTTTTAATATGTCGTTCTTATCCGGAACCTGACCTGCTTCGGGTACTATATATTCTATTTTGAGATTCTCGTTTTCGATATAAGCTCTTATGTAGTCTTCCACCTCTCTGCCAACAGCTATCACAGGAAGCCTGCCGTTTTCTATTTTTTGTTTCACTGCTTTGTTTTTTATTAACAGTTCGAGGCTTTCCTCGCTTTGAATTAAAAGAAATGGCAGCTTTTCTGAATCTTTGCTGAAAGGCCCGTTGAGTGATTTCAAAAAGGGCTGGCTAACAGAGCCTTGGGAGCTCCAAAATGCATAAGTTGGGTTGTTACTGGCACTCGATTCTTCGTAGTTGTCTGCAATGTTATGGCAATTATAGCGACCGATAAGTGTTCGACTGAGCGCGAGAGTATCATGGAGTTCACCCGGAATTCTCTCGGCCTTAGGTATAGGTATATAAAGGATGCAATCTTCTATTGTTTTGGTTTTGCTAGCTTTCATGGTTTTTTCTCCTAAGGATTATTTCTGACGGTGTGATTTGGTGTAAAGAATTAATAATAATTTAACATAAAGTAGAGTTATTTAATAACGAGCTTAGGTTTTAGTGCCATTGAGACTTGGGTTCTGACCCTGTACTTGTAGATCCAGCTTTCTTTGTAGCCTTATCGCTTGTAGGTGCAGCTTGGTAAAGCCCGCATCGTTTTATGGCGCTTAGTTTGCAGCCTGTAAGGGCTGTAGGGATAGTAAGGAGTGCTAATAGGATAGCTAGAACGGAAGCAGCCACAATAAAGGCAATGACTTTGCCGCTCATAGCTGCTCCAGCCATGGCTTCAGGAATGCCGTAGCTTAGCGCTAGGGTGGTAAATAAAGCAGGGAGTGTTGCAACAATCAGGCACTTTCTTCGCTTTATTGAATGTTTTTTTTGCAGCCATTTGAAGGTATTTTTATCCAAATGCGTGGTGTTTTGGGGAGGAGTGACTTGCTCAATGAATGTGTTTTTTCTGACGGCCGTTTTGGCAGATTCAATGATTGTATTAAAGCGAGCTCCTTTAGAGAGCTTGGCGTCTAGCACAGTTACTTTGTGTTTGTTGGTTTTAAGACTGCCTGCTTCTAGTTCAGCTAGGTAATCACTCATTTTAGGGCCGCTTAGTAAAACAGGCAGCTCACCGTGCTGAATTTTATTTCTTACACCGCTGTTTTGCATTAGCAGCTCAAGACTTTCTTTGTCTTGAATAAGAAGAGCTGCGAGAGTAGTTTTGTCAGATTGGAGCCTTGTATAGAAACTGCATGTATTGTGAGGCTTGGGAATCCAATACACGATGCTGGTTTCTTGAAGGTAAAGCTGTTTGCTTTGGAAGTCGCTTGAGAGTTTCGGCTTCTCACCAAGAATCCGTCTACTTATTGTAAGGTTCGAGGAACTCCAGGTACCACGAAGCTTATCAAGTGTTGCGTTAGGGATGGGCATATAAAAGGTGTATTTAAACATTATTTTGTTTTCCGAATAAATAGAATGTAAGTGAACACTTTAAACGCATAGGATTAAGGAATTATGAAGTAATAGATTTTAAGAGATTGACTATGGTTGTTTTGCTGATAAGTCTCATTATAAGCTCTCAAGTCCGCCATTGTGTACTCTTTCTCTTAAGGGAAAAGTGTTCTTTTCGGTAGAGATTTAACACTCTAGCGATTTAGAAGCATGAATCGGGGCAACAAAGGCGCAAGTTGCTTAAGTGATTGATTCAATGGGCCTAAAACTAGTTTTCTCCGGGTCACGCACAGGGTTGTCCACAGAAAGTGTGGACAACCCTAGGGAGATTTGGGTGCTCTGGTGATCTGGATCGTTAATGTGAAGCCTTGTCAAGATACATTTCCATATAATGTCAGGAATAACGTGACAACATGCTGTGCAAGAGTTATACTCTGCCATTGATCTATGCATGACCTTGGATAACGTATGACTCACGCACCATCGTTCGATACACTCGGACTCTCTCCTTCTTTGCTATCAGCTATTGAATACCCAACCCCTACACCTATTCAGGAAAAGAGTATTCCTATCTTGCTGAAAGGCTCGGATATATTGGCTCAAGCCCAAACCGGAACAGGTAAAACAGCGGCTTTCGCTCTGCCAGCTCTGCATCTTTTAGATTCTTCCTTGCTAAAACCACAAGTATTGGTCATTGCTCCTACACGTGAACTCGTGATTCAGGTGGCTGATGCCTTTAAGGGTTATGCAAAACACATTAAACAACTGTATGTTCTACCTATTTACGGTGGTCAAGATTATAAAGTGCAGCTCAAAGCATTGAAGCGTGGATCACAAGTGGTTGTGGGAACGCCTGGCCGTTTGATGGATCATATTCGTCGAGGTACTTTGCAACTAGATAACATTCGTCTGTTAGTGCTAGATGAAGCTGATGAAATGCTTAACATGGGTTTTGTTGATGACATTGAGTGGATTTTAGAGCAGATTCCAGGCGACCATCAAACAGCATTGTTTTCTGCAACGATACCTAATTCCATTAAGAAAATTGCCGATCGCTATTTAAACAAGCCTGAAAAAATCATGATAGAGCGAAAAGAACCTTTGGCAAGTACAATCGAGCAAGTCATGGTAAGGTTACCTCAACGACATAAAAAACAGGCTTTATCACGCTTTTTGGAAACTGAAAAATTACAATCTGCGCTTGTGTTTGTTCGTACAAAAAGTATGGCGGCGGAAGTGGCTCAACAATTACAAGCATGGGGTTACTCAGCGGCTGAATTGCATGGTGACATGAGTCAAGCATTGCGAGAAAAAGTAGTCGATAAGCTCAGAAAACGTATGGTTAACTTGGTGGTAGCTACAGATGTAGCAGCACGTGGTATCGATGTGGATCACATCTCACATGTATTTAACTACGATATGCCTGGTGATGCAGAATCTTACATACATCGAATTGGCCGAACAGGTCGAGCAGGACGATCAGGAAAAGCTATTTTGTTTGTTACGCCAAGAGAAGGTCGAGCTCTCGACGATATCGAACGCAAAATGAATAAAGAGATCCCTGAAGTAGCCTTGCCAAGTGATAAAGATATTCTAGTCAATCGTCACCAGAAGATGGTTGATAAGATTATTGGGGTTATTGAGAAAAGCAAAAAAATAGCTGATTACCGTGAGCTCGTGTCTGATATGGTAGAGAAGACAGGTCATAGCGCAGATGAATTGGCAGCTGCTTTATATTATTTGTCTCAGCAAAGCATGGCTGATCCTACAGAGATGGGCAAAGTCGATGCTGATGCTCGTAAAGACCGTTCTAAGCATAAACGCGGTGGCTTTAGTAAAGGTGGACCACGAAGAAGCGGCGGTGGTGGTGGATCACGAGATAGAAGCGGCGGTGGCGGATCACGAGACAGAAGCGGCGGTGGTGGATCACGACCTCGAAGAGAAGATAAAGGTTCTTTCTCTAAAAAACGACATTCTGGCGATAAGTAAAAAAGAGGAAAACATGACGCATCGAGTGTTGTTAGGTGTTTCAGCGGGAATTAGCGCTTATAAAACACCATCACTCGTTCGTCTGTTGCGCGCTCAAGGTGTGAGTGTTCGTGTGGTGATGACCAAAGCCGCCGCTCAATTCGTTACTCCTTTGTCTTTGCAGGCTGTTTCAAACGAGCCTGTGCTTTCTGATTTGTGGACGGCAGATGATCCTAACGGTATGGATCACATTGCTTTAGCCAGATGGGCAGACCACATCCTGATTGCACCAGCGACTGCTGATTTGATGGCGCGTTTGGCTTGTGGCATGGCAAATGATTTGTTGACCACCTTATGTTTAGCCTCATCGGCTCCACTGCTTTTAGCTCCCGCAATGAATAAACACATGTGGGCGAATAAAGCAGTGCAAGCTAACTATCAGTTGCTCGAAAGCAGGGGCGTGAGATTCATTGGCCCTGAATCTGGTGAGCAAGCGTGCGGTGACGTGGGCTTGGGTCGCATGAGCGAGCCTGAGGCTATTGTTGAGCTGCTTCTGGCTAAAATGGGTCTACCTAAAGCCTTAGGCGCTTTGCAAGGACAGCGGGTTTTAATTACCGCAGGGCCAACACAAGAGCCGCTTGATCCCATTCGCTTTTTAAGCAATCGTAGTACTGGAACCATGGGTTATGCCTTAGCAGCCTGCGCACGCGATGCGGGTGCAGAGGTTACGTTAATTTCTGGCCCTGTTGCTTTAGCTCCTTTATCAGGACTAAATATGGTCTTGGTTACCACGGCTGAATCCATGCATGACGCAGTATTTCAACACATCGATAATCAAGACATCGTTGTGTGTGCAGCGGCTGTGGCAGATTATACCTTGCCGGAAGTCTTGTCGGAAAAAATTAAAAAGAAAGAGGGCGCCCTGACGCTTTCTTTAGAGCGAACAAAAGACATTGTGCAAGCCATCATGGCTATGCCTAATCCACCTTTTTGTGTGGGTTTTTCGGCTGAAACACACGATGTTATTGTGCAGTCAGAGAAGAAAAGAAAGCGAAAAGGCTTGCCTGTTTTAATAGCGAATCAAGTAGGTGAAAACTGTGGTTTTGGAGATGGCGACGTCCGAGTGTCTGTGTTGAGTGATGCAGGTGTTGAGCCTCTTGAGGCTGCGAGTAAAAAAGCCTTAGCGCCTTTGTTGTGGGAAAAAGTGTTGGCTAAATCATAAAGACTGCTTTTAGAGACGATACTACATGCTCAATAAAGTTGTGCTTTATCCTGGGCCCAGGTTTCGTAAGGGTCTCCCTTAAAAATAAAACACGCAAAAATATTACTTCCTATAAGGGAAGTTATGGTAGGTAATGGTGTGATTCGAGCGGGTTGATCCTTTTGTTTTAAATTTACACATAAATGCGACTTAAACAATAATGGTGAGTTTATGGCATAAATATTAAAAAACTGAGCATATTAGTAAGGAAAGCTTCCTAGACGCGCCTTGAGTTTGGTTTTAGATTGGGCGGAATTGCGTCAAAAAGAATTACTGGAAGATTTGGATCTGTGTGCTAAAAAGCAAATGCCCACAAAAATTGAACCCGAGTTACTTCCGACTTCCATTGCCTTTTGGCTAGAGCGTAACAATCACTTTCGCTCTTTGTCACTTACGCTCCCTAGTCGATTCACATATGTTCACCATACCAGCTATCTAACGCTTATCCAGCTATGTGATTGCTAGGAGGGTACGCCTCTCACGATTTATACCCCGCACAATATATTGTGCTTTGCCTCATTGTCAGGACCGCTCTTTATTCAGATCCCTAGATTCACCCAGTGGCATGGGCGGTTCTCTAATTCATGCAAGAGTGAGAACAACTCTCTTGGGCGACTTCGTGCCGCACGGGTTCCATGACATATAGGGGTGAAATGGGGCGTTCATCATTCAGATTCTTTTATCTTAAACGTTAATATCTTGACTGTGTCAAAGTTTACACTATCTGCTGCCTTAGTAAGGTCGTATTCCCCAGGCTTATTAACGTCTTGCCATGTGACATTGAACTGTCTTCAGCGCTAGGTTACAGCAATTATAATGAAGTCTGAGCCAAAGCCCATAGCGATTATTTAAACTCAAAACAAGAATGAAACTCCTAAACTATAGGTGTTTTCTTGGGTAGACTCTCCGGCACTAGAAAGAATGTTTCGCAGTGCGTTATAGTAGCGTGTGTATTGGTATTGAATATATAACGCTACATTGGGGTTTAGTTGGTAATAGGGCCGTACTGTCCACTGAAGAGCATTAAGTCCGCTGCCTATTTCATCTTTAGTAATGGTTTTTGTGGCTAAAATAGTATCGACACTAAGGTTTAAAAATACTCGATGAGTTATCTGTGTGTCTCTTGATAATTCAAGATCTAGTTTGGCGCTGCCGCTATGAAGATAAGTGCGAAAGTCCACCTGAATGAAATAAGGCATTAATCCTTCGACGCCAATACCGGGCTCTATATAAGGGTTGGAAGAGGGGCGATACACATAATTAACACCCCCCTTTACTGCCCAAAATTGGCTTATTAGTCTCCAGTAAAATACATCCATGTTAGCATTGGTTAGCTTCCCATTTTCGAGGTCGGTATCTTTTGAATGAAATTGGAGCTTGTTGTAGTCTGACCCAATCAGAGTATCCAGTGTGCCTTCATAGGAGTTATTTATGAAATCACCACTAAAATCTAATTTGCTCGTATAGTGCCAGCTAATATTTTTGTGGCCTGATAGTCCAGAAAAATCTTTTTCGGGTGTTTCACTGTAGCGAAAAATATTTGCCATGCCTGCTTTCATGTGGGCTAAATTATGGCAGTGAAAAAACCACTGCCCTGTTTCGTTAGCATCAAAATCGGCTACTACTGTTTCGCCAGGCGGAACATCAATGGTATGTAGCTTTGGATCATACGCACCATGACCATTGCGTAAAACAAACCAGTGCCCATGAATATGCATGGGATGATGCATCATCGTGTTGTTCGTAAATATAATTCGATACCATTCCCCGTGTTTAATCATAATGGGTTTGGCTTTATAAAAAGGTACACCGTTCAAGAACCATACGTAGCGATCCATATATCCACTTAGTTTCATATTGATAATGCGTACAGGTGTTTTGGGGTTATTGGTCTTAACTAGGGACTGTAGTTGATTGTACTTTGTTCTAGGAGGAAGTGATTGTATTGTTTGCTTTTTAAGTTTTTTCTTCGGTATATGCAGCAGCATTTTTTTATGGTCACTGTGTTGCGCATGCATGCTTTTTTCTGTCATGGAGTGGCTTGGAGTGTGGTGCGTGGCTTGTTTCTTCGAAGAATGAGGTGTGCTGTTGTTGCTTTTTTTGTGCATGTGGTGATTCATCATCATGACAGGCTTAGGTTTGGGGAAAGGTTTAATGTGTTTATAAGACACTACCTGTTTTTTTTGAGTCTTTAAAACACCAATAGCGACTCCTAAGCTGTCAATGGACTCTGAATAAATAACATAGGGGCGGTTTTGGGTGATATCCAGTAGTACATCAAATGTCTCGCCGGGTGCAATACTGAATGATTTAACAGGGTAAGGTTTGACATCATTTCCATCGGCTTGAGCCATCAGCATAGTGCTTCCTGGGATTTTTACACGGTAAGTGGTGTTTGCTCCTGCACCGATAAATCGCAGTCGGACTACGTCACCTACTTTGATGCTTTTTGTCCATGGGGAGGTCTTTGTATGACCATTTAGGAGGTACGCATCATAAGCGATATCACTGAAATCATAGATACCCATACGCATAGTTTGCATCATCCTATAAGCATTTAAAATGCTCTCTTTCCCTTGAGGTGTTTTGGCCGAATTACGATCTTGAAAAAACTGAGCGAGTGAGGGCTGCATAGGGAAATTAATAGCGTAAAAACCACCTTCTTTTTTTAAGTTAGCGTAGACTTGATTTGGGTTGGTGTTATTCCAATCGGACAACACCACTACAAAATTTTTGGTATATTGCATGTTTTTTTTAGGCGGATCAATAATGATCCCTCCGTACACGCCTTCTTGCTCTTGAAACTCTGAATGTGAATGATACCAGTAGGTGCCATGCTGATGGAGAGTGAATTGATAATGAAATACTCCACCTGGAGGGATTGCCTTTTGTGTGATGCCATCGACACCATCCATCTTCCAAGGCACGATTAGACCATGCCAATGGATGCTGGTTCCTTTATTAAGGTGGTTGTGTACATTGATAGTGACATGATCACCCTCTTTGAAGTGGAGGGTTGGTCCGGGAATTTGGTTGTTGACGGCCATTGCACGAATTGATTTACCAGTAAAGTAAACCGTTTTATAGCCTATCGTTAGGTCAACTGTACGGTTTTGTGCACAGACCTGAGAAAAGAATCCAAAGGCAAATAAAATAAAAACGGAATACTTAGTGTACACTTTCTTTTTTGTCATGGGTTCTTTCCTGGTATGATGTTATAGTGGCGCTGGCTTGATCTTAAGTCTTAAGATCAAAAATCATAATACCTTACTTATAAGAAGGAAAATAGATGCTAAATATTATCCCCAATTATCATCCCATTATGGTTCACTTTAGCATAGCCCTTATGGTGGTATCATTTGGTGTATTATTACTGGGGGATCTTTTTAAAACGAAACTGATTTTTTACAGAGAATGCTTAATTGTTTCGCGCTGGTGTTTGTGGTTTGCGGCATTGGCTTCCGTTTTTACAGTAGGTGCAGGTTTTCACGCGTACTATACGGTAACACACGATACAATGTCACACAAAATAATGACCATTCACCGCAACTGGGGAATTGTTTCCTTCATTATAATTTGGTTGGCCGCAGTTTGGTCTTTCATGCATTATCGCAGAGGAGAAACTGTCAATAGGTGGTTTGCCGCGTGCTTGGCTATTGCTGTGGGCCTAGTGATGATCACTGGTTGGTATGGAGCTGAGCTGGTGTTTCGTTATGGCTTGGGTGTTAAAAGCATCCCTCAAGCAGAGCCTTCCGGGCATCAACACACAGGTAGTGAGCATTCTGTTTCAAAAAAAATGGTGATGGAAAACGATGCCGGGCATGGTCACTAGGAGTTCCTATCTTTTCTGTTAGTTCGTTGAAAGAGTAATATGGGTGAAAAGAGAGTAACATTTCATCCTCAATCAAGGAGGGACTAACATGCCTAAAAAAAGAAAAAATGCCACTATAGGATACCCTCAAGAAACGAGTAATGTGAACAATGAGAGGCGTGAGGATACTCGTGACTTAACTAGCGCCCGGTGGTGAAATTGTGCTATTTTGAGAAAATAGTAGATGAGAATGCTGTGGCAAAAAGTCTAAAATAACGGCTCTGCAATAATGTCACATCTTACATCTCAGCAGATTGTTGCATAAATAGAGGATATTTAAATGAAGAATTGTAAAACAAGTGATTAGAGGAAGAATTGTCTTGTAGAGGCTCTCCTTTACCCAATTCTTATCTTTGGGCCTTTTTTTTCGAAAGAGGATTGTAAAGTAGCTACTTACTATGCTGGCAGGCAGGTTACCGTACTTTTTGTTGGCACATTGGTTATGCTGCTTAACGCAGCAAATAGTTCGGCAGAAGATACTTTTGCTCAACGTTATGGAAAAGGAGCTGCGAATATGGCCTTGGGGATGTCTGCAGCTTTTATGTTATTTGATGCGACAGCAGCGGCTGTTAGGCACGGTATAAAGTGTTGTAAGAAAAGGCGCACTGAAACTGAATGGGTTGACCTGGAGGAACAGCGACGTGACAGGGTAGTACAAATCCAGTAGGGATTCATCCACTCTGAATCTGTTGACCTAAATAGGTTTTAAGGTGTTTCGCCTCAACTTATATTGCCCCCATTGTTTAATGGGTGTTTAATTAAGCTATGGGGATGTATTCCGATGATTAATTTTAAAGAAAGTTTCATATTTTTCAAAAAGGCAGCTAAAAAGCTTGTTTCTGCTTAAATTAAAGGAGCAATTTTTTGTTCTCATGCTTTTTATTATGTTGATTATTATCTAATCGCTCCTTGCAGGAAAAAGACCTCACCAAAACGAGCAGAACAACAAGTGTTAGCAACCGTTAAGACAGGGTATGCACTATCATGGATAAATTATTTACGATTAGCGCGTCATGTTAATATCACTGATTCTGATAAAAATACACCGCTATTATTAGCGGCATCTACTGGTCATTTGCTTCGGGTGATAATGCTACTGAATCGAGGGGCGGACATAAACCATGCAAATAGAAATGGCTTAACGGCTTTGATGCTCGCCGTTATAAAGAACCACCGTGCTATTTTTCAGTATTTATTAGCCCATGGAAGCAATACACTTTTGCACTTAATGTCTGGAAACAGCGCATTACAGTGGGCTGTTGCTTATTCTTGCCTAGAGATGTTGGACATACTGGGTAAAGAAAAATAAACAGACCTAAATGCTCACAGGGAAGAAGGGTATACGCTGCTTATGAATGCGGTTGCTGCTAACAAGCTTATGGCTGTGAAGTGGTTGGTGGAGCATGGGAGTAGGCTGGATGAGTTTAAGATAAAGCAACACTTGTTCTGTAAATTCCAAAGCAACCCTCATTTATTTAATCCTCATCAGCGATAACAATATAGTTTCGACCAACAGGCCACTCCTCATCCATTTCAGCAGCCAAGGCCGAAACCAATCGCAGACATGACTCCACATGAGGAAAGATTCCAACACATCTGGTTCGCTTTTTGAGTTCGCGATTGACGCGTTCAGCGAGATTAGATGTGCGTATTTTTTTCTATGCTCTTCGGGAAAAGCCATTACCGTTAGTGACTCAGGGACGCTCGTTTCCACCCAGGAAGATAGCTCAGGAGCAGACTGTCCATATTTTTTAACAACTTTATTAAGCATGCGCTTTGCTTCACTGGCATCAGGAGCATTGAAGACTGCTCTTATGTCAGAAGCCACCTCTTTCTTCATTGATTTTTTAGGTACGTATGACTGTGCATTTTGTTGTAAGTGAAACTGACAACGCTGCCAAGGTACCGAAGGGGAAATAGCTTGTTTAGCTGCTTTTAAACCTGCATGAGCGTCGCTGGTAATAAGCTCAAGCCCATGCAGACCACGCTCAACAAGAGAAGCAAGAAACGCTCGCCAGTGAACCTCGCTTTCTGACAAAGATACCGAGACCCCAAGAATGCATCGCTTTCCTTTCTCATCAACACCATAAGCGAGAAGCACAGCGCTATCAGAGACTGTTTTGTCGCGTCTGACTTTCTCATAACGGGTATCCAAATAAAGGTATTTAAACGAACCTAAGGCTCGACTTCTCCAAACGCTAAGCTCCTCATCAAGAGCTTTAGCTGCACGGCTGACATCTGTTCTGGAGACTTCAAATCCACATAGCTACTCCGTGATTTTTTTCACATTTCGTGTTGCTACACCTTGAACGTACATTTCAGCCACTGCTAGCTTTAAAACGCGCTCAGAGCGCATTCCTCGCTCAAGTGAGTTCGGGTAAAAACTAGAGTCTCTGACTTGAGAGACCGATAAATCTAGCTGACCTAGTCGTGTTTTTAGGGCCTTTGATTTAAAACCATTGGCATGCCCTTGACGTTTTTCAGTGCGCTCATAGGGCTCAGCTCTAAGATGCTGAGCTCGTTCAATAGCCATAGCATGATTAATCAATAAGGTCACAGCGTCTCCCAGGCCTTCAAACCCTTGCTCACAAAGCAGCCCTATTGCTTCATCAATGCTCTTATTATTCGTGATGCGACAAGTCATCGTTTTTCTCCTTTTTGTGTTGTAACTAAAGGATAAACTTTGGCTTGTCTCTAATCAAGAAACAGAATTTTACGGAAAGAACGTTACACTACCAAAGCAAATAACTCATTAATTCGCAAGCTTTCTGGTATTCATACCCTTCAGCCCAAGGTCCTTCATCAGAAAATTGAATTACTTTTTTCAAGCTTTCTCTGATAAGAAAACAGAAGGATTCTAAATATTTTTCGGGAATATCTCGGGGATTTTTGTACATACAAAAATCTTTATCTAGGTCTAGGCAGAAGTTTTTTTGAAATATTAGAAAGTTTTCTAGGAATGAAAAAATCACAACTTCAGAATTAAGCGTACTATTTCTAGTAAACGCAACGGATACTTCACCTTCGGTTTCGGTTATTTTGCATAGATTTTTTTTTGAAAAATATTCGAGCACTTGAATGATGCCTTCTTTTTTTAGCTCAGATATTCTTGCTATATCATCATTTCTCACCCAAAGGCGATTTACAGGTGGATGATATTCCAAAGAAACTTCTTCAAAATGGGATCTCATCGAGCGAGACCTTGAGCCTCTAGCGAAGCTCAATTCAGAGGAAATCTCCTTAGAAACTCTCTCCCTAACAGAAGAAAAGGCATAAATTTTTCGATCATGCTCTTTGATAAGGTGGGGCTTATGATTGTTTTCCCACCTAGTAATAGCCTGCCTGGCAAGAGAGTTTATCCAGTCTCTCGCTGCTTTCTTGGAGGTAACAGACCGCCTTAATTGCTTACTATTAGCGTTTGGTGAACTATCTAGGTCTTCTTCGCTATGCCCGAGCAACGTACTGAAATGCTGTCTAAGTTTTGATGGGTTTCTTCTCATTGGGGTCTCACTTCATTTACTGAGCATGGAGCCGAATTGAGCCCATACCGTCAAAATCAGTGCGCTTAGCTTTAAAGCTAACCCCTTAATACACACACTTATACTTAATTCACTCAAACTAGAGCTCACTTAATCTACCCCAGCTGTACATATATTAAGCTTAACGTCAACCCTTTTGAGTTTTCCTAAGCTGCTATATATTCGCCCGATTTCTTTATTCAAAGCTATGAGCTATGATGGATTATCCAATCTGTCCCGCTAACCCAAGGAAAAACAATGGAAAAATCTAAATCTCTAATCGCTTCAGAAGCTAAACTTGCCAAGGTAAAGCAAGATGTAGTCTCTGTAAAAGAAAAATCGAAAGACAAGGTTGAAAAAATCAAACTAGCTATTTCTCAAATTAAGGAGCGCATTGCAGATCTAAAAGCTAAAGCCAAAGAGCAGAGCCGATCTAAGCCTAAAGCTAAACAGACCAGAAAAAAGAAATCAGCCGTGAAACCTAAGGGGCCGGCCAATAAGGCTAAAAAAACAGTAATAAAAAATAAAGCTGCAAGAGCTAAGCCAAAAAAGAAAAAGTAAGGCGTTTTGACTGACCTGGCAAACTTGCCGGGTCAGCTTCTCTCAATGCGTGCCGTTGAGTCACTTGAGAGACCACAACGTAGTCAAGCCCTTAGCTTGCGCAGCGTGGATGACGAGGACGATTGCCTTGTCGAGTCGATTGGCGCTAGGAGGGCTCCAATCCATCTCGGCCGGTGCGATACACTTGTTTTCTTTTCTGCTCTATAAGGAAGTTCTATTTCCGAGCATTTCCTTCACGACCATCACGTGAATATTATTTAGATAATCGAGTGGGATTATCTTGCCACTGTTTCTGCATGGCCTTGAGATGAGCACGCATCAAAGTGATCTTCTTCTTTAGGATTAAAAAAGGACGTCGAAGAGTAGTAGGGTTTGTGTAGCAGTGGATTTCGGCGATGCAAGCAAGGCCGTTTTAAGGCTGGGCATCACTAGGCGAGTGTTTAATGGGCGTGTGTTTTAGTGCAAACAAAGCCTGTGGTCGTGTACTGGATAAGCCGCCGGTAATAGCTGTAGCGGCAAAGAAAATAGCTAATGCGACGACTAAGGCAAGAAACAAAACATTCGTTGAAAGAGCGGTACCAAGGTTTGCTAGCTGCATTCCTTGAACAATGCTGCCAGCGGTGAAGCTAGCGCAGGCGACTGCAGACGAAATACTAATCCAGTCGATAAAGTGCATGGGGTTTGCTAGTGTTGCTGCATTAGCTGGTTCTTGAGGGATAGGAGTGTTTTCTTTGTTTTTTGTATCAACAGGTTTGAGATGTGGAGGCCGCCCACCTTCTTGAAGGCTAAGAGTGTTCTCTTCGTTTGAGCCGGTTAAAGAGGCTAGTTGATCAGCCTGTTTTGTCACCGTTCTAGTGAGGCTGGGGCTACTGAGATCAATCACTGTTGTGCTAAGAGTTGGTTTGCTGTCTGTGATGCTAATGGAATCGGGGTCGGCTTGTATTGTTTCGCCGGGATTAAGTTGGCGCATGGTGATTGTTTTATTTGGCATCAAAAGAGATAAGAATGCCGAAAAGTCGGGAACCTTTTTACCCGGCTTGGCGATGTAAATATTGATACGAGTTGCTGTTGACTGAGCAAGCAATGGTAGTAGCATCACTAAATCCCGAAACTCAAATTGATGAAGCAGGCAGTGCAATGTGTTATTTCCGTTATCTTTCTGCTGGTTGGTTTTTTCCAGAAAGGGGATGAGCCTGTTTCGTTTAGGATCGTTTAGAGCCATTTCTTTGCCTTCCTCGGTCAAGAAGTCTGGGTTCTGAAGGGATTTTTGATCGAATATAAAATAGCAAAGGTCGGTGTAGCTAAAAAATAATTTGCCGCGGGGGTCCAGATGTTGCGTTAGGCTGGCGATGTCGGTAAGGGCTGGTGAGCAAGAGCTTTGAACCCCGGCCAGATCAATAAAGCTCGCTACGTGAATTTCTTTTTGAGGGTGTGCCTTGAAGAACTCTGAAATGTTACTGAAATAGCTTGTCTTTAATGAGCCACCTTGCTGTTCGGCCGCTATTCTTAGGAGATCAAATTGTTCTTTTTGTTTTTCAATGTCATGACTTTTATAGTGTGTGTCAATTAAAAAGACTTCTAAGTTTGTGTGACCATCTTTTATGAGCTGTGTGAGGGTGATGAAGTCTTGAAGTAAGCCACCGGATCCAAGGCTAACATAAGTGAGAGCTTCATCTCTTGGGAATTGCTTTGCGTGTTTTAGGATATCACGCTCTATATGTTGTCGATGTTGTGTTTGCTTGCGATGATGAGAGGGGCAAGCGCATTCAGTTAGATAAGGGAATAAAAGTAGCTCCGTTTTTGTGACGGAGCCTGTTTCGTTCGGCTCAGTTAGGAGTCCTGTTTGGATTATTGTTGTTAGAAAAGCAAGCATCGTTTTATTGCGGGTATGGCTTTCAACAGTACTTTGATATGTTTTTAGCTTAGAAGAAAATGCTTCTCTCTCCTGGATATTTACTTCTTCTCTTTGTGCGTACCTTCCTAGTCTTTCTTTGTTCTGCTCATTAAATAAAGAGTTGTGCCTGTTTAGTTTTTTGATTTGTTGAACAAATGTTTTGATTTCGGGAATGGACTTGCAGCGATTAATGTCCCACATGGCATACTTGAAGTTGGTGGTATTTTTATTTTGAGGTCTTAAGCCCAATAGAAGAAGTATGCGGTAGGAGTTATTGATTAGATCGTTATAAGATAGGTGAGTAGCTGTGTTGTTCTCTTTTATTTTTGCTACTGTTTCTTTGGTCTCGATAAAAGAAAAAATGTCTGCTTGATTGGCTAGAAGCAGCGTCTGATCAGCCTCGCTGCAGGTCAGAATAAGCTGAAACAGAGCCTCATGATTGGATGTTTCTATATAGCCTTTTAGAGTAGCGAGATCGATAGTCATTGTTTAATCTCCAGAAAACGAGTAATTGTACAATATTATACCATAAAATGATCTTTCTGTAAACCGGTTTAAACCCTTAAAGCGATGTCATTTTTTCTAAGGCGCTTAACTTTAGCGTTTTTTAGCCCACACTAACAAAGCAATTATCACCAAAAAACCAGCGCAGCTGAGCATGGGGAGGGTGATGAAGCCCAGCCATTGCATGTGCATGGTACTGCAGCTAGGACCTTGCCCGCACACGCCAATGCTTTGTAAAGCTGGTATGTATTGCTCGAGTGTTTGGTAGGCTGAAAGCAGAAATCCGAGGGCTAAAAGTGCTATGGAATAAGGGATAATGTCGTTCTTTTGCCGATAGACGGCCATGCCAAGCAAGACGATTTGAGGATACAAGCACATGCGTTGATACCAGCACAAATGACAGATGGGCCATGCTCGAAATTCACTTAAATACAAGGTGACAAGCATGGCGCCCAAAGAAAGCAACCAAATGAATGGCAGGATTTGATTTGCTTTTTGTGAGTTAGCTGACATGGGCGGCGATCTCATTGATGCGTTTCATGGTAAGTGGAAGCACTCTAATGCCATTTAAAAAGAGCGTGGGTGTTTGGACTTTTTGATTCATCGCTTTTTCAGCAAGCGTTAAATTTTCCTTGAGCCTGTCGCCGTAGTGGTTGGTTTCCATGCATTGGCTAAGCGCATTCATGTCGGCATTAGGAGTGGCTTGGCTGGCAAATTGAAGTAGCTGATTGAGTGTTGCCCAATCCTCTGTTTCTGATGGCTGGTGGGCGTAGATGTAATCGACAAAGTTAAAGAAGTAATCGGGCTTTTGTTTGTAGAGGCAAAGAGCTGTGTTTGCCGCTGGAGTGGAGTGAGGTAAAAAGCTTAATAAAACAATGCTGTAGTCTGCATGCTGGCTATCGATATAGATGTGTTTGATTTGCGGGTATAATCTTAGGTTGTAATGCCGACAGTTTGAGCATTTTAAATCTTCAAAAGCCACGAAATGCAGTGTTGCTTCAGGGTTTGATATGCTGGGTTGGCCATTGGCTTTAATTCTGACTGGCGCTGGTAGAGCGGGTGTTTTGGAGCCTTGTAGATAGAAAAAGCCAGCAATCACAACAATGATCAAGGCTAGAACAATTAAGACAAAGCGTTTGCCGGAAGAAGAGGATGACATCGGTAGGCTCCTGTGTTTCTGAAAGGCCTTTATGATAAGATTGCTTTGGGTCTGTGTAAAGATTTCTTTCTCTATTAAATTCAAGGAGATTCGTATGAAACGATGGCTGTTGTTGGCGCTTATGTGTTGTTGTTACCAAGCGATGGCTAACATGCCGTTTTCGTTTGCCAGGCGCCCGCCTGCCCAATCCATGTTGCAAGCCAATACGTCTGCTTCTCCCCAATCATCTGCGCTGGCTAAGGCCCAAGAGAGCTCAACAGAACAGCCTAAGGCAAGCCTGGCTTCCTCAGATGTGTCTTCATTAGTGACAGTGGATGAGCCATCAAGCAAAGCCTCTTTCACTCCAGAGCCTGCGAACACACAACAGTCACAGCAAAAGAAAGCGCTAGAAAAGCCAGTTACTCGGTCGCAAGCTCCTTCTCGTTGGGAGTCTATTCAGCCTCAAGGTACCCAGCAGGATGATACCTTTGTTGTGACAAATCCCGAGCCAGCTTTACTGGCAGGTCAGGTATCTGCTTTAGAGCAAGGCCAGTCGGCTCTTACCGATAAATTGACTCAGCAGCAGGAAGATCAAAGCGATCAGGTCAGTGAGTTGACGATTAAGGTTGTGCAGATGAAAAGGGCTGTCTTAATGTTAAGCCAAGTTGTTAAAGTGTTGGCAAAAGAGCAGGAAAAAGCGCAATCGGCACCGAAAAAGCCTGATTCTTTCTTGAGTCGGCAATGGCTGGGGGTTTCTGGCTTGGGTTGGTTTCTGATTGCCTTAGGCGCTTTATTTGTGTTACTATTGATCTACTTTTGGATTTTTTCAAAACAAACTCGAGCGGCTTCATTGACGCGATACGGCGTATTTCTTTGTATTGCTGAATCTCATGTCGTGCTGGGTGAGGCTCAATCAGCCAAGCGTCTCTTAAAGCAGGTTTTGTCTCGAGGGTCCGCTGAAGAAAAAGCACGAGCAGCAGTGATAATGGCGAAATTAGTTTAAAAACAACAGGTTATGGTAATATTGGATCGTAAGTACACTTTAGCAATGGGTATCGAATACCACGGTAGCGCTTATCATGGCTGGCAGTCGCAAGCAGATGAGTCTTTGCCAACCGTTCAAGCAGCTGTTGAGCGTGCATTGAGCATGGTCGCCAATGAACCCATTAAAATTATTTGTGCTGGTCGAACGGATCGAGGTGTGCACGGGTCAGGTCAGGTGATTCATTTTAAGACAGACTCTGAGCGTGATCAGCGTGCTTGGTTGTTTGGAAGTAACAGCAATCTACCCCGTGATGTTCGAGTATTGTGGGTGAAGCCTGTGGTGAATGACTTTCATGCCCGGTTTAGTGCGACAAGTCGAGAATACCATTATCTTATTTGTAATCAAGAAGTTAGGCCCGCTTTGTGGCATGACAGTGTGGCCTGGGAATATCATCCTTGCGACATCAACGCCATGCAAGAAGCAGCCACTCACTTAGTGGGTCGGCATGATTTCAGTGCCTTTAGGGGCTCGGGCTGTCAGGCTAACTCACCTGTGAGGTGTGTCGAAGAGTTGACCTTATGGAGAGATGGTGACATTATTTGCCTCAAAGTGCGGGCTAATGCCTTTTTACTTCATATGGTAAGAAACATAGCTGGCACTTTGATTCATGTCGGGCGCGGTATGGAAACACCAAATTGGGTGGCTTCTGTGTTGGAATCAAGAGATCGTCGCCAGGCTGGAAAAACAGCACCAGGAGGTGGTTTGTACTTGACGACCGTGGTTTATCCCGAACGGTTTCTTATTCCGTCGTCATCCATGCCCCCTTTGATTCATGCCTTGGTGCAGAAAGATCCCACGAGGAGAGATTTATGAGTTGGTTGAAACGTTTATTGCCTAAAGTGAGTGGTTCAAATAAAAAAGCAATCCCTGATGGATTGTGGGTACAGTGTTCAGGTTGTTCTGCTACTTTATATCGAGCCGAAGTTGAACGTAATTTGTTTGTGTGTACTAAATGCCAATATCACATGCGTTTATCTGCACGTCAGCGATTAGACTACTTTTTAGATGAAGAGGGTCGAGAAGAGTTGGGAGCGGGTGTGACGGCGGTTGATCATCTTAAGTTTAAAGATTCTAAAAAATACAAAGATCGTTTAACGCAAGCTCAGAAAAAAACGAATGAAACAGAAGCTTTGATTGTGATGGCAGGTCAAGTGAAGGCACAGCCTTTGGTTGCTGCAGCATTTGAATTTTCTTTTATTGGTGGCTCTATGAGTGCTGCTGTTGGCGAACGATTTGCGATTGCTGCTGAATATGCCCTAAGAAAAGGCTGTCCTTTTGTGTGTTTTGCCACAAGTGGTGGCGCGCGTATGCAGGAATCTTTGTTTTCTCTTTTTCAAATGGGAAAATCAGCAGCTGTCTTGTCACGTTTGGCTAAAGCAAAACTACCGTTTATTTCTGTTTTGACAGATCCAACCATGGGTGGCGTGTCTGCAAGCTTTGCTACTTTGGGTGATATTATTTTAGCTGAACCTAAAGCGCTTATTGGTTTTTCTGGTCCGCGAGTGATTGAGCAAACCATTCGTCAAACCCTGCCTGAAGGTTTTCAGCGAAGTGAATTTCTTCTAAAGCATGGTGCTATCGATAACATTGTTCATCGCCGTGACCTAAAAGATACGATCGCTAATATGCTGTCGATGTTGATGCACGCTAAGTAGAGATAATATCTTGAAACCTTTTTGGAACGGCAATGATGTGTGCATAGTTTCTTGTCATGTTGAAGTCACACAAAACAAGTTTTGTGGAAAGAGGATTTGCACCATATTTTTTTGTTCCATAAAAAATGTACCCAGGAAGCTTTCTTTTTAGCTTCTCAAATGATTCAAATTTTTTGGCGGTGATTCGGTTGAACTCTAAGTCTAACAAGGGTTGGTCTCGTTGAATAATGGATTCGAGGCCATCAATGACTTCATACTCTAAGCCTTCTACATCAATTTTTATGAAATCGATATCAGAAATACCTAAACGCTGAATGGCTTCTCCTGCATGGGAAATGGTGAGTTCTTTTTGTGTTACTTCTACTTTCCTAGAGGCGTGTTCTTTGATGAAGCTAGAGCCCCCTAGGTTTTGGGGGTTTTCAAAGAAAGGAACAGTAGCATTTTCATTGGATAGGCCTTCTGTGACCAAGGTGATGTTGGATTTTTTGTTATCTAAGGCTTTTTGAAATACAGAGGCAACAGTGTCGTTGGGTTCAAAAGCGTAAAGGCTAGTGCAAACAGACGATAGATGAACCGCGTGGTTGCCAACATTTGACCCTATATCCAAAGCTGTTTTGCAATTTATTTTTCTGCATAAGTCTGTGATGAAAAAGACGCCTTTAAAGTCAAAACACCCAAAGTAAAACATCTGTTGCTGGATGAAGTCGTTTATGTTGAGGAGGTAGGGGAAGCCATTGATGGTTGCCGTAACCTCAGGCTCGAAAGAGTTGGTTTTCTTGATTAGTTTCAAAAAAGGTTTGATTAGTTTGACTATGCTTGGACTAAGGTGGCCTAGCCAAGAGGCACATTGTTGGAAAGTGTTCCCTTGAGGGTTAGAGGGCATGATCGACTCCTATTCGAGAAATTTGAAAGACACCGCGAACGTGTGTTAGGGCTTGTATAACGGCATTGAGTTGTAATTTATCATTAACCTGTATGAGCACATGATGAAATCGCCTTGATTGCTGACGGTTTACTTGTGATTGTGATCGGATAAGTTTGGTTTCATGCTGAGAAAGCACGGTCCACAAGCTGTCGGTGATGGCTTGATCATTTTCGCAAATAATGCGAATGTGAGCAGAATAGTAATGAGTACTAGTATCTCCCCACGTGGCGTCGATTTGGCGTTCACGTTTTCTATCGCTATCTTGCTTTCTGTTTTCGCAAAATGTGTGGTGAACTGAAATGCCGTGAGCTCTTGTTAAGTAGCCGATAATCGAGTCGCCGGGAATGGGATAACAGCAACGAGCCAGTTGAGTTGATAAACAGCCAATGCCATCGACAATGACCCCTGTTTTACTTGAAGAAGGCGATGTGTTTTTGATTACGTCAGAAGAGCTTGGTTTGTTATCTGGATTGTTTGTCTGTGTGATTTGTCTAAGCTGGCGTAAGATTGTTCGAATTTTTAGATCACTACTTCCTAGTGCAATCATTAAGTCATCAATGTGCGATAGATTGAAATGTCGAAGAAGCGTTTGAGTATCTTCGTTTTTGATGTTTTCTTTGCGTAAGTGTTTATCCCAAATGGCTCGACCAGACGTAATGTATTCATCATGCCTTTGTTTTTTAAACCATGATTTTATTTTGCTGATAGCCGATCGTGTTTTAATGTATCCACGTTCGGAGTTAAGCCAATCTTGCCTAGGCTTAGGTTCTTTTTGTGTGATGATTGTGACAATATCGCCTGTTTGTAAGGGGTGATTGAGCGGGATAATTCGATCACCAATTTTAGCGCTTTTGCATCGATGCCCTATTTGAGTGTGAACAGCGTAAGCGAAATCGACAGCTGTTGCTCCTAAGTCTAAGTCAATCACTTGGTGGTCGGGAGTAAAAACATAAATACGATTAGCAAAGGTGTGTTGAAAGACATTGGGTTTGTCGGTAGTGATTTCCTCTTGCCAATGGAGAAGTTCGTTGAGCCAGTTCACAGAAGGAGTTTGAGATAAAGCGCTTGAGTTCGCTTCTTTATATTTCCAATGTGCAGCCACACCTAGTTCTGCTGATTGATGCATGGCGTGTGTTCGTATTTGTATTTCAACTAGGTGCTTATTAATAAGTGCAACGGTATGAATCGATTGATAACCATTACCTTTAGGTCTTGAGATGTAGTCATCATATTCCTCCGGGACATGCTCCCATTTATTGTGTAAGCAGGCGAGGATGTGATAGCAGTCTTCGTTGGTATTGACTAAAACGCGGATAGCTGTCATGTCAAACAAGGCGTTGGGAGCTATGTTTTTCCTCTCGCTTTTTTTATGAATACTGTAAATGTGTTTTGCACGACCTTTGATTGACGCAGGTAGCTGAGGTAATTCTGATTTGAGGCATTCACTTAAGCAATGAGTAGCGTATTCAATGAAAGCTTCTCGTTCAACACGAGTTTCACGTAAACCTTTGGCGATAGTCATATAACGGTCGAGATCAAGTTGTCGAAACGATAAATCTTCGATAGGCCATTTGAGGTGATACAGGCCGAGGCGATTGGCTAGTGGGGCATAGATATCTCTTGCCAGCAAAGCCAGCTGCTCACCGTGAGTTGTCTTTTTTTTTGGTAGAGTCTCTAGGAGATGACGTTGTTCAGCTAGTTTAATAACAACTGCTCGAATATCGGTGACCAAAGCTAAAAGCATTTTTCTTAGCTTAGATTGTGTGTTGTTGCTGGGGGTGTCTTGTTGGTTGAGATAGGTGGCATTGACTATATTCATTCGACGAATAACGGTTAGCAAGGTCAAGACATCTTGATTGTCGATACATTGCGAGAGTTCCTCATTTGATAGGGCCAGAGTCATGGGAAGTAAAATAGCAGCTTCTAGTAACTGGTATTGTCGGCAGTAAGGAATGACGTAGCTGGCAATAGATATACCGGCATTTAGTTCTGTCCAATCGATGGTGATGTTTTTTTTGTGGTATTCCTCTATAGCAGAAGCAGCTTGGTTTGCGCACTTAATAATGGCGCTTTCTGAAGAAGCAAGGCTTAAAATCCAACTATTTAAGCACTCTTGCACAGATGTCATGATTTTTCTCGGACAAATAAGGCCATTGCTTCCATGTGTTGAGTTTGTGGGAACATATCCATAATGCCGGCTTTTTTGAGAATATACCCTTGGTCTTTTAGGAGGGCAGTATCTCGAGCTAGTGTGGCTGGATGACAAGAGATATAAAGAATTCGGTTAGCATGAAACTGCTTGATATTGGCGATGAGTTCTTTGGCTCCTGCGCGAGGTGGGTCAATGACAATGGCATCGTAAGGGTGTAGAGCCCACAATGATTTTGTCGCATCTTCAAATAAATTCTCAGTAAAGAAAGTTGTGTTTTTGAGGTTGTTGTGGGCTGCATTTCTTTCAGCTTGTAAGACGGCGCTTGTATCACCTTCAACGCCAATAACCCACTTGCAGCGTTTTGCTAGGGGTAGTGAAATGTTACCAATACCACAGAATAAATCTAAGATTCGCTCACCTTCTTTTGGTTGCAACCAATCAAGGGCTTGTTGAATCATCTGTTCATTCATCTCGGCATTGATTTGAATAAACTGTTGGGGTTTGAAAAAATACGTGATGCCATTCATCTCGTAGTTAAGCTCAGCAGAAGAGAGTTCCCCAGCAAGGTCGGTGATACTGTCGTAACCTTTGGGTTGCAGTAAGATCTGTAATTGTAGCTTGTCTGAAAAATCTTTCAAAAGATCTGTGTCATTCGCTGTTAATGGGCTTAAATGACGAATAAGTAAGGTTGGTTGTGGGCTTGCTTGAGTGAGCTCAATTTGAGGGATTTTGTCGGGGATAGATAGTGTGCCGATGAGGTCGCTCAGAGGTTCTAGCAAGGTATTAAATGGCGGAGTGAGTACGGGGCATTGCGAGTTATCACTGACAAAACGGCCATCGAGTTCACGAAACCCAACGAGGACTTTCCCTTTTTTTTCCACGTGTTTAACGCTGAGACGAGCACGACGACGATAGCCGTAGCTTGGGCCTTTTAGAGCAGGGGCCCATTCGGCAGAATCGGTTAGCCCAATATACTGAAATAGCTCTTGGAGGACCTGATTTTTGTGAGAGAGTTGACTCTCTTGAGAGAGGTGCTGCAGCTGGCATCCTCCGCATGACGTGAAATGCGGACAGGGGGCTTCAATTCTTTCTTTTGATGGAGTAAGGATTTCTTGTGCCACAGCGCTAGTTATTCCCTTCGCGTGTTTTAAGGGTTGGTAGCTGACCTCTTCTCCAGGGAGTGCACCCAGAATAAAGGTTATTTTCCCGTCGAGCTTGCAGATGCCTCGGCCATCGTGACTTAAGCTTTGCACAGTAGTGGTTTTGATGGAGCGGTCAAAGCGCTTATTTTTTCCCATGTTTGTTCTCCTTTTTATGAAGTGCATCATACACCATCTTTCCCTCTTGTTGCAGGGTTTACACATGAAACTCGGGGGTTCACCTTAAATTTCTAGTTTTGGGGCAAGGTCTGAGTCTGGATTGAAAATTTCTTGGTTGGGTGGTGGATATCTGCTATTGTCCTGAGGTCACCAATAAAAGAGATGTTAAATATGCGTATCCAAGCAAGTGTGGCGGTTCAAGAGTCCTTTGGAGGGGTTGTTGTTGGTCCTGCAATGGCGGGAGCGACTTACCCACTGTGGGTGTTGGCTGCCAGAAAACAGGCTGGAAGTCGAGGCTCTATTTCACTCAGGCATTTGTTTAGTGGTCTGACCATGAATGTTCTTGCTGTTACCTTCAGAACCGTGACACAGTTTGCTGTTAACTCAAGTTTGCGTCGCGCTTTGAATCCGGATTCAGGAAAACCTATTCGCACGATTTTTGCTGCTGGAGCATCTGGAGTGATTTGCACCCCTTATAACTCTGCCATGGAGGTTTATGGGACCGTATTACAACAGCTGAATAAGGTGGGACTACCCAGTGCTTCAGCAGATGTTTCGCGTGAATTGATGCGTCGCTTTGGCTATTCTTGGTTTTTGACGGGTGCTGCTCCAACTGCTTTTCGAGAATTTTTTTTCACCATGGCGTTGCTTTCGGGTCTTATTGAAAGAGGAAATGCGTACTTATCCAGGCGATTTGCTGTGTCCCCTAACTGCAATATAGCAGCTGTTCTGATGGGCGGGGGCACTGCCTGTATGACGCACCCATTTGATACTGCAGCTCGAGTGCAGCAAATGGCTGATCATCCGACAGGATTTTTACAGGAAATGTGTGCGTTATCTAGGAGCTTGTCTATGGGCGAGTTCATAAGGTATCTTTTTCGAGGTGTGATCCATCGATCACTCAGGGTCGCTCTTATTATGTTCGTAGGCTCTTCTGCAAAAAAGGGTTTCCAGAATCATATAGCTCCTTCTATTTTTGAGCCCATTGAGGGGAGTTCTGATAACGGATATTTTCCCGTGGCTTAGTTGGGGGGTTTAAAAAGATCCAATCGGTGTGTTAATATGTTTTGTTGTGCTGAAAGTGTTTAGTTCATAACGAGCCCAAGGAGGACCTGCTAACATGTCCATTCTCTCTATTCTCGGTGCATTTATTGCTATTTTTTTGATCATATTGCTGCATGAATACGGCCACTTTGTGGTCGCTCGTTGGTGTGGTGTGCGTGTTTTGCGCTTTTCTGTTGGTTTTGGTCGTGCTGTTTGGAAGCGCCAAGGCAAGGATGGCGTTGAGTACCGTCTAGGCCTTTTTCCTCTGGGTGGTTATGTGAAAATGCTGGATGACAGTTCGCATGATGCTGAAGGCCCTCTACCTAATGATGCTTTTCCAAGAGCAGCTTTATGGAAGCGTTTTTGCATTGTGATGGCAGGCCCTCTTATTAACATGCTTTTTGCAGTGGTTTTGTTTGCAGCCGTTGGCTTGATTGGTGGTGAGCGGGTTCGTCCGGTTGTGGGTCATGTGGGTTTGCATTCCGCTGCCAAAAGAGCAGATGTGATGCCTGGCGATCAATTTCTTAAAGTGGCTGGACAAAGCACGCAAACGTGGCGAGATGTGATGATTGCTTTGTCTGTTCATGCCGGTGATAAAAAGCCATTGTTTGTTGAGATGAAGCGAGGGGGTCGACAGTTACGCTTATCGTTGTCGTTGGCTCAATTAAGATTGAAAAAGCGAACAGACAACGCTTTAAGTTTGCTTGGCATTGCACCGTATTTTCCTAAAGTATTGCCGATTGTGGATCATGTGCTTCTTGATTCGCCTGCAAATAAAGCGGGTTTGCAAACAGGCGATCATATTCTTTCTTTTGATGGAAAACCTGTGTTGGATTGGAAGCTTTTTGTGATGCTGGTTCGCAATCACCCGCATGCTAAAGCCATAGTACAGTTTGAGAGAGAGGGCGTTCGTCATACGGTAAGCATAGTGCTTGGTTCTCTTGTTCAAAACAAACGAAAACACGGTTTTTTAGGCGTGACAGCAAAAATACCTGAATATCCTAAGGGTTATTTATATCACTATCGTTTGTCGTGGTGGCAAGCTTTGCCGGCAGGGGCAATCGAGACGTGGCATTTAATCACAACCAACGCACGAATGATTTATAAGCTCATTACCGGAAGTATTTCAACAAAAATGTTAGGCGGTCCGATTAGTGTGTTTAAAGCAGCGGGCCAAGCTACTTTGGGCGGCCTGTCTGTTTATTTGCGTTTTCTTGCTTTTATTAGCGTGACTATTGGGTTTGTGAACCTGCTTCCTATCCCTGGTTTGGATGGGGGGCATGTGCTCTTTCAGCTCATTGAGCTTGTGTTGCGTAGGCCTTTACCTGCTCGAGCGCAGCAGCTGGGTTATACCATTGGATTTGTTGTGCTTATTTTGGTGATGATCCAGGCGACGTTTAATGATGTGTTGGCCTTGTACTAAGGTATTGAGAACTAAGGGAAAAATATCGAGGTGGGTTTGAATGTCATGTATGGGCCTTCTTTATTTCCATTCGAGAAAAGAGAGAGCATTGACATTACTGACCTATAGAAGCATTGTTCAATTTACTATTAACAATAATCGAATACATTGATTTATTGAAGCAAACAAAGAGGAGTTTTTTAATGAGTAAACAGACACAAAGTACGGCAAGTTGTCCTAGTTTTTTAGGCGGGTTGGCCTGTTTTTTTGGCCTATGGGCCGCTTTCACTCCTGAAGGAAACGAAATGTTGGGCGGCATTGGAAGAGTCATTCAAAAAGAGGAAAAGGTCGTACGATTCAAGCGTGGTTTGGGTGTTTTTGGAATTGCTTCTGCCAGTGGTATCGCTGTTGGTGCTGGTGTTGGTGCCATTGTTTTTGCTGCCAGTGGTGCTAGTGCACCTGTTATTGCTGCAGCGGCTTCAGCACTTTGCATGAGCCCCTTGGCTGCCTGTCTAGTAGGCGTGGCTGTTATCGGTTTAGTAGCGGGTCTTATTGTGGCTGCCTGTGTTGTGGCTGCTAGAAACAACTCTAAGAAAAAGGCGTTTCTAGAAGATCGGAATAGAGAAAACGACGACCAGGTTGGTGGATTTGATGGATGCGGCATCCAATAAGCTGTATTGAGTAGCCATCACTCCGGCTGGATAGCTAAAGCAGTTTATGTGGATAACCGCTGGGGTTTGATGGGCAGTAATTAAGTCCGCATTCCATGTATGTGCTAACTGTGTTTGTCAGTGAAATGGCAAGAAGCAAAAAGAGAAGCACGTAAAAAAGGGGCTTATAAGTAGTTGCTGATGGCGCTTTGGTAGAGCGATTTAGTTGGCTTTGACACCAAAGTCCTACACACGTGGCGCATAAGAAGCCAAAAGAAGCAATGAAAGACCACGTGTAAAGGTGCCATGAAAAGATAGCACCTCCGTAAGTTCCTGTGCCTGGAATAATATGAAGTAAGATTTGTCGCAAGCTACTTAAGATTGTTAAGATGGCACCCAAAAAACCGAGCATGTAATGGCTAGCTTTCAGGCCGAATCGCAAATTCATTATTAGGGCAAAGCCCATCAACAGAAAGCCTGCTCGCTGCAGCAGACACAGAGGGCAAGGCACTTCTTTGTCAGAAAATTGAAAAAAGAAAGCCACGATTAAGATCATCGCTAAAGCAAAGGCTCCGAGTGCATTTGCGAGCAAGCATTTTTTTTCTGTACTGATACTCATACAAGCACCCCTCTAAAGTATGATTTTTAAGCTATTAAAATGAAAATGATGCCACAGGATTAGCAGACCGAGAGCCACGGATAAGCTAAAAAACGTCAAAGCAATAGTCCGCTTTTTAAAAAGAAGTGAGAAAAGTCCAGCGGAGAGAGCAAGAAATAAAAGAGCCATCATAGGATTAGCCTCCAAACAGAATAAATGTTGAAATTCTATGATTCCATTATAGACGTGTAGATTCAATAATTAAAAATATGTTCAATAGGGGGAGGTTGGGTTGAATTTGATCCATACATGAGGTGAGAGATTAACGCTTGTATGAGTGAGCCATAACTCACAAATAAGCTGTTTTTGCACTAGGTGCCTGATATTATCGGGTTTCTAGTAATGAATAGTTTTAGCTCGTAATAAGGGCCTTCATTCGGCGCTTGAGAACTCTGCTTGGTGTGCTAATGTTTCTAGTCCGTGTCCACGACACGTTGTGGCGGTATAAAGGGCTTGCAAGGAAGTGAGTTACCAAAAAGGCAGGTTTGATGCTCAAGGAGGAAATGATGAAAAGAAAACTAAAAGGTACAGCCTTATTTGCTGTGTTTGCTGCTTTATTGGCAACTAGCGTTGTAACAGCGTGTAAGCAGGCAAGTTTGTCGGAGAGTTACGTCGGTGTTTTGGGGCAATCTCCTTACTTGGTACCATAGGGAACTTCTCTAATCAGGTCGCACCATTAGATCACTGTAAGATCAAGCATTTACCCCTTTTCAGTTACGCAGTTACTCGTTAGAATGGTAGGTCTCTTTTGCAACCAGGGTAGGTCTCATGAACCATCGCTTACTGAAAGCTGTTAGCCGTGCAGGCGTTGTTGCGGTATCGGCAGTGACTCTCTTAACTGCTTGCCAGCATCGCACTCAATTTACAGAAGGCGATCAAGTGGCTCAGCACATTTGTCAGAACAATACTTTTTTGAAAAAGTACCATTGTTCGCTGTTGACCATTGAAAAGCGTGCTTCAGCCGGCGATGCGGATGCGCAATATGCTTTAGGTTACATGTATTTTTATGGTGTAGGTACTGTTCGAGATTCTGAAACAGCCATGCTCTGGATTAATCGTGCCGCCGCTCAAGGTCAACCTTTAGCTGAAAGAGCCAAGAAAATGATCAAAGGGCGTAACAAATATGTGCCTTCTTACGGAGCCAGTCAGCAAAAGCCCTCTAAAGTGTCGAGTAAAAAAGTAAGCAAGGCAAAGCAGTCCAAGGCTCCCATTGAGTCGGCGGCTCCTGCAGCAAAGGTTGCTATCAAGAAGCAAGCCCAAGTGAGTAAACCATCACCAGTGAAGCAAGTGGCGCATCAGGCTACAACAACTAGCTCAGGCTATACCTTACAGCTGATGGCAACCACACACCGGGATCGTTTGGAAGCCTTTGTGACTAACAATAAACTGACGGGTTTAACTCAAATTGTTAGTATTGTTCGTAAGGGAACGTCTTGGTATTTGCTAGTATATGGACAATTTTCAGACCGAATGGCTGCTGAATCAGCTAAAGAAGAGCTTTCATCGACATTGCAAGGATTGCACCCATGGGTTCGTTCGTTTGCATCAGTGAAAGCCCATTAACTGCTTGTTTGAGAGGCTGAAGGAGGCGGTAAGAAACTGCCTTCAACTGCTACTCATTTACGAGCAACTTTGGTACACTGCCACCCAACTCAAACAGCCACGACTGTGAAAGGCCTATGTTTTTAAAATCAATTAAATTAGCAGGGTTTAAATCGTTTGTTGACCCCACTTTAATAACCGCTAATCCGCGTGTGAACGCGATTGTCGGCCCTAATGGTTGCGGTAAATCCAATATTGTGGATGCTATTCGTTGGGTGATTGGTGAAATTTCTGCAAAGCAGTTGCGCGGGCAATCCATGAGTGATGTCATTTTTGCTGGAAGCAAGCAGCGCAAGCCTGTGGGTAAAGCCATGGTGGAACTGATCTTTGACAACACAGATGCTCGTATTGGTGGTGAATACGGAGCGTATTCCGATATTTCTGTTCGAAGAGAAGTGTCTCGAGATGGTGGCTCAACGTATTATGTAAACGGCGTGCAATCGCGTAGACGTGATGTGCTAGATCTATTGTCTGGAACAGGTCTTGGTTCGGGTAGTTATTCTATCATTGGGCAGGGTACAGTCTCTCGGCTTGTTGAAGCAAAACCAGAAGACACGCGAGCACACATAGAAGAGTTAGGTGGCATTGCTAAGTACCGACTGCGTCGAGAAGAAACACAGCGTCGCATGAATCGAACAGACGAAAACTTAGAGCGAATGAACGATCTTCGTGGTGAAATCGATAAGCAAGTTCGACATCTTACCAAGCAAGCAGAGACAGCCGAAAGCTATCAAACCTATCAAGCACAGCAGGTTCGCTTGCAAGCAGAAGTGAAATCACTTGAATGGCATATTTTGAGTGAGTCCGTAGAAACAAAAAATGCAGCTATCTTAGAGAGAAAAGTTAAGAGAGAGACGCATCAAGAAACCTTGCGTGATATTGAGCAAGGCGAAGAGGCGTTGATGCAAGCACAAGAGGTTGCCAATGCAAAGCATCAAGAAGCGCAAAGGCAGCTTTACGAAATCAATGCGGCAGTGACAGAGTTAGAGCGTCAAATTAAAGAGGGTCGAACGAAGTTTGAGGCGAATCAAGAAAGACGAGAAGAAGTACACGTTCGTCACGCAGAATTGCAAGATGATTTACTTGAAAGCGCTGATCAAATTGAATCTCTAGAAGCCATTAAAGCGGCCATTGAGCCAGATCTTGAATCTGTATCTGATACGGAAGAGCAAGCAAAGGCTAGCCTTGCTTTAGCGAAAGAAAAACAACGCACTTGGCAGCGTGATTGGGATCAATACCAAAAGAATCGAATGCAAGCACATGGTTCGTTAGCTCGAACAAAAGCAGCCGTGGATCATGCAACAGTCGTCTTGAAAGAGAGCGAAGAGCAGGCAGAAGCAAGCTCTCAGCGATTAGCGTCTTTCGATCAAACAGCTCTGAATAGTCAAGTAACGCCTTTCGAGTCAGCCCTTGAAAAAGCTCAGAGTTTTTTACAGCTTATTAGCGAAAAGCAAGCGACATTGTCTAAGAGCATTCAAGACACGCGCCAAGCAAACACGAATCATGAGAAAACCTTACGGTCAAACCAACAGAGCTTGAATCGTATGCAAGCTAGTTTGGCAGCAGAAGAGGCTAGGCAACATGCCCTTTTGAATCAAGAAAGCGACGATGTTTTGGCCTGGTTGAATGATCGTCAGTTAGATTCAGCGCCTCGTCTTGGTGCGAGCGTTTCAGCTAAACCGGGCTGGGAATTGGCTGTTGAAACTGTGTTGCGTTATTGCATGCAGGCTATTTGTGTATCAGATCTAGAGACTTACCTTAAGCAAGATGCTTTGCCGTCAGGGCAGGTCATGTTGGTGGAAAACAAGGTTCGCCCAAGCCATTCATCCAAGCCTAGCTTGGCTTTGCAGGTAGATGCTAATTGTGCAGTCTCTGCTTGGTTGTCGATTGTCTATACTGCTTCTAGTTTGAGTGAAGCAAAAGCGATGCTGCCAACGTTAGCGGCGCATGAGTCTGTCATTACTCAAGAAGGCCATTGGCTGGGTCCTGGCTGGTATTGCTTTAGTCAACCCGGCGACGATCAAGACAGCATTCTCCAGCGCAAAAAACGTATTGCGGAGTTAACCACAGACGTAGCAAAAGCTGACAAAATGGGTGAACAAGACCTCACTCAACAAACGCAAGGGCGAGAGACCCTAGAGCGCTTAGAAAAAGAGCGCGATAGTTTGCAGTTTGACTATCATGAGGCTTTGCAGAAACATCGCGAAGCGGATAAAACATTAAGCCAAGAAGTGGCTCGTATTGCAGAAGCAAAAAGAGAATGGGAGCGTTGTGAGCGAGATCGTCATCAAAACAGTGCGCGAGTAGAGCAGCATAGTCAAACATTGCAAGATGCGAAGCAATCTGTTGTCGATATGCAGGCTCAGCATACTGCTTATGAGGCGCAACGTCAGGATTGGGATAGGCAGCGTGAAGAGCATCAGCACGCTTTATCTGTTGCTCAAACGGTTGCGGCTCAAGCGAGTCAAAGAGCCGAAGAGTTAGCTGTTCGCATGACTGCCTGCGAAGAGCAACTTGCTTTGCTAGCACACACAAGAGAACGTAATTTACGCCACGAATCATCGCTGGCCTCAGAAGAAGAAATGTTAACATCGTCCATCGAAGACATTGAAATTAATTTGCCAGATTGGGAGCAAAGCTTGCAAGAGCGTTTGAAAAATCAACAAACGAGCGATCAAGCCTTGGCAATTTTGCAAGAAAAATTACAAGCAGAACGACAATCCATGAATGAGTATGTGACTAAGCGTCGCAGTACACAATCTGTTTTGGATGATTTGAATTCAGAGTTAACATCCATGCAAATGGCTTACCAAGATGTGTTGACGCGTCAGGAAGCACTCACCTTATTTTGTGAAGAGCATGCCATCAATACAGCAGAAGTGTTGGCTTCACTGACTGAGGAAGTTGATCTTAAGGCAAGTCAACAAGAGCTCACTCAGGTTGAAAAGTGTTTAGCTGCTTTGGGTCCGATTAATCTAGCTGCTATCGACGAAGTGCAGATGGCTAGAGAGCGCCAGGCGTATTTAGATAAACAGCACAATGATTTGGCAGAGTCCTTGAGAATACTCCAAGAAGCAATCGATACGATTGACAATGAAACACGAGAGCTATTCAAGCAAACGTACATGAAGGTGAAAGAAGCCTTTCAGGTGTTGTTTCCGCGTATTTTTCGGGGTGGTTCTGCTACCTTAGAAACAACCTCAGATGATTGGTTAACCACAGGTATTCAAATCAAAGCGCAGCCTCCAGGTAAGCGAAACACTAGCATTCATTTGCTATCTGGTGGTGAAAAAGCACTAACGGCAATGGCTCTGGTGTTTGCGATGTTTCAGCAAAATCCGGCGCCGTTTTGTATCCTTGATGAAGTGGATGCACCGCTAGATGATCTTAATGTCTCGCGTTTTTGTGATTTGGTGCAAACCATGGCAAATAACACGCAATTTTTTATGATTAGCCACAATAAATTAACCATTCAAATGGCTGATCAAATGATGGGTATCACAATGCAAGAACCAGGTGTTTCTCGTATTGTGTCTGTGGATATGGCGCAAGCCATTGAAATGGCAGGGGAGACCGCGTAAAGTAGTGGTGGACTTTGTTTTGGTTCAACAATGAGGGAATAATTATGGCAGCAACCTTAGGGATAGTACTTGTTAGCATAGGTGCAGGTTTATTTGCGCTTCGAATGCGACAGCGTCGATCAAAGAAATCGATGCCGTCTTCAGCAGATCGTCAGTCACCAGGTTACGATCTTCGTGCCGGTCAGGCTCCAGCAGCTTATTCTGATCCTCGGAATGAGGCGCCATCAGTGGAAGTGTCAGCTATGCCGCCCACTCAAGAAAAAACAGGTCAAGTACTTGCCTTGTCTGTGATGTCTAGTCCAGGAACTCAATACGAGGGCTACGAATTACTGCAGGCCTTATTAACCAACGGTTTGCGTTTTGGTGAGCGTGGCTTGTTTCATCGTTATGCCGGCTCTCCGGGATCAGCAGACATACTATTCAGCTTGGCTTCTGTAAAAAACCCAGGGATTTTCGATTTACCTAAAATGGGTGAGTTTAAAACACCAGGCTTAATGCTGTTTATGGAATGCGATAGTCAACTTGATTCAGGAACCACTTTCGAGATGATGAAAAGTACAGCGTTACGATTGGTTGAGACCTTAGGTGGCCATTTGTGTGACCAGAATCGTCAGCCCATTAGTAGAGATGAGCTGATGGCGATGACTATGAGTCATGAGGCTTGTCTCGTTTAGATAATGCAGGGGATAGAATGACAGAAAACATCTCTTCCCGTGTCGCGATAGTGCGAACGTTACTAAATCAGTATTCTTATGAATATTATGTGCTTGATCAACCCACTGTCCCAGACAGTGAGTTTGATCAGCTGTTTTTGGAATTGCAGCAGCTAGAAGAGCAGCATCCAGAACTTGTGGACTCCGCATCACCCACTCAGCGAGTAGGAAGCGAGCCTTCAGCTGCATTTGATTCGATTAAGCATCGTGTTCCTATGTTGTCTTTAGGTAATGCTTTTAGCCAAGAAGAGTTACAACAGTTCTATGATCGCATTCAATCTGGTTTAGGCGTTGAGCCAAACGAAAGAACCCACTTTTTTTGCGAACCCAAGTTCGATGGTTTAGCTTTGAGTTTGGTCTATAAAAACGGTGTTTTTTCTTATGCCGCTACGCGAGGTGATGGTCGATCTGGTGAAGACGTTAGTACTAACGCAAGAACCATTAGAAGCATTCCATTACGTTTACGTGGCGAGGCATTACCAACATGGTTGGAAGTGCGCGGTGAAGTGGTGATGCCAAAAGCAGGCTTCGATGCGTTGAATGCTCGCATGAGAGAGCAAGATCAAAAAGAATTTGCGAATCCACGTAATGCAGCAGCAGGCAGTATGCGTCAGCTCGATCCTAAAATAACAGCCAAGCGACCTTTGGCTTTTTATGCTTATGCCGTAGGACCTTGCGAAGGCGTGGATATTCCAAAAACTCAAGCATCTGTTCTGAGTTGGTTGCATGACATGGGTTTTCCGGTATCGATAGAGCGTCGATGCGTAGAAGGATTGCAAGCGTGTTTAGACTACCATACCTCTATGTTAGAAAAACGAGAGGCACTTCCCTACGATATCGATGGGGTGGTCTATAAGGTCAATGATCATGACGCTCAAGAGCGTTTGGGTTATGTGTCGCGTTCACCTCGGTTTGCGATTGCCTATAAGTTTCCAGCACAAGAAAAGCTAACAACAGTAGCAGGCATCGAATGCCAAGTGGGAAGGACAGGAGCGATTACTCCCGTTTCTCGCTTAGAGCCAGTCTTTGTTGGCGGCGTGACAGTGACCAATGCAACCTTGCATAACTTTGAAGAGCTGGCTCGTAAAGACGTACGAGTGGGTGATACGGTGGTGGTTAGGCGAGCTGGTGATGTGATCCCAGAAGTGGTTAGCGTTGTGTTGGATAAGCGTCCCGAAAAGGCTAAACCCTATCCTATGCCTGAGGTTTGCCCTGTGTGTGGTTCAGATGTTGAGAAAAAAGAAGGGCAGGTTGTATTGCGCTGTTTGGGTGGAGTAACTTGCCGTGCACAATTGGCCGAATCCATCAAGCATTATGCATCGCGTCAAGCCATGAATATCGATGGTTTGGGTGATAAATTAATTGATGTGTTGGTCGAGAGATCTTGGATTAAAGATGTCTCAGATCTTTATCGCCTGACGCAAAATCAATTGGCTTCTTTGCCACGCATGGGAGAGCTGTCGTCTGCTAATATTGTTAAGGCAATTGAAGTAAGCAGTCACACAAGCTTAGCGCGCTTCTTGTTTGGCTTAGGTATTCCTGAAGTAGGTGAAGCAACGGCGCGTTCTTTGGCGAAGCATTGCCAAGATTTGCATGTTATTCGAGAAAGCTCGATCGATGATTTACAGCTGATTCCAGATGTTGGCCCTGTGGTCGCAGAACATATTCATCAGTTTTTTAGTCATGACAAACACCAAGCCTTAATTCAGCACTTGCTGGATGCAGGTGTCAACTGGCCCAAAGAAGAGGTTGCTGATGAATCAGCTCAACCGCTTTTAGGGAAACAGTTTGTGTTAACAGGCACCTTAACCAGCATGACCCGCCAAGACGCTAAAGCGAAACTTCAAGCCTTGGGAGCGAAAGTCACAGGCAGTGTGTCTGCCAAAACCACCGCTCTCATTTGTGGCGAAAACCCAGGCTCTAAACACAAAAAAGCCCTGGATTTGGCTGTAGAGATTATGGATGAAGAAGCCTTTGAGGCTTGGGTAAATAGTCTTTAAGAGTTGGTGTAAAAGCGATCAACTCATATACTTGTGGTATGGACGATGCTAAACTGCTTTCTGTGATGGATAGAGTGGAAAAGCGGTATTATGTCTAAATTAAGCATTCGGAAAGGCGGTGGAATAAAAGATGCTCGCCCACCCGTATCAGTATTAGATTACCTTAAGCCTATTAATCCCAATGCGTTAACTCAGAGCTTGGAGCGAGAGCTTCGTAGCCAGCATAAAGCAGATAAAAAGTATGACAGGCATCAACTTCATCAAGGGACCTTGGCATGGCTGAACCGGCAACAAGAGTCACTTAGGGCCCTAAGGCTAGCAGGGCTTGCTGAAGCAAGCCGTCGGATTCCAGTTTTGCTTCAAGTCCAGCGTTTGTTGCTTGAATCAGAAGAGACATTAGGTATAGATGAGACAGTCGAGCAAAGTGTAGAAGCTTTTATTAATAGGCATCAGCGTTGGTTAAAGACGGTAGGCATTGGGGCGCCAGTGGTAACGTTTTTAGTGAGTTTCTGCGCTGTTGGGGCAGGTATCTTTTTTACTAGCACATCCACAGCACTTTTGTCATCAGCAGGGTTAGCCATCGTGCTTGGTTTGGCAACAGCCTGTGTTTTATCCGCGATATTAGGAGTGATTGTTCATCAAAAACAGATTGCGGTGAAGCGTTCCTTGGAGGTTTTGCAGGGCATCGAAATGCCAGAATTCTATGCCTTAGAAGAAAAGGAAGAAGAAACAAGCTATTTCGGAGTTAAGCCTTCTAATGAAACACTTAAAAGCTATTGGGAAGCGGCTTCTCAAGGGAATGTGGAGCCATTAAAAGAAGCAAGAGCTGAGCTCCTATGTTGGTAGCTTACCATGGTCATGAAGCCCATTCAGCATGGCGATGTTTATTAAAAGACAACCCTTGGATTGATGCTAGTCATTCTGGTTGGGCTAAACAAAGAGGGCAGAGCGCGCCTTATACCTATTCATCTCATGTTGAGCAATTCAAAGAGTTGGTTGCTCTTTTCTATTGTTTAACGGAAGATACAAAGCTTTGGGGTATAGCTTGCAATACTTACTTTCTGATAATGCGTGCGCATAATTTTGATCAAGAACGTATTAACCCAAGAACAAAAAAGCTTGAAGAATACAATAATGTGAGTCAATCTGATTTAACAAGTTGTTCTCTGGGCATAACACGACGTTTTTTTAATGGTATTGCCGCTATGGCAAGAGCATCGAATCACGATCTAGATAAAGATGTATTGACAAAAGTCGGTTTGATTAAGGAAATGAAGGGGTTCTATATAAACTACTTTAGCGATAGGATAAAAGAACTGCCGGATGATAAACGAGGGTCTCTTAATCAGGATCTACAGGATGAGCTTTATGTGCTTGACGATGCTTCCAAAGATGTCATTTCTTTTGAGTCGGGTTTTAAAGAGGCTGTGGTGGTGTTTAAGGAATCATTGGAAGAAAGGCTCCCTGAAGATTTTAACGATACTCGTAAAGAAGAATTTGATGACTTTTTCACTCCAGATGCAGGTAAATCTTATCTAGCCATGCACTATGACGTGTTAAAAGATCTGTTTGAAGCGCCTGCGCCTGCGCCTGCTCCTGACCTTGAAAGTGGCGCTGCTCTCACCTAACGTCTCTGCACTGTTGCCTTCGGGTGACAGGTGTAGAGTCATGTTCTTCCTTCGGGTGACAGAAGGGGTGTCATTTTTCAATGGTGTGACGAAAAGACAGCACTCTGCTCTATGGAAAAAACACCTTATATTTGCTACCTTGGTAGAGCAATTCGCCGTGCCATGGAGGCAAAAAAATGAGCATTGAGTTTCTCTGG
Source organism: Gammaproteobacteria bacterium (assembly GCA_024279495.1). Lineage (GTDB taxonomy): Bacteria > Pseudomonadota > Gammaproteobacteria > JAJRRL01 > JAJRRL01 > JAJRRL01. The sequence continues at coordinate 34,425 of JAJRRL010000006.1, read as the reverse complement.
GTTACGTTAATGTATCTTGTGGTTGGTTTTGTGGCGGGTATTGCGTCAGGTTTGATCGGTTTCGGTGGTGGTTTCATTGTTGTGCCAGTACTTTACTGGGGTTTGCACTTGGTTGGCGTGTCTGGGGAAATTACCATGCACATTGCTATTGGTACATCCTTAGTCGTGATGTTAGCCGCAGCATTGAATGGCACTCAAAAACATCACAAGCGCGGCGGTGTTTGCAAGGATTTATGCCTTCGTTTTATTCCCTTCATTGCTTTAGGTACTTTGGTGGCATCCCTTGTTACTAATTACCTAACTACTCACACATTACATTATCTTTTCTTAGCCTACATTTTGCTGGCGCTGGTTCATTCTCTTGTTAGGAAAGGGTTTAGTCAGCTAGAGGAAAATGCTGAGCCTATTTTTCCAAGTCGCTGGGTGTCTGGTATTATTGGTTTTTTCTTAGGTTTGTTCTCTGCTAGCATTGGTGTTGGAGGTAGCGTGCTTAGCGTTCCTTATTTGAGGCAGCAAAAATTTCCGATGAAAAGAGCAGTGGGTACAGCATTGTCTTTCACCTTGCCTGTTTCTATTGTTGGTACAATTGGTTATATGTTTGCAGGCCATGGAGCCACAGGTTTACCACCTTATTCGTTTGGTTTTGTGTATTTGCCTGCTGCTGCCGGTTTGATTGCGGGTAATGTGTGTGGTGTTCCTATTGGCGTGAAGTGTGCGCACAACTGGAAAGACAGAACGATTGCTAGAGCTTATTTGTCGGTGCTGTCTATTCTTTTGGTGGTTTCTGCTTTGCAGCATTAAAGGTTTTTAATGCACTTAAGCTGTTTTGTTTGAAAAACAGATTTCTTTCAGAGTCGTTTAAGTTCGGGTAATAATATTTTAAAAATCCTCTAGCCTGATTGAGAGCTGGTATCTCGCTTTCTTCTAGTTTAGCTAAGGCTTCCACATGATCTAAAAAACATTGCCAGCGTTCTTTGTCACTGACGGTAAAGTGTTTATTGTGTTGACGCGCATGATAGGCGGCAAACAACCAAGGTTGCCCTAAAGAAGCTCTCGCAATCATTGCGCCGGCAGCTTTGGTGTGCTTAAAGAAACGATCAATGCTCTCGGGTGAATCAAGATCGCCGTTACCAATTACCGGTACATCAGCTTGCTCGACAAACCACGCAATGCTGTCATGGCAGGCATTGCTATCGTAACGTTCCTTCCAATGCCGCCCATGCACAATTAAGGCGTCGAGATTGGCTTGGTGAGCTGCATCCAACACAATATGGTTGTAATCATCAGCTGTGTCACGGTCAACACGAATTTTCAATGTCACCGGGCAACTGCTGTGTTGCTTGATAGCGCTGAGAAGCGCGGCTAGTTGCTTGCTGTCGGTTAGTAAAGCAGAGCCATGTCCTTTTTTTCGAATTTTAGGTTGTGGGCAGCCAGCATTGAGGTCTATTAGGCTGGCCCCTGCTTTTTCTGCTTTCTCTGAGGCTTTTGCCAATAGATCAGGGTTACTACCCGATAGCTGGAAACACACCGGCCCCTCGTCTGAGGCCACGTGCGTGTATCTAGGGCTACGATCTTGATCATGCGCCAGCTGATGAGCTGAAAGCATTTCGGTGACCGTATACGCAAGCCCGCCGTAGCGCCAGGGGAGGCGTCTCATGGCAGAGCAGGTATAGCCAGCAAGAGGGCCTTGGATCAGGGGGCTGTCAAAGTGCAGATGGCCGATTTGTAAGGAGGTTGGTGTATTCATGTTGCACAGAATACTGACTTTTTCTGGTCTGTCAATGGGTGTTATGATAACTTCTAGCTGTGTTTCACCAAGGACCCCTTATGCCTCACGATAGAACAGACAGACCTTTTCAAATAGAAGCTCCTTTTGAAGTGACTGACGCTCAGCAAGGAGTGATTGATGCCCTGAAAGAAGGGATATTGGCAGGAAAAAAGCATCAAACACTGCTTGGCGTAACAGGCTCTGGTAAAACCTTTGTTGTTGCTAATTTAGTTCAAACATTGCAGCGGCCTACTTTGGTGATGGCTCCCAACAAAACCTTAGCTGCTCAGCTTTATGGAGAGCTTCGGGATTTTTTCCCAAAAAATGCGGTTGAATATTTTGTGTCTTATTACGATTACTATCAGCCTGAAGCTTATATGCCAAGTACGGATACCTTTATTCAGAAAGATGCTGCCATTAATGAGCAAGTGGAGCAAATGCGTTTGTCTGCTACAAAATCAGTATTAGAAAGACGTGATGTGATTGTCGTTTCGACGGTGTCTTCTATTTATGGTTTGGGTGATCCTAAAGAATATTTATCGATGGTCTGTCATTTAAGTGTCGGCGATGTTATCTCGAAAGGTGACTTACTAAAACAATTAGTAAGAATGCAGTATAAACGTAATGACATTGATTTTTCGCGTGGTGCTTTTCGTGTTCGAGGCGATGTGGTAGATGTCTTTCCTGCCGATTCCGATCGCTTGGCCATTCGCATTTCGTTTTTTGACGATGACATTGAAAGGCTTTCTACGTTCGATCCACTCACGGGTCAATTGAAAGAAGACCTTCGCCGAAAAACCATTTACCCTAAAACACATTATGTGACTCCACGAGAAGTAATTTTGGCGGCGGTCGATGATGTTAAATTAGAGCTTAAAGAAAGGCTGGAAGAGCTGCATTCGCTTAATAAACATTTAGAAGCGCAACGTTTATCTGAAAGAGTGCGTTATGATATCGAAATGATGCTAGAGTTGGGGTATTGTCAAGGTATTGAAAATTATTCGGTGTATTTGCCTAAGCGAGAACGAGGTTCAGCGCCAGCGACCTTAATTAATTATTTCCCCAAAGATTCGTTGCTTGTCATCGATGAATCGCATGTCACGATTCCTCAGATAGGAGGCATGTATCGCGGTGATCGATCACGTAAAAACACATTGGTTGAGTTTGGGTTTCGTTTGCCATCTGCTTTGGATAATCGCCCATTGCAGTTTGAGGAATTTGAACGCATTGCTCCTCAAGCCGTGTATGTGTCTGCAACGCCCGGTAAGTATGAGCTTGAGTATGGTGGAGAACCTATTCCTTTGTTTGTTCGCCCAACAGGTTTGCTGGATCCACAGGTAGAGATTCGTCCTGCGGCAACACAAGTTGATGATTTGCTTTCTGAAATTCGAAAACGTATTGCTGTTAGCGAGCGAGTGTTGGTAACCACCCTAACTAAAAGAATGTCCGAAGATCTCACAACCTTCTACCATGACCAAGGAATCAAAGTTCGTTACTTGCATTCTGATGTGCCCACAGTTGAGCGAGTGGAGATTTTAAGAGATCTTCGTTTAGGTCTTTTCGATGTTCTAATTGGAATTAACTTATTGCGAGAGGGTTTGGACTTGCCAGAGGTGTCGTTGGTTGCCATTTTGGATGCAGATAAAGAAGGTTTTTTACGTTCAGAACGTTCCCTCATTCAGACCATTGGGAGGGCTGCTCGAAATCTTAATGGTTGCGCCATTTTGTATGCTGATGTGGTTACCGGTTCGATGCAGCTTGCCATGGATGCTATTGACAAAAGAAGGGTACACCAAGAGGCTTACAACAAGGAGCATGGTATCACACCGAAGAGTATTCAGAAGGCAATTCGCTCGATGATGGAAGAGGCGTCAAAAGCGCTTGATGAGGTCGATATCGCGACAGAATCCGAGTTAGCAGTTCTTCCTCCAGCGGTGATATCTAGCAAAATCAAGGCCTTAACAAAGGAGATGAAGGAGCAAGCTCGGGAGTTTAATTTTGAGGAGGCCGCGTCAATACGCGATAGGATTAAACAACTGAAGGATCACCTGTTGAAAAGTAAATACTTTTGTTAACAAAAAGCACTCGTCAAGTGGTGCAAAGGGCGTCTTTGTGGCATAATGTGTACAAACCAGATCGTATTAAACAAAGACATTTTGGAGGATCAAAACAGATGGTTGCACGATTACATGCAGATGATTTTTTACTTTATTCAGACGTTGTTCGCCTTGAGAGTTTCACAGCAGCTGCAAAGGCTAACAATTTAACTCCGGCCGCTGTCAGTAAGCGTATTTCTCAGTTAGAAGAACACCTAGGCGTTACCCTTTTACACAGAACAACACGTAGCTTGTCTACCACAGAAGAAGGGCGTTTACTTTACGATTATGCACAGCAACTGCGCTTTGAAGTAGCGCAAGCAAAAGAAGTTGTGTTGAATAATCATCAAGAAATGCAAGGCAAAATTAGCCTTAGTGGTACACCGATGTTTATGCGGCATGTGATATGTCCACTGATTGCAAATTTTGTCAATGAACACCCGAAGGTTACCTTTGATCTTAGTGTTACAAAACCAGGTAATGCTTTTTTTGGTGAATTTGATGTTGTGTTTGGCGCTTTGCCTACTGAAAACATGGTGCATTCTTTGGGTCAGCCTAGAAAGCATGTCTTGGCTGCTAGCCCTACATATCTTGAGGCGATGGGTAAACCAAAAACACTGGATGGCCTGAAAAAGCATCGTTGCATTCTTTTTCCATACATTTTCTTGAAAGGTCTCGGTTGTTGGTCTTTTATTCATAAAGGACGACAAAAAGAAGTGCTCTTGCCTGGCCATATTAACACTAAAAGTGCTGATGTTCTGATGGGAATGGCTCTATCAGGTGCAGGTGTTGCCCTTCTTCCTTTAGGCGCTATTGAGGGAATGTTCGCTAGTGAAGAGCTAGTTCAGATATTACCTGAATATGTCATCGAGTCAGCGCCAGTTCATTATAAGCACCCTTACGAGGGAGCTTTCATGCCTAAACGTTTACGCGTTTTCCTTGATATGCTGCATGAGGCTTTAGACTAACTTGACCCACCTAGATCAAGCTCGACTAAGCGATTGTTGTGATCGCTTGCGTCCCGCTGCCAAATGTTTTTTTTTTGATACATTGGGTTCTACTAATGCTTGGTTGAGTGATCAAAGGCCCGATTCTGCTGATTTTTTAGTCTGTACTTGCGATCATCAGACAGGAGGAAAAGGGCGTTCTGGTAAGCAGTGGCATGTCTCTGCCGGTGAAGATATCGCAGTGTCGTTTCGATGGCGTTATCCCTTAAGTAGAGAAACCGAGATTGCTACTTTGAGTTTGCTTGCAGGTTTAGTTACAGCTAAATGTTGCCAAACGTTTTCTAACGATCTAATACAGATTAAATGGCCTAACGATTTAGTTTGCCGTGATAAAAAACTCGCGGGCATTTTACTTGAGCGATTGCCCGATCATGAGGTTGTTATTGGGATTGGTGTTAATCTTGCATCCATTACATCAAGCCGATCCAAAGACATTGCTCAGCCTGCCATTGGCTTGGCTGAATTATCAGAAGCAAGAGTTGATAGACAGATTTTTTTAGAGCAACTCATTACCGCAATGCATGAAGCGCTACAATTATTTGCTAAAGAGGGCTTCGCTTTCTTTCACTCACAATGGCAAGCCCTTGATTATTTGAAAGATTTCCCTCTCAGGCACGAGCTTGGTGATAGCGTTAGGATGGGTGTTGGCAGAGGAATCAGCGAAAAAGGTGAGCTAATTTTGGAAGATGCTTTGGGGCAGCAACGTCTTATTCATGCTGGAACGGTTAGGCGAGTTGAGAAGTAACCCCCCCATTTTTTGGAAAGCGGGTTTTTCTCGACCTGGGCAGAGATTTACCCTATAATTACCATCCTCTGATTGCACCTAAAAGGCCGAAAAATGTCCATATCCACTGTTCCCAGCTCCTCCATGCTTCGAAACGTCGCGATTGTTGCGCACGTAGATCATGGCAAAACCACTTTAGTCGATAAGCTGCTACAGCAATCAGGCACTCTAGATTCACGTAAAGCACACGGTGAGCGAATGATGGATTCTAATGCTCTAGAAAAAGAGCGTGGAATCACTATCTTAGCTAAGAACACAGCCATTGATTGGGATGGCTACCGTATTAATATTGTCGACACACCAGGGCATGCTGATTTTGGTGGAGAAGTAGAGCGTATCTTGTCGATGGTTGATTCGGTCTTCTTGTTAGTAGACGCTGTTGATGGACCTATGCCTCAAACACGTTTTGTCACACAGAAAGCATTTTCTTATGGCTTAAAACCCATTGTCGTCGTGAATAAAATTGATCGCGATGGCGCAAGGCCAGATTGGGTGGTTGACCAGGTTTTCGATTTATTTGTTTCGCTAGATGCTTCTGATGAGCAGTTGGACTTTCCTGTTGTATATACCTCTGCAATCGAAGGCTATGCATTAACTGACTTAGAAGACACACCGAAAGACATGACTCCGCTCTTTGAAATGCTTGTTAAGCATGTGCCTCAGCCAGACGTGGATGTGAATGGCCCGCTGCAAATGCAAGTGAGTGCTTTGGCTTATTCCAGTTATGTAGGAGCCATGGGTATTGGTCGTATTAAACGAGGCAGCATTTCGCGTAATCAAAATGTTAAAGTGATTGATCCAGAAGGTAAGGTACGATCAGGTCGTGTCCTGCAAGTCTTAGGTTTCCATGGTTTAGAACGTCTGGAAATTGAAAAAGCGCAAGCAGGTGATATCGTTTCTATCAGCGGTATTGAAGGGCTTCGTATTTCCGATACAATTTGTGATCCAGACACCGTCGAAGCATTACCTGCTTTATTGGTCGATGAGCCAACTGTTAGCATGACCTTTGGTGTAAATACATCACCGTTTTCAGGTAAAGAAGGGAAATGGTTAACGACCCGACAAATTAGTGATCGCTTGGATAGAGAATTAATCAGTAACGTTGCTTTACGTGTTAAGCCTAGTGAAGAATCCGATAAGTTTGTGGTTTCGGGCAGGGGAGAGCTTCATTTATCAATTCTTATCGAAACAATGCGACGAGAAGGTTTTGAATTGTCGGTGTCACGCGCAGAAGTAATCATCAAAGAAATTGATGGCGTCGTGTGTGAGCCAATAGAAACTGTGATGGTTGATGTGGAGTCACAACATCAAGGTGCGATTATGGAATCGTTTGGTTTACGTCAAGGTCGTTTAGAAAACATGGAAACAGATTTTAAAGCAGATCGTGTTCGCTTAACGTTTTCTATGCCAACACGAGGCTTAATTGGTTTTTATGCACAGTTCTTAACAATGACTTCTGGTTCTGGAATCATGAACCATGTGTTTGATCGATACGAAGCGGTTCCTCCGTCTGACTTCAAACATCGCACACGAGGCGTGTTGATTTCAAACGCTAAAGGTGTGAGTACAGGTTATGCTTTGTGGAACTTGCAAGCGCGAGGCGAATTATTTATTCCACCTCAAACGGCGGTGTATGAAGGGATGATTGTTGGTCTTCATACTCGTGATAATGATTTGGTAGTGAATATCACACGAGAAAAGCAACTGACAAACGTTCGGGCGTCTGGTACTGATGAAAACATTCAGCTTACACCACCAGTTAAGTTTTCTTTGGAAGAAGCGCTTGCTTTTGTTAACGATGATGAGCTAGTGGAAGTAACTCCAGAAAGCATTCGTCTTCGTAAAAAGTACTTGCTTGAAACTGATCGAAAACGCCATTCACGTGGGAAGAAGTAGCCTTATAAGCGCTTATCCCTACAACGTGATGCCAAGCCTGCACCCCGCGAAGGCGGGGAGCTAGACTTAGCTTAATTTCCGAAAAAAAGCAGCTACCGCACAGATTGTCATCCGAAGGCAACAAGGTGACGTCGGGGATCCAGGCTTGATCCGTTGTTACTCCGTAACAACTAGCGATCTTTCAAGATTCAGTCCTAGCATTATTGTGAGCTCAACTCTGCAGATTTCTTTTAGAGAAAAACAATAAACTGAATACAGCCGTATATTACCCTGGGCCCCGTTTTTTCAACGGGGTGACAACGGAGGGAGGGTACCCTGCACATGATGTGAGAAATATAATTAAAACCCTGCGGCCTACTTTTAGAATCAAAGCGACATACTCAATGCAGTCACATTTTACTCTGGACCCCCATTTCACAACGGGCTGAGATCTATATAAAGCTAAATATCAGCGTAATGATGGCTGTCAGAGTCTTCTTGCCTAGAAAGTGAAGCCTGATTCCCCCAAGCTTGCGATGCAGTTAAAGAAATAATTTTTGATCTTCTCTCTCCTGAAGAAGGCTTGGCGGTTTCCCCCCTCAGATTGCTGGCTGTTTCTGTAGCACTGGCTGTAGCTGTAGCAGTCGCAGGTGTTTCTCTGGCAGTCGCAGCAGTCGTTTCTGTTGTCTTCGCTGTCATGGTTGCCGTTGTCATGGCTTTAGCAGAACTCCCAGCAAGCGCCTTAGCGCTGGCTTCTTTCTTCTTTCGGAAAAGCCCTTTGCTTCTGGTTTTACCTTTGTTTTTTCTGCCCTGCAGTACTTTGCTTAAGTCAGAGAGATTAACTTTTACTTGTCTGCTTGGAAGTTTTTTTAGAATTTGAAGAGCAAGATCTTGAGTGTCTGCTTTGTTCGTTAGTTTCTTTAAGGTAGGATTTGCTCCTGCATTAACGATAGCTTGTTGAGTCTTTGGGTGATCAGTGCTTAAATGATTGAGCAAAGTAAGCGCCGCCATTCTATCTTGAGGGGTAGTTAACAGATGAGCCAGAGCTGGGATGGCCTTACTGCCTAGGATAGTATTTTTTGCACTAAGGTTTAAGTGAGGATCAGGTGTTTGAGCTAAGGCCGTTAATAATTCAATGGATTCAGTTAAATAAAGTTCTGCTGGTTTAAGCTTGTAGCCTTTCGGAGGTCTGGCCCCTTTTTCGATAGCACTAGCAAGCAGTTCTGTTAAACCAGAGTCATGGAAGACTTTGTGAGAGTCGGGGACTCTTACGATGATCTTAAGTAAACCCATTATTTCATTTGTACTGGCTGGTTTTTCTGATTCTAAGAAACTTTTGAGTAGAGGTATGACAGGAATTATTTTTTCAATCATAGCGTCTTTATGTGCAGAGAGATTTTCTCTAGTGTCATAGTTACTTGCAATATAATGAAGCACTTCTATTGCATCAACAAAGGATTCAGGATCACCAGTAAGGCTATTGAAAAGAGCGTTGATAACATCTTCCGTTTTATGAGCATGTGTGCAGTCAACTGGGTTATGCAACAAAGTGGCGAGTGTTTTTGCAGTATAACGTTTTGTACCGTTTGTTACTCCACGGGCTGCTCCGGCATTGGCGATGACTTTGATGTGCTCTAGAGTGTCTTTTGCATGGGCTCTTGCAGTAAAGCTAAGAATTTTCATCCCCCATTCACGAGCCTTTTCCTTATCTTCGTTTACAGTAGGGTCTACAAGATTGACAATTAAGGGAAGAGCGCCTTCAGCCATCATTTTCTTGATGTATTGTCCCGCAACAGGTTCTGCGACTTCGACTCTATTTTCTGCATAATCGCCTTCAGCTAAGACAGATAGCACACGTGCAGCAGGTTCACAGACTAGTGAGCTTGGATCAGCAAGAGATTGCACTAGGAGGGGAAGCATATCCTGGTCAATGATTTTTTGAAGTGCCACTGGATCCTTATCACTTATTTTCGCCAGTGTATCGAGATGCAATGCAGCGAATTCATCGGGCTCTTTTGAATCTTTAAAGCCAGAGATAAGTACCTCTATGCCTTCTTCATCATGAAAGAAATTCCTGGCAGCAGGTGTACTTTTAGCGATATCTGTGAGCATCGAAAGTGCTTTTTCAATAACCACCGGGTATTTCGATTGAGAGGATTGTAGCAGAGAGCCAATAAACCCAGCATTTAGCAACAGTTTGATGTTATCCGCTGATTGACTGAAAATCGCTTTATGAATGATGTATTCTTGGCTTTTCTCGTTTTTTCCCACAAGAAAATTGTCTTGATCAGCTGTATTGCCTGCAATAGCGGACAAGCATTGCAAAGCTGCCAATACTTCCAGTGGTTTTCTCTCTGCCAATACCTCTGATAGGTCGGAGATGCTTCGGTGTTTATTTTTTGGTGATGTTGCTTCGTAGTTAGCTTGAAACTCATCGAAAGTTTGTATTTTACCATCTTCTCCCATAGATAACTGTGGGCTTTGAGGGCGACTAGTTAAGCCTGGTGATGGAGTTTTTTCTGCTTCCCTTGCTGAATGCGTTAAATCGACAGATACAACGCGACGCCTAAGGTTCTCATTAAGATAAGTATAAGCGCTGCTTTCATTGATGAAAGACAACCAGAAAAAGACCTGAAGCGCAGTAATACCGATAATCGAATTTTCTTGATTGTCGTTTAAAAAAGCATTCACAGCTAAAGTCGCGCTATTTCTTATGTCAAGATCTTTCACCATGGTCATTTTAACGATAGGTATCAGAAGGCCTCTTTCACGAATTTCGTTTTGAGCTTCTCTTAATGGCACAAAGCCACCCTCTCTTTTTTCCATAACAGAAGCAGTCAGTGTTCTGAGGCATTCAAATAACATTCTTTTTTCATCTCCATAGGAGTAAAAGGTAGTTGCTTCCTCTCGTGGTTTTTGAATGGCTTTTAGGGTAAAGATGCTGTTTTCAAGATTACCAATTATAAAAGCCGTCATGGTTTGAGAAGCGCTTTCTTTGATTAGGGTATTGGCTTGAGTAGTAGCTCCTTGAATTGCTCTATTGGCTTCTACAAATAAGTTAAAAACAGTTGATAGTAGGCCTTTTTCTTGGACATACTTTTGATTTGTTTTTGAAGGAGCACTATTGCCGCCTTTTTCGTTTTTAACAAAAGAGGAGAGTCCTTCTAGGCAGGTGAGCTTCAGTTCAAGTGCTTTATCGGGTTCGAGGTCTTCATGGTCATTTTTTAAATAACCTTTTATGGTATCCAAAGTGTTATTATCGAGAATGCTTTTTCTTCCCGAGTTTCTGCTTGCTGAGTCAGAAAATGCGAGTGCTGTTGTGTGTTTCATAAGTGTCTCCAAGGGTTGGGGGTTGCTTGAGTTTTCTTTATCTGAGAGTAGGGGCTTGAGCGCGCGCGCTCATATTAAAATTTTCGTTAGCCGCCTTAGGAGCTGATAGTGTTTCTAATAATTTTATGGCGAGTGTGTATTCACTAGACGAGAGTTTTCTATCTACGATACCAGAGAGCATCCTGATTAGCTTAGGTGAGTCGAAAATATTCTTATTCTCGCTCCAAGAGAGGGTATTGTGAATTGCTTCAAGAGCATGTAGGCGAAGCTCAGCATTGTCTGATTCTAGAGATTCAAGTGTAACGTTAAATAAGTTGGAGCGCAGTAGTGTTTTTCTTTGATTTGGATGCTTGGTGTTGGTAAGAGAGCTAAGAATGGCCATGGCAGCTTCACTCGGGTGTGGAGTAGGGGATCGTGCTATTTCAAGTAAGCCGTCGAGATTAGAGCTAATGGCCCCATGATGCGAGCTCTGATGGGCAAGCTCACAGAGTAGCCTTGAGGCATAAATTCTGACCTCTTTATTTTCTGTTTGGGATAGAAATAATCTCATTAAGGCTGCAGTAGGATTGGCTTCATGAAGGCAATCGCTTGTGAACTCATCTGTTAGTAATAGTTCTAGCTGCTTCAAGGCTTTATATTGTATGTCAGGTTTTTTCGTCTTAGAGCATAGAAACACTATCTTTCTAATGAACGAGGTATAATTTTCCCTTTCTTGTTGCTGCTTGTTCTCTGCTAATTGTTGTGCAATTTTTGTTAAAGAAGGAGCGATTTTTTTGTTTCTATTTTGTCTTGTTTTTTTCTTCGAGTTTTTTAAAATGAGCAAAGCCTGTGTTGCATGCAAAGAAATTCTAGGGTTTCTATGATTCATTAAGGCACGTAACTTATTTATTGGTCCAAGGCAGCTGAGGAATTTTTTATTTTTGGGTGAGAGGGCAAGGTTAGCAATAAGCTTAGTGAGTGAAGTGAGAACGCCTTCATCAGTGAGTTCAAGCATTTTATACACAAGCCTTGACTGAGACTCTGTTAAGATACACTCGTATTGATGAACTGTCTCTTCCACTAGAGCTACAGTTCTTCCTTCTCTTTCAGTCAATTTGGTAGGAGCTTTAGTAAGTTGATATGTGTTCTCTGGGTTTGACACACTAACAAGTGAGTTGAGTGCAGCGACTATTATTACATTGCCTTCATCTGGGTTGTCTGTACTTTTTTCTAGCAAAGCGTCTTCAATGTGTTGCATAGCTAAAGCTAAAGCAGAGCCACCAGCAAGTAATGCTTTGGTGTTGAGTGTGCCAATGCTGTTTCGAATACCAACTAAAGAGGCATCAACTTTCTCAATTTTTTTGAGAATAACGAGCATACGATTTTTTGCTCGACTGCCATCTTCTAGCTCCTGAAACTTTACTGAAAAATCACTAAGGTAGCGAGATTGCCTTAAATTGGCTTGCCCCAGGCCTTTCTTAATTAGGAAGTAGAGTAACTCTGCTGCCTTTTCTTCTATTTTTCCTACGTATTTTTCTTCGGTTTCTCTCTCTTTTGTTTTGATAGTATAGCTAGGTAGATTAGGCGCGATTTTTAATGTTTCGATGGCAAAAGGAATGGCTCCGCAGCGAATGAACTGTTCTCGAAAGGTCTCTTTATGAATAATGTCTTTAGAAACTCGGACAAGATTTGCCAGTATTTCGGCACGCCTTCTTGTTCTATGATCTATTTTTAGAAGCATTATATTTGTATTGTGAACTGCTTCTTCAACAAATGGGTGAAGCTTCATTCCTTTGGGAGCTTTCATGCTAACCTCGGTATAAGATGATTTTAATGTAAATTAACGGAAATGCCATTATAGAGGGGTTTATTATGCCTCTCCCGACTTTTTAAAAACACTCGTGTTTGTCTTGTTTTTTGGCAAAACCGTATTGCGACTTATACCGTTAAGTATTTCCAATAAGCATAATTTTTTTGTTTTTAAATTAGGTGGGGGAGGCTCCACCTGCATCTTCAGTTATAACTCTAGACTTTTGTTGGGCTTGAGCTGTGCTTGCAATGGCCTGACTTAGCCGAAGTATAGAGTGGCGGTGCAATTGAACAGAAGTTCGTTTGCTTAAGTCGCATGATGTTGTTCTAGACATGTCAGCAGAGCGTCGTTCAATAGCATTGTTTAGTTTCATAGATCGTCTGCCGGAAGGGGTTTCCGATAAGGCACAAAGAGTCTCGACTATTGAGGAGTTTTTGGGGGGAGTTGATTTTTCGCCTCCTCCAGATGCTCTGTGACTTTGAGTCGGAACTTCTTTCTGAGTGACAGCAGCAGTCAATGCAATGGCGGCTGCTTTGGCTTTCTTACCCCCAGTTATTAAAATAAGCCCAATATGTGTTAGGTACCCTGCGTTTTGCTTCAAGAATGTCCTCGACTGCTCGTTGCATTGTGCAATATTTTTTAGTTCAGAGAAGGCGCTAAGACAGTCCTTAGATCCATTACGGCTTATTCTAGCGATGAGTTCTAGTAGATGGCTCATTAGAGGTTCCATCAATAAGTTTGTTTGCTTGATTAAGCCTTCATTTTCGCTTGATAGAAGAGTGTTCAAGAATGGATTCATCGAGCGTCGTATGGTTTCTCTCGCTTTCTTATCATGCTTTGCGAGGGTAGTTAACAGTACGAGAATAGCTTTCTTCACGCTTATGCAAGATCCGCGAAGCAAGGGAATGAAAGCAGTATGAGCACTCAAGGCGATGAGTTTTTTCTGTATTGAACCAATGGGGCTAAGTGCTTTTAGAGTCTCGATAGAAAAGCTTTGCTCCTCGTTGTCACATGACTCTGTCAGTGTAAGAAGTATTGCTATACTGTCTTCTATTTTATTGAGGGTAGAGGCGGTTTCTTTTCTTTTCTTCTGAGATAGTTTTGCTAGTGTTTTAGAGGCTAGTTGCCGGGTGTTTAAATGAGCATCTTGGCAGGCTTGGATGAGACTTGTTAGTATGTCAGGTGTTAACAGAGATGTGCGATGCAAGTCATTTGTGCTTGTTTCGTAGATAATGCTAGCAGCATAATAGCGAGCCTCTTGGGATGATTGCTTAGATCCTAGAATGCCACTTAGTGTTGCTAAGGTTCGCTCCCCTAGAATTGCCTGAGTGCTTGCGCCATGATCTTTGCTTAAACAAGCAATGGCTTGTATTGCAACGGCAGGATTTTTGTTGTCTTCTCGTGTTAACAGGGTCACTAAACGATACGTTGCCCCAGCATCATGAGCGGCATCTTGATTTGTAGGATTACCATCCAGAAAGGAAGCTAAGATGATCGCTGCATCATTGGCTATGGCGATCTCTTCATTGTCAAGCAACCTAGTTAGATTACCAGCTTCTTCGCAATCGAGTGGATACTCAGTTATTTTTGCTTTGTCTTTGCTTTCTAGGATAAGGGCTTTTAAGGCTGCAAGCATCTGCTCAGCATTCTCAGGCGATCTATCTGAAATGCCCACATTAATTAAAGCGAAGAGCTGGAGAAACTTACTTGAGTCGGTGACTTTCAATAAGCATTGTTTACTCATTGTTGAAATTCGATGGTCTGAAATCGCAAAAGCAGAAAAGATATCATCGGCTGCTTTTTGGATTGCTTCATTTTCACTTAAAGAGGCTTTGGCAATGGCTTTCATTTCAGATTTTTGAAACAGACTTCTGATAGCTCGATCGTCAATGAGAATGCGTATGGTTTCTAGTATGATGGAGCAAATCTCAGGGTTAGGATTCTCAAGAAATCCCATGAGAGATTGGATGTCAGTCGCTTGTACTAGTTTTCTTTTTTTTGGGCTACTCGCGGCTTCTTTCATTTTCTTTGCGGCAGCAAGAAGCTTGTGTGCTAGTACTAGCTCATTTACTTCTGAGGTAAAGGTGATTGCTTCACTTTCATCTGCAAAGCCTGATGATCTGTTTCCCATGAGGTCTCCTTCTTATACTTTAAAGTTGGACTCATTATTGGCTTAGTTTTTAAAAGAAAATACTGGGGGTTACATTACCCCTTTATTAATTCGTGCAATCAGTGTACAATGAGGCCCACTAAAGCATAAGAATAAAGGGGAAATTATATGCGAAGAAACGGTAATCAAAACGAGCAGATAAAATTAAAATATTACAATGGTAACTCTCTGCGATACGCGGTGATGGCTTTGCTTCTCATGGGTAGACAGAGCGACTCCTTGTTGTGTTTCAAAGAGATGCTGGGTGTTACTGAAGATCAGATTGGGCAGGATGAGGACGTTAAAAAAGGCTTTTTTCATTGGGCTGATGCGTTTTTAAATAGGTCCCCTAAAAACCATGGAAAACCAATGTCTAAAAATAGTCAAGCCTTGTTAGTGCAATATGCTAACAGCTTGCTTTCGGAAGCTACTGAGGTTGCTGCTTATTTGTCTGGGATTAAACTTTCTAGGAGAAAAGCAGAAAAAATGCATGGCAAAGCCTATGAGACAGGTCGGTTTAGTTTGACGTCTCTTCGGGTTGCGTATCTTTTCAGTAAGCCAGAGACTCGAGTGTCAGATCAAAGTGATTTTTCAAGTCTAAACTGAGAAGCCAGAATAAAAAGCATTCCTTGCTAAAAAGAGGGCTAAAAAAAGCACCTTTTTCTTTTTAGAGAAAGGTGCTTTTGGTGGAGGCTTAAGATTTAAGCAGTTTCTGCTTCTACCTCTTCTTCGGTTTCAGTCGCTTTTTCCTCAGCAGGAGTTTTGGCTTTTAGGTTTTCAGGAAGAGTGATATTCAGCTCAAGCACAGAGTTGCTCCGGTTGCTTTGCAAATCCACTTTGACATCTTGAAGTTTTACGCCTGTGTATTTGGCGATAACCTTTAAGATTTCTTGACGCATTAGCGGTAAGTAGTCCGTTTGCTGGCTTTGCTGCGATCGCTCTTGAGCGATAATAATCTGAAGCCGATCTTTTGCCGCTTTAGCTGTTTTCCCTCGCTTGAGTAATCGTAGGATGTTCATTATGCTAATTCCTTTTCTTTGTTGCTGGCAAATAAGCGACGGAAGAATCCTTTCTTCGCGGAGTCATCAGGAACCTCCTCACCTAAGAAGCGAGAGATTATACGTGAATAAGCTTTTCCAGCTAAACTACCGTCATCACGGATGACAGGTGAGCCTGCGTTTGATGCAGATAGCACTGATTGGCACTCAGGAATAATCCCAAGTAAAGAAACACCTAGGAGTTCTTTGATATCGGCAACGCTTAGCATTTCACCAGTGTTGACACGCTTTGCAGAGTATCGAGTGATTATTAAATGCTCTTTAATGGATGGTAAGTCATTTTCAGCACGATATGTTTTGCTTCCTAGAAGACCTAAAATACGATCGGAATCGCGTACGGAAGAGACTTCAGGGTTGGTGACGATCAGCGCAGAGTCGGCAAAGTACATTGCCATGTGAGCACCTTTTTCGATACCTGCAGGTGAGTCACAGATAATGTAGTCGAAACCTAGCCCTTTCAGGTCGTTGATAACTTTTTCAACACCTTCGGTTGTTAAGACTTCTTTGTCGCGCGTTTGAGAAGCGGCAAGAATATAGAGGTTCTCGTTGTTCCTGTCTTTGATAAGCGCTTGCTTTAAGGTTGCTTCACCTTGAATGACGTTGACAAGATCGTAAACAACTCGGCGTTCACAACCCATGACGAGGTCAAGGTTTCTTAAACCAATATCAAAATCGATAACGGCAGTTTTAAAGCCTCGCTGAGCAAGACCTGTTGCAAAGGATGCGCTGGTTGTTGTTTTACCAACACCGCCTTTGCCTGATGTGACAACAATAACTTCAGACACGGTCAGTTCCTTTTTGGTTGTTAAAGAGTGGTGATCTTCAGGGTATTATCCTGTAAAAATATCTGAAGTACACGGTCATTGTGCTCGGGCACTTGTAAGTGTTCGCTGACTTGATAATGTCCAGCAATAGCAATGAGCTCTGCATCTAATGATTGGCAGAAAATACGGGCGCTTGTGTCGCCGCTGGCGCCAGCAAGAGCTCGGCCGCGAAGAGGTCCGTAAACATGAATATTGCCATCGGCAATGCATTCTGCGCCGACGTTAACAGGAGCAATGATGACTAAATCTGCATCTTTCGCGTATATTTTTGTTCCAGCACGAACGGGTTTGGTAATGATTCGGGTGGATGAGCCGCGTGGTTTTTTTGGTGCTTTGTTAGCTTCTTTTCTTTGTTCTTTTATTGGGGCGGCGCCTTGTTTGAAGATGGCAAGGTTTGCAGCAGAGGCTTGCTCTTTTTGTTTTTCGCTTAGTCCGCGAACCCCTAAAGGCAATATGTTGGATTCACGTAGTATGTTTGCAATAGCGGCAAGATCTATGGGTTCATCGGAGACTCTAGTAGCATCGATAACCAAAGGTGCTTGGTTAAAATAATTGGGTGCTTTTTGAATAGTCTCAGCAAGTCTTTCTTTTAGAAGTACGGGATTAGTGCTGTGTAAATGAAACACAGTCAAGGGGAAGAGGTCAGCTTTTAGCTCAAAAGCGCAGTCCGTAACAGTAGACATAGAGTATCGTTCCCTGGGTGAGTAGATGGACTGATAGTACATCCTTTATTCTGTAAAGCCAAGCAAAAAGAAGCACTTTAGTGTGCTATTCTGTTAAAGTATATTAAGGTAAATATTTTACCGATTCATGAAGGAGTAAGTGATGAGTGACGTGGAAAAACCTAAAGGTGATTTGGCAATTCGAGTCATGGCTATGCCTAAAGATACCAATCAAAATGGAGATATTTTTGGAGGATGGGTTTTGTCTCATATGGATATTGCAGCGGTGAGTTGTGCTATTGAGGCGAGCCGATCTCGAGTGACTACAGCTGCGATTGAATCCATGATTTTTTTGCAGCCCGTTCATGTAGGAGACTTCGTTTCTTTTTACACAACATTAGAAAAAACCGGTCGTAGTTCAATGTGTATTCGTGTGGAAACATGGGCTGAGTCGATTGACTATCAGCAAAAAGTAACAGAAGGCACTTTTACTTGTGTGGCTATCGATGAGGAGAAGCGGCCTAAGCAGGTTTTTTTTCATGAGTCGGTTTAATAGGCTTGATGAAGAAAGCCATTAAGGTGGCTGCCACTCCTAACGCAGGCATTATGACAAAAGCATGTTGATAGTCAGCGATGCTGTGAACTGGAATAATGCTGTGATGAATGCTGTGGTGAGAGGCCGTTGCTTTTTCTAACAGAAAAGAAGCAATCGGCTGCAAGAAAGTGCCTGATAGCATGATGATCAGGTTAACAAAGGCAACAGCAGAGCCGACGAAAGCCGGGGCTACTTTTTTGGCAGCATAGGTGAAGCAAAGTACCTCTACACTCGAGAAAAAGCCAAACAAAAAGAGATGTAAGCTCATGGCTGTGGTGGATCTCACACCATAAAGAACCAAGCCAATGCAGATTGTTGCCAATAAGCTTTGCACGAGAAGAAGAGGCCGGTAGCGCTTTACCCATGCAAAAAGTAGGCCTTGCAGGGGTGCGCCAACTGCCCAGCCAATAAAAAGCATGCCGTTTATATGAGCGGCTTGTGAGATTGGAATGGCCAGGTAGGTGTGAATAAACTGAGGCCCCCAGGCTTCAGCGAAAACAGACAAAGATAAGAATAAGATTGCACCAATAACACCGACCAGCCAAAGAGAAGGAGTTTTGATGATGCGCCAATAGCCAGTTAAGACAGGCTTCCATTTGATGGTGTGCTTCGATGCTCGTTTATCGATGGCGGCTTTGTTGGCTCGGCAAGCCAGCTGAAAAACAAGAACTAAGGCTAGGCCCACAAGAGCGGCGGCATAAAAGATATTGCTCCAGCCAACACTTTGGCCAAGATGCACAAGACCGTGGTCACAAGCCCAACCAGCAAGCATGCCCATGGTCGTAACGCCGCCAGCAAAGTAGGTGAATGTTTTTTCAGATAGCCATGTGTTTGCTAAAGTCAGCGCACCTACGTATGCAAAGGCGCTACCGAGTCCGATTAATGCTCGGCCAGCACCGAATGTCCATACAGAAGACATGGGAGCAGATAGTAAGCAGCCAATGACGCAAAATAAAATGGCGTAGGTTAGTGTTCGTCTGGGGCGGTAGTAGTCTGTTAAGACGCCAACAGCGATTTGAAGCGGGGAGTATACGAAGTAGTAGATGCCCAGCAGTAAACCAGTGCCTCCAGCTAATAGGCTAAAATGATGGGTTAGTTCGCCTATCATGAGACTAGGCATAACGCGGAGTACATACTCGTAGCAGTAAAACAGAGCACCAACAAGAACAAGTAAGAGTGCAGGCCAAGAGAGTTTGGATGGTCGGTAGCTTAGAGAATCGGTTGACATAAAGCTCCTAATAAGGGGTGTTTCATCAACGTCCGTGCTGACCCCTGTAAAATTAAGTGATGCTCCATGTATAACATTTTAAGAGGGTTTCTGCAAGTTATAGGGCACTTGAAAAAGAAGCCATACATAAGCTAGTGCATTGTTTTTTAAAGAGTTTTTGTAAATTCAGGTAGTTTGACAGAGCCCTGTTAGGCTGATAGAATGAACACTTTTTGCCCAGGAGTAATCTGGCTTATGTCTTTACTGCTTATGAAGTTAGGCTGTGGAATTCTTATCCTCACGCTAACCCTGCTGGCGGGTTTTTACCCTTTTTATAAACGAGCGATTGAAGGTTCGTCGTTTGAGTTTCCTATTGCCGAAGCTTTGGCTTCAGGAGTGTTTTTGGGTGCGGGTTTATTGCACATGCTTGGAGATGCTTCTCATCAATGGTCTAAGCTCGGCATGCACTATCCAATGGCTTCTTTACTTGCAGGTGCAATGTTTCTTTTACTTTTGTTTTTTGAGCATGTGGCTCGCGAAATGTATGATAAAGGGCATAAGGAAGGCGAGAGCAGCTGTAGTCATAAAGCCACTGAACAACATTATTGTGCAGGTACAAATAATTTAGTGGTACTGGCGGTGATCATGTTGTCAGTGCATAGTTTTTTGGCTGGATCCGCACTTGGTTTGTCGAGTACGTATTTAGTGTCTTTAATGCTTTTGATTGCGATCTTAGCTCATAAGTGGGCGGCCTCCATGGCTTTAGCAATACAGATTAATAAGAGTAACCTCTCTGTTAGAGCACGAATTACTTTGTTTTCTGTTTTTGCTGTCATGGCACCATTAGGCGTGTTTTTTGGCCAGCATCTGCTTGTTTCTGGAGTATCGTCGTATGTGCGACCTATTTATTTGTCACTAGCAGCTGGTACGTTTATTTATTTAGGCACTTTGCATGGCTTGAAGCAGTCAGTGATGGTCGATAAATGCTGTGATATTAAGCGCTTTAATTTTGTGTTGGCGGGATTTGGCGTGATGGCTCTCGTTGCTTTATGGACGTGAAACGGTTTCTTTCCCCCTTCTTCTTTGTCGAGACTGTGCTTCCGGAAGATTAAATAGCCCTAACCACTTGTCATCCCCAGGAATGCAATGACGTAGAGCCTGCACCCAGCGAAGGCGGGTAGGGACGCAGCTTTAATACTCGCGAATGAATTGCTACTCCCAAGCTTGTCATCCCCGGGAACTTTCGTGACGTAGGGGACCCAGGCTTGATCCGTTGTTACGAAGTAACAACTAGTGATCTTTTGAAATCCAGCCCCAGCATTACTGTGAGTGTAACTCTGCACACGGCTTTTAAACATATAAATTTATAAAGATCCTTAATCCATGCTTCGCACGAACTGGATCGAAGCTAGGCCCCCGACGTCACGCTGTTCCTGGGGGTGACAAGTGGGGGGGCATGTGGGGGTTCCTGGAGGTGGCACCGGCTTTTAACTGTGCAGGCAACAGAAAGGGCTGAAGAGGTCATTTAAAAAACGAGAAGCTTACTTTTTAAAAAAGAAGCGAACAGCAGTTCCGGCTAATAACAATAAGCAAAGCCAGGTCCAAGTGTGCAATGGAAGATGCTGAAAAGGTGTGAGGCCTTTGCGAGGAGTAATGCTTCCAGTTAATACTTGGTATTTATCGATGGGTAGGCGTTGAGTAATGACGCCATGTGAGTTGATTAATGCAGTGATACCGTTGTTGGTCGCATAAACAAGCGGTCTTCCATTTTCAAGAGCACGAACCTGAGCCATTTGTAATTGTTGAGCAGAAGCTGCTGAATGGCCAAACCAAGCATCATCACTGATAACGACCAACCAATTAGCCAAACGGGCGCGGGCTTGAATCAGGCTGGGATAAGCGACTTCATAACAAATAGCAGGAGCGACAAGCGTATCTTGCGCCTTCAATGGCGCTTGATTGTGGTTGCCTGCTGAGTAATTGGACATGGGTAAGCCAATGGCGTGGTATATCCAGCCTAGTAGCCACGGCATAGGGAAGTATTCACCAAAGGGAACGAGATGTGTTTTGTCGTAACGTCCTTCGTCATGACCCAAAACAAGCATGCTGTTATAGGCGTTATGTGTCTTTTTATCTGCATGTGAAATGCCTGTGATGAGTGTGGCATTATTTTGTTGCATGAGAGAGTTAAGGGCTTTTAGAAAATGTGGGGCGTAAGTATCGAAGGTAGGGATGGCTGTTTCAGGCCAGATGATGACATCGGCATCTAAATGCTTCTTGGTAGCTGCCAGATAGCGATCAATAGTCATCATGTTTTTTTTAGGATCCCATTTCAGGGAAGCAGGAATGTTGCCTTGTATGAGAGCAACGTGCAAAGGAGTTGTTTGCTTTTTCGTCCATTCATAATGATCTAAGCTTCGTCCTACGCCAAATAAAACAAGCAATAAGAAGGCCGCGAGGCCGGCTTGGAACAAGGTTTTTTTGTTGATGGCATAGGCAATGTGCGCGCAGGTGCAAATAATTAAAAAGGTAAGACCGTAGACGCCTACAAGAGGAAGCCAGCCACTTAGCCAAGGTGTGATACCAATGTTGCCGACTGATAGCCATGGAAAACCTGTGAAAATCCACTCTCTGCAGTATTCAGTAAGAGTCCACACAGCTGGCAGTAGCCAGCAGTGGTTCCAGTAGTTGCGTTGCGGTAAGAGTTTTCGCCAAAGAAAGGCTAAGATACCTGCTTGCAATGCTAAAAAGCCAACGAATATGAAGGTAATGAGAGAAGCAGTAAAGGATGATGCTTGCCCAAAGACATGAATACTAATGTAAACCCAACTGGCGCCAACTAAAAAAGCAGCAAAAGTAAAGAGTGTGGTATGCCAAAAGCAATGAGAGGCTTGTGCGCTACGTTGCCATAAGTAACAGATTGGAATAAATGCGACAAAAGCAAGTGGCCAGAGCGAGTGAGGGGCAAAGGCTAAAGGCAATAGGGCGCCGGCAAATAGAGATACAATAAGTAGATAAGAGTAACGTTTATGAGGATTCATCATGAGGATTAACTTTAAGCAATTCAATGTGGCGTTTGCTCGCATTGAGGACGGTTATATCGAAGGAACCTAAGCGTGTTTTCTCGCCACGTTTAGGCATTCTCGAAAAGGATTGTAAGACGAGCCCACCAATCGTGTCAAATTCATCGTTGCGATAATCCGTTTCAAAAAAGCGGTTGAACTCTGCAATGGGTGTGAGCGAATCAACAATAAAGCTTCTTTCCCCCATTGGCTTGATGTTTGGTATTTCTATGGCGTGATCATGTTCGTCTTCAATGTTGCCCACAATTTGCTCAAGCACATCTTCAATGGTAACTAAGCCTGCAATGCCGCCGTATTCATTGATCACCATGGCCATGTGATTGTGCTTGGTTCGAAATTCACGGAGTAAAATATCGAGTCGTTTGCTTTCTGGTATAAAAAGAGCAGGTCTTAATAAGGCGCTAATGCGCATGTTTTCATTTTGATCACTAAGTTGAGCAAGTAAATCTTTTGCAAGTAAAATGCCCATGATTTGATCGAGGTTATCGTCGACGACGGGAAACCGAGAATGTGCGGATTGCGTGATAATAGGTAGCGCTTCTGTTAAAGACATCTCAGCATTGATGACGACCATTTGTGAGCGGGGAATCATGATGTCTCGCGCATGCATGTCGGTAGTAGTGAGTACACCGTTTAGCATGCTGTAAGCGTATTGATCGATGAGGTGCTGTTTGGCAGCCTCATTTAAGAGTGATTGTATGTCTTGCTTTGACTGATGGTGGCGATAAATCCAGCTAAGTAAGCGATGGTAAGTTTTTTTTAAAGGCATGACAACATACGGTTGATAAGTGAATTGTAAATAGACCCTATTAGTATAGCATATAGCGTGGTTTTAGCAGCAATTAAGATTCATAGGGGTTTGAAAAGCCTTGCTGTGAGAGCAGCTCTTTTTCTAAGGCTTCCATTGTGGCGCGCTCGTCTTCTTCTAGGTGATCGTAGCCCATTAAATGCAAAAGCGCATGAACGAGCATGTGCGAGAATCGATTAAGGAATGCCATAGAGAAGCGTATTGCCTCTTCGTGAATGACTGGCATGCACAGAAGGATGTCGCCTAACTCTTGCGAAGGTATTCCGGGCAAGCTACTGAATGGAAATGCTAAGACATTAGTTGGTTTGTCTTTGTTAAAAAAAGCCTTGTTGAGAGAGGTCATTTTTTCGTTGTCGATTAAGGTGACAGAGATTTCATTGGCGTTTTTTTCTAAATGAGTAGGGAGGGAATGCCACGCAGATTGCAGGCACTTAACAATAAATGCTTCGCTGGGGATATCTGAATCGTTTGACTCAACGCTTAAGTTGATGACAAGTGAGTTAGTGTTCGATTTTTCCATAGCGTTCCACTTCGTAATTGTCATAGGCTATTAACAATAGTTTTGCTGACCAATCATAAAGGACTTTCCTAAAGGAGTATCGCTCGTAAGGAATTGGGCAGCACTTCTGTAATGGTAGTGTTTACCATCTCACCTATCAAACGTTTATCGCCAGAAAAATTCACAACACGATTATTTTCAGTTCGTCCAGATAGTTGTAAAGGATCTTTTTTTGAAAGACTATCCACGAGCACAGATTGTGTTGTACCAAGCATTGCATTGCTAATAGCAGTAGCTTGTGAGGAGATCAAATCTTGTAGTTCTGCTAGTCGTTTTTTCTTGGTGGCGAGTGACACATCGTCTGGTAGAGAGGCTGCAGGCGTACCAGGGCGCTGACTATAAATGAAGCTAAATGAATGATCAAAACCAACCGAGTCGATTAAACTCATGGTGGCTCGGAAGTCTTCCTCAGTTTCGCCAGGAAAGCCGATGATAAAGTCACTGGACAGGCTGATAGTGGGGCGTACTTTTCGCAGTGCGCGAATCTTTGATTTGTATTCTAGGCAAGTGTATTGACGTTTCATCAGAGCCAAGATTCGATCCGATCCTGATTGCACAGGTAGATGCAGGTGATTCACGAGTTTGGGCTCTTCGGCAAACACATCGATAAGATTTTGACCAAAAGCCATGGGATGCGAGGTAGTGAAGCGAACACGTGCCACAGGCGGCAGCGCTACGATGAAATGAATGAGTAAAGCTAAATCAGCCACCTCACCGTCGTGGGTAAGACCGCGATAGTCGTTTACATTTTGACCAAGTAAGTGAATTTCTCGAACACCTTGTTGGGTGAGCAAGGCTACTTCAGCAAGCACGCTATCGACTGGGCGGCTGATTTCTTCGCCGCGGGTGTAGGGAACCACGCAAAAAGTGCAATACTTGCTACAGCCTTCCATGATGGAGACATACGCTTTAGGGCCGTCAGCTTTGGGTGTGGGTAGTCGATCAAATTTTTCAATTTCGGGAAAACTGATATCAAGAGCTCGCTTTGTTTCTTTTGTACGCACACTTTCAACCATGGCGGGTAGGCGATGCAGGGTTTGAGGGCCGAACACAATGTTCACAAAAGGAGCACGCTTTTGAATGTTTGCGCCTTCTTGAGAGGCCACGCAGCCACCAATAGCAACAATAGGGGTGGTTCCTTTCTTTTCATGAGCCTTACGCCAGCGTCCAATTTGAGAAAACACATTCTCTTGCGCTTTTTCTCTGACAGAACAAGTGTTTAGAACCAAAATATCAGCATCCTGAGGGTCTTTAACAGAGGTGATAGTGTAGGCCTCGGAAAGCACATCTTCAATTTTCTGTGAGTCGTACTTATTCATTTCGCAGCCATGCGTGATGAGATGCAAAGAAAGGGCAGGCTTGACTAGCGTTGGGTCAGCAGCAGACATAAAGGTTCACCTAAGTAATGAAACCCGAGTTCGGGTTAATGAAGCATTTCGTGCACGATTGTACTAATTTTGATGAGTGTTGGCTAGGGTCAAAGTCCACCATTTTTTGTTGTCACCCCCAGGGACTTTCGTGACCTCCTATGTGTCACCCCCAGAAACTTTCGTGACCTCCTATGTGTCACCCCCAGGAACTTTCGTGACGTAGGGGGCCTAGCTTCGATCCAGTTCGTGCGAAGCATGGACTAAGGATCCTTATAGATCTAAATTCTTCAAAGCAATCTGCAGGGTTGAACTCACAATAAGGTTAGGGCTTAACCTTGAAAGATCGCTAGTTGTTACGCTGTAACAACGGATCAAGCCTGGGTCCCCGACGTCATTTCATTTCTGGGGATGACAAGTGGCTGGGGCTATTTTATTTTAGGGCTTAATCTTGAAAGATCGCTAGTTGTTACGCTGTAACAACGGATCAAGCCTGGGTCCTCGACGTCACTTTGTTGCCTTCGGATGACACCGTTTTTCAACGGTGCAAGCAAGTGCTTGGGGATTTCTCTTTTTATGCACAAGTAGGTGGTGGGACATGGCCGGTTGGGATGGTTTTAGATGCCGGCTCACAATGCACCATTTGGTCGTCGAAGAAGATATCGGCTTGAAAGGCTTCTAGGAATTCGGTTTTGCTTAAGCCGCCTAAGAAAAGTGATTCATCAATGCGGATATTCCATTCGCGTAGGGTTCGAATCACGCGCTCGTGGGCGGGAGCTTGCCTGGCTGTCACCAAGGCTGTTCGAAAAGGGCAGGCATCGGCGGGGTAGCGTTGCTGTAGTTCGTGCAGAGCAGCTAAAAAGCCCTTGAAGGGGCCGCCGCCCATGGGTGAGTGAGCGGATTTTTTTTCGTTATCATTAAAGGCATCTAAGCCGCCGCTTTGATAGATTTTTTCAGAGGAGTCATCAAATAAAACCGCATCGCCATCGAAGGCAATGCGAAGTTGAGAGTGAGAGTCTGTTTTGGCAGAATCAGCATTTCCAGGCAAAATGGTGGCAGCTGCGCAGTTGCTAGATAAAGCCATGCGCACATCGTCAGGGTTGGTGGATAAAAACAAATGCGCGCCAAAAGCCTGAGCATAGCGGTAGGGGTTTTCTCCGCTGGTAAACGCAGCTCGACTAATAGGAAGTTTGTAATGATCAATGCTATTGAACACACGTAATCCTGTATCGGAGCTGTTTCGTGAGAGTAAAATAACTTCTGCAATGGGCTGTTCTGGCTGAATGGATAGCAGTTTCTTAGCAAAATAAAAGGCGCTACCAGGAGTTAGGGGTTCGTTTTCATGTTCGCGCTGGTATTTGCCGTAAGCGGTGGTACCTTCTTCTTCAAACACACGATGGCTTTCACGAAGATCGAATAAAGCACTCGAGGTGATAGCAACAATCAGCGGCGCATTAATGGTATTTGGCATGCCTTCTCCTTACGGCGCAAAAAAGCGCGTGCATTGATTCATTAAGGTGGTGATGGCAGATTGTGGTATGGCCTGATGCAGACGTTTAAGGTGGGTATTGGTGATATAATCATTGCCTGTTGTGTAAAAGGTAACGATTTTTTTAGGGCTTACCACGCCAGTATCGGTGTAATTTTGAGTGACGATCCAACGTGGTGAGCGGTGATCATAAAGATTGTGGCCCACGCTCCACGGATGAGGGTCGTCGCTAATGCCTAATGCTTTTTCCCAAAGGGTTGGCGCTAAATCGAAATGAGAGGTTCGATAGTTGATGATGCGAGGTGTTTCTTTTGGCCAGTGAATTAAAAGCGGAACTTGCAGTTCGTAGCGTGCAAAATTGCTCGCATGCTCCCAATAATTTTGCTTGAGATCATTAAAGCTTTGCCCGTGATCGGCGGTGATGATGACGATTGTGTTTTTTAATTCGCCTGTGTTTTTTAAGGTTTGAATCATTTTCCCAATGAGTGAGTCGTCAAAGTGAACGGCATTTTTATAGCGGTTAACAATAGGTGCTCGATTTGTGTGATCAGTGAGGGTTAAATAGTTTAAAGCATCTTGAGGCCCAAAAGGAGTTGAGAGCTGTGAGAGGCTATTGTAACTGTGCACAGAATCTAAAAACACAAAGGTAAAGTGTTTTTGCTGCTTGTCTTTTCGTTTTAAAATGGAGATGGTTTTTTGGGTGACGAACTCATCGCGCGCTATGGCGTCTTCACCGGGGGTTGGTTTGGGCGCTTTGACGGTAGAAAACAGAGTTTTCTGAAAGTTGGGGACAACTAAAGGAGCACTAGAAAGCAGGTCAATCTGATAATGCAGCTTTTGCAGGCGAGCAATCAGAGGAGGCGCTTTAGGTGTTTGAATGGCGCTATCCCAATAAGTAGAAGGGATGCTGTAGAAAAGAGAAAAAACACCAGGTTGAGTGCAATTGCCGCCACTAAAGTGCTTGAGAAAGCGATCGGCGTGATGTGAAAAAGCAAAGGCATGAGGCATGATTTTTGGGCTTAGCATGTCAGCTCGAAGTGTATCGACCACAATGAGTAGAATATTAGGGAGGTGTTTGGGAATGTGGCCCACTAAAGGAGGCATGGTGATGGGGTGTTCGGATTGTAAGAGAGCATGCACGGTATTAGACAATGACTCGGCACGTGTTTGCGGTAGCCAGCGGTTGATTGTGCTAGCTAATGAGAGAGCATGGTATTGCGGTAGTTTTTGAGTGAGTACTAAGTTGTTGGCTTTGCCTGATCGCAAATCCACAAATGTCCATGTTTGTGCTGCAAAAAAGAAAAGAAGGCCAGCGATTAGGCAAGTTTTCATGACAGTGTGAGATTCTTTTTTGGAGACATAATGAGAGAGCTTTGCTGCTCCAAAGGCAATACCAAGCACAATCGCGAGCATGGCGATTAACGAAGCAATAAAGCCTTTACTGACCTCAATGACTTGACCTGCGTCGGGGGCGAAAGCAAATTGCAGCAGATTATTGTTGATGCCCATTCGCCACACAGAATAAACCACAGAGACAGCAAGGGCTAAGCAAAAGGCAATGGCGATAATCACGGTGCTAACAGTGAGGCGGTAGCGACGAATGCCTGGAATGCTGAGTAGTAAGGCGTTAAGCAGTGTTGCTATTAGGCTGATTAGGAAGAAATGGCCTAAATAGTTCACGGCAAAGAAGAGTGTTTCGGTAGCGTTCAGCGATAGCGGCTGAATCGAAAATAATCGGCAGCTAGCGAGCAAAAGCAGGCACCAAAGGCTGAGGAGGCAATAGCCTGAATAGAGGACTAGAGGTGATTTTTTCATGGAGGGGTCCTGTGAGGCCTGTGCGAGGCTGATCATACCATTAAGTGGTCGACTTTTCACCCAGCAATAGAGGAGGCACTTTGAGATCCACTTATAACACTACGGCGTTGATTTTTACCTCTTTTCGCTGCAGAATAGGGCGAAACTCGTATAAATTTAAAAAAGGGAGAGTTATTATGCCTGGATCAGGTAAAGAAATGGCAGCTATTCGAGACAAATTAAACTGGCGCTTAAGTCTCTGCGCAACAGAGCTCTGCACGGAATTTAGAGGAAAATTTAACGGCATTGGAAAAGCTCTAATTCAGCCTCTTCTGCCAGAGGGGCAAAAAGCACCCAAAGGGCATGTGCCAGTCTTCCTTGATCCGGACGCTACAGAGGCCTTATATAAATTTGCTGCACAAGTGTATGCAAAGGATCCTTATGTCCAACAGCTAGGAAAGTACCTTAACGTAAAAGAACGTAAGATTAAGCGCGGGTCGGTTAATATTTCTGATGAAGGCTATGTCAGTATTGTTGCGCTTTTAGATGAGTTGCTGATTTTTCACATCAGATTTTTTGAGGAGCTGGCCTCTTCTTTCCCTTTGAACGTAGAAGAAAACCTAGAGAGTGTTTTTGATGATTTCAGCCAAAAAGTAGATGTATTTATAGAAAAGTGTAAGAAAGAGTTTGGGTCTAGCCTTAGAGGAGAGCGGGCCAAATCTTTGGGTGAGGCTGCAGTATTAAAGCTCACACAGAAGAAAAAAGAACAAGTAAAGGTTTTGTTTACGGTTCGCCGATTCATAAAGGAAAAAGGCCTGTCAGATGGTTTGGAGTGGTTGGCGGAGTCTGATAAAGCGCGTGTGTGCGTGGGTCATTTTGCTAGGCAATTGCTTTTAAATAAGCCGGTACTATTTAGAGGGGCAGATGGAGTTGCGCCTCAGATTTCGGACTTAGAAAAAAACAAAGCGCTGTTAGAGTCTTTGATTTTTGAGGCTTCTAAATTGGAGTCATCAGAAGAGATGCGGGATCTCTTTGCAAAGACGGCAACAGTTCAAAAAACAAGAAAGTACAATCACCAAATGTGGGGAAACCCCAAGGGATCACGGGTGAAGCAGGTGGCTTTGTCTTTGGCAAACATGCATGTGGCGCAGCTGCTTGCTAAGCAGTTATGCCAAGACTTACAGGGTATTGTCTCTTCTGATTTGGATAGAAAAGCCCATACTCCTCAAGTGTTCGATTACCTTAAAGCCTGGGGTCTGTGCTTGGGTGTGCTGAGATCAGAATTAAAGGAATTGACAAGAACAGGCTATTATAGGCGATGGCATAAAGGATCTCTAAAAGCTTTTAACAGAAGGGGAAAGAGGGGAAAATCCTTTCATTTTCTTGAGGGCGAGAAGCTTTCCTCAACAGTTAGTTTAGACAGTTACCAGACGAATAAAACATTTTCCTTTGACGCTTTCGATAAGGAATTGCTTGGTGTATATAAAGCGTCACATGATTTACCACAAGAAGACGAGTCGCACTCAGCGTTTCGGCATGTGTTTGCCTCCTTGGAATACCAGCAGCATATGATTGGACATTTTCAAGATTGGATGATGCAGCGATCTAAGCAAATAAAAAAACCTAATTCAGAGAAAGAGAAAAAATCACCTGCGATGCGGCAGATTGCTTTTCTGTTATCTCCGGAGGCAAGCAAAGATAACGGGGCTTTTGCACCTATAGCTCGAGTATTTAAACAAGTCTCTGGAGGCGAGATAGCCCCAGAAGAGACTTCTTCAGCTCAGAGTAAGCAGGGCGGCGCATCAAAAGACCCTATCGATCAAGTGTCTGAACAGAATAAGGCAATTTCTCTGTATGATCAGCCGAGGCTTGATAAAGTAGCTGCGATAGAAGATCGTATAACTAAACTTAATGAAGCGATTGTTTGCAAGCTGAATGAGGAAGAGAGCATACATGATCATCGATATAGGAAAGCACAAAGACCGAGGTACTTAAACACTTTAACTGAGCGTCTCAACGTAATCCCTAGTTTTCGAATTGCAATGGCTGGAGATCCCAAAGTTATTTTTGAGAAGTCAGGTTGCTGGTCTGATAACGTCTTAAGGAAAATTGAGCAA
Organism: Gammaproteobacteria bacterium; assembly: GCA_024279495.1. Classification (GTDB taxonomy): domain Bacteria; phylum Pseudomonadota; class Gammaproteobacteria; order JAJRRL01; family JAJRRL01; genus JAJRRL01. The sequence continues at coordinate 4,064 of JAJRRL010000006.1, read as the reverse complement.
GGATTGACAGACGTTGAGCGAGAATTAAGATCTCAACATGGAATTAATCCGGCTCTCTCTTTATCAGCATCACCTAAGCCAGCAAAAGAGGAAGAGTTGAAATCACTTGTAGCCTATGCAAAAGATCTATCGTCAGATCCCCTTCAGGCAGGCGATAATCGTTCGTATCCGGTGATAGACGACGAGCAGGTAATGGATCGTAACTTAAGCAGAATCAGTTGCCTGACTGACCGAGATGCGAAACGACGAAAAATTGCTTATGGCTTAAGGCTTTTCCAAGCTATTCCGCTAAATACTCCTGAAGCGAGACAAATGAAAGCAGATGTGTTGCTTGATGTTCTAGATGAGGTGTTTACGCATCGAGCCTGGGGTTACAGTGGCTCATGGGGTCGTGGAGAGGCTACGACTGGTTCAGGTAGGGCTTTTATGCGTCACTTGTTGCGAGATGAGAAGACTATGCTTTTACTTGCTGAGCGATCTAATCAAATTAAAGGCAGTATTGACAATCTGGATGGATTTGCTGAAAGGCATTTGCCGAGAATTGCTCGTTCAGGCCGTGATTTGAACACGCGCTTACAGACTGTTAATGCAGTCCCAGAGGATGAGGATCGTCGTGCCAGTCACGGTGAAGTGCATCGGGCCTACCGTTGGTTGTCGTTATTGGTGCAAGTGAGGCACGAGCAGAAGCAAGAGCAAGATACAGGGAATCAAGCTGTTGATCGTCGAGGAAGCTTCTTTGGTAGGCATGCGCATACGTGGCGTCGTACAGAGCTAGATAATTGTTATCAGAGCAGCGTTAACGCATAAAAATCTCCATTTTTGCTCAATCTAGAGTCGAAACGGTTTCTTTTTCCCCCTAGTTGTCGGCCTGGATTGCCTGCACCTTGAAAATGCTGTCACCCGAAGGCAATGTAATGACGTCGGGGGCCTAGCTTCGGTCCAGTTCGTGCGAAGCATGAACTAAGGATCTGTATAATTTTTAAAACCTATCTGCAGAGTTGAGTTCACGGTAATGTTAGGGCTGAATTTTGAAAAATCGCTAGTTGTTACTTTGCAACAACGCATCAAGCCTGGGTCCCCTACGTCACGAAAGTTCCTGGGGATGACAAAAGTGGGGATAGTTCCCCGCCGAAGCTTATACTCAGCGAAGGCGGGTAGGGGTTCGGGCTAAAGATCTTTCTAAACCAATAGACATCTCTTCAAAATAATAGGCACGCTGAAAACCGACAGAGCGACTTTTTCTTCTGCTTAGCGTATCGTTTACGATGCTTGAGTTTTAGGGAGTATCAGATGAGCAAAGCATCGAGAGAGGCGCTGAGTCGGCCGCACATACAGGTGACCCTTTTGCTAGGGGATAAGAGTCTAGCCCCTGAGGGAATCACAGAGTCGTTTAAGCAAGAGAAAGCGCTCAGAGACGTTCTGTATGCTTTATCAAAGGATTTTGCTTCACTAAAAATTCAGGAAACGTCTTTCAAAAAAGGCGAAGTTCGTTTTTTAGATGCTGATGGTCGTCCTAAAAGCATAAGTGATATACGCGATATAGCAGCTAAGCTATTTTTACGAGATCGTTATGCAAAAGTAGGCTTGCACTATCTTAAAGAAAAAGAACTTAGACGGCCGCTCTCGGAAAAATCTGCTAAAAAATATGAGCAAGTTCGAATTTTCTTAAAGGTGCTATTGACGTGTTATACACAATATTGCATTAGATTAGCACTGTCTTGGTCGCCAGCCCTTCCCCTCGCTTCCTCCAATCGAAAAAGCGATGATTTGAATGTGTTGATTAAGGCATTTGTAAAAAAAGTGTGTCCTATGTTGTAGCGTCGGAAGCCAATTAGTCTGATGGGCTCTTGGTCTCACTCCGGTCTCAAAGCGTCAAAACAAAAGCAAGATGATGTGTTGAAAAAAGTCATGACTCAATCACGAGAGCAGGGGATTCTCTTGGGTCTTTCTTGGTTGGCTCAAGGGAAATGTCGGGGTAATTTGCATAATCTCTCTTGTTCTTTGTTGCTAGAAAATATTGACGGGGGATCTAAAGCAGAACCCAACGAAGAGCTTGTCAGGCGATTGCATCCTGCTTGGGAAAGTATCCAAAGGAGTGATTTATTTGATGGCCTGATACCACTTGTTGAAAAAATATCTCCTGTTTCTAGCGTGGCGAATGTTCGGGCTGATTTACAGTCAAAAGAGCTAGTGTTAGACTTGCTGTCTATTGATGTCACTCAATTACTTATTGATCGTTTAGCGCTTCAAATTAGGCAAGCGATGACCGCTAATAATGATTCGGCAAAGCTTCTTATTTATGTGTTTGCCCAGCTGTGGCAAAGTTGTTTGACGGTGATTAAGGAAAAATGGCAGACATTATTTGAGCGACCTTACTTTAAATATTGGCGAGATGCCTTTAGATTAGCAGAGAGCGTAGAAGAAGCATCTGTCCGAGCAAGTACTCCTCGAAGACTCAAGATCAGGGATAGTAGACACATACTGTCGACCATTAATGATCAAGAAGTCGCTCTTCCGCTGGGGGTTGAGTTAAGGAGATTTTATCAACAAGCTCAGAGCATTCCAGACTATTTGCCTGCGTATGAATCTGTTAAAGATTTAATTGCTTCTATGCAATACCAAGAATACATTCTTAAACACCTTATTGACTGGGTTGGACCTGTTAAACAAAGCAAATTGAGGCTTTTGCTTTCTAAAGAGTTACAGGCAGAAGATAAAGAATTACTTCAGTTTTTCTCATTTGTTGCATCAGAAGACTCTCACGATTATTTTGCAACACGTTTTAAAGAATCATCCCAAATAGGAGATGATTTGAAATACCTGTGTGTTGAATACGATAAAGATCGAAAGACAGTAGTAAAAAAACTGGAGGCTGCCATTCACGCTTTAAACAGAACAATCGCAGAGCGATTAAACCAACAGCAAGGAGAGGATTCTCGCTCTCAAGTAAGAAGAAGAAAAGAGTTAAATAAGGTGATTCATTCGGATTTAGCGAGTTTTTTTGAGTCTCACCCTCAGATAGAAGTTAAACAGCCAAAGACGAATCCTGAGACAGATGTGAAGCTCTACTTTTATGCATCAAAACATTGGAACATTCCTCTTCTGAAAGAGGCACTTCTTTTGGTTGAATCAAAAAGAGAGACCCTGCCTGTGGCAAAGCGTGCTCGCTTTCCAACTTCAGATTTCTTGGTAGATGAAAATGATCCTGATTCTCCTGCAGTCGGTATGGAGTTAGAAGAGTTTTCTGCATCAGAAGGAAAGGAAAATGCTCCAAAAGATAAGTCTAGATTTTCTTACCCTCTGATTCCTCAAAATCCGCCTGAAAATTATGCATACCCTATTGTTAATGATCAGTATCGCTTAAGGCGATCACTGTCAGCTAGGTGCGGGCTTTCTTATACCAGTCGAGAAGAGAAAACCAGAGTTGTTTTGTATGGTTTAAGGTTGCTTGAATCCATAAAGAAGAAAGAAGAGACTCATGATGTTCGGGCTAATGTATTGCTTGATGTGATGGATGTTCTTTTTTGTCATCGAAGAAGGGGTCGACAAAAAGGGATGACTCGTTCAGGCAAGAGTTTTGTTAAGCGGCTTTTAGCAGATGAAGAGCATATGTTGCTTTTGGCATCCATGGCTCTAAAAATAAAGTCTCAACTAGACTTACCTTTTTTTGGAAAATACTTTTCTAGATTGGGTCAAACAACTGAAACCATGACAGCAGCGATGACCAAACCAACCGTCAACGATGAAAGAGTGAAAAACAGCGATGTTAAGGCTGTGTATAATTGGATTTCCATTTTAATTAAGTCCAGATGGTTGTTGCAAAAAGAGAAGGACTTCCCTAACTTGCCGCATGAAAATTTTGAGAGGGAAAGTGCTCGTTTCTGGCAGGCGAATCGAAATAAGGATTGGCGAAAAACAGGTTTAGAAGACAAGTGTATCGCACCGCTCGAGATAGATTAACGCCATCCTAGCGCAAATCGACTCGCGAAGGCGATCGTTATCTGTGCCGCGACTCGTCCTCGTCACCCACGCTACGCAACCTAACGGCTTGACTACGCTGTGGT
>JAJRRL010000005.1 GCA_024279495.1 Gammaproteobacteria bacterium | reverse complement strand
GAGAGACCACAGCGTAGTCAAGCCGTTAGGTTGCGTAGCGTGGGTGACGAGGACGAGTCGCGGCACAGATAACGATCGCCTTCGCGAGTCGATTTGCGCTAGGATGGCGTTAATCTATCTCGAGCGGTGCGATACACTTGGAAAAGATTGTGATAAAAAGAATAGGGAGCCAATCCTTAAATAATTTGCCCGATAAAAACGACAATGATCGATGCAATTGAAAATTGCGTATCACACTCCTTGAGCGCCAAATAAATAAAACGTTGATTAAAGTTTCCGACTCCCTTCATTTCTTTCAAAAAATTTACAAGCCTAAAGTTGAGGTAATATTGACTTAAAAGTTTCATTGTGCCCGGATACAATTTAAATGCCTCCGCATATTTTTTATTAACCTTTCTAACAAAAAAAAACATCTCTCCGGCCAATATCGCCGAAAATAAAGAGAATAAGAATATGTTTTTCATATAGATAAAAAACACTACCGCAAGTATGTTAAGCGTTACAATAAAAGCTGCTTTAACTCTACCGGCTCTATTCTTCAAAAATGTCTCTTTGAAAAAATAATAATAATTGTACTTGTTGTACCATTTCAATAACATTGCTAGATTTTCCATTACAAGCTCCTTCGTTTATTTATCACCAATACTTCTTCAATAATATTCTATTTAACCTCTATGGCATGGGTTGGTCGTCTCTTGCAGCGCTTGCTGCCAATGCATTCTGCCGATTCCCCCCATTGGTTAGCAGCAAACGCTTGGGGTAGCCTCGTTTAGGTGGCTTCTTAGATGCTGCCTGCCTCGCTTCCAGCTCTTCTCGCTCTATGTCTGCTTTGAATAGCTTGTATAGTCTGGGGAAATTCTTCAAAAACACTCTGCGGGACCTATTCCTCAAAACTCCCTTAGCAGAGAAATAATAACTAGAGTTTCGTTCAAGCCTTGGATTTGAAGCCACTAATTCATCACGTCTCTTTGAAATCAACTCACCCAAACGCAACAGCGATCTCGCAAGTAGTAAGTTTTCTGGCAACATTAAGCGATCAGAAAAAGCCTTAAAATACATTCTCTTTTTAGAGGCCAAACACAGAAGCTTAAGCAGCAAAGGTTCCATGCCTCGGTACCATTGCTGCTTATCAGCATCACTCTCCACATCTTGCCAGGCGGGGATAGCCTGCTTTAGCTGCATTGCAATGGCATCTGCTTCTCTGTGCTTATCTTCTCTAGAGCCTTTCATGTGGCGCTTAACAAAACGATCCAGCTCTCGTCTGTGAGCAAACAACGGCAAATACTCTGCCTGATTCTCTGGGGATGAACCCAGTAATAATCCTTTTTCTCGATTACTTAAGGCATTAATAGCAGGCAGGTGACCCAACTGATGATGCAAATAATTTTGAATCACTTTAGGCAATGGATTCCACCTGTAACAGTGATAAATATACGACAACTCCTCATGCCGAGAGGCGGGCAAAGCTTCCCTCAAACGATTCAGTAAACGTAAGCGTTTAGAATAGCGCGCTCGATACACCAGCAAGCAAATACCCAAGGTTAAAATCACGAGCCAAATAGGTCTCACCGCACGGAAGTAAAAGTAATGATAAGGTTCTCTATTCGTCTCCACTCTCGGAAAATGGATTGTACCCAAAGAAAGCCTGCATTCAACAGAAGACTGCAGCCCTCGGCTCCATAAATCTCGCCAGCACGAAGTCTTTAATACAACATAACCCAGATTTGCCCACCGGCTCTCTCTTGACCTATAGAAGTCACCGTTCTCCTTATGGATAGAATCGGGCTTAATGGGTCCCGTGCGAATCTCTGAGATAGGAATAGGATGTCCTGGGAAATAACGACCAGCTAAATTCAAATTACATTTTGTACGCAACCTATTCAGAGTGGGGTGTTTTTTATCAATTTTTTTGTAGCTTAGGTGGTTCTCTGAGTGCTCATATGATGAATTATCCAAATAATCGCTCAAAAGAATAAACCACTCCCGTCGATCGAACTCTAAGCTAGCATGTATCAATAAGTGCGAATAAGAGCGGTAATAAAAGAGCGCCGAATCAACACCTAAAAGACTTAACTCCCCTGTAAACAAATAATGCCTTGCATCAATTTCTTTATCATCTTTGTTATAGTCTCGACCAGAAAAACGCTTTTGAAATTGTTCAGGGCTCATTGCTTCAAGTAATTGATGCGTGTAAGGCACTCGACACTGCTCGTACTCAAAGCCTAGCAGCACAATGTTGCCGGGCGCTACGCTAAAGTCAGCAGGTATTGTTTGTGTATCAGAACTCACTAAGACTAGCGATAAGCCAGGGTCAATCACACAACTGGATAAATCAAGGCTCACACCAGCTGGCACTTTTAACCAAATGGTATTCTCCCTGGGGGCTGGCAGTGTGTGTTTATCATTAATAAAGTGCCAATGCTCTGCTGAGTCTGCAAACAAAGCAGGAAGTCCTTCTCCCTTGCTTTCTGATAACTGGTCACCAACATAAATGCCATCGGCGGTTTGATTTGTATCATCAAAATGAAGCTCTAAAGAGCGAGCATCTGTAATCAGCTGCACCTGCTTGTTAGCAATCAATGGGTTGGGAGGGATTTCAATAGTCGCTAGCTTTGCCCACTCTGTTACCTCAGAAAACAGACTCCATATCGCAGAATCTCCTCGTACTAAATCATTTAACAAACAGTCTAAAAGCAATGAGCCATTAGACAGTTTCTCACCTGGGTCTTTGCCTTTTAGAACCCTGGAAGTAGATATGCATTTATTCTCTGGAGGCAATCGATCTGCCATTATATGCAAGCCAGAGCGACCCGTCTTTAAGGATGGCTCCTCCTCCAAAACAGCACTCAAGGAGCGGCCATCTTCTCCTTTAGCCTTATCGAATACTCGCTCCATGCTCAATTTCAGCATACTAAAAATACGGGCATGATCATGTTGATCACCACCTAAAGTACGCTCCCATTCTTCCCAAGATCTCATTTTTAGGCAACCACCTGCTTTTACAAGCTGGTAAGTCAGACCCCAAGCAAGCTTAGTATCAGCAGGAAGTTCATCTTTCAGCAAAGCCTGAAACACAGGCCTGCAAGCCACATAAATCGTCTGCTTTAAAAGAGGCAAAATCTGCTCGTGAAACAGCAGCTCCTTTCCCAGCAAAAAATGATAGTGATCTAAAAAACTCATCAGATGAAAGCGCATTTCAGATCGAGAACAATCTTGATCCTCCCCAGGAGCATGCAAACACTCCAGCCCACCTCGCCGCATGATGGCCATTTTATCCAAGATAAAATCAATCATCTCTATTTGCTGATTAGTGTTCGTTAATTGCAGACACTCCTTAATAAAACAAATAGCCTTCATCTGAACACCAGGCCGCGTACTAAGCAGCCAAACAGGCTCACCAAAAAGATCTACTTGCGCATCTTCAAACATAAAGCGAAGCGCAGCAACCAAACTCACGCTGCTCGCTGAGTGTGTTTGACCTGGCACGTAGTCAGCACGCAAAGGGCCCTGATTGGGCTTACACAAAGCACCTGCTTGATCACGAGAGACTCCCGCCTGAAGCAGCCTTTCTCTAACACGTCGAATTAGCGTTGAGTAAACGCTACTCACACCATAAGCAATCAGCTCTCGATACCCATAGTGCTCTAAGTCATGGACTGCTAGAAGACGTTTGTACATTGCACGAGAGTGCTCGAGCTGACCATCACTGGCTCCAGCCACACTAGGGTCGTGATAAGAGAGACGATTTTTCACCTCTTGAATAATCGTTTTCATACGGGATTTGTCGTGCATTACTCTCATTCTCAATCCCCACCTAACTCTAATCCACTCGAGTATATCACAATGTGCCCATTGGCGGCATCTCTACCCTCTTTCTCCAACATATTACCTAGGGGTGTTCGAGCAAGAATATGTCGAGCATCTCTGCGTACCGTATAAAAGCGGTCAGAAATACCCAGCACTTCTTCTGCATTATAACGCTGTTGGCCTGTGTCTATTCTGCTAGATAAGTATTGCAAAATGCGGAAAGTAAACAGCACTCGGCACAAGCCATTCAAGCGTGTTTTTGAAGTAAGTACGGGATCTTCTTGGTCTGAAGGTTTATTAGGATTCAAGCGATCTACTCTATCCACCAAACCCTCTATATCATCGCCTCTATATTCATCACTTATTCTCAACAACAGACCATTCAATACAGGCTTTTTAGCATGCACTTCCCTAACCCCTCTCTCCAGCAGCGCAAGCAATAAATTCAAATAATACGCATTCTCAGGTCGCATCAGTGATTTCACAAAAATTCGACCCGATTTAGCGATATAAGGTGCCCGCTCTCCTTGAGCCACATGACGTGAGACACGGTGAGAGCCTGTTCTATCTAAGGTCTCTAACAGCAACTCTTGGAGCTTTTCTTTATGTTTTGTTCCATCTGGTAAATCTTCATCTGGTTGATGATGCATTCGCTGCAGCACAGCCCTAAGTTGGTATAACGAATAGAACACATCTCGGCGTTTATCACGCTTTCCTCCACCAAACCAGCCGGTAGACCACCAATAAGCAAGCTCACTTCGAACAATCGGCAGACGAGTTTGTAAGGCCGGTGGCGGATTTGCGGGAACCAATGCCTTTGACGTTTTAGTAGCGCCGCCTCCTGAGCCAGCATTCATTTCCTTTAATTCAACAGGTGCCCGAGAGGAATGCTGAACCTGAGATAACTCAATTTCACCATCCGCAGGCGGGCCAAACGGATTACCATCGTAGGACACAACTGTCACGGCTCGCCTTGAAGAAACAGACGCTGCACTTGAAGAGGCAGAGCTTCGTCCTCGAGACGCCGAACGACTTCGAGAAGCAGAATCTCTTCCTCTAGATGCTGACCGACTCCTTGATGGTGACCGACTTCTTGAGGCACCTCCCTCTAAATTAGTAGAGGAATTTGTTCTAGAAACAGGGCGTGAACTATAGTCAACAGAAGTGTCTGTTGCTGTTGACTGAATCGACAAGGACCTTCCTCTAGGAATTTCTTCAAATTGATTTTCTTGCTCACCCTCAGGCAGTGGCGTCAAAGGTATTACCTCAACAAGATGAGATAGCGCTTTCAATTGAATAAAAAAAGCCGTTTCTCCTCGACCCTTTTTAGGCTTACACATAATGTCGGACATAAAATCTAACAAAGCCATCACTTCTTTTTTGATCGCATTATACTGAGAAAAAGTCCTGACTTTTCTTCGAGAAATAGTGATATCGATACCCTTTTTTTTCCGCTTGGTGGAAAAAGAAATAGCCGTATACAACATGGTCGATCTTCCAACAAAGGCTTTTTCTATCACTTTAATTTGTGAAGAAGTGAGTTCTTTTGATCGAATCTCTTTATTTGCTTGACCAAGCACCTCTTGAATGCCGCCTAATATTCGCTTGCGCTCTTGCAAACGCTCTTGAAACAAACCAACTGGTGACACACCCTGGCTATCTTGGCGCTGCATTGACCCCTGCTTCGCAATTACTTCCCAATGCTTTTTTAATGCTCGCGATAAATCAACCCCTCCTTCTGCTGACAACAGAAAAGCAACGAAGTCCATCACATTCCTAGAATCCATATTTAAATTCTTATAATAAATCGGTCGAGCCTCCTGGACTGAGACCTCATATGCCTCCCTTCTTTCATTACTTGCGGTATCCAAAGCTAACAGCAACTCACTAGAGTGAGCAAGCGAAGCGATCATTCCTCTTAGCTTTTTCTGAGCATAGGATCTCGGCAATTTATTAACCTTATGAAGCAAGTCAAGCAAGCGCGGATCGCGCACTGTGATTTCAAAAGGTTTCCCTGCAATCCCTTTAAGAAACACATCATCCCCACTTGGACGAACACCTTTAGAATCAGACATTTTACGCCGATGCCTAAGCGACCAAGAATCATAATAAGCACCGCTCAATATCTCAGTTAGCGTTTCTTTCATGCATTCATTATTCATTCCAAGAAGTGAAAACAACAAAGACATATAAACTGTATTCACGGTATTTTTGCCATGGTCCTTTAAACAGCTTCCCAGCAAACTAGCCAGCACATTGCTTAGCGTCTGAATTGCAGAGAGGCGAAACAAGAAAGCAGCCTGCCGATTAGCAATCTCTTGTGAAACAAAATCAACCTTTCCTGTTTTTCCCATATCTCCAATTCGTTTCACTTTGATAGCGGCAGGAAGAGCCAAATCAGTCGAACAAAAATCATCACGCCTCCAAATAAAAAAATCATCAATTAATCGATGGCTTGAATCCTTAGTGGAAATTTTAACTCTCCCTTCAAGATGATCACTATACGATTTAACCAACAAAGCATGAGATAGTTGAGAAACATTCGAAAGACCTATTTCTCCAGAACACACCAAAGCCTCCATCAATGAAGCTATTTTTTCATCTGCTCGATGCTTAGCTAACGTCAACACCATCTGCTCATGATGTTCCTTAACTTTCTCCTGCAATATGTTCAAGACCCCAACTCTCTTTGAGGGGATGCCCAAAACACTTCGGCAGAACGAGAGTACCCAGCTATCACCTTCCTGAAATAAAGGCTGTACGCTCTGAAGAAAACAAACAAGAACCTCCCAAAAAGCCCCTGATAAATCCGCTTCAAATTGAGCTTGATTATCCGCCCCACGAGTCAAGCTAGCCTGCGAAGACAGCTGGCTAAAGAAATTTTCATACAAACAAAGCAAGGTATTTAGCAGAAGAACTATGGTTGATATGCCCAGGTCCATCTGGCGAGACTCATTCACTCGAATGACTGTTGAAAAATTTTGACTCGCTTCATCGTCATCTTTCAATAAAAAATCTTTATCGATCAGATATTGCAAACACTCGCTCAAAATGTCGTTCTTAAATAGATGTAATAGTTCAAGAATTTTTTGCGTTGCTCGACCATCAAATTGATGAATCATCTGGTTGAAGGACGTTATAAAATGTGTATCTATATTTGCATTATTAAAGAAATCTCCCTTTTTCTTAGGACGACCGCCCTCTTTTATAAAGAGTGTGCGACAATCCTCAAGTACTTGCCCACATAAAGCCCTTGCGTTTTTATTATCACCCGGAATTTCTTCCAGTATCCGCACGAATCGTTCATTCAGCGCTTTTAAATTCACAGTCGTTTTCACTGAGCACATGGAATTTCTGACTACTAGCTTGGTAATACCATGTGTCACAACCCCAGTAGCCACGCTAGCGCCAACGGCAACACCTGTTAATTTCAAAGCATTACCCAAAGCAGAACTAAATTGAAATGTCATCTCTCGCATTCTCCATTAAAACAATAAGCAGCTCACGACCGTGAGTGATTATCAAATATCCATTTATAATGCGATAACTGCGACCTTCTGGACGCAACCCCTTAATTTACCACAACTTTTTTTGTTTGCTCATCTTCATAATATCTCAAATAGGTCAAAAAGTAAACAGCTCTCCCTGAGGGTAGCTCTTAAGGATCTTCATGCACTTAGAGATTTTAACGTCTAAAACCAATCCACAGAGCTGGACTTACAACAAAGCTTGGGCAGCGGTATTTAAATGACCTCACCTCTCTCTTTTTGAGTAGCGAAAACTAAGTTACACTAAGACTCGCCCGGAATCTGAATTCGCTCAAAGGATTAGCCATGTCACTTTTTTTCGTCAAATTTATTAGTTCTTTATTGCTGCCTCTACCCATTGCTCTTATTGTTTTGCTTGTGGCTTTGGTCGTAAAACGCTGGCGTGTTTTGTTAAGCTTGTTTTCTGCTTGCCTGCTCATCGCTTGTAGCTTAAGTATCACCGCAGACATGCTCACTGGAAACCTCGAAACCTCTTACATGCCTTTAGTCAGCCTTCCCGAAGGAATCCACACCATCGTCGTACTAGGCGCTGGAGCCAGAAATGACCCAAATCAACCAGCAAACACTCAACTCAATGCCGCTTCTTTAGCTCGATTAGTCGAGGGCGTCAGACTCTATCGCTCCAACTCAAACAAAAAAGCGCCACTAAAGTTAGTGCTCTCAGGCGGACGCGTTTTTCAATCACCCGATGAAACAGGGCCTCTAAACAACACCGCTGATGTGTTAGGCGTTGACCCAGCTGATGTGTTAATCGAAAACGGTTCGCGAAATACAAAAGAAGAAGCAAAACACCTAAAAGGTTTGCTAAGCAATCAAGCTTTTGTGCTGGTAACCTCAGCCACACACATGAAGCGCGCTTTGTATTTGTTTGAGCAAGAAGGCATGCACCCCGTCCCTGCGCCAACACAGTTTTTAACCCGTAAGCATTCAAAAAAATCACTCCTGTATTGGATCCCGCGCTCTAGCAACCTAGTCCATACTGACATTGCCTTGCATGAATACCTAGGCTTACTCTGGGCCAGAGTTTAGAACAATAACTGACTTGCAACTAATCTTGCTTTTCAAGAGTTTAAATCTGCTCTGCGCTATTCGTAGAGCTCATCTTCTTGATGCGCATCGGCAAGGAGCGCGATATAGGCTGACAACCAAACACCTACCGTGGCATAGCAAATGGCGTTATAAAGGATGGTTAAATGGTAGGCTGCCATGATATGCGATATTTTATTGCCCCCAAACAACAGCAAGCCTAAAGTCACGAATACACCAAAGGCAATTGCCGCGTGTCGCCAACTTTTTCCTGTTGCTAAGGTCACTGATCGAAAAAGAGATTGGAACGTTGAGCGAGTGGTAATCAAGATAAAAGGTACCCACATGAAGAAAACATAAGCAACCACCATGACCACCCCGCCTAAGAGCAATGCTGTAATGATAGGTTTTCTTAAAAATCCGTGGAACGCATGTGTCACAGAATAAGACGCAAATAGCATTAGCATTAGAGCAAGCACAACACACACCAAAAACGTGCAAATAAATAAAGCAGTAAACATCGGCATAAAGCGCTTCTTTAAACGCTGACACACCTCAATAAAAGGTACTTCATCTCCAAGTAAGCGACAATGCACTGAAAAAACACCGGCATAAATCGCTATGCCATAAACCATGCCACCGGCCAACAAATAGAGAAACTGCCCCCATAAAGGCAATACCAGATGAGCCCCTAAGGTAAATAACCACTCAAAACCGAGTAAAATTAGGACAAACGGAAAAGCGGCCACAAAGGCTTTGCACCATTCTTTAAATGTGCAGAACACTAAGTATATTAATGTGGGGTTGCTTTTAAAATAAGCCATGGCTTCTCCCTATAGTCTGGCCTTCGCGGCGAGTCAGCGTCCACTCTAAAGGAAAGGCGGCTCTTGTCAAGCCAGTCAATCAACTAGAAGGAGACTTGAAGCCGCTAAACACAAGCCTTGCTGCCGCAGCAGCAGCATCTTGAGCCACTTGCCTCAAAAACGTTATTTTTGAGGGCGTAAGGCTTGGATCCCGAGGGAATTTTGTCAGACTTTCTTTATCAACCTTTTCCCAGTCGAGCTGCTGCAATCTATCTGGGTCGAGAACACTTACCTGCTCTTTCAAGCTTGCTATTTCTTGTCGTGTTTTAGTGATGTTTACTGTTATTGAGAAAACCCAAGCAATGTCATCAGCCCCCAATGATTTTCGAAGCGCCTTAAAATCATCTCCCGACTTTTAGTATACCTCATACTCTTTTTCCATACCGCTTAGCGTTTTTTTCTTCTCAAGAAGCGAGTTAAGCAGTGACTCTAGATCGGCTACGTTTTCCTTTGCACCACCTTTTGATTCACTGGAATCAGATACTGGATCAGAATCGACACCACCAACTTGTGCTGGTAGCGCTAAAGCCGCTACAGGGCTCTGGGTCTCTTCTGCCGATGCTGACCTTGATTCCTGAGCTTGGGGCTTAATCTTAGCTTTAGGCTTAGACTTAGCCTTAGCCTTAGTCTTGCTAAAAACTAGATCTAGCTTCCGTGCTGCACTCGCTTGCAAAACAGCTCCCCTTGCTGGCTGACTCTCCTCCTGCACTGGCTTAGCGACTAAGGCCGCCTTCTTTTTTGCTTGCCGTTGCGCTTCTTTTACGACTAGGGCTACGTGTTCTTTTGCTTGCACTGGCTTTGCGACTAAAACTACCTGCTTTTTTACTACCGTCTCTTCTGACTTTTTTACAGCCTTCTGAGTGTTAGCTTTAATGACAGCCTGAGCCTGCTGAGCCTGTCTCGTTCTTCTATTTTTCTTCTTCTTACGGCCCAAAAGACGCCTCCTTGCTAAATAAAACAATGTGCAGATAGAGTCTAAGTATCATGCTTATGCGTGTCAAGAATTCTTATCGTTAAAAAAAACCTTTAAATGATCCTGACATTGCCGTGTAAACAATAAACGTGACACCGCTGAGGCTTCTTTTTGAAAACCTTGGGAAGACACACCTGCCGACAACCAATTAGTAAGTATCGCATAAGGCGCCGGATCTTTATCACCTAAAAGACCCTTAGATTCCAACCTCTTTTTCATTAATCGAACCCATAAAGGTCTTGCCCACCAAGCGCTGGCAAGACCTGCCATCAGCGATGCTTTTTTTGGCTTAGGCTTTTTCACCATTAAAAAATCAACAACCCTAGACCAATTCTTTTTTTCTACCGCATAATCAATTAGGCCTTTCATTAACGCTTTTTCAGCTGAGAGACGACGCCCAAGCACAAGCAAAGGCATAGCCCTTAAGGCGCCTAACAAACGCATTAATCTGACGCTACCACCCCAACCCGGAATCAACCCCAAATGCACTTCAGGCAAACCAATTAAGGCATCTGGAGTAGCCACCCGATAATCGCACGCCAAAGCAAGTTCATAACCGCCCCCCAAACACGCGCCATGAATCAAAGCAATGCTCGGAATTGATAAATCAGATAGGCGCTGCAAAGCATCTTGCCCTAAATCAATAAATGATTGCATCTGTTCTTGTGTCTGAAACGATTGCAGCTCTCGTAAATCAGCGCCGGCCATAAAGCCATTGGCTTTGCCTGAAACGATTAACAACGCTCTTGCATCTGATTTTTCAATACACGCTAAAAAAGAATTTAACTCTTCCATCACACTTGAATGCAAGGTATTAAGCGGATGATCTGGTCTATCCAAGCTAAGCCAATACACTTGATTGCTATCGTTTGATAACAACCAGTGGCAGCCTTTTTTTATCTCCTTCATGAACTAAGCAGACACTTTTTTTTCTAAAAAGCGATAGGCAGATCGAAGACCCAACACAGCCGCTCCCTTCTCTAAGCCACGGGGCGAAGCGGTAACCCACCCAGACACATCGAAATGCAACCAAGGGCATCCTTCGGGAACAAAATGCTCTAAAAACAAGGCTGCTTTTGTTGCACCACCATAGCCATCCGCTGCTGAATTAGTGAGGTCAGCTACCTTGCTATCAAACGCTTTTTTATAGGGACGAAACAAAGGTAACGGCCACAGTGGATCGTGCAATTCTTCCGATATTGAAAACAGCGATGACACAATGTCTTTTTCATTTGAAAAATAAGCGCCTATATCTAAACCCACGGCCACACGCGCCGCGCCTGTGAGTGTTGTGAAGTCAATGAGAAGATCAGGCAAGCCATTAGCCCCTGCCTCAATAAGCGCATCAGCCACCACCAATCGGCCTTCAGCATCGGTATTCATCACCTCAACGACGGTGCCATCAGCGTATTCGATCACATCACCTAAACGATAAGCACCTTTACCAATGCCGTTTTCAACAGCGGGAATTAAAACACGCAATAAAATGGGTAATTCCTGACTCATGATTAACTTTGCCAAGGCAAGCACGTGCGCTGCACCACCCATGTCTTTTTTCATGGTTTCCATGCCGCGACTTGTTTTTAAGCTCAAACCACCCGTATCGAAACACACGCCTTTACCAACTAAGGTAATGGATGGATGATCTGGATTACCCCAAGAAAAGTCAATCATGCGAGGCGCTTGCTCACCGGCTGCGCCCACTGTATGTGTTCCCATGAAACCGACATCGAGTAAGTCGTCGCCTATCACACAACGATACGTGGCGCCGTATTCTTTAGCTAATAGCTCTGCTACAGAAGCCAACTCCGAAGGTTGCATGTGATTGGCTGGCGTATTAATTAAGTCTCTGCCTAAACACGATGCTGCTATTTCATGATTTAGACGAGTCATATCCAAGCCGTCAAAGG
The DNA here is from genome assembly GCA_024279495.1 of Gammaproteobacteria bacterium. Lineage (GTDB taxonomy): Bacteria > Pseudomonadota > Gammaproteobacteria > JAJRRL01 > JAJRRL01 > JAJRRL01. Next base: position 2,051 of record JAJRRL010000005.1, on the reverse strand, counting down.
CCTGCCATTGATGCGTAGACACTTTCTCTTTGGATGCGTCTTTAAAGCAATAACTGTAATGCGCTTCTGCCATCATAAAATAAAGTGACGACCACTCTTGATCAGCCAACAACGATCGATCAGAAAACACATACGCGCCTTTAGGTAATCGCTTGCTTAAACCAGCCAAAGCTGGCAAATCATCTGGATCAAAGGCTAGCCATGCCTTGCCTACGCTCCCATTGGGGTCGGGCAATAAGCAATACTGACCAGGCTTTCCCTTGAATTCAGACAAAGCCACCCACGCTTGTTGCGCCTTAGTCAATACAGAGAAATGATCAGAAAAAGACTCTTCCGAAATCAATTCAACAGTAATGATTGATTCTGGAGAGTCTTCGGACACAAAAAAGGTAAGATGAGACACTAGTGCTCCTTCGCTTAAGCAAAAGAGCCAGTATAGGCTATCTTGCCATCCTGAAGAAGCCTAAGGCTATCTTCTAAGCGAAAGGGTTGGGCTCAAGACCTCTATCATCATCAGACGATGTGATAGTGTCTAAAGTCCTAACGTCATCGTCACTGCCTAGAGCGTTTTCAACGCCGTTGGTATGCTTGTTGAGAGCATCAGTAGAAAGTCGTTGCCAGATACCGCTAACAACTCTAGAAGTGCTTGCACCTTGATTATTTTGCCCCAATACAGGTTGTACAGATTGCATCTGAAGAAGGCTCGAATCAAGCCACTCGTCATCGTCCAAGGATGCGTCACCGCCTAAAGCGGTACCGCCGCCGGCATTGTCACATTCCCCGCCTTCTTGTTTTTCTTGTTCTTCTTGCTCTTCTTGAGCCACTGGGCTGTACTCAATACCTTCTGCCATGGAAACTACTCCTGAAGCACCTTTTCCATGAGGATAAGTAGTAGCAGTAGTAGTAACAGATGCAAAATGAGCACCAACTTTTCCAGCAGAAGAGGGGGCTGACGCAGCATAAGCAGTCCTCTTATTATGACGATTATTCGCTACCATCAAACAAATTACCGCTATAGCGATGCATAATACAGGAAGCGCTACCATGGCAGCCACACTTCCACCTTGGGCCGCCATATTGAGCTGTGAAAAATTAATCACTTTAGCTGCCATTAACGCGCCAACAACAATATCGGAAACCACAAACACACCACCAAATCCTAGTGCAGAATAGAAGGTATCTTGAAGCGTCTTGACTGTTTTTTCCGAAGATTCACTTCCTATTACAAGAGTAGTATCGCCATCAGCCTCTTGCCCATAATCATCCTCATACTCACCCGCTCCATGCACAGGCGCCGACTGCAAGTGTCCAAGCTGCATTGTCGTACCCAGTAGTGGGCACCTCGGTTGATCGCCAGGAGAGGGTCGGTAGCCAAATGATAAAGTCCTACCTGGATTCAGATAGCTAACAGCGTTTAGCAGCTCTCTGAACAAGCCAAGATTAAACGCAAGTTCATTTTTTTCATCTGTCACAATATCGCCTACGACTACATCACCCGAAGCGCTATCGCTTTTTAAATCGCTTACCGTCACACCCTTATAAAGGGTAACACCCTCTTCTAAGGAGGAGGCTTTGGCAGGACGTATAACACTAGCAGGAAAAGACACATTTCCAATAACTCTCGCAGGACTCATAACAGCAGAACCACCCACCTTATAAGTCTTATTAAGAGCCCGCGCACTATCAACAGGCAAAGTGCTTGGCTCTCTGGTGTTAAGACCATCCTCACGGCCTTCATAGAGCATAATATCCATAAAGTCATGAAGACCAGCATCTTCTGCTTGGTCAATCCAGTCTGTATGAGCTGTTGCTTGATACGAACTCATTTCCGGATTATCTGAAATCACGTATACCGGCTTCTCAACGCAGCCCTTAAGTGGTGCCAGAAGGCTTGGAGTATGGGTATGAAGGGCCAAGTGTATCGCACCGCTCGAGATAGATTAACGCCATCCTAGCGCAAATCGACTCGCGAAGGCGATCGTTATCTGTGCCGCGACTCGTCCTCGTCACCCACGCTACGCAACCTAACGGCTTGACTACGCTGTGGTCTC
>JAJRRL010000004.1 GCA_024279495.1 Gammaproteobacteria bacterium | reverse complement strand
TAACGGCTTGACTACGCTGTGGTCTCTCAAGTGACTCAACGCCACGTAAAGATTTTCTATGTTCGCTTACGCTCGATAGAAAATCCGTGGCTATCGCGGACTATTCGCCTGCGCCTTCGGCTCTCCATGGCTCACAGCGTGAAGAACAAATGACCTTACTATTAAGATTAAAAGACATAATGAAAAAGGATCATAAAGCATGGCATAAGAGGCCAACGCTTTCAGGGAGTGACTCTATTGCCGCTACGATGATTCAACAGCAAATCGTCTACCTACAAGGCCAAGCATGACCACTAAATAAGGCAGCGCAAACAGCTCAAACACACCGCGAAGCGAAAAGCCTAGAAAACCACCCAGACTGCCCCCTACGTGGGCTATCAAGAGTGCGAGAATCAGAACAAGCAAAAACAAAGCACACACGGCAAGCGCTGTGCTAATCAAGGCGTTGGCATGCCTACCAAAAAGCCGCAAGCCTCTACTCATAGCCTCTTGCACCGAGCAAGGCTTGCCTAAAGCAACCAACACGGCCGAGGACCCCAACAAAAACACAAACAACTGAACTAGATGCCCTAAAATCACAATCCATCCACGATCTTGAGGAAATGAGGTCACAGTCAACACTTCGGCACAATGAACCATGAAAAATACAAAAGCCGTTAACCAGCCGTAATAAAAAACAGGCATCATCGAGCGGCAATCAGCATAGATATAGCCAAACTTATGGGGCCTACTAGCTTCTCGCTCCATCACGGTTTTAATGGCGAAGCACGCAAAAGGCACAAAGAGCAATAACAGCAGAAGATACAAGGGCTCGTAAGGGCCTTTTACAAAGCTAAGCGCGCTTTCAGAGGTTAAGAGCAATCGTAACAGAGCTAACACAAGTAAAGAGACTAAAGCAGCTGCCAGAAAATGTCCCCAAATCAAAAGCCAAACACCCCGAACTCGAACCCAAACAGACTTAAACAAATAAGAAATCGTTAGTGGAAGCATCAGCACTCCTTGCGTTTATGAGTCGTTAGACTCTACTGGAATCATGTTTCCATCAGACGTGAAAAATCGGCAATACAAGGTGTTTTGAAGCATCACCAAATAAGGGTAGGTCCACACAATCACGCCTGCACTTAAGCCAACGCCCAACATTTTGAAAAATAAAGTAGCGTGTCCTAAGCTCGCCAACCACAGGGGAATACCGAGAGAAACAGACAGGGCAACAAGCACGCACAGTATCAGAGCAAGCCATACTCTCACCACCAACCAAAACTGTTGATGCTCTTGCACACACCGCCAAGAACGACGCATCGCATCAACCACAGGCTGTTTGGCTTCTAAAATAAGTGGATACACATACATCCAGAAAGTCATGCAAACTAAAAGCGCCACAAAGGTGATCACTCCCAAGACTGCAATCAGTGTCTTTCCAGCAACACTCACTCCTGTAGGAGTCATGAAGGCATGCTGCAAGGAAAGTGCTAACAAAGAAAAAACCCACATAAAAGAGGCTGTCACAATTTTATAACTAAGCAAGCGTGAATAATGAGAACTCGCATGCTTAAAAGCAGTCCAAGCACCCACTGATTTGGATCGAAGATGCTGCACACAAACCCAAGAGACGCCTGCAACAAACGGCGCCGCCAACAAGCCATAGACCTGCCAAACAGTATCCATGCCATGCTGTACCTGCTCTTCGGAGCCTGTCAAAAAACCATGCGCAAGAACGAAGACAAGAATCGCAGCGGCAATAATGACCAAAAAGGCTAATAATAAGTAACCCCAAGTGCTACCTCGAGCACCGGCGCAATCTTTCCTCATCTGAGAGAAAACAGCTCGAGCTGTATTTAATTTGGGCTTTTCTAATAATTCTGGCATAACAGCTCCTCACTGTCGGAGTATATCGGGCTAGGATAAACGTTGACAGAGGATTTGGAAAGCTCTCTTCAGGGTTGAGCCCACAATAATGCTAGGGTTTAATCTTTAAAGATCCTTAGTCCGCATGGTATGCGGACTGGATCGAAGCCTGGGTCCCGTCTATGCTACCCGTGTCAAGCACGAGAACTTCTACAGAGTAGCGCCTCTCTAGCGCTTTGCGCTTCGTTCGGCATTTTAATTTATTCGTTTGACGGAATGACAACGTTTTTTAACGGATCAAGCCTAGGTCCCACCCGCCTTCGCTGGGTGCAGGCTCTACGTCACGAAAGTTCCTGGGGATGACAAAAGGTTAGGGCTATTTTAATTTTGGCCAAAAATAAGCTCTCCGGAAATTTCCAGCTTTTCATCTCAATAGGAAACGGAATTATTTTTTTCCCCGGCTAGGAGGACCGAGAACCGGAGCGGATCGTACATAAAGTACTTGAGCACCGGAAGCGCAGGCCGACAACGCAGGGGGAAAAAAGAAACTGTTTCGACCTAAGATTAGCCAAAAATGGGGGTTTCCTTTAGAAACACCGCGCTTGTTGGCAATTCTGAACACACCCTGACTGACTCTGAGATGAGCTACAAGTCTGCATACAGAAATCACGGTCTTTTCCGACCATGCCACCGCATTGATGCTGACAAGCTGAGGAGAGCTTCTTACCACCCTGCTGACAGCCCCTCAAACACAAAGACACACTCAATCGTGAACACTGAGCTTGGCAACTGTCGTTATCGGCAGCTCCCATGACCCTACCAGACAAACCCGTCTGATGCGTACTTCGAGTGACAACTGAGGCTATTCTAACGGGCCCAACAGACGAGGTACGTGAATTTTGCCCTGTCATGGCGCTCTTTCTTTGCTCACATTGCTGAGTGCATTGATCGCAGTTCATGCCAGCCATACCCGCCGCTAAGGCCACCTGTGGGACCGCGAGCATCGACATTAAAAAGGTTGCGAAAAGTACACTCCCTTGAGCGATACGTTTAATCATGTGTTTGCCTCCCTTGGCGCAGTCTGAACTCATTATAACCCTAATTCACTCGATGAACCATCTGAGCACAAAACCATATTTTGACCAAAAATGGACTGCATGAAATCTTCAGTTTTGAGGTAAGATTAGACTAAAAGTCGATGAAAATGCAGAGTGTACATAAAGTACATGAGCATTTTGAAGAGAGTTTTCGTCTAAGATTGACCAAAAATGGAGATTTTCACCGCAGTTGCACCCATTGCACACTGCCGTTAATATGCATGATACTTTATATACCCCAAACGAGGTTTTCTTATGCTCACCACATCCATGCGTTCTCACACCGCTAACGCTATTAATGCTTCCTTAGTTGATCAAACCTTAACCGTTTGTGGCTGGGTTGACCGAGTCCGAGATCATGGCGAACTATTATTCATCGATTGTCGAGATCGAAGCGGCGTTGTGCAAATCGTATGTGACCCTGACAATGCAGAAGCCTTCGCTGTCGGGCAACGTGTTCGTGGCGAATGGGTGTTACAGATCACAGGAAACCTCCGAAAGCGCCCTGAAGGCAGTACTAACAGCGAGCTTAGCTCAGGCGAAGTAGAGCTAGTCGCTAAAACCATTACCGTACTCAATCAATCTGCTCCTCTTCCTTTCAACCCACACGACGCGAACCTTGGCGAAGAAACACGCCTTAAATACCGTTACCTAGACCTACGTCGCCCCTGCATGCAAAAGATCTTTACGCTACGCGCCAAAATCAACACATTCTTTCGTCATTTTCTCGATGAACGAAGCTTTATTGACATTGAAACACCCATACTCACTAAGTCTACACCCGAAGGTGCACGTGATTATCTAGTACCAAGCCGAACACACCAAGGTCATTTTTTCGCACTCCCGCAATCACCTCAAATTTTCAAAGAACTTCTCATGGTGGCAGGCTTCGAGCGTTACTACCAAATTGTGCGCTGCTTCCGCGACGAAGACTTGCGCGCTGATCGTCAGCCTGAATTCACCCAACTCGATATTGAAATGTCGTTTATGTCCGAACAAGACATCATGGGTATGATGGAGGGCATGATCCGAGAACTTTTCAAAACATGCATCGATGTTGATCTTCCCGAATTACCCGTCATGACTTACGCTGATTGTCTGGAACGTTACGGTATCGATCGACCAGACTTGCGTAACCCACTTGTCTTTGAAGAAGTCAGTGATCTTATGAAAGACGTGGACTTTAAAGTCTTCCAGCGACCTGCACGCGACGATAAAAGCCGTGTTGTTGCCATGCGTTTACCAAAAGGCGCTAGTTTAAGCCGAAAAGCCATCGATGATTACACCACTTTTGTCGCTCGCTACGGTGCAAAAGGTTTGGCTTATATTAAAGTGGTTGAAAAAGCCAAAGGCCCTGACGGTTTACAATCCCCCATTCTAAAATTTATTCCAGATGACGTCGTTGAAAAATTAATAGAACGTAGCAAAGCAGAAGACGGTGATTTAATTTTCTTTGGCGCTGATAAAACTAATGTTGTTAACGATTCTCTAGCTGCCTTACGCGAAAAACTCGCAGAAGACTTAAACCTCTACACCTGCGAATGGGCGCCTTTGTGGGTGGTGGACTTCCCACTGTTTGCAGAAAGTGATAACGGTTTAGAATCACTGCATCATCCATTCACCGCACCTAAAGGTACGCTGGAAGAATTGAAAAATGACCCGATAAACATGCTCTCTCGCGCTTACGACATGGTGTTGAATGGTCGCGAAATTGGTGGTGGCTCAATCCGTATTCACGATCACGACACGCAACTTGAAACCTTGCGCTTACTGGGCATGGATACCGATCATGCCAACGATGAATTTGGTCATCTACTAGGCGCTTTAAAGTACGGCTGCCCTCCTTTGGGTGGCATTGCTTTCGGCATTGATCGCGTTACCATGCTAATGACCAACTCACCGTCCATTCGCGATGTGATTGCTTTTCCAAAAACACAAACAGCGCATTGCCCGCTGACTCGTGCACCTTCATTGGTTGATCCAAAACAATTACGCGAATTAGGCATTCGTCTTAAAGAGAAAAAAGAAAACAAACAAAGCTAAGGAGATTCTCATGGCAGGACACAGTAAATGGGCCAACATCAAACACGCCAAAGCACGTGAAGATTCTAAGCGCGGAAAAGTCTTCACAAAGCTAACTCGCAAACTGATTGCGGCAGTGAGTTTAGGCGGGCCAGACCCTGATGCGAACCCTCGTTTACGTGCAGCCATTAAAGAAGCTTTGGGTTCAAACATGACCCGAAAACAAGTCGACTCTGCAGTCAAACGTGCAGCCGGTGACGGTGATTCTGGTGAAATGATTGAAAGTCGCTACGAAGGTTATGGAACCGGAGGCATTGCGATTATCATCGATTGCTTGGGCGACAACAAAAACCGTATGGTTGCTGAAGTGCGACATACACTTACCAAAGGTGGCGGTAACTTAGGAACAGCTGGCTCTGTGGCTTATTTGTTTCAAGAACGCGGCGTACTTTGCTACGCACCTGGTATCGATGAAGATGCATTGATGGAAGCAGCCTTAGAAGCTGGCGCTGATGACGTTAACTCTCACGATGATGGCAGCATGGAAGTCTACACAGTAGCAACCGACTTCGACGCCGTGAAAGACGCCTTAACTGAAGCCGCATTCGAACCTCACCGCGCCGACGTCACGTGGCTCCCGGAGACGTCTATTGAAGTGGACACAGACACGGGTGTGAAAGTCTTAAGGTTGCTAGATGCATTGGAAGATTTAGACGACGTGCAGAAAGTCTATTCAAACGCTGATATCAGTGAAGAGTCGTATGAAGAGTTTAATACTTAAATCCCTCTCTAAGTTGTCACCCAGACCCCCTTCCACTACAGTACTAAATCTAAAGATTTCTAGTTTCAGCTTTAGCTGAAACGAAATCAAAGCCTGGGTCCCGGCTTTCATTTCATTCGCCGGGATGACATCTGCGGGAATAGCTGCTTTTTCGCGAGCCCTGAATCGGAAGGACCTTATGACCAACTCACCTCGCATTATCTTAGGTATCGACCCTGGTTCTCGCTGCACAGGCTACGGGATCATTGGTATTTCTGGTCAAGACATAAAACACATCGGTCACGGACAAATTCGAACCAAGGGCGATGACTTGGGCTCCAGGCTGCAACAGATTCATCATCAACTCAACTTGGTCATTGATGAGTTTCAACCCGACGAAGCAGCCATTGAGCAAATATTTACCTGCCGCAATCCTCGATCGGCCTTAATCTTAGGTCATGCCCGAGGCGTCGCTTTGTTAGCTGTGAGTCATTTGCCCAACAGCGAATACAGCCCTCGAACCATCAAACAAGCCGTGGTAGGCTACGGTAATGCTGAAAAAAGCCAAATGCAACACATGATGCGCGCCCTTCTGGGTTTAACCACCCAACCTCCTAGCGACGCTGCTGATGCCTTGGCTGTAGCCTGGTGCCACGCTAGCAGTCGGCGCATTCACCCCTCTCTTCTTGCCAGGAGTTAAACATGATCGGTTTATTGTTCGGACAACTTATTCATAAAAAAGCACCTCATCTCATGGTCTCAGTCCAAGGCGTGGGTTACGAGCTACAAGCTCCCATGAGCACGTTTTATCAATTGCCGCCCCTTAACAGCACCGTTACCTTATACACTCATCTCGTCGTTCGTGAAGATAACTGGCAACTGTTTGGGTTTGCAGTTGAGCGCGAACGTGAACTGTTTCGCCTACTCATTCGTGTGAACGGCATTGGCCCTAAAGTGGCTTTATCCATGCTCTCTGCTATGCCTGTGGAACATTTAGTCGCGTGCTTGCAAGCAGAAGACATTACGCATCTCACTAAAATTCCAGGCATCGGCAAAAAAACAGCTGAACGCTTGCAAATGGACATTCGGGATCCGCTCGCCAAATGGCTCTCCGGACTCGACCAACCCATGGCAAGTAATCCTCTTAGCTCCTTGGAAGAAGATGCCATCAGTGCATTGATGAGTTTAGGCTACAAACCAGCCGCTGCCAAAAAAGCTGTTTCGGCTGTGAAAGAAAATACGGATAACGTAGAATCGCTGATACGTCTTGCGCTACAAGGCATTACTGCTTAGCAGTCTCACTCTAATTTAATGACGCCGAGTCATTCGTATTCTTGGTATTAAGCTCTGCCCCTCTGCATGATGACGCTTTGCTCTTGAGCGAACTAAACTTAGCATGAAGACTGGGTTTGTGCCCTCCTCCTAAATATTCAGGGTTTGATGTAATGACATCAATCTGTCCCTGCAACTTAAGCTTCTCTTGCTCAGTTGAGGCCTCCTTCAATTGTTTTTGTAGTTTAGGTACTTCTGACTTAAGAAACGCTGCGATCTCTTTTAAATCTTGCGTAGGAACAAAATCATCGTAGGTTTTTCCAGCAAAACTTTTCCCAGCATTTTTTTTAAATTTACCTACCCAGATGGTCTTAGCAAAACAATAAAAATTTGCCATCATTGCTGTCGATGACAAACTAGAGCGTAAGCTCCCTTTCACCCATCTCGATAATTGCCTACAATCACGAACTGATAATTGACCAGAACGAATCACTGGGATTAACAGACGATCTACCGATTTTTTCCGCAGATTTAAGCCCTTAAGTACATTGATAAGAGGCCGATAAGCCTGATCAAAAAATTTTACATCCCTTTCAGCATATTTCCTATTGGTCGCAGAGTCTCTGAAACCAGCGACAATGTCAGCTGAAACACCTTTCTTCTCTAGCTGATCAGCATCCCCCCTATAAGCCCTCATGGATTGAAGAACTCGCTTCTCTCTTGCAACACGCTTTACATCTGCTCCTGCATTGTCATTTGTATCTCGTTGCTTTTTCTTCATAAATCACCTCGTTACACTCTGCCAGGAAAAACCCACAACTCTGTTCAATATATTAGCAAAATTACCCACTTAATGGAAGCCTAGCCTAAAACCCCAAACCTCCTAAGCTTTTTCCCGCGTCATGACTAGCAGAGGGATCTGGCTCCCCTGCTTTAGAATCAGCAGCATCAGTAGTCGCGCTCGCAGCTACTTCGACTGCGGCAGTGACTGCCGCTGCATCTAGTTCAGCAGGCTTAACCCCTACTGACGTAGATCCTACAGGCGTCCCCGGTCGAGCCTTCTTATTCTTTGGTGATTTTTCTGAGTCCGAAGAGTCAGATGCTTCTCCCTCCGCCAAAGCAGGAGGGCTCTCACCACTCGAACCATCCTGCAAGCTAGCTGGGCTCCAGTAGAGGTCATTATCCTTTCTTTCAGGAATCACATCCCGCTCAAGAACAAGCACTCTATCTATTACACCGTGCAAGGCCTTTTCATCATCGCCAGGAGGGTGCCTCTCAAAAACCCCCTTAATACCTGCTAAAAAGTGCGCACAATCTGCAGCTGTAAGATGGCTCAAATCATCGATTATGGGTTCAAGCAAACGATCTCTTTCTACTTCACCAAATCGTGCCGCAATCAACGTCAACATCTCCTTCACACCCCAGCCCAGTTGAAATCGCTCACGAGTCGCTTCTCTGTGATGCTCTTCAGAAAGCCCATCAACAATCGGCCCACTTGCAGGTACCCCACCTGCAAGTACCTCTTCAGTGACATCAAATTCTGCAACGGCTGCTTTAACACTTGCTAGAATTGACTGCAAACTAAGGTCTCTTCCCGATTTTCCTTTCACTAAAGCAATGTTCACAGCTCCTTTTATGCGTGTAATCAAGCCACTTTCAGCTGCGCTCATGACTTCGTAGCTCTTTCCGTAATTATCACAAAACCAATCCATAGCAAGCTCGGCTATTGACTCAACGCGAGCACCATGCATAGGCACAGATCGACCACCAACTATTTCCACATCCGAGGGCCCACCATCTGGAGTAGCATAAACACGATCCACTAAAATACCCGGCTGAATTGTTTTTCCATTACTTTCAATATGCGCTATAAAGTCAGGCCCAAATAAAGGATGAGCTCTAAACCACTCCTTGCTACCTTTGTCACTTTTCCCTCCATTACACGAACGACACAATAACCATAAATTATCTGGGTTACTGTAAATCATCCTGCCGCCACTGTTAGTTAACTCAACCCCTCCGCCGTCTGAATTTACCTCGAACACACCTTTAAATCTAGGATCTTTTAGCAGTAGTTTTGTAAATTCTTTATTCCCATCAGTATTCAGAAATGTCAATAATTTTGTTTCTTTTACTTGAATCAATGCATACGCTTCCTGGTGCTCTTGCTCCATCGAGCTATGGCCATGAAAACTCACACAAGACAAACAAAACACAGTAAGAGCTACTGATAACTCCTCTTGAGACAGATCACTTGCTGCTGCACCGCCACCGCCGCCACCGCCGCCGCCGCCACCGCCGCCGCCACCGGGAAAACTACCTCCTTTGCTAGCAGCCTTTTTCTCTTCTGCCTTAGCCCTTTGCAGCTTTGCTTTTAGCTTTCTCTCCTCTACTTTCGTCGCTGCATGCCCTTGTGCCGCAGCAACTGCCTGAGCCTGATCCTTTGTTCCTGAATCTTCATTTCTTTCTACAAACATTCTATCCATGGCTTGCACATGCTTAACTATAAGCTGTTCTTTTAGCCAAACAGGAAAATCGAGCTTAGCTCTGGGAATACCAACAGCAGAAGAAGATTTACTTTGATTTCCACGCTTTAGCAAAGGTGCGCTAACTGATGGATCACCACCTAATTCAACATAAAGTGTGTCTGCAAACGCTTTAACACGTGCTTTAAGCTCGTCAGAAGGCTCTGCTTCTCCAGCAGAAACAGCAGCCGTAGCCACTGCGGCAGCTGCTACGGCTGCGGCGGCGGCTTTTCCTCCGCCTGACTTCCCCGAATTTCCCGAATTTCCCGACTTCATGGTTACTAACCCCTATATCATTCTCTTAACTATAGATTATATACGTGTTCTTTTTTTGACCGTATATAAGCCTTCTTTCTTCAATGACTTAGCTCACAACATACGCTATACCCTAGCTGCTGCCAAAAAAGCTGTTTCGGCTGTGAAAGAAAGCACGGATAACGTAGAATCGCTGATACGTCTTGCGCTACAAGGCATCACTATTCAAGGAAGTTTTCATGGATACCCCCGATTGCGATTCCGTTGTACGTCACCCTGAACAAAGCGACGACTTACAAAACGAACAAAGCATTCGCCCCAAGCGACTCGCCGATTACGTTGGCCAAAAACCTGTACGCGAACAAATGGCTATTTTTATTGAAGCCGCCAAAAATCGTCATGAAGCTCTAGATCATGTTTTAATTTTTGGTCCACCGGGTTTAGGAAAGACCACGCTTGCTGCTATCATCGCACACGAAATGCAAGCTAACTTAAAACAAACCAGCGGACCCGTTTTAGAAAAAGCCGGTGATTTAGCCGCTTTACTCACTAATTTAGAACCCCACGATGTATTGTTTATCGATGAAATTCATAGGCTAAATGCAAGCATCGAAGAAATTTTATACCCCGCGATGGAAGACTACCAACTAGACATCATGATAGGCGAAGGCCCTGCTGCTCGCTCCATTAAATTAGAGCTACCACCTTTCACTTTGGTTGGTGCAACCACGCGAGCAGGATCACTCACCTCTCCTCTGCGCGATCGTTTTGGCATTGTGCAACGCCTAGAGTTTTATAATCAAACTGATTTACAAAGCATCGTTACACGCGCTGCCAGCATTTTGGATATCAGCATTCATCCCGATGGCGCAACTCACATTGCTTGCCGATCACGAGGCACACCTCGTATTGCCAACAGGCTACTTCGACGTGTACGTGATTTTGCACAAGTGAAAGGCGATGGCATTATTACAGTAGACATTGCCAAAAGAGCTCTGAATTTGTTGAATGTAGACGAACAAGGTTTTGATACACTCGATCGCCAATTGCTCAACACGCTTATTCACACTTTCCAGGGCGGACCAACTGGCTTGGATGCTTTAGCTGCAGCCATTGGTGAAGAGAAGAACACCATCGAAGACGTCATTGAGCCTTACTTATTACAAGAAGGGTTTTTACTACGAACACCCAGAGGCCGTATGGCCACCGAAAAAGCTTATCAGTATTTAGGAATCACAAAAACAAACAACACCCGTTAAAAACAAGCACTTTAGTGAGACTGGGCTTACAAAGACAGTGACTAAAATACCTGTCGATCAAACACATAGCGTGTTACACTTAGGCTCTGTTTTATCAATGGAATCAGCCACATGACCAAACAGTTTACCTTTTCCATGCGCGTTTACATGGAAGATACCGACATTGGCGGCATTGTCTATCACGCCAATTATCTCAAATTCATGGAACGAGCTCGTACTGAATGGTTAGCCTCTGTAGGGCTAGACATCGATGTATTGGCCAAAAGCGATTTACTTTTTGTGATGCGCCAAGCGGACATCCAATATCTAAGCCCCGCTTTTTTAAACAATCAACTTAACGTTGTTTGTCGTGTCTCAAAAACTAGCCGAACAGCGCTTTTTTTTGACCATGAAGTGCAATCACAAGACGACGCCTCTCAAGTCTACTGTACAATGCAGTGTCAGCTAGTGTGTGTGAATAAGACCTTAAAACCCATCGCGATTCCCAACACCTTAAAGGAAGCTCTCACATGACCAGCGCACCCTCACTTTGGAGCTTTGTGTCTCATGCCGACCTAACTGTTAAGTTAGTTCTCATCATTCTCACCATCGCCTCTGTGTTTTCTTGGACCTTAATCTTAGAAAAAACACGTCAACTGAAAGAAGCAAAAAAACACATCTTAGCCTTCAACCAGCACTTTGCTCAGAGAGAATCTCTGCAAGCCTGCTTTGAATCCTTTGGTCGAGCACCCAAAATGGGCACAGCGCGTTTGTTTTATACTGCCTACGAAGAGTTTCAAAAACTCCTGACTATGCCACACCTTGACAGACAAACAGCTCAAGAAATGATTCAAAGCGTTCTCACTAGCACGCGTCAAGACATCCTTGGGCGGCTCGAAAAAAGCAGTAACTGGCTTGCAACCATTGGCTCAACAGCACCTTATGTTGGCTTGTTTGGAACCGTCTGGGGAATCATGTCATCCTTTCGTTCACTAGGCACGGTTCAATCCGCTTCTATTTCCATGGTAGCCCCAGGCATTGCTGAAGCCTTGATTGCCACAGCCATTGGTTTGTTTGCCGCTATTCCTGCCGTGATTGCCTATAACCGCCTTTCTCATACCCTCGATGCCATCGATCAAACGTACGAATGCTTTGAAGCCAGCCTAACCCCCAAACTCTTAGAGCGTTGGTTAGCACAACGTAACACTAATGGGTCTGAGCATGAGTAGGCAAAAAAGACGGCGACTCATAGCAGAAATCAACGTTGTCCCTTACATCGATGTCATGCTAGTTCTTTTGGTGATTTTCATGATTACTGCACCATTACTTTCTCAAAGCGTGCAAGTTTCCTTACCTCAAGCGTCTGCAAACGCACTGCCCACCATGAAAGCGAAACCGGTTATTTTAAGTATTAATGCCGAAGATCAATTGTTTTTAAATGTCGCCCCCGAACCTAAAAACGCCCTCTCAGAGACCAATGCCACTACCTATGCAGCAGCTTATTTAAAACTAGAACAAAAAGCCGATCCTGCAGTGTTTGTAAAAGCCGATCGACACTTACCGTATGGAAAAGTGATCCGCGCCATGACATTGCTTCAAAAAGCTGGCGCCAAAACGGTGGGTTTGATTACTAACCCTACAAAGAGTTAGGGCTTAATCTTGAAAGATCGCTAGTTGTTACTTCGTAACAACGGATCAAGCCTAAGTCCCCGACGTCACTTTGTTGCCTTCGGATGACACCTTCTTAAAGCAAAAGTGGTTTTTTAACGGGTGGCATACTCGTGGCCGATCATTGCGCCGAATATAATAATACACCACGCCACATACAACCAAGCCAAAAATAACGGTATGACTGACAAGGTCCCGTATAGCATTTCAAACGACGAATTTATCACGATTAAGGCGTATAGTTTCTTTGTGATAATGAGCAAAATGGTTGTCACTGCTCCAGACAACACAGCCGCCCTGAAAGGCACACGGCACAAAGGCAAAGCCCAGTTCATTAAGGTTAACCACACAAATAAAACCAAATCCGGGATCAGTATGACCAAAGGTTGATGTAAATGATGAATCATCAACCAATAACTGATGCTCTCTGATTGAAACAAAACACCGGAAATAATAAACAAAAGCCCAAGCAATAAAGGAGAGCACAGCAAAATAAAGGAATAAACAGCAAGGTGAATAGACCAAGACAAACGCTTTTCGGTATGCCATACATCTCGAAAAATACGATTTAGATTAAACATGATGAGCACGGCCATTCCCACAAAGAAAATCGTGTGCTTCCACGACAAAGCAGCCGCCTGCTCAACCCAATGATGAATCGTTTGTATGACGTGATCAGCCACATTCACGAGTAAAGCTGTGAGCAACCACTTTTGCAGTTGATCAATCATGGGCGTGAAAACACTTATATGGGTTAGCACAATCAAACTCAAGGCTAACAGCGGAACCAGCGTAATCAAAGTTAAATACGCCAAGTAAGCTGCCTGAAAAGGGCAACCATTGCGCACATAGCGCTTAATTATAAGCCACAACCAAGTACCGAATACTCTCATTGACAAACCTGCCTTAGACTTCCTATAAGTAGTTTGGTGAACCCACCCAACCTCACCATAGCTTAGGAGAATAGCGATGACAACTGTCAAAATTTATCATAACCCTCGCTGCAGCAAGTCTAGAGAGGCTTTGAGCCTGCTTCAAGAGAGAGAATTAAATCCTATTATTATCAATTACTTACAAAAACCTCCAAGCCTGTATTCCCTGCAAAAACTACAGGCCTTACTTGGACTAACTGCCATGGAAATGCTTAGAGGAGCCGAAGAAGCCTTTTCTCACATAGAAAAGCTAAACGACCCTTCCGATGACGATATTCTTGCTGTCGTGATGGAATACCCTATTTTACTGCAAAGACCCATCGTTGTTTGCCAAAACAAAGCGGTGATCGCACGACCTGCAAAATTGCTTCTCGATATCTTGAGCGAATAACCCGTATTGACATTTCCCTGCCCTAGCCCACAATAAACCAACATACTTTTTGTGGGAAACATGTCATGACAACCGCCAACGTACTTATTCTTTATTTCAGCCGAACAGGCCACACAGCCCACATGGCCGAGCAAATTGCCATTGGGGTCGAACAAACAGCGAATGTAAACGCTATTATCCGAACCGTTCCTAATGTATCTCCCAATCACGAGGCAACGGAAGCACCTATCCCTGAGCAAGGGCCTCCTCACGTCTCACTAAGCGATTTATCGCAATGTGACGGCCTTATTTTAGGTAGTGCCACTCGCTTTGGTAACATGGCAGGCGCTTTAAAACATTTCCTCGATACCACCGGGGGCATTTGGATGGAAGGCGCACTCATCAACAAACCCGCTGGCTGCTTTACCTCAACAGGCTCTCTCCATGGTGGACAAGAAACCACCCTACTTTCCATGATGCTACCGCTTATTCATCAAGGCATGATCATGGTCGGCTCTCCTTACAGTGACTCTACCCTCATGAATACCACCTCAGGCGGCACGCCTTACGGACCCAGCCATTGGGCCGGCGCCAAAGGCGAAAAAGAACTCTCCGCCGATGAAAAAACACTCTGCATTGCTTTTGGTAAACGCATTGCAAGCATTGCTCATATTATGAAAAACAATGCCATCACTTAAGGAAGGAAAATGAGTAAACGCTACCCCCACACATATCGAGATCTTCATGAACACATGAATCGCTTCAATACATTTACATCCCCTGCCAAACAAGAAATAGCAGCCGAGA
This sequence comes from Gammaproteobacteria bacterium, assembly GCA_024279495.1. Classification (GTDB taxonomy): domain Bacteria; phylum Pseudomonadota; class Gammaproteobacteria; order JAJRRL01; family JAJRRL01; genus JAJRRL01. The sequence goes on along the minus strand of JAJRRL010000004.1, from coordinate 56,613 downwards.
AAAAAAAACTTAAAGATACTATTGATACCTTAGATACTCTTATTTTTATTGGAAATGGCACTTTAGCTGCTGACGAAAAAGCGTTATTAGAAAAACATGGCTTTGAAATACCAAAAAAGAATGAATCACCCTTTATCGACATCGCTGATTGTGAAGGCGAAGCTTACCGTGAACTTTTTCCACTAACTGTTGCCGGTAAAATTGAACACACTCTCGTAGACAAGCTGAGGCAATTTGAACTGGATACGATTGATGAATGGGTTACTGTACAAGAAGAAATGCACAACGCTTCTGACGGACAAAAATGGGAATCATACAACCAAGATCAACAATACGCAGAAAACAATCTAGACAGCCTAGAGTGGGGTGACGGTGGCCGAATATACCCCGAACCACCCAGCTCTGATGAATTTGACCGAGACGCCTCCGAAGAAGAAAGAGAAGAAGCTCTAAAAGGCATGACCGAGGAAGATATGTGTGAGCTCGTGCCGGCAGGTGATATCGCTGAATACTTTTACCAAGAGTTTTTCAGCGATGACTGCATCGCTGATATAACAGAAGCCATCAATACCCTTGGCATAAACTCACCCCGAATAAACCATTTTTTGCATTCCCTAGATACGCAATTTAACTTTCAATTGCTACAAAAAGACTACTTTCTCACAGCCACCCTCAAAAATAACGTCGACTTATACTTTGGCAAAAAGCACAAAAAGATAAATGCCAAATATTTAGCAAAAAAACTCATTACTGCCTTAGCATCTCAGCAAGACAATAAACCCTTATTAGATGCTTACGAATCAGCCGCTGCAAAGAATGACTCTCTCGGCAAGCAACAATGGTGGCCTTTTTTTGCTGAACTAGCTTACATAGCCATAGGTAGTATTAAAAAACTCGAAACTCTGCCTAAAAGGGTCGAGCACAGACTCTCTGCACTACGCAAAAAAGACAGCTGGAAAAAACGCCTGCCCACGCTTATCAAGGTATTTCCAAATGATCAGGTCAGGCAATTATGTTACCGTGACGCAAACTTCCCGTTAAGCCCTAGCTTTCAACGCTTGGCTTTCGCAAATGCTCACTTTCACAAGGCTTTATGTCACACAAAAAGTGCCCTCGAATCTACCAACGTGATTGCTGCTACGTTAGTGTTTGCTTTTGTAAAAGAGCACGCCGAAGGTGGAGCACCAAAAAAAATGAAACGCGACGTAGAGTTTTTAGAAGTCGATCTTACACTTTCCGAGTATGACGTACCTGTTTTATCCATCGATGAGGTCTTTGCTAACAAAGCTCAAGAAGAGGCATGCATTGCAGCAAGCTTGTCTTTAGGTACTAAAATCACCAAGCGCCCAAACCCTCTTGTAGAAGAAAAAGCAAGCCTCGCAACAGAACAAATAGCTCGCATGGTTGCCACACTTGATCTTCCTAATAAAGCAGAGCTCCTGAAGGCCATTGCCTCTGCCGACATTGCCGACCCAGAAGCACTGCAATATCACATGTCATCCAAAAACATGAAGGAGACAAAGCATCGTCACAGTGAGCGTGTGCTAATAGGAGCCCTCAACAACCCTAAAAATGCTGTCGTTATCACACACCTCATTCGAGCTGCCTTAGCGAAAAAGCACAGCAAAGGCGGCTTATTTGCTATACTTAGCACCGCTTTGCTTGTTCACTCTTACCGTAATTCAGTGTGTGATCCTTGCGCTTTAAGTTTAATCTCTCTACAAAACACTCATGACGGTGGGTTCTTAAAACACTTGGCTGATGCTCTCAACACACATGAACATCAATCCCCTATCATTCTCAAAACAAATGACTACAACAAAGGCAAGCAAGATCCGAATGCCTTTGCTCTAACAGTTGTTGCTGCATCACACAGTATATTTGCACAGGATTTTCATGGAAAAGTATTGGCTGAAAAAATTGAATTTAGAACGACCTGCAGACACTCTACTGGGAATCCCGAACCAGGTATTAACCTAGAAAATCCAGCTAATCGCAGAGGCCTTTTTGAATTTGCAGAAGGAAGCGAACTACACAAAGGCTCCAAGTCGCAAGCGCCCTATAAGGGAGTGTTTTGTATGAGTGGATCAAAAGTAGCAAAACTTAATCCAAAACAAACAGCGATTCTTCATGAGAAAACAATGCAGATAAGGCAAACAGTTGTGCCGCCTTGTTAAGTTGCTTTCAACTTAAGCCCTACACCTTTAACTGTCTCTGGTTTATTTCCTGCAGCGTTTGCTAAAAAGCGCGGTGCTTTTTTATGTGCCGCCTTAAAAAGTGAGACCACTGGAATAGCAAAGAATGCAGAAAGACATAAACCAAACAAAACAGTAAAGGTGGCCGCATCGGCTTGTAACATACCGCTATTAATAAACCCGTGATACATGGCATAGATAATGCCTACATCAACTCCAATAAGGGCACTAGACCCCGCAGCAGAAACACCCCAAATAGCTGTAGCACGCCTATTCATCGCGTCATTAATACCTGTCGTCCGCATCATAAACCTCTAAAATCAAACACTTTTTTCCATAACTAGCCCTAATTTTACCTTAAATATGTTCAAAAATCAATCAGGTTGGCGCTTATACCTACCTACCTCACCTTTTAAACTGCGCTCACCACCTCAATTTAACGTGTTTTTTATGCTTCTTTATTGCCCAAAGCGAGCTTACGACGTGGAAGAGAAACCCACTTCAACCACAGATACCCAGCAACACCCGATATTAAGGAACCAACAAACACACCCAACTGCACATCTGTGTAGAGCCCAGAATGGGCATTAAAGAAAGCCAAGGACCCTATAAACAGGCTCATCGTAAAACCTATTCCAGCGATTAAACTCAAGCCAAAAATACTATGCCCACTCAAGCCATGGGGTAATTTTGCTATGCCTGACTTAACAGCCAACATACTCAAACCCCAAATACCCAAAGGCTTTCCAACGAACAACCCCAAAACGCAACCCAAAACAAGCGGACTAAAGAGATCATGCACACTCAAATTACCAAGGTATAAACCTGCATTAACAAAAGCAAATAAGGGCAATATAAAATAAGCGACCCATGGATGAAGCTTTTTTTCCCAGCGCTCAAGAGGGCCTGGCTCCTCTTTCGTTTTACCGTCAATGGGAATTGCCCAGGCTAACACTATTCCCGCAAGCGTGGCATGCACGCCGGATTTCAATACACATACCCACAAGATCACACCAACCAAAAGATAAGGGAATACCGCCATAACTCGCAATCGATTCAAGGCAAATAAAACCACTATGCAAGCAAAGGCAATAAGCAACATAAGCAATGTAATTTGAGACGTGTAAAACAAGGCAATAATGAGTATCGCACCAATGTCATCAAAAATAGCCAAAGCTGTGAGGAAAATTTTGATGCCCGGTGGCAGGCGCTTCCCTAACAGTACAAGCACACTCAAGGAAAAAGCGATATCGGTTGCTGTTGGTATTGCCCAACCGGCACGATAGCCCGGGTGGTGATGCGTCAAAAGTAAAAAAATCAACGCTGGAACCAACATACCACCAAAAGCGGCAATACCAGGTAATAGCGCCTTTCTGACACTATTTAATTCGCCTCGAAGCATCTCTCGCTTAACTTCTAAGCCAACCAACAGAAAAAAAACAGCCATCAGGCCATCATTTACCCACAAGAGCAGAGGCTTCGATAAGTGAAACATATCAACTCGAATCGAAATGGGTAACTCAACAAGGTACCGATAATGTGCAATATGTGACGAATTACTTAAGACTAACGCCAACACTGCTTCAAAAAAAAGCAGCATACCTGCACTGGACTCGTAACGAATAAATTGTCTTAGCGCTTTCCAAGCCATGACTAAACCTCCAAACTTCCTACCAAGCTTAGTCAATGCCGGTAGTATTTGGCAAGGAATGGCATTATGATTAATGCTTCGTACACTTCCGTGAGGCTGCTGTGAACGCATACCACCTTATTGCTGGCATTGTTACCCTATCTCTTATTTTGGGTTATCTGAATCACCGTTTTATTCACATGCAAACAACCATTGCCATGATGATCTCATCATTGCTAATTGCATGCGCATTGATCATTAGCAACCACTATCACTGGAACCATTGGCACAGCAGTGTTACTCACTTAATTAACCACCTCGATTTTGGAAAGCTCCTGCTCAACGGCATGCTTGGCTTGCTTCTTTTTGCTGGCGCCTTTGCCATCGATATAGAACAACTCAAACGCCAACGAACCACCATCGCTGTGCTTGCCTCACTCAGTACCATTGTCTCAACAGCCTTAGTCTCAATTGGCTCGTGGTGGATGATGAAAGCTTTTCATATTCCCTTCCCGTGGCTTTATGCCTGCCTCTTTGGCGCTTTGATCTCACCAACCGACCCTATCGCCGTGCTAAGCACCTTCAGACGCATCAAGGCACCCAAGTCACTCACCGCCTGTGTGGCTGGAGAATCCCTTTTTAATGATGGTGTGGGTATCGTTATCTTTTTAACACTCTACGAGCTTCTCAACCATCAAGGCACCCTTTCTACTCAACACGTGCTCATATTATTTATCAGACAAGCTTTAGGCGGACTTGCCTATGGTTACATCATCGGCAAACTCAGCTGCTGGCTGATTCGCCCCCTTAAAGACGTCAGCATGATTATTCTCATCACACTGGCAATTACAACTGGAGCTTACACTCTCGCTGATACCTTAGGCATTTCAGGTCCGCTAGCCATGGTGGTTGCCAGTATTTTAGTTGGCTCTCAGCTGCGCCAAAAGAAAGCTGTCTACTCTTTCGTTGCCTCTTTTTGGCTGGTGGTTGATGAATTACTGAACATCATCCTGTTTGTACTGCTTGGCTTTGAGCTGCTAGCTGTCAACTTTCACGGCAACCAACTACTAATCAATATCTGCGTGATCGCAATGACCTTAATCATTCGCCTCATTACGGTTGCAACCCCCCTTACCTTGCTACAATCAAGAAAAAAACGCCAAGAGCAACCTTGGATGATCACCATCCTCACTTGGGGAGGCTTAAGAGGAAGCCTTGCTGTCGCTTTAGCTCTCTCTTTGCCTGATTCAGTGTATCGTCAAATAATCTTGAGTATGACCTATGGGGTTGTTGTTTTTTCCGTTGTTATTCAAGGGCTTAGCATAGCTCCGCTAGCCAGACTTGCTTCAAAAGCGCACGCCAAGCGTGATCTTGAGAACGCAAATGCCAACTAGACATAAGAACCCTTTGCATTTTAAAGGAAAAACTCTTATGATCCTCCACCTGGCAGATAGTGCACTAAATCGCATTAATCGAGCCAATAGTTTAGTAACATCAAACCAAAGGTAACGACGCACCATGCTTAAGGTATCCATCCCTAACAGTCACGGTTTTGAATCAGCTCTCCGCCGCTTTAAGCGAGCTTGTGAGAAAGCTGGTATTGTTTCCAAGCTACGCCAAATCGAAGCTTACGAGAAACCCACAGCCAAAAGAAAACGCGAAAAAGCTGCAGCCATCAAACGGCAAGCTAAAAGACAGGCAAAAGAACGCGAAATTCAAGATAAAGAACGTCGCCGATAAGCCAAGTAGGAGTGATCTTGTGGCATTAATGGACACTGTCCAAGCGGACATCAAACAAGCCATGTTAGCACGCCAAGATGGCAAGCTTACTCTTCAGACACTTCGAATGCTTAAAAGTGATCTGCTTCTAGCAGTGAAATCTAAAAAACCCAATGGCGATGCTTCTGACGTCTCCAACGACTTGGTTGTCGACACAAGCATCAAAATGATCAAGCAACGTCGTGAGTCCATTACCCAATTCAAGAAAGGCGGTCGACCAGACCTTGCCGAGCAAGAGCTCAAAGAAATCGACATTCTATCTCGCTATTTACCTGAACCCCTCTCCGATGAAGACATTCAGGCAGTTCTCGACAAAGCCATCGAGTCTGTTCAGCCTTCTGGCATGAAAGACATGGGCAAGCTCATGAGTGTAATCACCCCTGAGGTAAAAGGTCGAGCCGATATGGGCCAGATCAGCAAGCGCATTAAAGCCCACCTAAGCTCTCTTTCTTAAAAGCAATCCATCAAGCCCCATTTGAGCAACTTCGCCTCAGGCCATGCCTTTTATGGAAAGATGCGATAGAATAAGTTGCGCCCCGCAATAGACCAAATAGCGAGTACAGCCACCCATGGACCGAAAGACAGCTCTATCAGATCTTGCCAATGTTGTGTTGGAGCATACTCGCATTGAAGATGTCATTGCGAGCCGAATCACTTTGACCAAACGAGGCAATCGCTACGTTGCCTGCTGCCCCTTTCATCAAGAAAAAACGCCTTCTTTTCACATCAACACACAAAACCAATTCTTTTATTGCTTCGGCTGCAAGATCAACGGTAACGCCATTCACTTTTTAAGAGAATACGAAAAGCTCACCTTCATCGAAGCCCTCACTTATCTCGCACGACAAGCAGGCATTAGCCTACCTAACCTCTCTCAGCAACAACCCGATTTAAAAGAAGATACTGAATGCTTAGCTGCCGTCACACATTATTTCCAACAAGAGCTCATGCAATCCCCAAAAGCCTTAGATTACATCAAGCAACGCAATATACTTCCCGACATTCAATCTCAATTTGCACTCGGTTACGCTCCCGATAGTTGGGATGCTCTTCTAAAAAACATGGGAAAAGATCCAGTAAAAAGGCAGCTGCTCAGCAAGCATGGCCTACTTATTGAAAAAACAGATCGCACGTGGGATCGCTTTCGAAACCGTCTAATCTTTCCCATCCGAAACCCTCGCGGAAAAACCATTGCGTTTGGCGGCCGAACCTTAGGCGACGACAAAGCCAAATATTTAAACTCACCTCAAACACCGCTTTTCAACAAAAAAAACGTTCTTTATGGTTTGTTTGAATTACTGCAAATATCCCGCCAACCCGATTACGTTTTAATGGTTGAAGGCTACATGGATGTGATTGCCTTACATCAAGCAGGCATTCCCTTTGTCGTTGCTACCTTAGGAACGGCCAACAACCAGCAGCATCTCAAAACGCTGCAGCGATACGCAAAAGAAATTGTTTTTTGCTTTGATGGCGATGCCGCTGGCCTTCACGCTGCTTGGCATGCCTTTCAAGAAGCGCTACCCATGGTCAACGAGCAAGTCGCCTTACGCTTTTTACTCATGCCTAACGGTGAAGACCCTGATTCTTTCGTCATGAAACATGGCAAAGAGACATTCATTGCTCGCATCAAAAGCGCTTTATCGTTCAGTGATTTTTTCTTTGTGTATTTAGAAAAAGACATGCCACTAAACACAATCGACGATAAAGCCAGGTTTGCAAGTAAAGCAATGGAATCAATCGAGCGTATGCCTACAGGCGTCTTTAGTCAGCTTATGATGCAAGCTCTAGCTGATCGTTTGTCCTTATCTACCGAAGCGCTCACTGAACTAACAGCCAAAAAAATCAGCGCGCCTATGAACGCCACACCCCCTCTCCAAAACAACAGACCAACTGACAATCACTGCCAAAGACTGGATCACACCATTGCCCTATTACTACAGCATCCTCACCTAGCCTCTCCATCCAAAGTGAAAGACCTCCAAAAAACACTAAGCGAATACGAACAGCACCTCAGCAAGCGCCAAGCTCTTTTTCTGAAGTTACTCGCTCACCTACAAAAAAATCCAGATGCTAACATCAGCCGCCTTATCACTGACGTTAAACACACTGGTACTCGCGAGTGGTTAGCAGAATGCTCTCTAAAAGTCGTTGAACTTCCTGCTGATAGCCTGGAAGAAGAGTTTGTTCAAAGTATGGCCAGAATACTGAAAAATATCCTGCAGGGCGTTGCTCAGACGGTGATTGATAAGGCCAAACAGTGCACCTTGTCAGAGAAAGAGCAAGAGAATTTGAGACATATCTTGCAAACCATTGGGAAAAGTTGTATACAATAGGGGCGGATGGAGTACTTTGAAAGGTCCCTTAGAGGTCCTACTTGCATATTTATGCACATTCACTCCCCTCTTCTTAGCTCATTTAAAATACTGGCCTTTTTGAGCCAGAGCAGCTTTTGACAATCCATTTCTGGAGGGATCATGCCGACCGTACCATCTAAAAAACCAACTAAAGACGAAGCAAAAAAAGACAATACTGCTACGTCACCTGATACAGAAAACACACAAAAATCTACTATGGACTCCGATAAGGAAACCACCTATCTTGCCTTAATCGCAAAGGCTGAAGAAAATGGTTACTTACTGACAGATGACCTCATGACTCATCTTCCGAACGAAGACCCTGACAACAACCAGCTCGAAATGATCATTGACGTGCTTGGTGAAAAAGGAATTCAAGTATTCGATACCGCCCCAGCTGAAAACTCTGTTTTCTTGGAGCATGCCAGAGCCGAGAACACACGTGATGACGTAGCCGAAAAAATTGCTAGTATCAACCGAAATGCCACCACTGCAACCAGTGTCGGTGGCGATTCCGTCAGAACATACATGAAAGAAATGGGTAATGTTCATCTACTTAAACGAGAAGATGAAATCCGTATCGCCAAAAGTAAAGAAGATGGTGAACGACTTGTTGCTGCAGCCTTGGTTCAAGACGTTAAAACCATGCACGACTACATCGATCAATACAAAGCATTAGAAAACCCCGAAGATGTTAGTAGCTTGGTCACAGGCTTTTATGATTCTTTACCCGAACCTGATTTTTCAAAACCAATAATTAAAAAAGTTATTGTTGTGGAACCTGAGAAGAAAGCAGATGACAGCAGCTCAGAAGATAAGAAAAGTGATGACAAAGACGGTGACAACAAGAGCAGTGATGGTAAAGAGGGTGATGATAAAAGCGATGACGACAAAACAGAAGAGTTTGTCCCAACCGGCCCAGACCCCGAAGAAGTGAAAGAAAGGTTTGCAAGCTTGGAAACATTGCTTGGCAAGTATGAAAAAGCAAAAAAACGCTATGGTTACCAACACAAAACAACCCTTGGTCACCAAAAACGTCTTTCTGAACATTACTCAAACTTCAGAATTACCACCAGCGCATTTCAAAAAATGAGAAATACCTTAAAAATTCGAGCTGATGGTATTCGAAAACATGAACGCAAAATCATGAACTACATCGTCGTTAAAGGAAAAATGAACCGCAAACAGTTCATCACTACTTTTCTTGGCAGTGAAGGTGACATTGAATGGCTAACCATCATCGAAAAAGATCATCCAGTTGTGTTTGGGCGAATTCAAACATTTTTACCAGACATCCGACGCGCCATCCGAAAATTGGCTGCGATTCAGCGTGAAACAGGGCTTCCTATTCAAGAGATCAAGGAAATCAATCGCCGAGGATCCATCGGTGAAGCTAAATCGAAACGTGCTAAAAAAGAAATGATCGAGGCAAACTTAAGGCTCGTTATTTCTATCGCTAAAAAATACACGAATCGTGGTTTACAATTTTTGGATCTGATCCAAGAAGGCAATATCGGCTTAATGAAAGCTGTGGATAAATTTGAATACCGCCGCGGGTATAAATTCTCAACTTACGCCACCTGGTGGATTCGACAAGCAATCACTCGCTCTATCGCCGATCAAGCTCGTACCATCCGTATTCCTGTACACATGATTGAAACCATCAACAAACTCACACGTATCATGCGTCAATACATGCAAGAGTTTGGCTCAGAAGCCCCTCTCGATTTAGTGGCGGAGCAAATGGATCTCCCCAAAGAGAAAGTCTCTAAAGTGATGAAAATCGCCAAAGAACCTATCTCCATGGAAACAACCGTGGGTGAAGAAGAAGACACCACCTTGGGTGAATTCATCGTCGATCACAACATTGAGTCTCCCATCGACTTTGCAACAGCTACAGGCTTATCTGAAGCGATTCAAGGTGTACTTCAAACATTGACTCCTCGTGAAGCAAAAGTCCTTCGTATGCGCTTTGGGATTGACATGAACACCGACCACACCCTTGAGGAAGTGGGCAAACAGTTTGATGTGACTCGCGAACGTATCCGACAAATTGAAGCAAAAGCACTACGTAAGCTACGTCATCCAAGCCGAGCCGATAGACTAGAAAGCTTCTTGGATTCAGAAGAAGGCGAAAAGTAGGGTTAGGGCTGAGTTTAAGTTTTATTTTTATTTTTCAAACCAATCTGCAGGGTTGCACTCACAATAATGCTAGGGTTTAATCTTTAAAGATCCTTAGTTCGCATGATATGCGGACTGGATCGAAAGATGGGTCCCGGCTGTGCACTCCGTTTGCCGGGATGACAACGCTTTTAAACGGATCAAGCCTAGGTCCCCGACGTCACCTTGTTGCCTTCGGATGACAACCTTTTTTAACGGTATGCCCTCGTTGGAAAACGGGGCTCAAAATAATGCATGACTTTGCTAGCCCCAACGTTGTCATACCGGCGAAAGCCGGTACCCAGGGTAAAGCATGACCTTGCTAGAACTTTAGCACTGTTTTTCAAACCCGGCTCTCACCTTTAGGTTTAAATGGGCCTGGCGGCGGTAGTCTTTTACCAGACTTGGAACCTAAAGAAAAACCTTTTCGCTTAAAGGGCTTCACCGCTAAAATCACCGCCGATGCGGCCAAAACAAGTAAACTGGCAACAGCAATGAACGCCCCTAATGGATGAGCGCTCATAGCCGCACTCATGCCTGCCATACTGCTTACCTGAGCTGCTATGAGTGTGTTTGTAAACATATACACTCCCACAGCTAAACTAAGCCCTGACGTTGAGATGCCTACAATACTGGCTATTTTTATACCTAAGGCTAAACCAGCGCGTTTCTTAGTTTTCTCTCTAAGCTTATGACCCCGATACAATGACTGTAAGCCAGTAGCTGATTTATTTCTCTTAGCTTTTTTAGCTTTTTCAGCTTTTTCAGCTTTTTCAGCTTTTTCAGCTTCTACATTTTCTCTTAAACTTATTAATACTTTCCTTTTATTCTTTTGCTTTATTGAGCATGAAAACGTAGCAATTTTCTTCTCTCGATCGTCTCTTTTCTCTCTTACATTTTCTTTCAAACTCGCTAACACTTTCTTTTTAACAGCCGTTGCTCTTTCCGTTTTTAATTCGCCTAACTGCTCTCGAGCCACCAGAGCTTTGATCAGGTCTTGAATCTTATCAGCTGCAGCTGTTTTCTTTTCTAAAATGTCTGCTCTTTTTTGCTTGACCTTCACCCTAACCAAAGCAGCTCGAAACACTTCCTGGATTTTTGTTGCTGCTTTATCCGCCCTTTTCTTTTGACGAATAAGTGATGGTATCTTTTCTATTTCCTTTAAGGATTTCTCTAGCTTTTTAACTGTTTGAGAGCATCGCTCAAAAATCTTAAGCAAATAAGAAAAAGTGATTTCATTTTTTGGTTCTGATATTTTCTTTCTTTCAAAGAGCTCCACCAGCACCTCTGCATTAAGGGGGGGAAGGCCATATTTCATCACACCAATCTCTTTCATTTCAGTTGATGTGTATTCAGATATATCAACCTTAATAGTACGATTTTTATCGGCTGTCGATTCTTTTTTACGATAAGCCATTGTGGCAGGATTCTGCGTTCCAAGCAAAACAAAGCCGGGTTGAGGCGAAAACTCGCCGCGATAAGCACCTGACTTCAATTCATTTGTTATCGCTTCCATAGATGACGCATTGGCTTCATCCATAATCGGAACATGGCCTGCCTTAAATGCTTGAGACAAGCGACTTATCTTTTCGGGAACCGATAAGGTGGCAGGAATCATATGATAGGTGTTAAAAGGCTGGCCGGGGGTTAAGACCCCTTGCTCATCGTATACGGCTTCAGAAAAACCTTCTTGCTGCATGATTTCCTGAAGCAATTGTGTTTTACCCGTTCCAGGCATGCCTTCTAAAATAAGAGAGCATATATCACCTCGAGCCTGATCATCTTTTAAAGATCCTTTATCATGAAGTCGCTTCTTATAAGCCCTAACATGAAGCATATCATCAATAGCTTCCACCGCCTTTTGGCGAGAAGCTGTTGCATAAAAATCTTCTCCCAAACGATAAGTGGGTTTTGCCTGTGGCTCTTCTTCAGGCTCAGGAAAAACCTCATCCAGAGCTTTTGGATTCTCACCTAACAATGGAATCAGCACCTCACGAGCCTTAGAGAAAAGTACGTCTAACGGTTTCAAGCTAGAGTCTTTGTCGCAGGCCTCAAGGGTTAGCATTGCCACGTATTTTAGCTGGCGAGGCGTAATGAGAATTTTATCCTCAGACAAACTCACCATAGTATTATAAGCTTCTAGCAAAGGGCGCGACAACTCTACTGTCTCATCTTCCAAATGAGTGCCAGAAAAAATAGGCTTCAGTATTTTGTCATAAATAACATTTGCCGTTAAAGGCTGAAAGACAATGGCATTACCATGACGTTTAAACAAACGTGCCAGCCGTCTATCACCACCTGCTTTCAGTGGATTACCGGCAAAAACTACCTTATGGTTTGGGCTTAACTTTTTAAGTTCACCATCAATTAATATCCTCGGTGACTTCTGAAATAAACTTTCAAACTCACTCCATTGGCGCTCACTAATATTGGCTTCATCTAAAAATAAAACGCCGCCTTTTGGGTTATCAGCCCATTTTTTTATTTTCTCTTCGCCTTTATAAGCATCTGGCATGTATCTTTCAACAAACGTGCTTTTTCCTACGCCTGTGAAACCACTAATAAAGACATAAGGGTTATTGTCCAAAGCCTCTTGAACTGCTTTTTCTCTTGCGTCAAAGAAAGCTTTGCTTTTTTCTTCCGCTTCTTCAGGAGAAAATATGTCGGTTTGAAGCATGCTCGCATCATCAACGCGCATGAATGCGTCAAGATCCACTTCTTTTTCTAAAACGTCATGCGCTTGGCAATCGAATGCTTGAAAAACACCTGGATTGTCTGTCACACAAAAAATTCGACCCGGGTAGTCTCGCATGTAAGGTAAAAGCGCATTATGAATGCCATTTTTAAAATCACCCGTTAGAATGATAGTCTTATTCGTGTTTTCCAGAAGTGTCAGAACAGCTTGTTTTTTTTCTTTAAACTCAAATCGATCAGGAAAAACATTATGATCGAGCATCGACAGAATATGCGTTGGATCACATTCTGTCACATCCAATACCACGCACTGCCCTTCTCCCCATTTAAGCTCGCCTCCACCCCTGTGCTTATTCCATGCTTTTTGAATAACTCTAGCTGCTTGATCCTTTGGCCTACTTTTTCTCCATGCTTTTTGAATGGTTCTAGCTGCTTCTTGCTGGCTTATCAACTCAGAAAGCGTCTCATCCAAATTAGGTGAATAAACAAATCCTGAGGGGGAAACAATATCAAAGGGTTTCGTTGACATTGCTTTTTCTTCGTGTTCTTTCCCTAACCTTTGAAACAAAGACACATTAGGTAATATTGAAAAATCAATATTAATTTTATTTTCTTTTGCAACTGACAGCAGTTGCGCCCACTGAGATCTTTTTAAAGGTGATGTGAGAACAACGGGAAATGAGCCTTCCCCTTTCTTCGACATCTCTTCTAAAAGACCTGGGAGAGTATCCAGGGCACGATCCTTATCTACTGAATATTGCACAAATAGCTGACTGATCGATTCTGGGTTTAGGTAATAAGTCTCATGCGGAACCTCTGAAAAAGGCAGCATTTTTGGCTTAATCTCATCGAGATAGTCCATCTGCATTTTTTTATCGTGCCGAATTCGACTCACATCAATCGGCAAGCCATCAATGTGACCATCGATCTTTAATTTTTCCCAAAATAAACGGTAAGAGGAATCACTCATGGGTGGATTAACAATTCTTAATGAGGCTTGCTCGCCTTTACTCTCCGTCGCTTTTTTAGCAAGTTTATTTAATATTCCATCTTCATAATGTAACTCTTGCTTATGAACACTCCAACTGCCGACTAGATTTCTCTCATAGTCAATGGCACTTCCCCACAAATCGATCACTTCCTCACTTGGCTTTTCAGAACTTGGAGGGTCAAAGAAAGCAGATTCAGCTGGAAGACGAGTCAAACCATGCTCTTTAATCACGTGGTAACGTCGGTAAAAATCGCTTTCAATGTCATGCTTGCTAAGATCCTGACAAGCAAAAATAGTCAGGTCATCGGGGAGTCTTCTATCTCCCAACATGCGAGTATCATCTGCCACTGAATTAACTTTAAGAATATCATGCGGATCAAACTTTGAGAAATCAATCATTAGTAGAGGTGTTGGGCCATTAGGATCCAAGGAACTTAAAAAATCATGTAAACGCCCAGAAGGCCCTTTTACTCTTTCACCTATGTTGTTTTTTGTTTTCTTCAAACCAGTGAAGAGATTTAAATCATCGATGTCTCTCACCCAAAATATAGGGTGGTCATTTTGTTTTGCTGATTCATACAAGCTTAGCAGAGCGGCTTCGTTTTCTTTCTCGCCTTTCGACACAAATAAATGCTGTTTTCCTTTAACAGATAAAAGAGATCTAAGCCAAGCTTTCTTATCTACAACTTGCTCTGAAGAATCAACAAAGATATCTCTGTAAGCCGCTTCTAAAAGACCTTTTTTCTTTTGATCGCTAATTTCACGGTCTTCATCCTGAAAAGAGACCATTGTTCTCCAATGATCCTCAGCCAAACGGGGTTCTTCTATTTTTTCTTCTTTATCATCAATCTCATCTGAAATAATCAAGCCATCCTGATCAGAAGGCTCAGCTACCTTTTGCTCGATATTTTCCGCCTCAATTGAAGCTTTCTCTTCAGCCTCCTGGGCAAGTTCCTCAACAGAATCAACTTGCTCAGCTTGCTCAACTTTCTCAGCTTCCCCAACTGGCTCAACTTCCTGAGCAACTTTCTCAGTAGAATCAACTTTCTCAGTAGAATCAACTTTCTCAATTAGCTCAGAATCTACCTCAGGGGCAACTGGCTTTTCTTCCAAATTTTCTATTTTAGGAAGAACTTCTTTTTCAAGAGCCCGAACATCTGACTCTTCTTGACTACCCACTTCCTCGTCTTGATGTGTCTTTTCAGCACCCTGATTAGACACTGCGTTTATCTGCTCAACTGCTTCCTGTGATGATGGAACAGAATCCTTACCATGCTCTTGAGCAGCTTTTTCTAAGCCTTGAGCTGGCATCGCTTGAGAGGCCTCCTGCTGCACGACATTCGATGTCGACTGCCTAGAATCACTATCCGCACGAGCATTTCCCTCAACACTTGGTTCTTGATGCCCCTGATAACTCAAATCAGGAGAAAGGTGTGCGAATGATCCACAAAGTGATCGAAGTAATCATCTGCATCCTGTGTAGGCGGCTGATTTTCTACAGGCAAGCCACCCAAATCAACCCGAACAATACGGCCTTGATAGGTTATTTCAACAAATGCGTGCAGAGCAGAATTACAAATAATCTGTGCTGACAAAAAAGGCTCTTCGCTATCTAAACCTTGCTCCTTTCTTTTCGCCAAGAGGCAATCTAATTTTTGTTTCAAAACAACTGATCGCCATGCGCAAGCACCAATGTGTTGCTCTTCGATGCTTTTCAACCACTCATCCCCTGTTTGCTCCTCAGGAGTATTTAGGGAGCCAGCGGTGTATTTCTTAAGTTCTTTTACCCATTCTTTAATTTCCTCAAACTCTGGCGTTGACGGCAATGCCTGAATAGAGCTCCTTGCATGATGAAACAGGTATTCCACCTGTACGTCTTTTTTAGTATCTTCCAATAAGCGTATCATATAACAGCAATCACGCTTATTATAAACAACCTCATGCGCCACTTTTGGTGCTAATGAAAGGTAACTAATCGTATCGTCTGAAGAAAGCGATATTAAACGAGACCAATCTCTGCTTAAAGAAAGGTGATCTTTCGCATAAAAATAAGCCTCGTCTTTATTTTCTAACTGAGCCAAGCACCCTAACTGCTCTATACCTGAAGGCGGTACAGGAAGCTCAACTTTTTCCAGGTCTGCTGGTGAAGGCTTATCAGAAGATAGATGAAATGCTTCAGAAACATGACACCTTTCTTTTGCAACAACAAGGCTCTGATAGATGTCTTCGCGATAATCTCTTGGTTCAGGATGACGCCCATCAAAAGAATAGATTTTTCTAACTGCCGCAGGTACATGCGCACCTGAAGTAGCTGAACCATCTCTTAAAAAACATTTCTCTGAATCTTGTCTTGTTCTAGCTTTTTTACCCCCTCCACCAGAAGCCTTAAAAGCATCTTTCCTGAGTTTTTCAGCCCCTCCCGAAGAGCTGTTAAAATGATTTTCCCTCGCACTCTGATTTTCACTTTTTTTCGGCTCTCTGAGCCTTTTCACCATCTTTTCTCTTTCTCTTTCCCGCTTTTCTTCTCTTTCTTTTTCTTTTCTTTTTTCTTGCTCAATATCTCTATAAGTAACATCTTTAACAATCTCCGCATTGGGAGCGAGTGCTTGAAAATCTTTTAAATCATTCGAATCTTTAATCAACATTGGCGCACCAAGCAGTTCTAAATCTGGGTGAACCTTTAAAATAGATAGAACATCTTGCCTAAGCCCATCTATTTCATCTTTACTGATCGAATCATAGCTTCCCCAAGGCAAAACAAGGCGCTTTAATTGTGGTGCGTTTAGCAAAAGTCCCCTAATATGACCCCACAACTCAGGATTCCAATGCACAGTACTCTCAATCTTAAAGTCTCTTAAGTGAAGCAAAGGTAATAATGAATTTTTTGTTTCTGTATGTTTTTGTTCGCCTGACTTGGAATCTGAGTAATCATTACTCAATGTTAACTTAGTAATATTAGATGATGCATTAATCCAATCTATCGAGCGATCAATGAACTTATTCGGCGAACGACCACGACCCCAATATCGATCCTCACCTTCAGGAAAACCAAGCACCGGAACAGTGATCTCTTTCAGCTGAGAAAGTTCACCAGGATGAAGATCAAAAACAATATTTTCTTGGTCTCTTAAAAAATCACATACTCCATCTGAAAATCTGTTTTTCTGAATCAGAAAAAAGTATTTTTTCCACTCTAGGGGGATAGCTTCAGAGCTAAGATTTATATTGAGCTCTTTTAAAGACGACAATACACTAGTTGGTACCTCTAGATTCAACTCGTCTTTTTTTTCAGAACCACCCAATGGCAATTTATCTGACGTATCTTCAGATGAAATGCTAGTGTAATTCATCTTTAGCCTTTTAAGTCGCAACACTCGATTCAACAAGGATGCTGCTGTAGAAGAATCACTAAACGTCACACCGTTTAACTCTAAATCTTCTATCAATAAAGGAAGTTTATGAGTGTTTTTACAGGTTTCTTTGGAACCCACCTTCAGACTTGAAAGGCAAACATCTCGAAGCCTAGGTAAGCTTAACAATAAATCAAGGGCTCGCTCTGAGATACCCCCACTATGGCTACTTTTTTGAAAAACCCTTAGCTTTTCTAATTGGGGGAGATGCAGCGCACTAGATTCCTCTTTCTCAAATCTAAGGTAACAAGACAAACCCATGCATAAATAGCGTAACTTTGGACATCGATTTAAAAAATCGATCGCTTCATTTGCCTTATAAATTTGAAAACCAGGCAAGAACAATTGCTCAAGCTTGGGTAAGGTATAGATATCATCTGGTGATACATCTTTTTCAGTAATTGAATAAAGTACCAACTCCCTCAATTGCTGAGACACCTGAAACACACGATCCAAGTACTTTGTTTCCACTTTAAGCGACATTTTCTTTACGGTCTCTAGAGGCTTCCTACCCTTGGGCAGATCCTCATATAGAGCTTTAAAGCACTCGTCAGAATCAAAAACACCTTCGTAATGGCCGGAAAAATAATCCATCTCAAACTCAGCCAATGCGTTTGCAGCCAAAAGCAAACTCTTAAAGGCTTTTGGACCAATCGCTAGTGCTGCAGATGGTCGACTATAGTAAGCTGGATACTTTATCGATAGCTTTTTCAAATGCGACACACTTCCAGGATCCAGTGCTTCAAAATGCTCTTGTCCTGAACATTTATCTATGCTTAGGGATTCTAGCTGTGTTTGCTCCTTAAGATGATCCACAAAGCTCTCTGTTAATTTAAGCTTCGTTACTGAAATAGATTTAAGACTTTTGAAACAAGCGAAGGAGACTTCCAGCTCTTTTAGATTACTATTTTGAAAGTTTGAAGAGCTCCCCTCCAGGGTCAGGCTTTCACAGGAGATGGCATGATCAAGCAAGTAGTGAATCTCCTCTTCTTTCTCTTCATCCCACTTAATACTGATTCGTTTCACTTGTGTGAAATCCAAATTTTTTAATTCGTCCATCGTTGGGATTTTTTTCACTTCCTCTACGCGTTCCACAAGCCTATCTGCTGAAACACCCATGCTTTCTGTATTCCAACTACTTGACTTAATTTCACTGAACGATTTTGCAATAATATTAAGGGGCTTTCTCGAATAATTTGGGTAAAACGATAGGATATCCTTTTGAATAGAAAGTATTGCTTTTTTTGGGTCTAAATAGCCATGACGCACACAAGAAAAAGGAATGAAGGGCTCAATTTCCTCACCCCTTAAAAGCTCCTCCATAAATACATGATCCAAAAAGGTAGTCTGCCTTTTGTTATAGCCTTCTGGAAGGCTTTCTATCGCCACCTTCTCAATGACTTCCTTATCCGCTCGTCGAATGTCACTTAAACTACTATCTGACAACACATCTTGATGATTTTTCTCTGTTAACTGAATCAGTTTTTTCTTTTTATGGTGATATACCCATATCTCAAAGGGGTATTCCAGATCCCCTTTAATGAGCTGACATAATACATCTCGTTTCTGCTCCTGCCGCTCAGGCTTTTCATCATAATAGCTCCAATCCGTGAGAATCAATACGTTTGGGCGAAATGCCAACTTGGTATTGGGATTGCGGTAGCATTTTTCATTACCCGCGAGAAAGCGCTCAACATGCCAATTAGGATTGGCAGGCTTCACGTAAGTATTATCTAGCGTTTGCTCCAAATGCCCCAAGCGACTCATCAGCTGTGGGGAGATCTTTAATGTCATACTAACCAATACCCTTCTTAAACAATGTTGCTAAGTGTGTCAAAAATAAGCTGCGAAATCAATGCCTATCTCCTTGCTTCTTTTCCTACCCAGCTAGCACTATAGATCAAAAATAGACCAATATCCAGATTGATATCAGCCTCTGAATTCAATAAATAGCAATAAAAACAAGGAGATATGATGAAAATGATCAGATAGCCCTGAGCTCTTGTCATCCCCAGGAATATAATGACGTAGAGCCTGCACCCAGCGAAGGCGGGTGGGACCTAACTTTGCTGTGAGTTTAAATCTGCAGATTACTTTTAAAAATATAAATTGACAAAGATCCTTCGTCCGCATTTTATGCGAACTGGATCGAAGCTAGGCCCCCGACGTCACAAAAGTTCCTGGGGGTGACACATATGGGACGCGTTGTTCCTGGGGGTGACAACCGAGGAGCGTAAATACTCGTGAAAAACTAGCTATCCCCACCACTTGTCATCCCCAGAAACGCAGTGACGTAGGGGACCCAGGCTTGATCCGCTGTTACGAAGTAACAACTAGCGATCTTTAAAGATCCAGCCCCAACATTTTTGTGAGTTTAAATCTGCAGACTGCTTTTAAAAATATAAATTTATACAGATCTTTAGTCCGCATTTTATGCGAACTGGATCGAAGCTAGGCCCCCTACGTCACTTCGTTTCTGGAGGTGACACATTTAAAGTGATTTACTCATTACTACTCGTGCTTCATCAATAAAGGACTACTAGAATACTCCCCTTTAATTCAACCAAATAAGAGGAGAAGCCTCTTATTAATATGCGTGCTACAAAGCATAAACAGAACAGCTATACTTAATCCAAGATTCAGCGGCATCGATAGGAAAAAACTATGATTAAGCTTCATAAATTACTTCCCCTTTACTGTGTGATATTTCTAGGCTTTTTCGGATACGCCTTAACCCTCACCTTATTTATTCCCATGCTACTAGACAAGCATGCTTTAATACTCCCCATCAGTACATCCATGTCAGCAAGAGGAGCATTATCCGGACTTTTGCTAGCTATGTACCCGCTTGGGCAGTTTTTAGCCTCCCCTATAATTGGTAACTTATCAGATCACTTTGGGCGTAAGAAAATATTGCTGATTAGCCTCGCCTTGTGCATCCTTGGCTTTCTAGGAATGGGACTAAGCATTGTAATACACAGCATCAGTTTGTTATTTCTTTTCGCTTTTCTAACAGGCCTATGTGAATCCAACATGGCTATTTCTCAATCCGTTATTGCAGACCTACCTGTTGACTCTGCTCAAGCATCGAAACTCATGGGCTATGCCTTTTGTGCTTGTAGCTTAGGTTATATTATTGGCCCCTTAGTTGGTGGCGCCAGTGGAAGTCTCTTTAATTATAGCACTCCTTTCTGGATTACCTCCGCTGGCATTGTTTTTCTAATTATATGGATAGCGTGGCGCTTCCACGATGAGTTTATCCCAAACAACACCACTCGCATTAAACTATTAACAGCAATAACATCGATTAAATCCATTTTTCGAAAACCTAAATTATCTAAAATATACCTAGTCAACTTTTTAATTTTCTTTGCTGTCATGGGCCTATATCGTATTGTTCCGCTTTACGTGATGGATCAATGGAAGCCTTCTCTTCACGTTTACGCCCTTCTCATTTCTTTTGTATCACTGCTTTGCTTCTTGGCTAATTTACTTGTTTTAGATAAATTAGCCAAACGATTTTCAAGCAAAAATTTGCTTACCAGCTTACTTATTATTGGTGGTCTATCAACTCTTTTAATTATTATCCCCAACCAGTTTAATTGGATTTGGTTGACCTTCGGTGTGGCAGTTATTCCTACTGTCATGGCGCTTCCAACCTGTACCACCTGGCTATCGCAACATGCAGAACCTAACGAGAAAGGGCAGGTGCTTGGGAATAATCAAGCTCTATTAGTACTTGGAGAGTCTTCTTCAGCAGCCATCGGTGGGGCGGTAGCCGCAATTTTTATCCCACTTCCAGTTGTTATGTTAGGTCTCATTTTGTTGGTCTCAGGCATTATCGCTTTTAAATCAGCTTAACACATTTAAAAAAAAGACCCCTAACAAGCTGTTGTGGTTAAATATTCCGGACGCCAAAAATAATGACGGATGGCTTCTTCGACATCACCTGTGAGGTCAGACAAACCCATCTCCACTGCTTTTTTAGTCACAGCAACAGCAATGCGGTAGCTGACGTCATCGATGTCTTTAAAGCTTGGCAATAAAGGTGCATCGATATTTTTTCGAATTGGCGCGCATTCACTTAAAGCATCGGCAGCCACTCGAATCAACTCATCTGGCACGCCACTGACTTTAGCCACAATCACAGCCAAGCCTAAGCCTGGAAACACAAATGCATTGTTCGATTGCGCGATCACGTAAGTTCGCCCGTTATAGTCCACGGGTTCAAAAGGGCTGCCTGTCGCAATTAGAGCTCTCCCTTCTGACCATTCTAACAAATCATCTGGCTTAGCTTCCGATAACGACGTCGGATTAGACAAAGGCAAAATAATCGGGCGTTCTACACCTTCAGACATGGCTTTTACCACATGCTCGGTAAACGCTCCCGATACGCCGGAACAACCAATGAGTATGCTTGGCTTCACTTGCTTTGTTGCATCGTAAAGAGAAATTTCGCCGTCATGTACTGTATCCCAAGCATCTGTCTCTCGATGATCCCGCACATACGGTTTTTGGAAGTCGGCCACATCGTCACTAACATCGGTTAACAAACCAGGGCGATCGAACAAGTAAAACTGTCGGTACGCTTCTTCAGCCGTTAAACCTGCATCACACATCGCGGCCAACAATTGATCTGCAATGCCAACACCTGCTGTTCCTGCGCCAAAAATAATGATGCGCTGATCTTTGATCGACTCACCTTTTGCTTTCACTGCCGCCAACACACACGCTAACACAGTGGCGCCCGTGCCTTGCATGTCATCATTAAACGTAGCAAGCTCTGGCCTGTATTTTTCTAAAAAACGCCGCGCATTATCTCTACCAAAATCTTCCCAATGCAAATAAGCATCTGGAAAGAGGTCTTTTACTTCCGACACAACCTCATCGACCAACTCATCGTAGACAGGACCCGTTAAACGTGGATGACGACAACCTAAATACATAGGATCATCGAGCAGGGTTTGATTATTAGTACCAATATCGAGATGAACCGGCAACACACGAGCCGGTGGAATGCCTGCGCATAAGGTGTAAACCATTAACTTACCGACGGCGATATCCATGCCGCCAATACCTTGATCACCAATGCCTAAGACGCCCTCTCCATCAGTCAACAAAACGATATCTACTTTCTCATGCTGGCGATTTTGCAATACTTGACGAATCCGGCCTCGATGCACATTCGTGATAAACAAACCTCTTGCGCGTCGAAACTCCATGCTAAATTGCTGAACAGCCAAACCAATTGTTGGTGTATACACAATCGGAAGCATCTCAATTAAATGCGTTTTCACCAAACGATAAAACAACACTTCATTGGTATCGAGCAATGCATTTAAATAGATGTTTTTGGCCAAATCAGAAGGCTTTTGCTTGAACTGTAAATAACAACGCTCGACTTGTTCTTCTAAGCTTTCCACACAATCAGGAATACGACCAGACAAACCTAATGCAGCTCTCTCTTCATTGGTAAAAGCCGTGCCTTTATTAAGCCGAGATGAACCTAAAAGCTCATCTCCTCTCAATGGCGTAATAATTTCACGACGACCCGTATCATCTAAAACAACCGATACTTTATCAACCATAACTCACCTTAATATTCTTTCCGATGAAAGCGCGTTACCAACCCTTCAATCATTTCTACCAACACACCTGACTTACCAGACTCATCCATTAAATTCCCGGCATCTTTGTATTGCGTATATTGCTCTTCTAAGACTTTCGTAGCACTGCCTTGTGGAAAAACAGAAGCCAACAACGCTCTTGCATTTTTAGGACCAACACGTTGATACAACTGGTTACGTATATAAACGTCATCTGCTGTTGTGTTCAATGCCCACAGCTCAATAGGCCCCAAGGTAGCCGTTAAGAGCTGAGTATTCAAGCCCTCTTTGGTTGCAAATTGAGCCAAGAAGGTAGCACCTGCTGCAGATGGGCCATGCACATTGGCTTTTAATGCCTGCACCGCTGTATCGGATAAACCGAAGGTTTTCTTGGTTTTCTGCACAGCCTGCTCTGGACCTGCATCCATAATAAAGACTGACGTAGCAAATTCAACCATAATATCATCGAAATCATCTAATGATTGAGACAACAAAGCCACTTGCACCTTCCATTTACGCCCTTCCCGCATGTCCACGATCACCTGATTTCGCACTGCCTGCGCATTAGAGGTTCTGTGAAATTCATCAAACACAATACGTTTAGGATCTTCTCTAATCTCTGAGACACGCTCTCTGTGATATTCACGGTAAGTTTCGGGCATATCATAGACATTGTCTTCGGTTAAGTAGTAGTGTCTCGCCAAAATATAACGAGCGATCATATACATAACAGCTGTTTGCCTGTCTGCTGCATCACCACCACTACGCGCCACTTCATCGAGATCCAAAGCAACCACTCGAGCATCACCCAAATCAAATTTTGTCGCCTGCGAAATAATGGGATATTCACGAATAGCACCCGATATCATTCGAGCAAAAGCGTGAATAAGAGGCTCGCCCGTAGGCGCCATAATTTTTCCATACAAATCTTCAATCGCTGTCAGTCGACAAATTGATGTGACATCAGCCAACACTGGAGTAGCATGCCTTTGAGCCAACATGGCTTCATGAATAAATCCAGCTAGGAACAATGCATCGGTGACTTCCCACCATGTTGTTTGCGCATCTGTAACAAAATCAATTTCTTCCAAGATGATGTCAACCATCTCTTCCATACCAGAAGAGTAAATATTTGGATTGCCTGCATCGCTGAAATGCTTGTAGAGCTCATCGACAATCAAACCCGCCATATCTGGCACACCATCGTAGGTTCTATCAGAGCCAATTGGTGTTGACAACAAACTAATAAAGTTCACCAAGAAGGATCGTTCTTGAGGCATAGGTAAACGACAACCCAGCTGTGTATCAAATGGATTAATCGAATAATCAGGATGCATACGCAATCTGTGATAAGCCACTAATGATTTTTTATCTATCGGCAACGCATCTCTAAGCAATGAAATAAAACCACTGGATGATGGACCGATATCAATCACAGAAATACGAGGCAAACGGCTAATACCCGCAGACAAACAGACGGCCAAGTTCATGGCATTAGACAATACTGATTTACCAGAACCGGGACGAGCATAAACAAGATCGATAAAGGTAGTTTGCTTTGATGAACCTGGCTGATAAGGCCATGGCTTGCCATCTGGTGAACGAAACAAAATAGCTCCATTTTCCCAAGGTGACGCTGGTCTAAACAAAGGAAGCATGTATAAAGCATCCGATAAAGGAGCTAACGATGGTGTTGCCATACTGGAACTACTAATACCCAACATGCTTGAAACAACACCCGCAAACGGATCACCGCAACCTTCAGATACATCGCAAGATCCCCAACCTTCTATCGCTTTTGCCAACATAGAAACTCGACTTCGCAACAAATCTATCTCATCAGCTGGCGCCCAGGTAGCAGCAGAAACTTGAAGCTTCACAACTGAATCATCTGTGTTTAAGTTCAAGTAAGTTAGCAGCTCCAGGGAGTTATTAATAAGCTTATTTTGCGAAGAAGTAAAAGCCAAAATCGACGATAAAATACGCTTGATACCTGTTTTTGCTAAACCATCACTAGCAATATCAAAGGAAATCCGCCACGGCATTTCAGCCATTAACATACGAGAAAATAAGCGGTAAAAAGGCTGAATATCTTTGGGGAACAAGTGGATAAAGACAGACGCATAAACACGATCGCCAATTTGGGTGTATTTCATGTTGAGATTAAAGGCGTCGCGAGGCATAAGTTGACGCGCCAATGGTGGCCATGCCAAATCCATCAGTGATGTAACTGGTTGCTTCGGCATTTTCACACGAACACGATCGCCTGGTAACACAGGCTTCCAAGACTCATCAGTAAAGTCTGGATCAACACTGCGACGAATAAAGTTGCCGGCTGTATGCACATCCAACACTTCTGCCACAATATGCTGAAGCTTTAAATCATTTTCAACCAAGCGAATAAAGGATTCGTGCTGATCTCTCAAATCCATTGCTGCTGCAAACACATTTTGAGTCACTTTGATCGGAGGTTGATTCATCTCCTTCGCATCTTTCATACGCTTCTTGATGCTTTGTTTCGCTTGCTCTCTGGTCAGTGCTTCAATACTTGAAGTCAATACCAAAAACACAGACTCACTAGCACAGTAAGACGCGATAAACTTCTCTCTCTCAGAAAATAAATCTTCTAAAGACATATCCAAGCGTTTAGCTGTACGAGCGGCAGGCTCTAAAATTCTATGAATCTCTTCTGCTGCTGCCTCGTTATCGTATTCAAAATAAACCTGCATGTAATGACCTGGCTGCGACATGACTGCTTGCAAAGATTGCTGCATGGCCGTCATGACCTGATCAAATTCAGCTTGACCTACCAAATGGGTAATGCCTTCTAATTTTAAAATAGATACCAATGCGCCTGAATTAGTAACATATGTAATATCACTATCAGCTGTTTGCAAATCACAATACGACGCTACTGTTTGCTTTAATGAGGTACTTGCCAGCATGCTAAATGAATTAAAAACACTGCTTATGCTGGATGAGATTTTTTCTAATACGCTCATCACGCTCCTCCATGAGTAAATGGGTCTACTGCTAATGCATCTATCGCGCACTCTTGTATGAGCGAAGAAAAAGACAACATATCCGGCAGCAAACGAATATTTTCATCAAATGTTTTCTGGAAAGAACTCATTTTATCTAAGTTCATATCGGAAACGATACGCACATAATGCGCGACATCGCTCAAACCTTCACCCACATGCTTTTCAACCAATTGTGAACGTAAACGCAAGGAACGATAATGAGTTCGTAACTGCGACAACTGCTCACTACCAGTCACCATACCAAACATCAGCAGATGGCAAAGCGCATTAAGCTCTGCTTGAGACATATCAGGTAAATAAATAAAAACCCCATTGCCAGGTAACATCTGGCCTACGGATTCGAGAAAAAAACAGGGGGTACATAAAAAGCAGCTTGTCACCATATTAGCCATGGTGTTCTGATGATAATTACCATTTCTGTTGATAATATCCATATGCTTTTTTGATGCAAATCCACAGTAGTGACACTGGTATTGATCACGCCTCCATACTTTTTCAGCAAATGGAGTAAAACGCGAATCGGTACGCCGTCGCCAAAAATATTGCCACTGAACACCAGCAACTTTGGGTAAAAGCGGTACGTCTGAGACAAGTTTTGACATGGATAACACCTTCAAACTAACTGAGCAATCAGGAGAATACTCGACTTCTATCATAGCACGATTAAGCTACTTTCTCGATCTTTTTCATGGAGTTGCACGATAAAAAAAGGCTTGTTGCCAATTTATTTTCACTTCGAAAAATAAATCAACAACAAGCCCTCTCTAGAAAAACTAACTGCTTGTATCTAACGACTAACCAGTCAAACTTCCACCAACAATACCGCCTATGGCAGAACCTGACAGTGTGGCAACAGTAGCGCTACCAAACACAGCTCGTTTCGCTGTTGTTAGAATATAAGGGAAAATCAGCAATGCCGCGCCAATAATAAGCAAGGCAACACCTTGGCTAATTTTCACCTGAGTTGGGTTTTGTTTATGCTGATGAAACTTAAACAAAGACATCAATACAAAGCTAATACCAGCGATCAAGGCAACGTCACCCAAAATGATACTGTAGTATTTGATGGTCGTCTGGATATTCCCAGCAATAGAACCAAGAGTTAAACCTGTCGCCGCACCTGCAGAGGCAGCTGAGAAGTAACCTATTAAACCAAAAGCAACGAGTAATCGAAGAAGAGCGGCTCGCTGCCTTCTTACAAAGTAAAATACTCTGCCTAGTTTGTTGCAAACGCTATGCGCTAATCGGGTGATCATATAAGCCTCCTTGCTTTAGTTCACTCGTTATCACCACCATTAATGGTGATAAAAAAGACAAGCCTAACATCGCGACCTTGCTTCGTTAAACCTGCCTATATTACCTAACTACCGATGATTCCTTGAATGGCACCACCAGAAAGCTTAGCAACTGTTGCAGAACCAAATACAGCTTTCTTCGCTGTTGTAAGGATATAAGGGAAGATCAATAGCGCTGCACCAATAATAAGTAGTGTGACACCTTGGCTGATCTGCACCTGTGTTGGGTTTTGCTTATGCTGATGAAACTTGAACAAAGCAGCTAATACAAACCCGATACCTGCAACCAACGCAATGTCCGTTAGGATGGTTGAAAAGTAACCGATTGTAGTAGCAATGTTTGTCGCAATCACAGACAGTGAAATACCCGATGCGGCCGACGCAGCTGATGCGACGGAATAACATCCGATTAATGACAAACCAAGCACAAGACGAGCAACACCCGCTTTTCGCAAACCAGCTAGCTTGCGTTTCAGAAAGGTAAACAGTTTGCGTACCATAGCAAATCCCCCTTAGTAAGGATAAAGAACCTACGCTCATAGTAGCTTATTTTTGAAATAAATGAAGGTCTTACTGTAAGGGTGTGCCCTTTCATGCGGAAAACCTACGTTCAGGTGAGCATTTAACCTGCATCACACTTTTCAAAAGCCCTAAAAGATATTCGAAAAATCAAATATATTGCTTAAAATATCGACAGTTCCATTGATATTTACACACAGAATACCTGCAATCAAATGCATTGCCGCCTTACCTGCAGCACCCGGCTGACCCTGGTGACCACCTGCTTTTGTCATCATAAGGATAGCACGCATCAAAGCGACGACACCCAACAAACGCACCAGCATCAGAACAGGGCCAATAAGGCCAGTCCAGTCTTCACTGGTATTAATGGACATTGTCGTGGCATACCAGCTTGAACCCCAAAAAGCTCTTTCCATCGTAGCAATGAACGTTGGCAAAATGGTTAGCGCACTACCTGCCAGAAGCATGGCAAGGGGCTTAGTAAGAGTCATCTGTTGCGACATCATGGTTCTCATTTGCCCGTATTTTTTCAACATGAAAAGGCCGCCAAGCACTAAACCAAGTCCCATACCCAATGATACATATTGGATAATGTTCCCTAACGATAAAATGGAGTTCTCGAGATACAGGGAATAAGTTGACGAACTGCTAGCATAGCAAGTGCCGACAAAAAGCGTAGTGATCCACGCGCATTTTATAAATGATACGACATAGCGAAGCAATCGGCTCTGCATAATAGTCTCCTAGTTGCTAGGGTATATTTCTAATAAGCATAGCACGCCAACAGTCTTTCCCCTCTCTGAACCCAAGTCCAGACCTTATTGAGCAGCAAAACGTATCATTTTTCCACTCTCTGTGGCGATTATGCCTGCTATATAATCGATTCTTGTCACCTTGCCGTAGCCAGGTATTACAGACGAAAGGCTAACAGACATAGAGCTACCATCCCGCGCCAAAATCCATGCTCTGCCAGGCTCTACGGCTCTAACATGATACATTGCTTGAGGACCTGCGCTTGCTCTGTACTGCGCCTGTTGTTCAGCTTTCGTGAGCGTCTTTAACTGATGATGCATCGCACCTAGTTGAGTCGTCAGTTGATCAACTCTACCTTGCAAAGCTGTGACACGGTTACCACTTGCTCCTGCAGCTGCTACATCGGCTGATCCATGAGTCTTAACGGTCTGTAGCAAGGTATGGATTGTCACGGCTTGCTCTGCTACTTGAGCCCTAAGGCTCGCTACTTCTGAAGACACAGCTGAATTACTCTGACTGGATTGAGCTGTATCAGCTATAAAACCCGAACCAAAACCAGGCAATGGGGGTGCAGACTTAGCTGGAGCTTGCTTAGCGACAGGCTTAACTGCAGCTGGCACAGGCTTAGGTGACACTACCCGCTTAGCTGCATGAGGCCTGTGGATACCAAAACCCATTATGTCGGCAGTAACATAAATAACAAGCACAACTGAAAGTAAGTACACTAAGCGCTTATTGCTTTTGAACAGTCTAATGGCCTTATCTTTCAAGTCGAGCCAAAAAGGACTGACCTCTTCAAACTCTTCCTTTTCTTCTGATTCCGTAAGGTCAACTTCAGAATCATCGATCGTTTCAGTATCGTGATCATATACCACACCCTCTGATTCTGACTCGGAATCGTCTAGACGCTCAATATCTGCATCATCAAAGAAGTATTCATCTTGGTCATCTCTAGCCATTATCATCTCCTTTGAGTATCTCTAAAGCACGCATGGATGGAGTCTTCAGAGGTCCTGGCAATTTCAAGTCTCTCATCAGAAGCAAACCTATACCACGCCCTTTCTCGATTTTTACAGTTGGTGGTGTATCGATAGTACTAGTCAAACGAGTGGACAATGCCTGCCCGGTCTGACCTAAGCCGACCAATATATCTTCAGCAATGCTAAGCTGGCCGTACAAAGTAGTACAGTTACTACTACCGTCGCCTGTTGTACAGGTTTGATTGCTACCGGATGTTACCAAAGCACTACCTAAACCAGACATGAATTCTGCCGCAAAGTAAGTACCATATCGAAGCAAATAATGTTTGTTCACCAAACCAGATAAAGCTGTTCGGGCAGTATTTGGGTCGATTGCATAAAACTGGACACCAATTGATTTCTTATAGGCGGGGATATTCGCTTTCGAGAATTTCAGCGCAAGAGTGATATCGTGTCGAGTAAAGCGACCGATAAGTTTAGTTCCTTTCAGAGGGCCATCCACAATTTGTGCCATGATAGGCCCTTTATCATCACTATCGATGGATGTTTCCAACACGCCATACATAATGGTTCCAGCTTTAAAGAGTGGGCGCCTATCCTGAGACCCACCTCGACCTCCTAAAGAATTATACCCACCACGGCCACCTCTTCGGTTGCCTCTTCCTTTTCGAGCATTGCCTCCAGATCCACCTTCAGCATTTTTTGAATCAACCCCTACTTGGTAGGTTTGCTTATTAAATTTAGACCATTTACCTAACAAGATTTGAGACTGGCCCATCATCCGCGCTTGCATCTGAGCAATCATGTTTGCTCTCTGCTGCTTATTCAAGCGAGCCTGCTGACTCTTCTGAAGCATTGCCAACTTCTCAGCCATTGTTTTTTTCTTTGATGATACCTGACCTGCATCTAACAATGAGTTGGTCACTGCCTGCCTAGCTTTTACTGGCTGATCGCCTTGATCTTCTGGTGTAAAGCCTGCTCGTATCAAGTCACCTGGAGTAAAGCCTGCTGCTTTCAATTGGGCACTTGTAAAGCCTGCTGCCTTAAGCTCTTTTGCAGAAAAACCCGCGGCTTTTAAAGCTCTTGCGCTGAAGCCTGCATTTTTTAGCTCGCTGGCTGTAAAACCTGCTGCTTTTAACTGACCAGCAGTAAAGCCAGCATTTTTAAGCTGCTTCGCTGTAAAGCCTGCACTTTTCAATTCTTTTGCAGAGAAACCAGCATTTCTCAAGTCTCTTGCTGTAAAACCTGCTGCTTTAAGAATTGCCGCACCACATCCCTCTTCTTTTAACTTAGCAGCAGACACACCTCTATTACGATCTCTAATCAGCTCACTCAACGGTGGGCATGAACTAGAAGAAAGACCTGCATCTTGAAGCTGAGCCGCACTAAAGCCTGCTGCTTTAAGCTGCTTCGCAGAAAAGCCTGCTGCTTTAAGCTGCTTCGCAGAAAAGCCTGCGTCTTTCAGAGCTGAGGCAGAGAAACCAGCATTTTTCAGCTGTTCTACAGAAAAGCCTGCGTTTTTCAATTGTTTGGCAGAAAAACCTGCTGCTTTTAATTGACGAGCTGTATACCCTGCTGCTTTTAAAGCTGCTGCTGTACACCCTGACTCTCTAAGTATTTTTGCGCTAACATTTTGATCGTGAGCTCTTTGCAATGCAGCTATCGAACAGTCCTTTATGATTTTCGCAATCTCATCTGGAGAAAAACCAGCCGCCGCCAATTGTTTTGCTGAAAATCCAGCCGACGCCAATTGCTGAGCCGAAAACCCTGCATTTTTTAACTGCTTGGCTGAAAAACCTGCATTTTTTAGCTGTGCCGCACTAAAGCCCGCCGCTTTAAGCTCGCTGGCTGTAAAACCTGCTGCTTTCAAAGCTGCTGCACTACACCCTACGGCTTTAAGAGCTTTTGCTCCGACTCCTCGATCGTGTGCTTGCTTCAATGCTGCTAAAGAGCAGCTCGATGCTTTCGCTATCTCTGCTGCAGAAAATCCTGCCGCCGCTAACTGGCTAGGTGAGAAACCTGCCTCTGCTAAATCTTTCGCTGAAAAACCCGCATTCTTAAGTTGTGCCGCACTAAAGCCTGCACTTTTCAGCTGTGCCGCACTAAAGCCTGCGCTTTTCAGCTGCTTGGCTGAAAAGCCCGCAGCCTTAAGTTGTGAAGCTGTATACCCTGCTGCTTTCAAAGCAGCTGCACTACAACCTGCTTCTCTAAGCATTTTTGCGCTCATACCATTATCATGAGCCTTTTTCAAAGCACTTGCAGAACAATTTTTTAAAATACTGGCAATCTCTGATGGCGAAAAACCAGCGTTAGCTAACTCTTTTGCGCTAAACCCTGCTGCAGCTAATTGCTTCGCACTAAAGCCTGCGGCTTTTAATTGGTTAGCTGAAAAACCTGCGTTCTTCAATTGGGCTGCAGAGAAGCCTGCGGCTTTTAACTGCTGAGCCGAAAAACCCGCATCTTTTAATTGAGCTGCGCTAAAGCCTGCCGCTTTAAGCTCTTTTGCTGTATAACCCGCTGCCTTTAAAGAGGCTGCGCTACAACCTTCTTTTTTAAGATCTGCTGCAGACTGACCTTTCGCTCTCTCCGCTTTTAAAGCACTCACAGAACAATCTGCACCCAACATGGCTGCTGACACACCGGCAGCTTCCAAGGCAGCTCGAGAAAATCCAGCGCTTTGTAATTCTTTCGCTGTAAAACCTGCATTTAAAAGCTCATTGATTGAAAAGCCACACTCTTTTAACTCCGGCGCTGTTGCTCCAGCAGTTTTCATGTCTCCTGCCGTGTAACCTGCTGCTCGCATGACTGGACACGAGCACGCCTGACATCGCTCTTCTTGAGCTGTCACACCTGCCTGTCTCGCCAGATGAACATTTTTTAATGTACAGTTAGCGGGATTAGGTCGATAAACATGAACCACACTTTGTTTTGGACAAGCACTTGATACTGGCTTTTCTTGTGTGAAGGCTTTATCAGACATAAACCCTGGACGCATAATGGTAGGTACGTTACTTCCTCCCGTCACTATCGCTTGATGCTCTTTCTGACGATTAGAAGCAAGCTGCGCCCTCTGATACGCTTGCGACACATCACTACCCGGCAAGGCTTTCAAGCCTGGGGCTCTAGCCACACTAGCTGATGACTTAGGCTGCGAGCTTTTTTCAAAATACTTTAATAAAAACCAGCCGCCAACCACAACGGCAACAACAGCAAAAAGCGCTAACCATAAACGCTTTTTAGGATTGTTAGACTGACCAAACTCTATTTTATCTGCCATGAGCTATCCCCGTTATCCATCGTATTTGACTGTTAATGATGTCATTCGCCCGTGATCCATCGCTAAAACGATAGGAGAAACAGGCAACACATACACATGCGTCCCATCACCACTAGATAATTGAGTAATCCAGCTTGGTGAAATAACTGTCATGCGAGTTCGCAAGTAAACTTGATTATGAATCAGCCACGCTTTCGCTGCACCACCCTTAACCTCTAGTGTCACGCTACCTCTGGGTGGGACACCGTTAAGAACAGACAAAATAACCGGATCACCCATGTTTGGTAAGCCTTGAACTGAAGAAGCAGACGCGCCATTTGGACCAATACCCGGCACTCTTAAATCAACGCGATAATCAACTACCTTCTGACCTGGCATCAGCGTGATCATGATCGGTGTTGGCATATCTACTAATTTCAAAGCCAAGTTTGCTGAACCATAAGAAGTCAAAGCTTGGATAATCATCACATTGCTTTTTTTATCCCACTGAACATTATAATCTTTTGGGTTACCTACATCAATCCACTCAATTGGCCAAGGACTGCTTGTTGCATCAAGCAAAGCAACCGATGTCACAAAACCAGCAGCTAAACGAATGACTGGTGGTGTTGAACCCGGTGCAATATTGAGTGCTAATTCAGTCGTTGTTGGCTTAGGTGGGGTTGATGGCGAACTTGCAATAGCACGCTGACTTTTTGAATAGAGCTGATGCAAGGTTTGAATTTGGTTTGGCGTCATTGGCATCAGCATTCTTGATGCATTTGAAAAGGCCTGATCACGAATAGAAGCGCCTCTTACAACTGTGTTTGCATGCCCATGAACTGCGCCTCCTTTTTTCTGGCCATCGCCTTTTGCTGCAGGCAATCTGTCGGTACTTTTTGGCTCTGCCTTCTGTCCCCTTGCAGTATTAGCATGCGCTCCTTTAGCGAGCGTAGAACTAGACATCTGCAAGCTTGACCGCGCCACACCGAACTGCCTAGATAAAGCTTGCCCTTCAGATGATCCATGTCCAGAAGAACCCACTCCAAAAGGAGCCGCTTCAGCCGAAACAGCAAGCAAAACACCAGAGCAAATGAAAGCAACTCTAATGCACTTACTTAAAAACTTGGCTTTCATGTATCGGATCATCTAGCTTCCTCCTGCTTGGATGCCTCATTTGGTCCAAGGGTCTGTGAAATAAAGTTATTGATCGCAATGCGCTGAGGGTAGTTTTTCACTGGCACTCTCACAATAATAAGGGCGATATTCATTGGCATTTGCAAATTGAAATGTGCGCCTTTGAACTGCAACATAGCAGGCACCAAAATACGCCACGCATAACGACCTTTAATCAGAGCTCTTCGAGCAACCCTAGGAGAACCCGTTATTTTCAAGTTCGATACCAGCTGTTTATCCATCAGTGTATTTAAGTTGTTAGACTCTTTTAAACTTTTTACAAACCCTTTCCAACCAAAGGGAGTGAAATTTTCTTCTGCTGAGGAGAGCTGATGACGCCAATGCACAAAATCCAGCGCAAAGGCCTTCGAAACAGAATCGGTTGCCCACTGTAAAACAAAATCATCAGACACAACTGGCTTGCTCAAAGGAAAGGTCTGAATGATTCTACCATCTGGCGTAGTGGGAAAATAAAGTGGCTTTGGCGGATGAGCCAAACGATAGATCACAGCTATACCTAGCAAAACAGCCAAACCAATCGTTAGAAGCAAAATAAACAACATTCGGAAATAACCATCTTGATAGAAACGATTTCTCAAAAAGACAGTATAAATCGCACTTTGATCTTTCTTTTCTTGATCTGATTTTTGTGATTCGCCCATGATTACCCTACCTCTATATTGTCAATCAATATGCTACGCGGCGTATCGAGGGTTGAAACACGAACAACCGTCATGGTAACCACCCATTTTTGATATGTCTTTGAACCAGAGGTTTGAATACCCAACAATAAAGGTACTTGAATTCGCCATGTATAGCGCCCAGCAATAACTCTGCGATACAAAATACTGGCTTTTCTTGTTGCGATAGCGGACACAATCAACTGATTATCGTTAATCTGTCTAAGCAAACCACGGCTATCAATCGCGTTCCTGTATTGTCTCCATGCTCCATCAGTAAAATAACCTGATGCTTTTCTCAATTGCTCCTGATAATTTGAAAAAGAAAGGTTTAAAGCTGAACGTGCAGCTGTCACAGCCCATTTCTGAATGAAATCAGTGGTTAAGACAGGATCACTTAAAGGGTGAATTTTTACTTCACGCCCTGTTGTCGTACTTGCATAATAATCTGGGGTACTTTTCTTAACCACCAAATAACCGAGCACACATAGCAAGGCAAACACAAGCAATAAAGCAAGCACCTCAAGCCGCATCAGCTGACGATAAGCTGCTCCGTAAAAGGAGTTTCGTCTGTTTTCTAAAAAACTTTCACGCATGACTTGCCCTCATCACAGGCTGTAGTGATCAGAAATGAATTTAAATGTTATAACCACTCGTCGGTTATAACGGCGTCCTAAATCATACCGATTACTATCAATTTTATTTGCAGAACCCAAACCCGAAGCTGTAACAACACGAGCATCTATACCATTTGCCCAAATACGGTCACCAACTACCTGGGCTCGTCTGTCTGACAAAGCAAGGCGCACTGGAGCAGGCAGTTTATTATCTGTGTAAGAAGCTATCTGCACATAGATTGTGTTATACGTCGCGATGTAATGCGCGATCGTTGCCAAAATCACTCCCTCTCCATCTCGCAAATTAGCAGAACCATCTTTATATAATCGATCTGAAGGAATGATAACATGAACCACTTGTCCATTTTGGATAAAATGAACCTTGTATTTTGACAAAGAAACGCGATAACTAGCTCTAATCTTTCCAAGGCTTGGCGCAGCTGAAGCGATGGAGTCTGCTTGTGTTGCATTACGATGACGCAAGCAACCGACTAAACCAAGAGAAACCAATGATGCAAGAGCTAAAACCTTAAAAGCTCTCGCTGAATATTTTGTAATTGAACCCATAATGAATACACCCGCAGGTTGTGATTACCCTAAGAACTTACCCTAGGACGTACCCTAAGAGTATAACACAAGATATCCTTTTTTTATGGTTTAATCATCCACTTATGGCTGTTGTACTACAACAATTTGCTACTGATAGCGCTCGTCACAAGAGGCAATTTTTTGGCTGAGGAACAAAGTGATCAAAAAAAATATTCTTCTTGTTTTTATTTAAGGCAGCCATGCTTTTCAAACCTTTTTGCAGTATAGAGACTGCTCTCTTTGTCACCACCACAAAAAAACATCTACTCAACCAATAAAATGTCGCCAGCCAAATCTTCTATGAGAGTAGCTAACTCAGACGGTGTGTAAGGTGCAGCCAACGGCACGTAGTGAGTTGAGCGTTCAATATCAGCAATAAACTCAATAGCAACGTTCATCGCTTGCTGACCAGACTGACCAAACAAACGCTGGATGTATTCAACTTGATCGCGCACATCCAATCGATTCAATAAAGGCTTACCAAAAGCGTCTCGATCATCGGTCAATATGACTTTTTCAACATGCTGGGTGGTATTAAGGCGGGTAAAGATATCCAGATGATGCACCTCACCATCTTCTTCCAACTCCCCTGAGAAGAAATCCAAGAAGTCATCGCTAGGCGTATCGGGCTCTAAAGCACGCATCGCTCTTTCAATAAGTGACTCAGTATCTCGATCTTGATTAAAGGCCTCATGAAGCTCTTCATAATCTCGATCTTGAATCAGCACTGCCGAGAAATCCAGCCCCTTCTTAAGCAAGATCTCGAAGCTTTTCAAACCACTTGTGAATCGCTTCATCGTTTCATCAGTTGGGCCATCAATCATCAGGAAGTGGTTTAATCGCAACACTTTGGTTGGCTTAGGCGCTGCATAGAAAAACCTACCACGTACAATTTTAGATTTGAAAAAGAAGTGAGCTTCGCCCTCACTTTGCTCTTTCAAATCGAGTAGATCGATCCTGGCACGCTTTTCAAGCCTAGCTCCTTTGGCATCTTGATAGGAGCCCATCACGCTGCCTTGATCGACCTGGAAGTTATCCACGTGCGTAACATAAGACTCACCCGCTGATTTCATGAAGAAATCCCAGGTTTCTGTCGGATCTTCAAGTTTCATACAGATTTTAATATTCGTGTTCGCACCAATAGATGCGGCCTCTTCTTTCGAAGCCTTTTGGAAAGCTGGCAAATCCTGTCCAGCAAAAATAACAGAGAAACCCAGTGAACGAGCCTGAGCAGGAACCACTGCAAACCCTTCGACAGCATAATACCCATACTCATCTAAGATACATAAGAAAGGTGTTGGAGCATTTGTCGGCTTAGATTCAATCACGTCAGCATACTCACCCTCGACATGATCACCCAAACCTGAAGCCATCATCGCCTTCAACGATGCAATAATCACACGGCCTAAGTTTGCCAATTCATCAGGAGACTTTTCAAGAGCAGGCAATAAGGTACACAAAATTCGCCTGTTTAGCACAACGTCTTTCAAGTCCACATCCGCCAAACGCGTTCTCATGATGTGACCATAAGTATCCGCCAAAGAAGTAAAAGCACGTGTTAGCTGCATCGTGATGTAACCATGCTGCTCAAGTACCTGAGACACCTGTTTGCCTTTTTTCTCTTTATTATAACCCGGCAAGTTAAGAACATAACTGATCAATGGTTCTAGCACAGACGCCGGCAAGCTATCTAAGCTGACAGGCTCTTGCTCATCACGAATAAATAATTTATCCATCACCATCGTTTCTAAACGATCTAACAAGAAGTAATTACGAATTGTATTGGCATCCAGCAGAATATGACCTGCATCACGCATGGCTACCAGAACACGCATCAGGGCTTCCACGAAACCAATCGCCCTGTTTTTCCACATGTCATCACCGCCGCCGCCTTTTGATGACCCCATCAAACCAACAATCAGCTGCGCCAACATACTAGATGAACCCACAGAGAACGGGTTGAGAGTGTTAGACAGTCGTCGTTCTTGCGGACCAATCACGTCACGCGCACCAGTCATGAAGTTGATAAGCAGCAAGTCATCTTCACGACCCATGCTACGAACCATGGAAAACACACTGGCAAAGAGACCATTATCACCTTTACCATCAACATAAATAAAGCCACTGGATTGCACCAACGCATTATACGAAATCGACAACAGCGCCTGCGTTTTACCACTACCAGTTGATCCAAAAATCAGACAGTGCGTACGCATGTCTCCATCACCGAACCACAATTCTCTATCGTTTTCGTGCTCATTACCAAAATAATAAATTCCCCTGGCCCCATAAAAGCTTTTTCCTCCAGTACCAGGCTTGGCGTCATTATAATCCGTCTCCCCACTATGCATTGGCATACGAAACGGCAACGTTGCTTTAGTAGTCACACACAATAGGAAAACAATCACGACGAATATAAATGTAAGGTCTGCCAAAGAAGGCATAAACCACATCAGTAAAGTGAAGCACATAACAAATACAGCCACATGCATCGGGTTTTTGATGCTATCGCTAATTCGCATTGACAGTGATCGCGTGTCCCTAATGGCACGCTGGTGCATCTGATCCTGTGCTGCGGTTAACCCTCGTTGCTTGTGCGCCATGAGTCTTCCTTGTCAACGTGCAAAATATTACCCATTTCTTCAGAAAAAGCAGCAACTGCTCGGCTGATCATGGGCGTTTTTAAGGCTCGTTTTAGCTTTTTCTCTGCAACCCAATGAGCAATGGGTCCAGCCACTTCGACAACCGCTGTTTGTCTACCCACTGAATTCAGTATGTACCACAATGGACGGTCTTTTACTTTCAACCACAGAAACTCTGCTGATGCCAACACACCCTCAGCTCGAGATAAAGCCAACAAAGAGGCCATGAAAGTGAGCGTGTAAGCATGTCTTTTTTCTAACCAAACCAACACTTTATTAGCGCGGTATTCCTGAACTAGCTCTGCTATACCCGAATAATCCAGCTGACTACCAGAAGATGAAATGGCCAATTGGTCTAGTAATTTTTTGGCAATGTCTTTTTTTCGTTCTGTTCTGGCGACGAAAATAACAACAAGAGCTTGCACATGCGGCGACGCATTTTCAACCCCACGCCATAAAGGGCCTAATTGCTTAGTGAAAATTGTCTCTGCTTGATCCTCATGCACAGCCCATACACTGTTGTTTTTTTCTTTTTTAACATAAAGTAAATCATGGTCTTTCGCGAAATCCAAAGGCATTCTGGCCATCGCCCAAGGCCCAGTGTTCAAATCTTCTTGCACAAGCGCAGTATTTAGAATAGGTGTGATGGCTGGCCAAATAGACGCCTCTGACGCCCGCAAGGTTTTCATCGAAAAAGTTCGTGAAAATTTCGAACCCGAATGTCTAAACAAAAGCCTATACAAGAAAAACACCGAAGCCATAGAGAATAAGTAAGTTAACCAAGTACCAACGGAGCGGCTAATAAGCACTACGTCCTGCCACCCAATTGCTTTGTAGTCAACCTGCTCTCCCGCTTGAAACATGAAATGCCCCCAACGATACCAGTACGGAGGCGCAATTGTCGGTAAATGCAAGGCGCCGATCAAGGCATTAAGACCATCAAAAATGTACCTCATCACAAACACTTCGGCTTCGCGAATGACAAAAACAATGCGGACAATCAGTGGATGCTCTATCCACCAAAGAAACAAAGCAATGAGCACCATAAGCGCCAAAAGCCAAGCAAAGTTGGCTGTCGCTGTGGTTTGTTGTTGCTGCCCTTGAGACATAAAAAAAGGTACTCCTGAATTCTAGTCGCTGGACAAAAAAAATCCAGAACCCACAAAGGGATAGCCCCGCTCATCCATTATGGTTTATTTGCTCTAACTTTTCATCTTGAAATGTATACAAAACACCATCATGGACAAAATACTCAATACTTCTAGAAGCTATTTTATTTGTTGTCAACGCAAGCAAAGGTTGACCCAAACGGTCTCGCCGCTTTCGTCCACCTTGATCTAGCAGAAGCTGCTTGGAAATACTGATCTTTACATAAGCATCTGTGTCTGTGTTATGTCGCGCCTGAATCATGCGCTTTGCTGATTTCTCATTAGGGTAAATCGGCCTGGAAACAATCGAGTGACTCAAATTCTTTAGCTGAGACATCCATTTTTTCATGTCCACCCCATCAACCTGATAGAGCAAAATAAAAACACTTACATCGTTATCGGAAACTACTCGCTGACTGTCCACCACTGACGCGGAATGGCGAGCTTTAGTTCTTGTATCGCCGCCCTCTTCCAAGGTTTTCTCCAGCGACTGAAGGTCTGAGCGCATGGTTTGCAAAGGCTCCATCACCTTACTGACAAAAGGTGAATGACTCCAATCTTCGGCATCGAGAACGGCTGACAAAATAGTGAGCAAGTTGTGACACAATTCCAAACGGCTCTCTACTGTCCGCTCTTCCAGAGATTCATGCTCATGGATAATTTCACGCATGACTTCTAATGCTTTTTGGCACTTGATCGTTAAACGCTGGCGTAACTCAGAGGCCGATAACTTAAAATGATGAGAATCCTCTTTCGCTGAGATAGAGTCACCAGCGGGCATGGCATCATCATTAGATTCAAAATGTGTATTGTCTTCCATATCCGACATCTGGCATCCTTTTGTGCGTCCTTTTCAAAAGAGAATAGAAGAACATTTATACCCATCTCACGAAAAGGCTCCAACACAAATTCTATTTTAGCAAAAATATTGGGGATTAAGATAGAGATCTATCCTAAGAAAATGAGGCCCCGTCGTTGTTGAAATCTTGCTGATTACCTACATCTGAAGCTTCCACTGCTCTTGCACCATGAGCTGTCATGGTTTCAAGGCCTGTCACAGCTTTTTTGAATTCTTGTAATTCACATGCGTTTTTTTGCGCACTACCTAGCATTCCGGGCATAGCCATCTCTCACTCCTTACTTTGATCCGATTCTCAAATTTCCGAAAACTGTGAAAAGCCAACGTGTTGACTTTGCTTTATTTGTACTCAGTATAACTCATTTCTATTAACGTATGCTTAAATTTGAGATAATTCCTGTAGATATAAGTGGACTATTTCCGGGTCATACTTACGGCAATCTCTTAAATAAAAGCGATAACATGTTGAGTTAAACCAACATTTATTCGGACATCATTTTACCCCAACACCCCGAGGACTACAAGAAAGAAGTCACCTCTTTGATATAAATGGGGTCTCTAAGTGATTTATTCGCTCGGAACACGCCCTAATCGTATAGGAGTTCATCCATC
This sequence comes from Gammaproteobacteria bacterium, assembly GCA_024279495.1. Taxonomy (GTDB): domain Bacteria; phylum Pseudomonadota; class Gammaproteobacteria; order JAJRRL01; family JAJRRL01; genus JAJRRL01. Next base: position 15,619 of record JAJRRL010000004.1, on the reverse strand, counting down.
GAAACCACGCCTTCTGTATCGTTGCCCTTAATAATTTCAGCAAGCACGTCAATGATACAAAACAAGCGCAAGATATCGGGAGTAAATTCATCGAGAATAACGCGTTGTCCCATAAGCGACTCATCACAATCCTCAAAGGTTGCGCCAAGCCCGTAACCAAAGCACATGGAAGCCAGCTGGTCTGCCTGTCGAACCAAGCCCGGCAATAAACCTGATGTGGAATAGATCTCTTCCAAGGTCAGCTGCCTACCCTTCAAAGTGAAGTATTTACCCATTCGCTTGGTAACAGAAACCAGCTTTTTTTCTAATACTGACATTTAATGATCCCACCATGGAATAGACATTTTTCGTTTACCTGCAATAGTTGATCGCAAGAAGCGAAAAAAAACAGGCGTTGTAAAACCAAAATAACGGATCACAGAGAAAAACAAAGTAGCGCTTACTGCGACAACAAAAGTTGTCCAGCGCATGTACACCAAAAAAAGTAACATTGGAAAAGCAGTCGTGCCATCTAACATAAAAAACTTTACTTCACGAGCAGAATCTCGCCAGTGTGCTTGATCAGTACTAACTGCCATGTCTATCCTCAAAATCAAACGAGGAACTCTTCCTCTCACCCCCTATTGTATACTGAGACTCACTCAAAATGCGAATCGTTGACACATTTTAAAACAAACTTAACTTACTTTTCCTTTCTTCTCGTTTCTTATATTTCATCTCTTTAATCAAAAATGAGAACAATCAGAACAAAAGAGAAGAAATTAAACTGATTTTTGAACATTTAGGTAGAGTTGTTTGCAAATTCTGTTTTATTTTTCTTCATTTTTAAGCAGAAGAATAAAATACCCACAGACCCCATCAACAGCCGACAACACTTTGATTTTTTGATACTATAATGATTTGTAGTTCACTGCGTTGGCCTTCCCAGGCAAGCCAATGCAATCACTAGATACTCAGGAGAGTCACGCGCCATGAATTTCAAACATATCCTCCCTCTGGCTCTATGCACCGGCTTGGTTGCTTGTTCATCCAACGACAAAGGCACTGACGTTAATCTAACCTTACGTTACATCACCACAACCAGCGCTCCGCAGCAAGCAATCGATCGCTATGCTCAAAGTGCTCTTACAGAAGCAGCTACCACTGCTAACCACTCTCTAGAACAACTCTCCGCGCTCGAGCTTGCCAAGCATCCAAACACTGTGCTTCCAAAACCAGCTGATCCTGTTGCTATGGGCTTGGATCAACACACATCCATTGATTGGAACGGCCCTGCCGAACCTCTGCTTGTACAACTGGCAAAAGCCGGCAACTACACGTTACACGTATTGGGTCGCTCCCCTATCACTCCTGTGCTCGTCAACATCCGAAAACAAGATAGAACAGTAGCAGCATTACTTCGAGATGTTGAATACCAAATCATCGCCAAAGCCGCTATACATATTTATCCGAAACGAAAACTGATTGAGCTGGCTTATTTCCCCACCTAAAACACCACAAGGAACACAGTCTATGTCCACTGTTGTCAGAGCTTGTATCTTATCTTTCGGCGTCCTCTCACTGAGCGCTTGCTCACATTTTTCTTCTAACACGCTCTCTGCGAACGTCGGTTACATAAAAATGAGCAAAGATATCGACAAACCCAAATCGATTAGCAAAATGCGATACAAAGTCTTGCAACATACAGCTTCTTCTTTAGGGGCCCAAGGTGCTTTAGCGTGGCGTTCTGTACATATTAATAAAGTACTCAATAGCAATGAAACCAACTTGAATCATATTTTTAACTTCAACTTGTTACTATTACCTCATAACGTACTGCCTCCTGTTGCCGTTGAAGCCAGCAACTTACTTCACATTGCCGACTCTCACACTATTCGCTACACCAATAAGATCTATCAAATTCTTAAGCCTGCTAGGTTTGTGACAACCCCTCCTACTTGGCGAAACTATCTACTAATGAACTTCAAACGACCTGAACTACCTAATAAAACTCTACTGCCAAAAACAAAAACAGAAGCTATCGTTTGGAACAATTACCTTAAAAAAGGCTGGGGAGCTGGACTGACTCAGGCCAACAATATTTTCACCACTAATATTTCTCGCTTAAAGCGCGACTACCAAGGGATGATGCTTTATCGCAAACTACTCAGCAAATCCATGGTGGTATCACCTGTGGTCTCTCAAGCTAACTTGGGTATTACTGGTGATCAAAACGAGCTTCACATTCATGATGTTGTGATGAGAATCACTCGCGATGCTGGTATGCAGACCGATATTCATGCATGGACTCCTTACTTAACAGCTCCCAAAAACACACCAAACGCGAGCTTTCGATGAGCGACATCGATCCTGCGGAGCTGATGTTGCCCAACGAGGTCAATCGTTTTGAAGGTAGGCACATCGACGATATCCTAGCTCATGGCTTTCGCCTTGGTGCATCCGATATCACCATTCAAACCGGTGAAAAAGTGATGATCGAGTTAATGGGGCGTTTGCGAAAAATAACGCGCCATGATCTCACCAACTCTGAAGTCTCTGATCTGATCAACGGAATTTATGGTCCCAACGGAACAACACAGATTCTTCGTGGTGAAGATCTCGATACACACTACGAAATTCGCCCCTCTCGAAACGAACGTTTCCGTTTCAGGGTGAATGGCACAGGTTGTACGGTGAAGGGCCATCACGCTATTCAAGTCACCGCTCGTACCATTCCAATAGAGCCTCCCCATATCGACAGCATGAATTTACCTCAAGAAATCATCGATGCATCTGCTCCTAAAGATGGAGTCGTTTATATCACAGGTGCGACCGGTTCTGGTAAGAGTACGCTGCTTGCCGCCATGATGCGTAATTTAATCGAAGACCCTGAGGCCAACCGAAAAATTCTAACCTACGAATCCCCCATCGAATTTGTGTACGACACAATTACCACACCTACTGCCATGATTTCGCAATCTGAAATTCCTAAACACTTGCCAAGCTTTGCTGCTGGCGTGCGAAATGCCTTGCGTCGTAAACCTCACGGTTTGCTAGTAGGTGAGTGTCGAGATTCCGATACTATCTCTGCGGTGCTAGAAGCAGCCCTAACAGGCCACCCGGTCTACACTACCTTACACAGTAACGGTGTGGCTGAAACCATTCGTCGTTTAGTGGGTAGTTTCGACAGCGCTGATCGAGCTGGTAAAACAATTGATATCATCGAAACCTTACGTGTGATTATTTGGCAGCAGTTGGTACCAACCACCGACGGCAAGCGCATGCCTCTTCGAGAGTATTTGGTTTTCAACGAAGCCATTCGTGATGAACTGCTAGAGTGCGACCTAGATCACATCACCGCAGCATCACGAAGCTTGCTGAAAAAGTACGGACAACCCATGTCTGTGGATGTTGAACGCGCCTACGAGCAAGGGAAAATCACCGAGCGTTTGTATAAGGTCCTAAGAACACAGGGCCATTAGCGCTGCGTATGCGTATTGCCTCCATTTGCTCCGTCACAAACAGCTAAAGGAGCAACCTTTAACTTTTCTCTCGACTCAAAGATACCTTTCGATTTCCCAGAAGCTTTGCTTGTAGCCCACAAGCCAAAAACAATCACACCTGCAAGACCTACTACAAACACAGAAATACTTAAAGCCAATGGCAAAGCTCGAGTTGCCATTTGAAGCACAGCCGTGTGACTTGCCAAAGCCATGCTTGGTATCACTGAAAAAGAACCCAAACCTAAAGCTGAAAACAAGGCTGCTCCAACTATTTGTTTTGTGTTTTTCTGATATTGAGCCACAGCAGGCTGACCTTGAGCCACAACAGACTGACCTTGAGCCACAACAGGTCCTGCATTCCCTTGATCGCGAGCATTATACCCGCTCTTAAGATTATCCAAATAAAGCCCTGTAAAACAAAACTCATCTTTAATCAGCAAATGATCTTGTCCTTCTGGTATCAAGTCACTCACTAACTGCAAACCAATATCATCAGAATGATAAATATGACCACTAGCTAACAACCCAATAGTCACAATCAAACGTCCATCTTCTAAATGCTTAAGCGGTAAACACGCTTTATTTCTTAACTCCCACTCATAAGCGTCTTCAACAGTGTTAAAAGTAACGTACTTGATTGGATTGCCTCCCCACATTGCTTTAAGCTTATTATTCGGCTGACCTGATTGAAAGTTTCCAACAGACTCAAAAGCACCATATTCAGCGTCCTTAGCAGACTGAGCTACTGGAGCCGCAGCTGAAACATTAGCAGACTGACCTACTGGAGCCGAAACAGGCTGATGAGCCGCAGGTAATTTTGCCCGGCCTGCAAGACGGTCGTTATGCGCTTTAGTAATTTCTGCATTATAAGGGCCGTCAAAACGAAACTCAGATATAATCGGCAAATGATCTTGTCCATCTGGTATCAAGTCACTCACTAACTGCAAACCAATAGTATCCGAACCATAGATATGAGCATGCCTGGTCAACCCAATAGTCACAATCAAGCGGCCATCTCCTAAAACCTGAAGCGTTGAACGCGTTCTATTTTCCAACTCCCACTCATAAGCGTCTTTATCAGTCTCAAAAACAACACACTTGATTAACTTGTTTTGTCGGGTGGACTCAAGCTTATTATTCTTTTTCCGGATCGGGTGGAGATAACCATATTCACTATGCTTTTTTATGAGTCCACGAGCTTTTGCTAATTGCTTAGTCGCCCAGCCGAATCTTCGAACATCAAGCTCCGCTGAAACCCCTTTCCCTTCATTGGCTACTACCACCTTTTTAGCTGCTAGAGGTTCCTCTTCAGCGACACCTGAAACTGCCACCACTGCAGCGTCAGAAGTATGGGGGAGTACTGGAATCTGACCTGCAACAGCACCATCGAGACGTAGCACGAAATCAAAAAAAACACCTGAACTAGGCAGTTTCGCCACGTTCATATTTGGAAGCAATTGCTTTTTAAAAATTGTGCTCAAACGAGCGGGATCATTTCCCTCTGTTGGGTACTTTTTTAAAGTGTCCTCTAATGATGTTAGGTTCCAACTAACATCTAGCATTTCATTCTCTGTTGTTACAATGATGATATGTATTGTGCTTTCATTATTCCACAAAAACATAGCTCTCAAAGCTTTTGGCTTCCCACCCATCACCTTTTTCAAAAAGGTCGAATGAAACGTCTCGTTATGAAACGTTATCTGAGTGTCTGTGAATCCACATTCGCGAGTTACAGGCTTATATGGAGTACAGTCCAGCAGATCAATGAGCATTATGCGCAAGAAATTAAAATCGGTGTTATCACAGTTCAGTGAAAGCTTATGATCCTGATCAGACTTAGCCTCGACATTCCCTAAAAAAGAGGCAGGCGAACCAGAACCAGAAACAAAAACAACAACACCTGTCTTTTTCTGCCTATGAAAGCTACCTAAGTCCTTGCCAGTAATAGCTGTCATAACTGCTTGTAGCGATCCTATATGATCAGAATCTGAAAGAATGTTATAAGCATGATCAGTGGAGTAATTAAACTTAGACATAATAAACCTTTTCAATAGATAAAGATTTTATTATGCCGCTTTTGTTTAATGTCCATCAACTTTTTACCCCCCTCATTCTCGCTCCAGGAATAAGAAATAATCGTAATAGATTGAATAATATGAAAAAACTACGTCGCAGGTGCAAGGCCAGATCCCCTAACTTGCGGATCACTTTGAGCGATTTTACCTTCTTGCGCTTCCCTCATTCTAACTTTAGCTCCTCCAGCGGTTGCTGCAGTCAAACCACCTTGTCTAATAGCCGCTTGCGACTTAGTATCCCGAGCAGCCTGCTTAGCCTTTTGAGCAGCTTGTATATTAGCTTGTCTTCTTTCTGCTTGCGCAGCAGAAACTTCTTCATCTGTAAGTGTAACGCAATAATCAGATCCAAGTGCAGCAGCAGCTAGTTGGAGACTAGTACCATCTCTGTAATATGGTGTTGCTTTTTCTACTTCTTTTGGTTCTTCTACTTTTGCTGGTTTTTTACTCATCACAGCTCTCCTTTAGGCTATATGCGATAAAGCTAATAAGCCTATTTCTTTTCCTATAGCGCGTATAGGCCGGTTTGGAATGTGGTGGCTAAGTTGCTATCCCAGCTGCTGTCATCCCGGCAAACGAAGTGCCATCGGGGAACTCAGGCTTGATCCGTTAAAAAACGTTGTCATCCCGTCAAACGAATAAATTAAAATGCCGAACGAAGCGCAAAGCGCTAGAGAGGCGCTACTCCGTAGAAGTGCTCGTGCTTGACACGGGTAGCACAGACGAAAATAAAATAGCCCCAACCATTTGCTTGCACCGTTGAAAAACGGTGTCATCCCCAGGAACGTAGTGACGTAGGGAATGACAAATGGTCAGGGCTATTTTATAAGGTTAGACGAAAAGTCGATGAAAAAGCGGAGTGTACATGCGAGCACTCACCACAACGAAAGCTAAATCAGCCATAAAACAAAAAATATAAACAGGAAACAGAATTATTTTTCCTCCCTGCTAGGAGAACCGAGAACCGGAGCGGATCGTACGCAGAGTACTTGAGCACCGGAAGCGCAGGCCGACAACGCAGGGGGGAAAAAGAAAACGTTTCGACATTTACTTTTTCTTTTTGGGTATGTATAAGTCGGTTACAGTCCCCTCACACACTTCAGCTGCTAACATCACGCTTTCAGATAAGGTGGGGTGTGGATGAATGGTTAAGGCAACATCTTCAATGTCTGCACCCATTTCAACAGCTAAAGCGACTTCAGAAATGAGATCACCCGCTGAGACACCCACAATCGCACCACCTATCACACGATTGTTTTTATCGACAATAATTTTTGTCATGCCTTCAGAACGACCATTCGCCAAAGCACGGCCACTGGCCATCCAAGGGAACACACCAGTACGGTACTCAACGCCTTGTGCTTTTGCTTCTGTTTCTGTAATACCCACCCACGCTACTTCAGGGTCAGTGTAAGCAACCGATGGAATGCATTTAGCATCGTTGAAATGTTTCTTACCTGAGATCACTTCAGCGGCTAAACGACCTTCATACGCACCTTTATGTGCCAACATCGGATTACCGACCACATCACCGATTGCATAAATATGAGGTACATTGGTTCGCATTTGATTGTCGACAGCAATAAAGCCACGTTCATCGACAGTAATGCCTGCTTTGTCTGCCTCGATTAAAGAACCGTTTGGTCGTCGACCCACTGCTACCAAAATACGATCGAAACGTTGTGGACTATCTGGAGCATTGTCTCCTTCAAAAGTCACGTACATACCATCAGCCTTCGCCTCTACTTTAGTGACTCCTGTTTTTAGCAATATGTTCTCGTAGTGGCCTTTCACACGCTTCATGAGTGGTTTCACGATATCTAGATCTGCGCCAGGCATGATTTGATCTTGCATTTCAACGATAGTCACTTTAGCACCTAAAGCATGATACACAGTTGCCATTTCCAAACCGATAATACCGCCACCGATCACCAAAAATTCTGAATCCACTTGCTCTAACTCAAGCGCCCCGGTGGAATCCATCACACGATCATCTTCAGGAATAAAAGGCAAGGACACAGGACGAGAACCCACTGCAATAATGGCTTGTTCAAATTCAAGTGTACTCACTGAACCATCGTTATCGATTGTTAAGTGATGATCATCAGCAAAGGTCGCAAAACCTTTAATAACATTAACGCCGCGCTGCTTAGCCATCATGGCCAAGCCGCCCGTTAAACGCTTAATCACACTGTTTTTAAAGTCTCTTAACGCTGGTACATCAATTTTTGGTTTGCCGTAAGTCACGTAAGGCTCTAAGCCTTTCACATCATCCATCACTTTAGCCACATGCAGCAATGCTTTTGATGGGATACAACCCACGTTCAAACACACACCACCTAATTCTTTTTCTTTATCAACCAACGTTACCTGCAAACCTAAATCTGCCATACGAAATGCAGCCGCATAACCTGCAGGACCGCTACCAATCACAACCGCTTGTGTTTTTACTACGTCATTCATGAGTTTCACCTTCTATATGTATCTATGTAAACAAAAAATAATTTAATCTAAAATCAGAGCATCAACTTGCGCAGATCTTCAAGGCAAGCAGACAAGAACATCGTGAATCTAGCACCTTCAGCGCCATCAACCACACGATGATCGTAAGACAAAGACAGGGGCAATATTAAGCGAGGCTGCCACGCACCATCTATCCAAACAGGTTTCATGCTAGAGCGCGACACACCTAAAATAGCGACTTCAGGTGCGTTCACAATTGGTGTAAAGGCTGTTCCGCCAATACCACCCAAGCTAGAAATCGTAAAGCAACCGCCCTGCATCTCAGAAGGCTTAAGCAAACCATCGCGTGCTTTCACACTAATGTCACCTAGTTCTTTAGCAAGATCAGTTAAGCTTTTTTGATCGACATCACGAATCACTGGAACCACTAAACCATTAGGCGTATCCACAGCCACACCCACATGGAAATATTCCTTCATAATAAGTTGCTGGCCAGACGGATCAAGCGATGCATTCACACGAGGAAAAGCTTTTAGTGCTGCCACCGCGGCTTTCATGATAAACACAATCGGCGTTAAACGAACGCCTTGTTTCGCTAAAGCTGCTTTCTCTGCCTGACGGAAAGCTTCCATCTCTGTGATATCTGCTTCTGCAAATTGCGTGACATGCGGAATCGACACCCAATTGCGATGCAAAAAACTACCAGAAAGTTTTTGAATTTTGCTTAAAGGCTTCGTGGAAGTCGGACCAAAACGGCTGAAGTCAACCGTTGGCATAGGAGGTAAACCAGCGCCTATTGCGCTTCCACCTGAACTACTGGTCATGCGTTGTTGCACGTGTTGCTTCACGTCTTCTGTGGTAATGCGCCCACGATCGCCCGTTCCTCTAACCGCTTGCAAAGCAATACCAATCTCTCGAGCCAAACGACGAACAGACGGACCCGCATACACATCCGCATCATTAGCAACTGCTTCTACAACAGGTGCTTTTTCAACTTTAGTCGGCTCTGCTACTTTTGATTTTTTCGCTTTAGGCTCTTCTGCTTTTTTGTCTTCAGCAGGTGCCGACGTTTTGTCAGAAGAGGCGGCTGTCTCTAGCGTGATAATCAAAGCGCCCTCTGCGACTTTACCACCGACAGATACATCAACACTGGCTACTCGACCCGCTTTGGGGGATGGAATATCCATGGTTGCCTTATCACCTTCTAAAGTAATAAGCGTGTCTTCAATAGCGACATCATCGCCAACAGAAACAGCTACTTCGATCACATCAACAGGATCGCCCCCACCAATATCTGGTACTACAATATTTTCTACTGCCACTTACCTTCTCCTATTATCCATCAAGCCAGTTAGCGCGTTGCTGGATCAGCAACGTCTCGATCAATGCCTAATGCTAAAGCTGCTTTGTTCACAACATCAACGCTGATTTCCCCTGCATCATGCAAGGATTTCAGAGCTGTGTATGCGACCATTTTCGCATCAATTTCGAAAAATTCTCGTAATGTCTCTCGTGAGTCACTACGCCCAAAACCATCCGTTCCCAATGCATGATAAACCCTGCCTTGCAAAGCAGGTGCAATTTGATTGGCTGATAATTTAATGTGATCAGACACAGCCACCACAGGCCCTGCATGATCAGCCAAACACGCTGCCACATGCGAGACAACTTTTGCATTGGGCTTTAAGCGGTTGGTGCGATCAGTCGCTTGAATATCACGGCGAAGTTCATTAAAGCTTGTCACACTCCACACATCAGCTGATACACCGTATTCTAACAAGAGTTTTGCAGCCTCTATGGCGCACTGTAATACCACACCTGAACCAAGCAATTGCACTTTGTGTGTATGCCCGGTTTCACCAGCTTGATACAAATACATGCCTTTAAGTATGTCTTTCATGTCAACATGCTTAGGCATGGCTGGGTGTTGGTAGTTTTCACTGGTTGCTGTGATGTAATAGAAGACATCTTCTTGCTCTTGATACATGCGACGCAAACCATCTTGCACAATCACAGCCATTTCATAGGCGAAACAAGGATCGTAACTCACGCAATTCGGAACAAAGCTATACATTAAGAGGTTATGCCCATCTTGATGTTGCAAACCTTCACCTGGTAATGATGTTCGACCTGACAAACCACCCACAATAAAACCTCTAGCTCTTTGATCGGAACCAGCCCACACCAAATCGCCAATACGTTGAAAACCAAACATCGCGTAGTAGATATAGAAAGGAATCATCGGAACGCCATGCACGCTGTATGAGGTTCCTGCTGCGATCCAACTCGCTGCCGCGCCTGGTTCGGTAATGCCTTGCTGCAACACCTGGCCTGTTTTAGATTCTTTGTAATACATGAGCTGTTCTTTATCTTCTGGCTCATATTGCTGACCATCCACCTGATACATGCCAAGCTGACGGAAATAACTTTCCATACCAAACGTTCGTGCTTCATCCACAAACAAAGGAACAATGTATTGCTTTAACGCTTTGTCTTTTAACAACGTGGAAATCACCCGACCTAAAGCCATGGTAGTTGACATTTCTCGATCGCCGGAACCATCAAGTTGCGCTTGAAACGCTGATACATCTGGAATCGGTAAACGTGGGCATTCAGGATGACGATGTGGCACATGACCGCCTAAATCCTCTCGTCGTTCTCTGAGGTAATCCATCACAGGTGAGTCGTTTGCAGGTTTCACCATAGACAAAGCATCTCGCTGGGCTTCTGATACTGGGATATTGAAACGATCAATAAAAGCTTGCAGCTCTTCGGTGGTCATTTTTTTCTTTTGGTGATTCACGTTTTGCGCTTCACCAGCAGTACCCATGCCAAAACCTTTCACGGTTTTACATAAAATCATGGTTGGCTGACCTTGCGTTTTTGTCGCTTCATCGTAAGCAGCATACACTTGTTGAGGATCCATTCCTCCATCAAGCAACTGTCGTAAATCATCGTCAGACCAATCTGCAATCAAGGCTGCTGTTTCTGGGGTTTTCCCAAAGAAGTGTTCTCGCAAATACGTAATACCGCGGGCAGACATTGTTTGAAAATCGCCATCTAGCAATTGATCGATGCTTTCTTTCAATGCGCCATCTGTGTCTCGCTGAAAAAGCTCTATCCAACGACCACCCCAAATAACTTTAATCACACGCCAGCCTGCGCCTTGGAACAAACGCTCGAACTGTTGGATGATTTGTCCGTTACCCCAAACCGTACCGTCAAGACGTTGTAAATTGCAGTTAAGCACAAAAATCAGGTTATCGAGTTTCTCTCGGTGAGCAATGTGAATCGCGCCTGTCGATTCTGGCTCATTCATTTCACCATCACCACAAAAAACCCATACTTTTCGATTTTGTTTTGGGATGAGACCACGATTTTCCATGTATTTCATGAATTGCGCTTGGTAAATTCCCATGAGTGGACCTAAACCCATAGAGACTGTTGGGTATTGCCAATAATCTGGCATAAGCCAAGGATGAGGGTAAGACGAGACTCCTTCACCACCGGCTTCTCGCCGAAAATTCATTAGCTGCTGCTCGCTCAAGCGACCTTCCAAAAAGCTCCGCGCATAGACACCCGGACAAGAGTGTCCTTGAAAATAAACCAAGTCGCCCAGGCAATCTTTCGAACGCCCGCGGAAAAAATAATTCATTCCTACTTCGTAGAGCACAGCGATAGAGGCATAAGACGCTAAATGACCGCCAATGCTAGATGATTTTTTCACCGCATGAATGACCATAGCAATGGCATTCCAACGCAAAACAGCAAGCAGCTGATTGAACAAGGGCAAATCTTCAGCCGGTAAAGTGGCTTGCTTCTCTTGAGGAATGGTATTGTGTGCGTATGACGAACCCAAACCTGCTGGCAAATCCAAGCCTTGCTCTTTGGCATAGTCAACGACTGCCTCTAAAATAGCTGTTGCTCGGTCGTCTCCAACAAAGGCTTGCACAGATGCTAAGGCATCCAACCATTCTTGTTTTTCTATTTTCAATGAATCAATCTCGGGCATGGACGTGATTCCTTTTTTAACTTACCAATATCACATTAGCTAGAGCGCATCCCCTAGCCGCAAACATCCACGATTGCGCCGACAAAGGATAGCACGAAATTTGCCGAAATAACAGCAAAGCCAATTCCGAAAAAAGATTGTGTTTTCAATTAGTTAGCCTAGTATCGCGCCCAAAAAGAACACGACCATAACGGCCAACCAAACAGCCAGCACATAAACCAGCACTTGCCGATGCTCCAGCGTTGCTTTATCCGACAATTGATTCTCTGGATAAAAACATTGCTGCAAAGGAACCACACCTAAGGATAAACCTTTAAACACCTCTGAACACAAACGCCGAACAGCAGACAAATAACCAACAACAACAGCACTCAGCATCATGAGTCGCGCAGGAATCCATTCAAGCAAAGCCAAAAACAGACCTGCTGGCTGATGCCGCAAACGATGCGTCATTTCATCTTCATCAGCACCCACTTCTGGCATTGCGTCTTCTTGTTGATGGCAGCGCCAAATAATCAAGTAAAGCAACAAAGCCGGCCAACCAAGAATGGCAAGCCAAAAGACTGGTGTAAATACGGCATAGACGGAATCACTTAAAAACTGCTCTATGGATGATGTTGAGTCTTTACTAAACAGAACTCGCACATCAATAACACACCAAGCTATAAGGGCAGTAATGAGAAAACCTGACATAGGGCCTAAAATCGCCTGCACTATGGACAACACAATAACGACAACAAACCACAGCGGCACAATCAAAACGACAGCACGTATAAGCTTAGACTGATCGACAAAAGAGCGCGCAGCCCCAATCAACCAATCGTGGTAGCGTAACCATGCCTTGAGCGATAAACGCCAAGCAGGACAATAATATTGCAACGCAATTGCGCACAGTAATGCTATTAAGGTCACAATCGAACCTCCTCTTAGCTAATTAATCGCGGCAGAGATGCTCACTCAACGACACTGGCGTGGGAAAGCGCATCACAACCCAATACGACGAAACGATAAAGGTAAGTATAGTGGTTGCCTCGATCAAATACGCAGCTGACTTACTAATCAAAAACGTATCCATGCCCACATAGGCAATGATCAAAGAGAATTCGCTGACTTGAGCCAAGCGAACACCCACCTCCCAGGAGACTGACTTTTGCTCACCGACCCACTGCAGCAGGTAATGATAAGAGAAAGGTTTGACCAACATCAGCAAACCACTCAAGATAACTGCTGGAATAATAACCACTGGGACGTAAGTGAGATTGAAGCTCGCACCCACTGAAAAGAAGAACATCACCAAGAAGAAATCTCTGATAGGCTTCAAACTTTCAGCGATATAAACAGAAACTGGACTGGATGCTAAGCTCACACCTGCGATAAAAGCGCCGATCTCCGCTGACAAACCAAACCACGCAGCTAGCTGCGCCATACAAAGACACCAGCCAATAGCCAACAAAAACATGTATTCACGCATACGGTTAAATCGAACAAAGAGCGGAATGAGGACCCAACGCTGCGCCGCATACGCACCAAAGACCATGATCGGCAAGCCCGAAACTGTCATGAGGATATGAGAAAGCCCTGACGCCTGACCAGACGCGCCATGCATAATCATGAGCACAATAATCGCCAAAATATCCTGGAACAAGAGCACACCAATCATCACCTCACCTGTGTGCTGATGATGCAAGATAGTGGTTGGTAACAACTTAATACCGATAATGGTACTGGAGAAAATCATGGCTGCGCCGATGGTAATACACTCCCAAACGGTATAGTGCACACACCAGGCAACAGAGGCCCCTATTAATAAAAACGTAACCGAACTGATAAGGCCAACCCAAATCACTTTGCGCATCATATGAGCAAATTTATTTAAAGGAAGATGAAGCCCAAGCAAGAAAAGCAAGAAAATGATACCAATATCGCCAATTTCTCGCACCATATCGACATTTTTAAGCAACTTAAAGCCCCACGGACCAATAAGAGCACCGAGAACAATATAGGCAACTAGTGTTGATTGACGAGTAAAGAGAGCCAAGGTCGCAAGTATTGAAGCACCAAAGAAAACAAGAAATATAATAAGGACCAAATTGTCATGCATAATACGATCCTCTGCTCATAGGTAACCCGGGCCCCTACTATAACACCAGACGAGCGAAACTTTAAGGGGTACGGCAGGGCTTACGCGTGGAAAAAGCCACTCAGGGAATTTACCGAAAACTCTGCGTTTCGTGTGTGGGTTCTGGCTGCAAGAAGACGTTACACAGAGGCGACACTTTTCTGTGCCCTTAATGAACAGCACGCGGCGCAGGAGCTGGGAAATGCCCCTCAATATCTGGAGACTTCATGATCGTTGGCACGCTTTCTTTAAATTGAAGCCCAAATTTTTATTTGACCTTAGGGAAATAAGCATTATAAAGACGCAGGCTGTCTTCAAAAATTCTGTATGAGCTTATTTTGTTACCCTCTAGCCCATACAAACATACATAATCCGTTTTAAAAGGAAGACCTGTTTTATTTAATATACAACTCAAGCCACCTAACTCAATAACAAGCCCTCCTCCCTCAATAAATTGCTCAGTATGCCTTTTGAACTCTTGAGTTGTCCCAGAAATATTTTGAAAGTGACGCTTAATAACGTCTATACCTTTGTGAATTCCGCTCCAAGGGGCACCGATTTCATCTGAATGCCAAACAGCATCATCGGCAATCAGATCAAAAGCTTGATCATGCTCACCGCAGGCCATGTGATTTTGAAATTTCTTAATAAGATCAAGGTTTACTGACATTCCAGCCCTTAAGTGCTTCAGAAGCCTTAATTATAGTACATAAGTACATACAGACGAGAATAGAAGACCTGCTCTCTTAACAGAGAGGTGAGCAGCCCCTAAAGCATCAATGCTGGGAAAGTACTGAGAAGAGAGGAATCTCTGATTCAGACGCCAAAGCATTCGCACGATCATTAGGCAAGCTATAGACATTGAACGCTTACGTATATGCCTGAAACATCAGCTAGACCCACAAGAAACTCTAAGAGGTGTCTAAGACAGTCACATCAGGCATTGGGGATGCCCCCCCAAAAAAAATCGTTTAAATTAGCAGTCTAAGCTGAGCAGATTGCGCTGGGTCATTACAACGCACTGCTTTTACAGCTGCTCCTGTTGCAGTTGAGCCATCTCAGTCTCTCTGACTTGGCTTTCATCGCTTCGTGAAAACACTCCATCAGTAGACACTCTGGGAGGTGATATTTCTCCTTGAGCACGACGAATGCTCCTGCAACGATCAGAGTTATGAATAGCTATGATGAGCCCATACAAAGGAAGCGGCAGAAACGTCGTCACTCCTAAAAGCAAACACAAGGAACCTGTTGCTCTAAGCTCACCCCTACTCACCACAAAAGGCGCGTTTGATGAGCAGCTAATATTAGGCTCTGCAGTAGCCTCAAGGGATGTCAACCATTGGCCTGTGAGCCCGGCGAAAACAAAAGACGGTACCGATAACAAAGCAAAGACCACTGGCACCAACCACGACTTTGGTGGAAATCGACCTTGCTCATATTTGGTGTTGCAACTGAACCGAGCATCAAACCC
>JAJRRL010000003.1 GCA_024279495.1 Gammaproteobacteria bacterium | reverse complement strand
GCGTAGCGTGGGTGACGAGGACGAGTCGCGGCACAGATAACGATCGCCTTCGCGAGTCGATTTGCGCTAGGATGGCGTTAATCTATCTCGAGCGGTGCGATACACTTGATGTGTCACCCCCAGGAACTTTCGTGACGTCGGGGGCCTAGCTTCGATGTTGTTCGTATGAAATGCGAACTAAACATTTGTCTAAATTAAAAAATACAACTTCTAAAAGCAGCCTGCAAAGTTAAGCTCACAGCAAAGTTAGGGCTAAATCTTTAAAGATCACTAGTTGTTACTTCGTAACAACGGATCAAGCCTGGGTCCTCGACGTCACTATGTTCCTGAGGATGACAAGTGACTGGAGCTATTTTATTTTTGGCTGTGCTACCCGTGTCAAGCACGAGCACTTCTACGGAGTAGCGCCTCTCTAGCGCTTTGCGCTTCGTTCGGTATTTTAATTTATTCGTTTGCCGGGATGACAACCGTAGGAATAGCGATTCATTCGCTAGTATTAAAGCCTGGGTCCCCTACATCATTACATTCCTGAGGATGACAAGTGACTGGAGCTGTTTTATTTTCGGCTGTGCTACTCGTGTCAAGCACGAGCACTTCTACGGAGTAGCGCCTCTCTAGCGCTTTGCGCTTCGTTCGGTATTTTAATTTATTCGTTTGCCGGGATGACAACCGTGGGAATAGCGATTCATTCGCTAGTATTAAAGCCTGGGTCCTCGACGTCACTATGTTCCTGAGGATGACAAGGGGTAACGCTAATTTAGGTTTCGCTGTGCTGAGTGCTAGGCAGCTGATTTTTTAATACAAAGCAAGAGTCGCTCGAATCGCACAGCGATACCGAGCGACACAAACCCGTTGGAGTACTCGCACTTGATGCGAGTAACCGGAAGCGCAGGCTTTTGATTAAATCCTCCGGTCAAGCCGGAGGACGTCGCGTTGCTCCACCTTTAAAAGGGGATGTCATCATCGGAGAATGATAGATCCGCTTCACCCGGCCCAGACGTTTCAGTCATGCCAGAAGATGCTTTCGCAGTACTTGGAGTAGTTTTATTCGCGTTGTTTTCGTTACGATAATTCTGCTGGTAACCACCAGAACTATTACCTTGACCACCACTTTGTCGGTTATCAAGCATATGAAGTTCGTTCACAATGATTTCTGTTGTGTAACGATCAACACCGTTTTTATCTTGCCATTTACGTGTTCGAAGACTTCCTTCAACATAAATTTTCGACCCTTTATGAAGGTACTCACCTACAATTTCGGCTAAACGATTAAAGCAAGCCAAACGATGCCATTCAGTTCGTTCATTTAATTCACCGGTTTGCTTGTCGCGCCATGATGTACTGGTTGCAAGTACAATATTTGCCACTGCACTGCCACTCGGTGTGTAACGTACCTCAGGATCATTACCTAAATTTCCAATAAGGATAACCTTATTTACACCTCTTGCCATATCACTCTCCCAATGTATGTAACCAAAAAATAACTCACCTAACTCTGCGCTTATATAGCCTATGTATAACGGTAACTGACCTATTCGGAGTCCCTTCGCGCACTGTTAGTGACCAGGCCCTAGGGTACTCGCTTCAACGAGATCGCGCAATACTTTTGGATCAGTTTTCCGCTTATCGAGCTTCACATAAAGCAATGACGATGCCTCTTGATGAGCAACATCAGCCACCCCTGGAAGCTGTTGAACAGATGAAATTAATCTATTTATCAAGGTCTTATCTACTTTCTGAATTGAAAACATCAGCGTTGAGGTATAAGAGAAAGGCCTCAAACCCCAGGTCAATACCCACCACACAAAAGCAACAAAAACGCACAAGGAAAACACACCTGTAAGCCCGCTCATGTGATAAAGAGCCCCTCCAAGAGAGCCTCCCAAAAAGATCCCTGCATACTGACTAGTAGAGTACACACCCATGGCTACTCCCTTTGCATGCAAGGGAGCCACCTTAGATACACTCGATGGCAAAATAGATTCTAATAAGGTAAACGCCGTAAAGAACACGAACAAAGCTCCCACAAACACGGCCCAATGCTGATAAAACAATGCTGCCAGACTCAAAGTAATGACTAACAAAGCAACTGAAAAACGAATCGCTTTCCGCAATGCTCTTTGTTTTTCTGCGTAGATGACACCTGGTACCATCGCAAAAAAAGAAGCGGCCAAAAGCAATAAATAAAAACCTGACTGATAGCCAGAACTAAACTGGTAAACATGACTCAACACAATCGGAAGAGCGACAAACAATGCTGTTAAAATAGCATGCTGACAACAAATACTGGCATCCAAACACAGAAGCTGTCGATTACCTAACACCTGCCGCCAGGGTCCCCCTCGCGTGCTTTGTGCCATAGGGTCGGCTAATACCGGAGGAAGCTTTGGCAAGCAGGTCACCACCAAGAGAATGCCTACAACAGCCAACATAGCCATCAACCAAAAAACACCCGCCAAATGGTAGTGTGAACTCACAAGAGGCCCAAGCACCATCGCCAATGCAAATGAAATGCCGATACCACCACCAATCGTTGCCATGGCGCGAGAACGATACTCATCTGGCGTTAGATCTGCTAACAAAGCAAGCAAGGTACTACCAACTGCCCCG
This sequence comes from Gammaproteobacteria bacterium, assembly GCA_024279495.1. Taxonomy (GTDB): domain Bacteria; phylum Pseudomonadota; class Gammaproteobacteria; order JAJRRL01; family JAJRRL01; genus JAJRRL01. Next base: position 137,812 of record JAJRRL010000003.1, on the reverse strand, counting down.
GCTCCTTGGCAAGCTCGGCCAATAATCACGCCAAGCATGCTTGTGGATAAAGCTGCAACAACACTACCAGCAGCAAACAAGAGTAAACCCATGATAATCACCGGTCGACGCCCAATGCGGTCGGACAAAGCCCCAAAAGGAATCTGAAAAATCGCTTGTGTTAAACCATAAGCACCTAAAGCCAAGCCGACTAAAGCAACAGAAGAGCCACTCAAGTGCTGAGCCTCAGTAGAAAAAATAGGCAGAATCATGAAGAGACCCAACATTCGGGCAGCCATCACACCAGAAATCACCAAAACCACTCGCCAGTTCATTTTAAACCCCCATATAACGCCTGAGCCGTACACCAAATTTCCAGTCTTGAGACAAGGTTAGAGGAAAAATTGGTGAAAAAACGGAGTATACACTGTTGACTGGATCCTCGCCTTCGCGAGGACGTTCGCAAGTAAACCTGCTCCGCATGAGTATTTTGAAAAGATTTTTCGCCTAAGATTGACCAAAAATGGGGATTTCTCTTTTTCATGCTTAATATATAACCTTGTAACTAGAGCCAAGCCGATTATGATATAGGATCTTGAGACCCTTGCCAACGCACGAGAGATATCATGCCCATACACGACGACTCTACTATCCGCGTCCGCGGAGCCCGCACCCACAACCTCAAAGACATCGATGTCGACATCCCTAGAAGCTGCTTGGTGGTGATCACCGGTTTATCTGGTTCTGGGAAATCCTCCCTTGCTTTCGATACGCTTTATGCCGAGGGGCAACGACGCTACGTTGAATCCCTGTCTGCCTATGCCAGGCAATTCTTATCCATGATGGGAAAACCCGATGTGGATACCATCGAAGGCTTATCCCCAGCCATCGCCATCGATCAAAAATCAACATCGCATAACCCTCGCTCTACCGTTGGTACAGCCACCGAGATTTACGACTACTTACGCTTGCTCTTTGCTCGTGCCGGTATCGCTTATTGTCCCAAGCATCATCTACCCCTCAGTGCACAAACCATTTCTCAAATCACTGATCGCATCATGAAGCTACCTAAAGACACAGCCATTGCTCTTTTAGCACCTTTGGTTCAAAACAAAAAAGGATCTCATGCGACGTTGTTTGATTCCTTGCGAAGACAAGGTTACCAACGTATTCGCATCGATGGCATCATTCACGACGTCGATACAGAAATCACACTGAATGCTAAACAGCATCACACTATCGAACTGGTGGTTGACCGGCTAAAAATCAAACCTGAAATCGAGCAACGTTTAGCTGACTCAATTGAAACAGCACTCACGCAAAGTGATGGTTTACTCCGCGTCATTGATTTTAAAGATGACAAGGCAGAACCTCTTACTTTTTCATCACGACATAGCTGCTCCCAATGCGGCTATTCGATTACCCGCTTAGAACCCCGCTCTTTTTCCTTCAACAATCCAGCAGGAGCTTGCCAGGGTTGCGACGGCCTAGGAAAACAAACTCGCATCGACCCAAGCAAGGTGCTTCCCGATAGCTCCTTGTCTTTAGATGAAGGCGCGATCATTGGCTGGCAACCACATCACCATTATCACTTTGCTCAACTCTCTTGCCTAGCAGAGCACTATGAATTCAAACTCAACACGCCTTTTAATAAACTTGAACAAGAGATTCAAGAGGTGATTTTAAATGGCAGTGGCAATGAAAAAATTGAATTCGAACTACCCACAGCACGAGGTAGAACACGATGCAAGAAGGTCACTTTTTCTGGCGTACTACCCACCATGCAAAAACGTTACCTAGAAACAGATGTGCAAGCCATTCGCGATCATCTCGCTCCTTTCTTATCAACGAGACCTTGCGAAGAATGCAAAGGAACCCGCTTAACGTTAGCCGCTCGCCATGTTTTAATTGGCGACAAAAGCTTGCCGCAACTGACCAGCATGACCATCGCCGATTTAAACGTATGGTCTACCACACAAAAACTCCCTAAAACTCAACAGGCCATTGCTGATAAAATTTTACGGGAAGTATCCTCTCGATCAAAATTTTTAGTTGACGTTGGTTTAACGTACTTAAGCTTGGATCGTAGCGCCGATACATTATCAGGCGGTGAATCGCAACGCATCAGGCTCGCCAGCCAAATTGGCTCTGGCTTAGTGGGTGTGATGTATATTCTTGATGAACCATCCATTGGTTTGCATCAACGCGATAACGAACGACTCATTAGCACGCTCAGACACTTGCGTGATTTAGGCAACACAGTGATTGTTGTTGAACACGATGAAGAAACCATTCGAGCTGCTGATCACCTCATTGATATCGGGCCAGGAGCAGGTGAACACGGAGGCCAAATCATTGCTTTCGGGTCACCCAAATCTGTAGAAAAAAACACTAACAGCCTAACCGGAAAATATTTGAGTGGAGAACTCAGTATTCCTATTCCTAAGCGCATTGAAAATGTGTGCCAACCTCAGCTCTCTTTGAAGGGTATCAGTTGTAACAACCTCGATGCTGTGGATGTCTCCATTCCCGTTGGTTTATTCACCTGCATCACTGGCGTTTCAGGATCCGGAAAATCAAGCCTCATCAATCACACACTTTATCCTCTGATGCTCTCTCACTTGCATCGCCAACATCATTTGGGTTTGGTTGGTAGTTGCGATGACATCACTGGCTTAGAACACATCGACAAAGTCATCAACATCGATCAAAGCCCGATTGGCCGAACCCCTCGCTCAAACCCAGCGACTTACACAGGCATGCTCACGCCTATTCGTGAACTGTTTAGTAGAACCGACATGGCTAACACTCGAGGCTATAAAATTGGTCGCTTTAGTTTTAATGTTCGAGGCGGTCGCTGCGAAGCTTGCCAAGGCGACGGCTTAATTAAAGTAGAAATGCACTTTTTAGCAGATGTGTACGTCACCTGTGATCAATGCCAAGGCAAACGTTATAACCGCGAAACCTTAGAAATCACCTACAAAGGAAAGACCATTCACGATGTGCTTTCCATGACAGTTGAAGACGCTTTGAGCTTTTTCGATGCCATCCCTAGCATTCGACGAAAGTGTGAAACTCTCACCGATGTTGGTTTGAGTTATATTCGCTTGGGCCAGAGTGCCACCACTTTATCTGGTGGTGAAGCACAGCGTATCAAGCTTGCTCGTGAACTCACCAAACGAGATACCGGGCAAACGCTGTATATTCTTGATGAACCCACCACAGGTTTGCATTGCCATGATGTCGCACAACTCATCGGTGTTCTCTATAAATTACGCGACAAAGGTAACACAGTTGTTGTCATCGAACACAACTTAGATGTGATCAAAACAGCCGACTGGGTGATTGATTTAGGACCTGAAGGTGGCTCGGGCGGCGGCAATATTTTAGTCTCTGGCACGCCCGAAACAGTCGCTAAAACAAAAGGCTCTTATACCGGTCAGTTTTTAGCGCCGTTATTGGCAGCCAAGTAAATCTGCTCAGCTCTATTAGCAGAAGGACAAAGCCAAAAATGCTTGCTGTTGTTGAAAGCAGATGTCTTACCGCAGGGGTTTTCCAACGATGCCTTCTGCCGCTTTAGCAGCCCTTTTCTATGACACAGCTGAATCAGAAAATAAACTCCTGGTAGAACGCCAACACAAAAACCAACAACACAAGCTACAATCAAACCTGGCAGCGATTTTTTAAAGCTCGCTTCTTCTTTGGAACGCCAATTTGTAAAGAATTCTTTTTGCTTTTTAAGCTTCACTTCGTCATTTGTAGGAATATGACTAAGGCCCCCTTGTAAACCGTCTACTAGTTCGGATGAAGAAGCGGACGAGTCAGTTACTTGCTCTGAGTTCACTTTTCTTGAGTTCTCGGCAGTTGCAGTTGACGATAACTCAGACCTTTCATTTTCTTGGGGTCGCCTAGGTTCAGCTTTAAGCTTAGGATTTCCTCCAGGAACATAAGGGACAAGCGCAGATGAGCTGAGGTCAGGTTCATCAGATACAACACCTTTTGTTCCTTCTCCCTTTTCTTCTTCTGCGCTACTTGAACACACACTTTTAGAAAGCAAATCATTTAAGTTGTTCGACGTTTCTGTTGACCAATTCTGTATGCAAAGAGCTCCATAAGGATGAGAGCCTGACAACAAAGAGAGCACTAAAGAAAAACCACTGACGGTCTGTAACGCCTCTTGAGACCAATTGTGATAATAACTTGGGCTTCCATCTTTATGAGCTTGCGGGTAACGCGACAAAGAAAAAAGAAAGTTAATAAATGCCTTCATATGAGCTTTTAGATTTTGTCTCGTTGGTAAGTGAGGTGGGTTTTTCTGCTCCTCCTCTAATTGATAAAGCTTTCCCTCCCCCTTAAGAGACTCCAAGTTAGCTTGATACCTATCCAACACCTTTTTTTCCTTTTTTAGAAGTTGGGTAAGGCGATCTAAATCTCCCTTTTCTGAGAACTTAAAATGAGATAGAAAAGAAGCAACATAACCAACAAATAAATAATTGGCTTTTTTTCGACACACCACTCTCAACTCGTCATCGACCACTTCATCGAAGGCTTCTCGGATAGCGCAAGCTGAACCATTTTCATCCGCTTTTTTGGTGTGTAAAACAAAAGAGTTCCATAAAAATTGGGTGGCCTCAGATGGCGATGACTGTATTTGAGGAATCGTTTTCTCATTCAAATTCGCAGCCTTCAAGAACCCCGGCCATGCATCAACAGGTAAATCACTCGAATGTTTCAAGCTCTTCTCAACCAAACCATACACATGCCAAATGCGATCAAGAACTTCCAACCAGTGCCAAGATTTAAATCTCCCAAAGAGGCGAGAGTTCAATGACTTAGCTTGCGCTTCCTTATACATTTCTGTTTCATTATTACGATGATAAGGCAAGTCCTGTAAGCGCAACTCACCCCAAGAACTTGTACTTGTACTTGTACTTGTACTTGTACTTGTACTTGTACTTGTAACTGGCATAGCAATACTCCTTCACATTGTTTGGTCTTCCATGACTAAAAAAGATAAAAAAAAACACCCACCAATCAGAGATTAGTAAAAAAGAAAATGCCGTATGCCGTAAGGCACACTTATCTATGTTAATCCTTCTTGCGAATGCAAGTTGATGATGGCAATGCTAATGGTCTACCTAACTGTATGAATACCGAAGCCTGATGTGAGTGTATGATTCGCAACTAAAAGATAAGATCCTGAGGGCAAAGGCCAGCAAGACGTCGTCGTCATCAATCACAGCATACTCCCATCATTTAGAAAACACAAACGACTACTTTAAGTCCCCATTTTCGGCCAAAATAAAATACCTTCAACCTTTTGTCACCCCCAGGAACAGCGTGACGTCGGGGGCCCAGGCTTCATCCTATTCGCATGTAATGCGGGCTAAGGATTTTTCTAAATCGATAAAATCTCTTCAAAACAGCTACCGAAAAAACCCAATATCCGCTACAATAGCGCCTTTCAGAAACAAGGATTCTAGCCATGAGCACACTTTCCGACTCTCGCTTTTTACGCGCCTTAGCCTGCCAATCCGTTGATCGACCTCCTTTATGGGTGATGCGACAAGCCGGCCGTTATCTCCCTGAATATTTAGAACTTCGTCGCCAAACTCCTGATTTTATGACCTTTTGTCGAACCCCTGAATTAGCCATGGAAGCTACCTTACAACCTCTTCGACGCTTCCCTTTAGATGCAGCCATTATTTTTAGTGACATACTCACTATCCCCGACGCCATGGGTACTAAGGTACGCTTTGCTCCAGGCGAAGGCCCAATCATCGACGACCCTGCTAATTCCGAAAAACGAATCAAACAATTAATCACGCCTGATGTTGAAGACACGTTAGGTTACGTCGCCAAAGCCATTAGCGCCACCCGAGCAGCCATGCCAGCTGATATTCCACTCATCGGCTTTGCCGGCAGTCCCTGGACTGTTGCTTGCTATCAAGTTGAAGGTGGTAGTTCTAAACTTTTTTTCACTATCAAAAAAATGGCTTACGACGCGCCTAAACTTTTGCATGAACTCTTACGTAAAATCACTGCCGTTACTATCGATTATCTTTGCATGCAAATTCAAGCCGGTGCGAATGCCATTATGTTATTTGATTCTTGGGGTGGCGTCTTATCTCCTGAATGCTACGACGCTTTTTCATTACCCTATTTAAAGACAATTACTCAAGCACTCAAAGAAAAACACCCAGACATTCCTGTGACTGCCTTTAGCAAACAAGCCCACCATGCATACAGTAAATTAGCCAACATTGGCGTACAAGGTATTGGCGTAGACTGGATGATTGATCTGCGTGACGTCCGTGCTCAAGTTGGTCCTGATGTTGCATTGCAAGGTAACTTAGACCCCGCTGTTATACTAACCACGCCCGAGATTGTATCCGAACACGCACACCGCATGCTCGATCAAATCGCTTCAAAACCAGGCTATATCGCAAATTTAGGGCACGGCATCGACAAACACACACCCATAGAAAACATGCACGCTTTAGTTGAAGCCGTGCAGTCTCACGACTACTCATAGGAATCACTCATGGAACCGATCATCATCATTGGCACAGGGCTAGCGGGCTATACCTTTGCTAAAGCCTTTCGACAAATAGATACAACCACCCCTTTAGTGATGATAACCGAAGACGATGGGGCTTTTTATTCAAAACCCTTACTCTCAAACGTCTTTCATAAAAACAAAACCCCTCAATGCCTTGCTGTGTCTGACGTCAACAAAATGCGAACTCAACTCAACGCGACCATTCACACACACTGCTCTGTTACAAAAATCGATACGCAAGCACATACGGTGACAACTGAGAGTGATACCATCCGCTATAGCAAGCTGATTCTTGCCAACGGCGCTGAACTTATCGAGCCAAACATTGCCGGCGATACCAACCAACTCTGGCGTGTTAATAATCTCATGCAATACGATGACTTTTACCAAGCCATCGCCAACAAAAATCAATTAGCCATTATTGGTAGCGGCTTGATTGGTTGTGAGTTTGCAAACGACTGCTGCACTGGCGGAAAAAAAGTGACCATTATCAGTGCTGATGATTACCCTCTGCAACAACTCATTCCAAAAGAAATGGGTGACGCTTTGCAAAAAAAACTAGAAGGCGCTGGTATTCGCTTTATTTCAAACACCTTAGTCACAGAAGTAACTGCCAAGCCTGATTGCATGAGTTTATCATGTAACAAAGGAGATAAGCTTGACGCTGACCTATGCTTAGCTGCAATTGGTATTCGCCCTCGCCTACACTTAGCAAAACAAGCAGGCATTAACACGAACAAAGGTGTTTTAGTCGATACCTCTCTTCAAACATCAGCTCCTGATGTCTATGCCGTTGGCGATGTCATTGAATTTAACAACGAAGTGCGGGCTTACATTGCGCCTCTTCTGTTACAAGCTCGACTGCTTGCTCAACACATCACACAACACGAAGACGCCAAACCTCTTGCTTATGCTACCATGCCGATTACCGTCAAAACACCACTCTACCCGATTGCTTGCGTGCCGCCTAAAACGCAAGGCCGCTGGGACATTGATGACAACGAACAAGGCATGCGTGCACGCTGCTTTAATGAGAACGACGAACTCATAGGCTTTGCATTAAGCCAAGATCGATGCAAAGAAAGAATGGCTTTGGCTGCTGAGATTAATGTTAGGGCTCAATATTGAAAGACCCTAGTTGTTACCTTGTAACAACGGATCAAGCCTAGGCCCCCGACGTCACGAAAGTTCCTGGGGGTGACACGCAGAAGAGAGAAAGACCTTAGTTGTTACCTTGTAACAACGGATCAAGCCTAGGCCCCCGACGTCACTTCGTTGCCTTGGGGTGACACGCAGAAGAGAGAAAGACCCTAGTTGTTACCTTGTAACAACGGATCAAGCCTAGGCCCCCGACGTCACGTTGCTGTCTTCGGGTGACAAATAGAGGGTAGCTAACCAGCTACTGCAAGCCCAGCACCCTCAGACACTCGCTTACCAAGTAAAGGCAAGCCGCCGCAATGCGGACAAGTCATAGAACTTAAATCAGCAACCTGCATCTCTTTTGTTAAAGGCATGCGACAAGCGTAACATTGAATGGTTTCTGTCTCTTTAAGGTCTGTATCTACAGCTACTCGCTTATCAAACACAAAGCACTCACCATGATAATGCGCAGAACCACAATGCTCAAAGTATTTTAAAATACCGCCCTCTAGTTGATACACATCCTCAAAACCTTGCGCTAGCAAGTAAGGCCCTGCTTTTTCACAACGGATTCCACCTGTGCAGAAGGTCACGATTTTTTTACCTACCCAGTCCTGCTTTTTCTCTTGAATTTTATCGGGGAATTCACGAAAAGAGGCCATCTCAAATACTTCCGCCCCATCGAAGGTACCCAAAGCCACTTCGTAGTCGTTTCGAGCGTCGAGCAAGATAAACTCTTCTTTGTTATCAAGCATGGCTTTCAATTGCTCTGGCGTCACATACGGTGCTGATGAATTCTGAGGACACACGCCATCACAACCCATAGTCACGATTTCATTTTTAATACGAACCAACATTCGGTTGTAAGGCTGCTCTTTACAATAGCTCCATTTAAGCGAAAACTCATGAAAACAGGGATAGGTATCTAGATAGGCCTGGAAAGCTTCCACCGCGTCGTCTGTTCCCGACACATACATGTTCAAACCTTCTGTGCCTAACAACAAAGAACCCCTCAAAGACAAAGACTTAGCCTTGGCTAAAAGGCGTTGGCGATAATCGACCAACAACTCTTCGGCAATAGTCACAAAACGATAACCGGATGCATGCACATAAGGGTTGATAGCGCGTTTTTGAGGGCTGCGCTTTTTAAGGCGCTCAAAGGCGTGACTCACAGGATCTCCCAAAGTATATATGGTGGCGTAGGAGTATACATCAAATCCTAGGCGTTACCCAGTATGTGTCATAACATGGATAGTCCAATGGACCCAAGAGGAAACACACCATGCCCAAACCTATTAGCACACCCAAAGCCCCCACCCCGATTGGCGCCTACAGCCAGGGTATGATCCACGATAATGTGGTTTTTTTATCTGGCCAAATTGGCTTAAACCCAAATACAGGGCTGCTTTGCCAAGACTCTTTAAAGCTTGAGACAAAACAAGCTTTAGCCAACAGTTTAGCTGTTCTAGAGGCGGCTGAATGCAAAAAAACAAATGTGATTAACACCACTATCTACTTAACAGACATGTGTTTTTTTGATGAGGTGAATACTGCTTATGCGTATTTTTTTGGTAATCACCATCCCGCTCGAGCCACCATTGCAGTAGCAGGCTTACCAAAGCAAGCGCGGGTAGAAATAAGCATGGTGGCTATTAAAGCCTAAACTAAAATAAGGGCTGGAGCTTCAGTAAGAATCGTGGGACCAGATATTCGTGTACCAACAAGCACATCCTTATCAGATTGTTCTTTACACCATGCCCGCACATTATCTGGAAACGGATAGCGTTGGGGCGCTTTTACTTTTTTCTGGCAAGCCATAACATTTCCGACAATCACCAGAATCAGAGCAATACCCACTAGAGCAGCTACTGTTCCATAGCAAGCAGGATTTGTAAGCACCTTGTCGAAAAGGTCACGAGACGCATTGAGAATCATGCTTATATAGCAACCAATAATAAAGCCACCAAAAGGAAGGCCTACGCCCAAAACTGTGGCAGCAACCAGAAAACCATGCCTCGCGTTGGGGCCTGCTTTCTGTCTGTTTTTTATAACAGTTTCTAGTGTATCGAACAATTTTTTATATTCTACCAGCTCTTTTTTGGAAACAAAGCGCCATTGATTATCGAGCTGAACAACAAAAGCATCTGCCTTTTTGTAAAGCTCTTTTTCACCGCTATTATCAGTTGATACTCGATCTTGAATTCCTGACCATAAAACCCTAAACATGCGATGCGTCTCTTGCGCTTCTTCCTTATTAAACACCCAAGCCTCGAGCAAATCATCCATTCTCTGCTCGTGAGTCTGAGACATCAAACCAAACAGCCTTCCTTTAGCCGAACGTTTCTCTTCCTTGTTCAAAGATGATGGGAAAATGCTGTATATGCGCCTTTTTTCTGATGACGCCCAATCAGCTGTTTTGGCAATTTTATAAGAAACCGTGCTGATATGCATGTTTGGACAAACCGACAATGAAACCGCCACGGGTTGCTGGATATCAGCATACTTAGAGGGATTGCCCTCTTTTTCTTGCTCAATCAAGTCAAAACCTGGCTTATATTGCGCATGGAGATTTTGTTGCTTTTCTAAAGTCTGCTGAATGGCTCTAACAGCCTCAGGATTCAAACCAGCAGAATCGAATGACGTTACCATTTTGCCTTGAGTCGGATTGTTTTTGCTCATAATTTCCTCTCCAAAATAAACTCATCACAAGTATTCTATCTAATGGCTCGTGAGTATGCAATATAAGGGGCGCTCTAAATGTTACGATCCTTCTTCCGAAAAAGGGCTTGACAGTTAATTGTCCCACACATAGAATGGCTTTCTCACTCGGGGCTATAGCTCAGCTGGGAGAGCGCTTGCATGGCATGTAAGAGGTCGGCGGTTCGATCCCGCCTAGCTCCACCAGACTAGCAAAAGCTTGCACTCGAGTAGTCCAACAGGTCCCCATCGTCTAGAGGCCTAGGACACTGCCCTTTCACGGCGGCAACAGGGGTTCGAATCCCCTTGGGGACACCATAAGTGAGTCACTGCTCACTTTGAAAAATTACTTTTTCATTCTTAATGAACGATTTACCTAATAGAACAACCTTGCGCTGCGATACTCAGCAATCAAACACCTGTGTCACAGCCAAAAATAAAATAGCCCCAGCCTTTTGCCATCCTCAGGAACATAGTGACGTCGAGGACCCATCTTTATAATTTCGTTTCAGCGAAGCTGACATCGGCTTTCGCCGGCACAGGCAACGTAGGGGAAATAAAAAATAGCCCTAACTTTTCTTCAACTTCACAACTCTCAAATCAACTTTAGCTTTCTTCTTACGACGATAACCAACCAAGCGAACCACAGCCATCACGGGGCCAGACAGCACATAGAGGGTAACCATACCAAACAACACATGCTGCGGATCTAAAGCAACAAGAACTAACACCAAGACAAGAGCAAAAATGGCCATGAAAGGTACTTTACCACTCAAATCCAAACCCTTCAGACTCTCGTAACGAATACTACTCACTTTCAGCAAGCTTAACAGTACGGTAGCTCCCATTATCCAAAATGTATGCTGCGCCCCCCAATTTGGAAAAGAAGATAAAGCCCAAACACCGGTGGCAATAAAAGCAGCTGCCATGGTTGTGGATAAACCTTGGAAATGACGCATTGCTGGTTGCGCATTAAAACGGGCCAAACGCAAAGCAGAACAAGCGGCATAAAGAAAGGCAGTTAACCAGCCTATTTTTCCTGCATGCTGAAGCGACCAACTATAAAGGACCATGGCAGGGGCCAAGCCAAAAGACACTATATCTGCCAAACTGTCTAATTGTTTACCAAACTCAGAAGAGGCGTGAATCATACGAGCAACAGAGCCATCGAGCCCATCCATCACCATAGCAACTAAAATAGCAATCGCTGCTTGCTCATAACGACCATGCATGGCCGCGACCACAGCATAAAAAGCTGCGAAAAAACCGGCTAAGGTCAAGAGGTTGGGAAGTAAGTAGATACCATGAGAGCGAATCTTGCCTTGTGACTGATTTACCATCTGATTTAGCCTCTGGTTGTTGACAGAAAATTACTATACTATCTGGCAACACTATAACACAGATCCCCATGCTGTTAAGACGGTACCATGACCACACATAAGAAAATTATCATCGAGGGCGTCACCGAAAGCGGTGAGACTTTCCGCCCAAGTGATTGGGCTGAGCGCATGAGCGGAAAAGCTGGACGAACGCATCACCGTCGATTGGTTTACTCGCCCATGCTGCAACCCACATACAAGGATGGAAGAAAGTGCGTTATTCTAGATGAAGCGCTTCGGACTTCAAACCCTGACCTATACCATACCGTGCTAGCATTTGCCAAGGCCAATCGCCTGAAAATTCATGAGGTTGACGATGATCACTCCAACACATGATGCCATCATAGCCAGCGAAACCATCTTCTCTGAAGGAGGCCAACATTTTAGCGCCTTGATCAACGATATCAACCAAGCTCAACACTCCATCGATCTTGGAAGTTACGGTTTCGACAAAGATATCATCGGCGACCGCATTGCTAACGCACTGCTTGACGCAGCCAGTAGAGGAGTCACTACCCGCGTACTAGTCGATGGCGTAGGCTCCCCTCTTTGGAGCAGCCAATACGCTCGTACCCTTGAAAAAGCTGGCATCGAAACCAAAGTCTTTCACCCCCTGCCTTGGCAACTACGAAACTGGGCACGCTCCACAATTCGCCACCCTTGGATACTCAAAGGTTTAGTCTTACTACTCAAGTCCAACTCCAGAAATCATCGTAAAGTATGCATCATCGATCAACATATCGTGTATGTTGGCAGCTTCAACATTCGACAAGTTCACCTGCCTTCTTCTGACGGCGGCAGCAATTGGCGCGATACCTCTGTACGCATTCAAGGTGCTGACTGCAAAGACATCAATTTAGCTTTTGAAAGCGCCTGGGAATACCAAACCATTCGAGAGCGTCTGCGAGAATTATTCAAACAAATACGCCGAAAAGAGCCTTTTTTCAGGCTAAACCACACACGTCAACGTCGTCGAATCATGTACAAACATTTGCTGCGAAAAATCAGCCACTGTGAAAATCGACTCTGGATCACTAATGCTTATTTCTTACCAGACAATTACTTATTAAAACGCCTTCGCGACGCAGCCAAACGTGGTTGTGATGTTCGTATTTTATTACCTCGAAAATCAGATGTGTTTGTGATGCCTTGGGCAAGCCGAACCTTCTATACCAGCTTAATCCGATCCGGTGTACGTATTTTTGAATACCTACCCAGCATGTTGCATGCAAAGTCATTGATCCTTGACGACTGGATGCTTGTGGGTTCTAGCAATTTAAATTACCGAAGTGTTAAACATGATTTAGAGGTCGATATCAATCTTCGTCAAGAAGAAAGCAAGCGATGCCTTATCGAACTCTTTCAAAATGACTTAAAACAAGCCCGCGAAATCACTCTCAGCGCTTGGGAAAAACAAAGGCGTTGGTATAAACGCTTGTTGGGAAAATTTGTTTTGTACATTAAGTATTGGATTTAATGAGTATTTGATTTTTTTCTAAAAGCAGCCTGCAGATTTGAGCTCACAATAATGTTGGGGCTGGATTTTTAAAGATCGCTAGTTGTTACTTCGTAACAACGGATCGAAGCCTGGGTCCCCGACGTCATTACATTCCTGGGGATGACAAAGTCAATTTAAGACACCACAACCCACATATAAGCAGCATAAACAATCAACAATATCGCGCCAACCCAACGAGGGCAGCGCGGCTTTTTTCGAACCAAGAAAAAAAGAAAACCAAACAAAAGCCCCATAGCCATCATGATCAGCCAATCACGCGGCAATGTCGTTAACGATACGTGTTTATGCGCAAAAAAAGCAGGCATCGCTAAAACGGCAGTCGTGTTGAATAAATTTGACCCCAACAAATGCCCAAGCGCCACATCATCGTGACCACGCCGCGCACTCATGATGGTGGTTGCAAGCTCTGGCAACGAGGTGCCTAACGTCACTACTGTCACACCAATCAGCCAATCACTCCAACCCCATTGATGAGCCACGCTCACAGCTGTGCGCACCAACACTTCTGCGCTAATAAACAAAAGCACCAAAGAAAGCACCCACCAAAAAATGGTTTTCTTTATGGGAGGATGACTATCGTCAGGCAAAGGTTCTGACCTCTCCCCAGAGCGAAGCGCATCCCATAAAACAATGCAAAGCAAGAGCAATAACACACACCCTGTGATAACGCTCAAACCAAACAACCATAATACTAAACCAGCAAATGCACTGAGACCTAAAAAAACAGGTAAATCATGGCACCACACTCGCTTAGAGACCACCAGCGAAAAGCACAAGCAAACGCAGCCACCAATTAAAGCCATATTAGCAATATTGGAACCCACTACATTAGCAACAGCAATCGTGGCTTGACCTTGCCAGCTAGCAGATAAGGAGACAAGAAGCTCAGGAAAAGAAGTACCGAAACCCACTAAGACCACACCAATCACCACAGGAGGCCAATGCCAACGCCTGGCCATGGCAATCGATGACACGACAAAACGATCCGCAGCCCAAGCAAGCAAAGCAACTGCGCATACAAAAATAAAAATGGATAGAATCATGTGCCTCTCCTGCTCCGTGTCATCCCCAGGAACTTTCGTGACGTCGGGGAGCCAGTTACGATTTCGTTTTGCAACGCAAAACTAGACATCTTTATAATTAAACCCTAACTCTGCTGTAAGTTTAGCTCTCTACACTGCTTTTAGCAATATGAGTGTCATTCTACAAGTTGATTTTTGAAGGTGTTTGCTGCTTAATTTAGAAAGATCCTTAGTTTGCATTGTATGCGAACAGGATTAAAACTAGACCCCCAACGTCACTGCGTTTCTGGGGGTGACAAGTCTGACAGGAGAAGCCCCATGACCCAAAGTTTACAAGAACAATTTACCCCAGAAAGCGAATGTTTTGGCTGCGGACCAAAAAACCCTCATGGCTTGCATCTTAAAAGCATCGTTGAGGGTGATTCTGTGGTCGCGCTTTGGAAACCTGAAGCACATCACCATGCTTTTCCTGATGTATTAAATGGTGGCATTATCGGCTCTATCCTGGACTGTCATTGCAACTGGACAGCGGCCTGGGCTTTGATGCAAGCAAACGGTGAAAGCACCCCTCCATGCACCGTCACTGCCACTTATACAATCGCACTCAAAAAACCAACTCCAATGGATCAAGCCTTACGCTTAGTGGCTCACTGCGTCACCATAAATGATTCGAAACGATGCGCACACATAGAGGCCTCTCTCTATGCTGGCGACACACTTTGCGCCACGGCGCATGGCGATTTTGTTGCTGTGAAACCCAACCACCCTGCTTACTATAAACACTCTGAAACATAAAGAGTTAAGGCAACCCGACAGGTCTTACTTTCAAAGCACCATGATAAACTAAAAACCTGATTGCAATCACAGGGAATGACCCATGCCAGGCACCGAATCATCAAAACCGCCAGAACTCAAATTATCAGGCCTAACTGCAAAAGAATTTTTAGACATTGTACGTACCCTTTTGAAAAGCGATAAAGAGCCAAGATCTGGGATAGAAAAAGGCGTTATTCTTTCGGATGACTCACGCTATGCCTTACTAATCTATAATACCTGCATCGTTCCTAAAGAGGTTGAAGACATACTACCTGAACGAATGGATAACTTCGCTCGATTAGGCGAAAACTTTTCTTTTGAACATTATCTAGAACCAGAGGTAATGACACAAGTCCTCAGGGAGCTTCCTTCGGTCCTTGATGAAGCAAGCAACGCAGAACTAGCAAATAAAATTAAAAATATTGTTATTGAAGCACCCATAATGAGTGAACGAAATCCCATCATTGCCATCCAGCCCAATTTATGTCACCAAGAAAATGGGGGCTTTGAAACCGTTGACACTGTCTTGGCAGCTAGGTTCCGTCTTGCACTTGAGTCAATTCTTAATGAGGCCCAAAAAAAGGATACACTTTCCAGCATCTTTCAAGCTCTAAAAACACCTCATGAAACAAACCCAGAGTCCATGGTTTCCGCCCTACCGGCCTTGTTTAAGGCGATATCTGAATCAACGCAAAAAAAAAACCGACAGTGCGTTCTTTCCACCTTGCCCAATCTAAATCAAAAAAGTGAAAACAGTAACGCTGCCTTTACTTTCTTAGATATCCTCAAAAAAAGACAAGTGAACTTTTTACTTTCTCCTGAGGCAACAATAAATCTAGTTGTGAATTTACTATCCTCTTACGCATTATCTCAAGCGGCAAAGTTAACAGTCTGGGATACCAAACCAGATAATTTGATGGCAAACGAGAAAGGTGATCTTCGCGTCATTGACTTAGGCCCAAGTTCCTATCGATTAAAAAAGACTTTCTATAAAGAGTTTGCTAATAAAGACCCTCGCGATTGGGAAAGGTTACGCCTAGCCTATGTGATCAGTGAACTATTCGATAGAGAAAATCACAGGCCTTTGCTTGGCATTGATTACGAGGCTTGTCGGTCGTGGGCAGACGCTCGCACAAAGCAAATGGCAGAAACAGGCATCTGCTCTGATGTTGATGCTATCGTGAATGCACTGTGCTACGGAGCATCGTATCTGGAAACCATGCAAAAATGGCAAGACCATGCAAATTCACAAAACAACACCACCCTCTCTTCTCGGCTAAGTCAGACTATTGATACCACTCAAATAGAATCCAAACGTCTAAGCAGAATCAGTCGAAAAAAGAGCTCCGCCGAGCTACCAGCATTAGCTACTCCTCGGAAAAGGAGCTTGACAGATAAAGAGTTTAGCACAACAAAGTTTCGCACTATTAAAAAGCTTACTACTCTAACACTAGCTCAAGCAGCCGTCATCCGAGAGTTTATTCCTTCCTCAGAAAAAAAACTTTTAACCGACTTCGATGAAGTCATTGGATCAAACAAAAACTCCGGCGCGGGAGCACTGCGGGAGCAATTTGTAACACTGAGCACTTTAGAGCAAGACAAATCATCCGAACCTCTATCTGATGACGGTATCATTTTAAAAAGGATCAACGAGTATCGGGCATTTGTGAAAGAGCACATTAACCCCTTGGTTCAGGTGGTTATTAATAACGCGAAACCTTATGTCGAGAGGCTACCAGCTTCCTACGCTAACCCTCCAAATACAGAAAAAGCAAAACCAGACACTCCTGAACTTGCTACGCCCATTAAAGAGCTAATCGACTTTAACAAATCATTTAAGAGCTTTGAAGGTCGAGAAAAAAAACGTTGCGGGGCTATTGTTGGCGCTGTGCTTTGCGCACTTGTTGGCGTAGGTGGCGCTGCTTCTGGCGCCTTTTTCTTAATAAGCGGGCAAGATCCTTTAACTTTTGGCATTCTCTTGGCTGCCTCTTGCGTGATAGCGCTGCTCACCATTTGGCCAGCTGTAGTCGCTAAGAACGGACACATCAATACCTTTGCAAAAACTCCTCTGGCCAAACAGGCTACGAACATCATCCAAGGTTGCGAGCATTTTGTGCAAACGTTCAATAGCAGTAGCCCTGCGATCTAATGCAAGGTAACATCCATGCTTTATAAGCTTACTCAAGAAGATACTTTAATGCCAAGACAAGCTCAGCAAGACGTCATTGCTCACATACTTAACGACCCCAAAAGAGGGTTCGGAAACTATGCCCAGGGGCAATTATTTTTAGCTATTTCTGCAGTAGAACCTTTGCTTAAAATGTGGGAAGGCCAGTACTTATCAGACCCCAACAACCTTAGAACAGACGCTTTCAATGAAAACAACAGACTGAGTAAAAAGCTAGATTCTTGGTGTTGCTCAACCTACATAAGCGCTAGGAAAGGCCGCATTTCAAACATCATTAGTTATGTTCATGACTTAAAAGAGCCTCTTGTTGTTCAAGCACGCGGAAACTCTTCCAAAGAAAGCCTTCAAAACATTATTTGCCGAATAAAAAAACTGGTTTCTTTTGCCTCCCTCAAACCTTACATCAAAGTCACTGAGCTCATAACAATACTATTCAATGTCGTCAACACAACAAATGTTTTTGGTGATCCATCAGAGCAAAAAAGCATTTTATTCGGTGATTTAAAGCGATTTCCCGCTCAACATACTTTGTATTTGAATCATCATTTCTTTAATGTGCTCGCAGCCATCATTGGCTGGGATCAACCAAAACCAGCAGAAGCAGCATTACGAATACTCTTATTTGATATCAGTATTCAACGAGGTATCAAAGGCTTTTTAGCTGAAGTAAAAAAAATCCTGAACACAAACGGGGAAGCTTACTACCACGGGCTACTTATTAATGATAAAAGCAGAGATCAACTTAAAACTTGCTGCTTACAAGGAGCCATTAAAGCTGCTCGATCGATCGGGGTTAAGCAGCCGATGCTAGAGGAAGCTCTCACCAACCATCATATCCACTTTGAAGAAGGCAGCCCTGTAAAAGGAGAAGACAGAAGAAAAAGCTACCAAAACACCTTCGCCGTTACCGCCAAAGCCCTGTTCAAAAACCTAAGACCTCTAAGCACCCAAGCCACTCTCGATTTTGTCTTGGATATTCACAAAATGGTAGAAGTTCCAAGTAGATACCAAAGACAAAAGCTGTGGCTGATTGGCTCAGTATTCTCTTTGGCGCTAGGTACAACATTGACTTGCATTGTTATTCCCACCTTGCTAAGCGCCATCCCAAACATCTCTGCAGGTGCTCTCTACTCTGCTTTGGCCTGCCTGATGCTAATAACAGCCCTTTTAGCTGGGTTTTGCGCCGCCAAAGCCATTAAAAACGAACCTTCGAAAAAGCTCTTATCACGACTTGCTCTCTCAAAAACAACTCCCTTAGCGATAACAGAAGGGAAGTCTCTCCTTACTCTTTGAATACAAAGTCTTTTTTGTGTTCATTAATTTTGCAGTTAGCCTGGCAATGCATTATAATGAGAAGATAAGTAATAGGAGCCATTATGTCCCGCAGAGAAGACCAAGCATCACCTGAACAGAAAGAAGCCATTGATGCCATTATGAATGACCCTAATCGGGGTATAAGCGGCTACGTTCAAGGTCTCTTCCTTTATCCCTCAGCTCTAACCAAAAGCATCATGGCAGCGGCAACCACCCCGCTGCCCCAGGAGTCGCTTGAAAAGTTCATGCAGGAAAAAGAAGCATTCGAAAAGCAAATAAGCAGCTCAACATCACTCATTTTAGAAAGGGGTCGCACTTCTAATATGAGCGGTAAAGCCACTCTAAAAAATGGCACAACCATTCAAGCTCCTTTTCTTCCTGATCCTAAGCAAGCGAAAAGTGGAGTCGCTTTTAAAACATTTTTAGGTAATCTATCAGAGAGCCTCCCAGCAGACAGCAAGGTCCGAGCGGCCCTTCACTACGATGACATAAAAAACAAAACAGGGCATGAATTAGAACGAGCAGTCAACCCTCAAGGAGGGAATGTATTCGACTCTCCTCTTAGCTCTACGTTTGAAGGCTTTAGACTTGTAGCAACGCCCAATGACTCCACAGACCTAGTAGATGCCAAAAAAACCTTAATCAAAGATTGCCCGCGCCTAGGGAAAGCCTCCCTTTCCATCAATGGACACTACATGAGTGTGATTGCCCACACACTTGGTATTACAAGCGGTTCTAACCTTGCTAGCCAAGAGGCTTTGCGAATCTGCCTTTTTGATGTTGCTGCTAACGGTGGACTTAAAGCGTTTTTAGCAGAGACAAAAAAACTACTCTTAAACAAAACATATCAGGGCGTCTCTATCAGTGGGCGAGACAAAGACGACTTAGTCACCTCTTTTGCTCTAGGTGCCATGAGGGCTGCTGAGCTCAAAGGCATAGACCTTGATTCCATCCTTGGCAAACTCAAAGAACATGGCATTCCTGCTCAAGAAGGAAAAGGCGAGAAAGGCGAAAAAACAATTGAACTGACAAAAACAAAGGATCTTAGAAAGCATGCGAAAGGAGTCCTTGATTTTGTCACAGAGATTCACCACACACTTCTCGCAAAAGAAACCAAGCACCAAGCTCATGTCACACAACACATGGAGAACCAAGCTCTCCTACGTGTTATCGTGGAGGCCAAAGAGCATGGCGTAGACGAGCATTTTACCAATGCCACCTTAGAGAAATACAGCATTTCAATCGACTCAAGCACCGGCTCTGTTCAATACTCTAGCCCTGGCGGTAAAGCAAGCGAAGAAGAAGCAGAATTTTCTGCTCGAGCTCGAGAAGGCTTTATGCAAGAAATGCATTATGCTATAGACCCCTTAAGCGTCAACGATTCTGAAGAAACTTATGGGCTCAAAGAAGAAAAAGGCTCTACGGAGGAAAGGGAAGAAACTAAAGAACCTGCTGCTGAAACAAAAACAGGTGGGGCTGAAAAACCCGAACTCTCTACCCTTGATGACCCGAGAAAAGGTGTCACCAACTACAATCAGGCTCATTTTCTCTTGGCAACGAAAGGCTTAGCTGATTTGGCTTTTGCTCAGGCAGCCAACTCACACCCTGATCTTTTTAAGCGAATAAACGATGTAAACACTCCTGATCCAGCCACCATTTTTGAACGAAGTAAGTCAACGAAAAAAGCCGTCGATGATCTAGGCTATAGGACCGAATGGACAGTCGCCAATGGTAAAATTACCTCTATCTCTAGCTACATCAAAGGCTGTAGCACTCCTGTCACTCTAACAAACCAAGGTCTAGATACTCCTGACGGATATATCGATGCTTTATCAAGAGCAACTCCAGCTGCTGCACGCCAAGTGTTTGATGGTTCTGCCAACAAATTCGAACAGGCAATCTCCCTCACAAGCGAGAACGATCCCTCTACTAATTTCAAAAAAATACTAACGGATTTAGTCAGAATAGACACTAGTAAAGCAACCTTAGTCATCAACAAACACGACTGCACCCTGCTGCTTTCTATTCTTGGTGACTATCATGAAAAACATAGCAAACAGGGTAGTCAAGGAATTGAAAACTGCTATGCTATTTCTGCTGACCTGTTTGAGGCAGCCATTCAAGGTGGTATGCCTGCTTTTTCAAAAGAAATGAGAAAAGTGCTACTATCCAACGAGACACCTGCTGATGATAAGCAGTTTTTAAAAGAGGCAATCACAAACAGCATTACCAGCTATGCCAGCCCTCGAAACATTGACATTAAAAAAAATTCTTCGCACCGCACTGATGTTCTCCTTAATGACATGGCTCAGACCTACCAGGCGGGTGTCGCCATAGAAGAGAAGCGACTTCAAAAACAAGAAAAAACCAGCGCCGCAACCACCCTTCAAAGGGCTTTTAAACCTCGCATCCAAAGTAACTTGCACGAGAAAAAACAAGCTTTTGAAAAACAAGAACGCACTCACAACAAATGGCTCTATGGCGCAGCCGCTGCTACTGGCACAGGCCTTACACTAGCAATTGCAGTTCCATTTATTTTAGCTCTTGCTGCTCCTGCTTTACTCACTCCTATTGGCATTGGGCTTGCTATCTTAGCCGTCTTGGTTGTAACAACAGCTATTGTCGCCCCTCTTCTCGTAAAAGCGTTTAAAACAGACCCCAATCGGAAAAGCGTTAAAAATTTATTAGCAAAAGGTCATGCTGAGCCTACAAAAGAAGGCTCTACATCTACAGAAGCAGGCTCTGCACCTAAAGAAAAAAAACAAACTCCAGCTACTGAAAATTTAGATACTCCTGACGGACCCTAACGTTAAAGTGTATACGCAGGAAGTTCGAGGTTTCTGGGGATGACAAGAGGTTAGGGCTATTTTAGAATCAAATCTTGAAAGATCACTAGTTGCTACTTCGTAACAACGGATCAAGCCTAGGTCCCCGACGTCACGAAAGTTCCTGGGGATGACAAATGGTTAAGGCTATTTTATTTTGGCCGAAAATGGGGCCTCACAAAATTTCCAGCTTTGAGACAAGGTTAGACAAAAAATCGATGAAAAAGCGGAGTGTACATGGGAGTACATGAGCATTTTGAAGAGAGTTTTATTAATCTAGACAGATCCTTAGTCCGCATTTCATGCGAACAGAATCAAGCCTAGGTCCCCGACGTCACGAAAGTTCCTGGGGATGACAAGTGGCTGGGGCTTTTTTAGCGTTGATCCCACACTATTTTATGTAATTGAGCTTGGCACCTAACCAACAGCTGATCTTTCAAAATCCATTCCGATAAATCTTTTGACGATACCTCGCCATGGCTCGGTGAAAACAACACATTCACGCAATCAATCAAGGCATGCTTTTTAATAATGTCTTTTGCCCAATCGTAATCGGCACGGTCAGTCACTACAAATTTTACTTCGTCCGTCGATTTTAAAAGCGGAATATTTTCGTAACGATTAAAATGCTCTTGCAAAGAGCCTGGCGTTTTTAAATCCATGACCATTCGAACGCGTGGATCGACCGGTGCAATATCACAAGATCCGCTGGTTTCTATCGATACCTCTGAATAACGATCACAGAGCATGGTCAACAAAGGCAACACAGAGGGTTGCGCCAATGGCTCTCCACCGGTCACGCAAATGTGTTTGACATTATAGTGTGAGACTTCTTGTAAAATAGCCTCATGCGACTGACGTTCGCCCCCATGAAAAGCATAAGCTGTATCACAATACCCACAACGCAGAGGACAGCCGGTGAGGCGAACAAACACCGTCGGCCAACCCATGCTGGATGACTCGCCTTGTAGGGAGTAAAAAATCTCCGTGATGCGGCAGCTATTCTCTCGATCCACCAGTCCAGCCTTGTTCTAAAAAGAAACAACTTTACCTGAGCTTAGGGGAAGAAGCAACTCCATGTCTTCTATGTGTCACCCGAAAGCAATAACGTGACTCCTCACGTGTCACCCCCAGAAACGAAGTGCCGTCGGGGGCCTAGCTTCGATCCAGTTCGTGCGAAGCATGGAGTAAGGATCTATATGAATTCATATCTTTAAAAGCAATCTGCAGAACTCGGCTCACGGTAAAGTTAGGACTAAATTTTGAAAGATCACTAGTTGTTACGTTGTAACAACGGATAAAGCCTGGGTCCCCGACGTCATTTCATTTCTGGGGATGACAAGTGGCTGGGGCTATTTTATTTTAGGGCTGAATCTTTAAAGATCGCTAGTTGTTACGTTATAACAACGAATCAAGCCTGGGTCCCCGACGTCATTGCATTTCTGGGGATGACAAGAGGCTAGGGCTATTTTATTTTAGGGCTGAATCTTTAAAGATCGCTAGTTGTTACGTTATAACAACGAATCAAGCCTGGGTCCTCGACGTCACTACATTGCCTTCGGATGACAAAAATGGGGGTAGCTGCTAATTCTCGAGCGGCAAATGTTTAAGGTTCTGCTTAAATTTAACTGTGATAAGTATCATCAAAAAAGCGTCGACCGAATCGCATCGCGATACCGGAAGACACTACCCCGTCGGAGTACTCGCACTTGATGCAAGTGACCGGAAGCACAGTCTCGACAAAGAAGAAGGGAAAAAGAAACCATTTCGACCTTCTCTATTGGTCTAAGTCGAGTTGTTCGAGGGCAATACTAGCCAAACGCCCCACTGTCTTACCGGCGTATTCATGGCTTAAAGCCTGCAACTCCTCTCGCGCTTTGGCTGTTTGATGCATCTTCAGATGAGTCATGGCCAATTTGTATCGCGCATCCGGATATTTACTGCTTGTCGGATACAGTTTAATAACGATATTCAAACGCTTTTGAGCGGCATCATAATCGCGCTTCACCAAAGCAATTTCAGCTAACCAGTAGTAAGCATTACTAATATAAGCACCGTTAGGATAGCGTTGTACGTAATCTAAAAAAGCTGTTTTTGCTTCGCTATACTGTTTTTTCATCAAGGCATCGAATGCTTGTGAATACGCTTTCTGGCTAGATGCAGCCGTATCTTGAGACTGAGCAGCTGCCACTGCAGAAGGCGCTACTGGCTTGGCACTTACTTTTAACGCTGATTTAAACACTGGTCGCGCTTTAGCTCGAGCGCTTAACGTCAACTTTAATTGCTGAACTTGATGCTGCTGTACTTGTAGTTGACCGCGCAAACGAGCCACAGCCTGTTGAAGCTCATCGATTCGACCCGGCAAATTCATATTAACAATATTATTTACCTGACGAGACAACTGCTCCACATTTGATGAAGCGTCGCTGTCTTGATCAGCAGAAGCCTCTTGATGAATCGCTGGCCCTCTCTCTCCCCGCGATTCTTCAGCTGAATCTTCCCAGGTAGCTCTTTCCGTTGTGTAGCTGGGCTTCTCTTCTTGTTGATCAGAAGCATCTGCTTCTGGCTGAGACACTTCTGGTTGGGCCTCTTCGCTAGTCTCAAGAGTCGTGCCGCTATCATCGGCTTGCGCTTCTTCAACAGGTGCTTGTGGAGCGCTCCCAAAAGACCAGGCCATGCCTGCTGTTGACCAAAGGGCCAATGAACCAGCCAGCAGCCATTTCACCCACTGAAAATCCTTGTGCTTTGCCATCTTAGTATGCCTCGTAGACCAGGTGAACTCGACGATTGAGTAGTCGAACTCGTTGACTCATACCAGCTTGCGCTGGCTTTTCTTTACCATAGCTGACCATAATTAACTGAGAACGTCTAGCGCCATATTGCTTCAAAATGCGTGCGATTGCTTGGTCTCGACGCCAGCCTAAAGCAATATTGTATTCACGACTGCCGACATCATCGGTGTTGCCTTCCAAACGAACTCTTGCGGCTGGATGCGCTGCCAAGTACTGAGCTTGCATACGAATCGCTGTGAAATCATCGCCCTCAACGTGGCTATCATCAAAAGAAAAATAATAAGTCTGACTAGTCGGGGCTTTAAGCGGATTAACAATTCGACCATCAGATGCTCGATGAACAGCAACTGAACTATAGCTTGCCTCATCAGAGAAACCTTGTGTTTGCGCACCCTGACCATAGCCTCCGCGAGATTTTCCATTCAGTGGGCGATGACAGCCTGCTAAAACTGTGACTGCTGCAACGCCAAGCGCCGCTAATCGGATCCATTGCTTATTCATGTGTACTCCTAAAATTTAAAACGGTGATAACCACCCCTAAGGATGTCATTCTGATCGACGAAGTGCAAGTAGAAAGAATACTGTAAAACTACGTCTCAGTACGCCTCTCCTCACGTTATCATACCATTGCAGAATGACACCCCCTTGTGTCACCCCAAGGCAACAAAGTGACGTAGGGGGCCTACCTTTGATCCAGTTCGTACGAAGCATGGACTAAGGATCTTTATCAATTTAGGAAATTTAATTTTTAAAAGCAATGTGCAGGGTTGTACTCACGGTAATGCTAGGGCTTAATCTTTAAAGATCGCTAGTTGTTACCTTGTAACAACGGATCAAGCCTGGGTCCCCGATGGCACTTCGTTTCTCGGGGATGACATCCGTGGGGTAGCTGCTTATGAGCCTAGCGGGATGACACCGTTTTTCAACGGTACCGGCAAAGAAGGTGCGGAGAAGCGCCTTTTCAGTGAAAAATCAGTGTGCTTTGTGGGACCAGGCTGGTTCTCTTATGTCCCCCCTAGCCTGATGAATCAACCCATGCACCTGCCCATCAATAGACACTCTCGCCAATAAATCGTGATTGCCTTGATGCGTTGTATACAGGATCATTCGACCATTTGAGGCAACACTCGGCGATTCATTACCACCAGGCTGCGTGAGCAACTGCACCTGCCCTGAGGGTAAGTCTTGCTTCGCAATACAGAAACCTCCCTCTCCTCGATGCATAAACACAAACCCTTGCCCGTCTGGCAGCCATCGCGCTCTTGCATTATAAGAGCCATCGAAGGTTAATCGACTCACCTGACCATCGGCAATATTAACCTGATAAATTTGCGGAGAGCCATCTCGATTTGAAGTAAACAACACTCGCTTTCCATCTGGCGACCAACTAGGTTCTGTATCAATCGACCAACCAGTCGTCAACGCTGTGAGTACATGCGTGCTTACGTCATAACGATACACATGCGGCTGACCTGCTTTTGAAAGCACTAAAGCCAATGAACGACCATCGGGAGAAAAAGACGGCGCCCCATTAATACCAGGCTGTGCGCTTATTAACTGACGTTTGCCTGTGGCTAATGTTTGCAAATACAAACGCGATCTGTGTCCTTCAAATGAAACATACGCCACCTGTTTATTATCTGGCGACCAAGCCGGAGACATGATGGGTGAATTGGATGACAGCAAGGTTTGCGCTTGGTAACCATCTTGATCAGCCACCATCAAGTGATAACGCTTCTTATGGCTTGCTGCTTCACCGACCGACACATAGGCCACGCGTGTTGAAAAATACCCCGATAAACCCGTTAATTTTTCATAAATCAAATCGCTTAAATGATGCGCCAAGCGCCGAACACCCGCCTTAGAGGTCACAAATTCAGTGCTAAGCAAAGTAGTGAGCGGATGATCCAGCTGCTCGTATAAACCCGACAAGGTCAAAGACACACTAAAACGATTACCCGATAACGATTTGACATGCGCTTGCACCAAAGCGGTCGCTCCAAGCTGCTGCCAATGCTGAACACTTTCTTGCTTGGGTGAGGTATATACTCGAAATTCACCGCTGTTTTGACAGTCTTGCTCAATCACATGCGAAAGCGTTGCTCGCTCCTGAGCAGAGTTAGGGTCACCTTGAAAGGATTCCACAGCAATCGGTGTAGCGGCAACCAAGCCTTGAGTCAGCTCTAAATCCAACACCGCCCAACTTGAAGACACACAAGCAATGGCAAGCAAGGCACAAATAAATCGACGCATAAGAAACTCCCTAATTAGGTGTGACGCAAAGCCTCTGGCTTAAGCGTTAAGCGTAATGTCTTAAAGGATGAAAACAAAGCCGGGTCTTTGGGTACTGGCAAAGGTGAGGCTCTCATCACAGCTACTTTCGCAGAGCGATCTAAGGCTGCTCGACCTGTACTACGAAGCACTCTGACTGATGTCACCTTACCACCTGCAGCTAAATGCACTAATAACTGACAGCTCGCCTTTGAGTTGGCATCGCCTGGAGGAATCACCCAATGTTGCTCGATTTGACTGATAATCCGTGCACGATAGGCATCGAAGGCACCATGGCTATGCGCTATGTGTAAGTTTTTTTTTTCACCCACAAGCTGGCTTTGCATCAAATCATGCTGCAACTCAGCTTGTTTTTTAGCCAACGCTTTCTTTTGATCTGCGCGTCGTTTCGCTAAGCGCTGTTGAGCTGCTTTTTCTTTAACCAACTTAGCGGTTGTTTTCTTTAGCAATTGCTTGCTTTTGACTGTCTGTAATCTCAAGCGCTTTTGTTCGGCTCGCTGTAAGAACAATCGATGAGCTGCCTTCTTTTTATTCATGTTAAGCCGTTTTAAGGCGCGAGCTTCTTGTCTGTTTTTCATGCTAAGACGCTTCAAAGTGCGTGCTTCCGCTCTTTGCTTGGCATGCTTAATCTGATCTAACTGATGAACTGCTTCATCCAGGCTAGCTTGCTTCAAGGCCACAGCTTGTACAATTGGATGTTCAACACCCGCTGAGGGCGCACGGTATTGCTTGCTCTCAGGGCTCAGTACTAAAAAAAGCACTAAAACAAGGTGCAGGGATACCGAAACAACAAAAGGTATTCGGTAAGACGAATTCGAGTTGGATAATTTAAACACAGGTGGCTCCTCACCAACTCTGATATCTTCCTATTATATCTTAAGCCGTGGCTCCAAGCGACCCAAGGAGCTATACCTGAAAAAGAAATTCCCATTTTTGCTTGAAATTAAAACAAATTTTAACCTTTTGTCATCCGATAGCAATGCAATGACGTCGGGGGCCTAGCTTCGATCCAGTTCGTACGAAGTGCGAACTAAGGATCTGTATCAATTTTCATTTCTCAAAACAGTCTGCAGAGTTGCACTCACCCTTAAATTAAGCCCACCTTCGTTGTCACCCCCAGGAACGCAGTGACGTCGGGGGCCTAGCTTCGATCCAGTTCGCATGAAATGCGGACTAAGGATCTGTATCAATTTTCATTTCTCAAAACAGTCTGCAGAGTTGAGCTCACAATAATGTTAGGACTGAATTATAAAGATTTCTAGTTTCAGTAAGCTAAAACGAAATCCTAAAGATGGGTCCTCGACGTCACTGCGTTCCTGAGGATGACAAAAGTGGGAGTAGCACCTAATTCGCGACTCTTTAAGCAAAACCGGAGCGAAAAAAAGCCGCTAAAAAGCGGCTTTCAATATCTTGGGCTGCTCAGGCGCTGGTATGATGAGTGGTAGCTGGGTGATTGTTGAGTATTGCAGCGCAGCGTACATACAAGTACGTGAGCAGCAACACACAGACAATCGCTCAGATAGCGCCATCAGAGCAGATGACTGTGTAGTCCTCCTACATCATGCCGCCCATGCCTGGCATTCCACCCATACCACCCATACCACCAGCAGAACCACTGTCTCCGCCTTCTTTAGGCGCATCAGTAATCATACATTCAGTAGTAAGCATCAAACCTGCGACAGAAGCAGCGTATTGCAAAGCGCTACGCGTTACTTTTGTTGGATCTAGGATACCCATTTCCAACATATCGCCGTATTCACCTGTTGCAGCATTGAAACCATGGTTTTGGCTGCTGTTAGCGCGTACTGCTTCTAAAATCACAGCAGGCTCTAAACCAGCGTTAGTCACGATGCAACGCAATGGAGCTTGCAAGGCACGACGCATGATATCCACACCAGCGGCTTGGTCATCATTGGCAACCTCTACCTTATCTAGAGCAATCACAGTACGAATAAGAGCAACACCACCACCAGGCACAACACCTTCTTCAACAGCGGCGCGAGTAGCATGTAGAGCATCATCCACACGTGCTTTTTTCTCTTTCATTTCAACTTCAGTAGCTGCACCAACTTTAATCACAGCAACACCGCCAGCTAATTTAGCCAGGCGTTCTTGGAGTTTCTCGCGATCGTAATCAGAAGAGCTGTTTTCCATTTCAACACGGATTTGCTCTACACGATTTTCGATGTCTGCAGGACTTCCAGTGCCATCGATAATAGTCGTCGCATCTTTAGTGATGATGACACGTTTTGCAGAACCAAGGTCTTCAAGAGTGGCGCCATCTAAAGCTAAACCAACTTCTTCAGAAATCACTTTACCACCCGTTAAGATAGCAATATCTTGCATCATGGCTTTACGACGGTCTCCGAAACCAGGTGCTTTCACAGCAGCCACTTTAACGGTTCCACGAATACTGTTAACAACCAAGGTCGCCAAGGCTTCGCCTTCTACGTCTTCAGAAATAATTAGCAGTGGTTTACCCGCTTTAGCCACGTTTTCTAGTACAGGAAGCAATTCACGGATGTTAGATATTTTCTTGTCGACCAACAAAATAAGCGGTGCATCCAATTCAGCACTCATGTTCTGTTGGTTGTTGATGAAGTAAGGGGATAGGTAACCGCGATCAAATTGCATACCTTCAACCACGTCAAGTTCGTTATCAAAACTTGTGCCGTCTTCAACAGTAATCACACCTTCTTTACCCACTTTTTCCATTGCTTCTGCAATGAGGTTACCAATTTCTACATCAGAGTTAGCAGAAATAGTACCAACCTGAGCGATGGCTTTAGAATCGTTGCAAGGTGTAGACAAACTATTCAGTGCTGCAACAGCTGCTTTCACGCTGGCATCAATACCGCGTTTCAGATCCATTGGGTTGCGACCTGCAATCACAGAACGAATACCTTCACCGTAAATCGCATTGGCCAAGACAGTTGCTGTGGTTGTACCGTCACCAGCAGCATCAGCTGTTTTAGAGGCAACCTCTTTCACCATCTGAGCGCCCATGTTTTCGAACTTATCTTCTAAGAAGACTTCTTTAGCCACAGTCACACCATCTTTTGTGATCGTTGGTGGGCCAAATGATTTATCAATTGCTACATTACGACCTTTAGGGCCTAAAGTAACAGCCACTGCTCTTGCCAGCATCTCAACGCCATTTGCCATTGCATGCAACGCGTTATCACCAAATTCAAAATGTTTAGCATCCGCCATGAGTATATCCTCTCTGTTTGTTAATAAATTAAGACTGAACGACGCCTAGTACGTCTGTTTCAGCCATGATGACGTAAGTTTCGTCATCTAAGGTCACTTCTGTGCCAGCGTATTTACCAAAAATAACGCGATCGCCTTCATTCAAAGACATGGCTTGCACGGAACCATTTTCCAAAGGTTTACCTGGACCTACTGCTTCAACAATGCCTTGGTCTGGTTTTTCTTTCACGTTATCTGGAATAATAATTCCACCGCTAGTTTGAGTTTTCTCTTCTAATCGCTTTACAACCACACGATTGCTAAGTGGTTTAATCGACATCGTAGACATAAGTGCCTCCTTCAATTGAGTATATTTCAATCAACGTAAGTCGAATTCTTGCTCGTGCGCCTTGTGGCACAAGAATCCTGGCCAATAGATGCGACCAGATTTCCGAAAACGCTTACCTTGTACATACCCACATATGGGGACAGCGACTTTTATTTCAAGGGGCTTTACAAAATTATTCTCAAAATGAGGATTTTCGTTCGTGATAAATAAAGCTATACTTGCTTCGTCCAATATATAAGGAGGCACAGCATGTCTTACTCAACTAAAAAAACACTTGTGGTCAATAACACTACTTATCATTACTACGATATCACTGACTTACCACACAAAGGTGTCAATAAATTACCCAAATCCATCAAAGTACTGCTCGAAAATCAGCTTCGCCATCACGGCACTCACGGCATCAACGACACAGACATCGATGCTTTCTTTCATTGGGCAGACACTCAGCACAGCCAACATGAGATTGCCTATAAGCCAGCTCGAGTGCTGATGCAAGATTTTACAGGTGTGCCTGCCGTTGTTGATTTAGCCGCCATGCGTGACGCGATGACTGAAATGGGTGGTGACACAAAAAAGATCAATCCACTCTGCCCTGTCGATTTAGTGATCGATCACTCCGTTCAAGTCGACACCTTTGGTGGCAAGCAAGCGTTGGTCACTAACGTAAATCACGAAATGGAACGGAACAAAGAACGCTATAGTTTCCTTAAATGGGGCCAACAAGCATTCGATAACTTTCGCGTCGTACCTCCTGGTACCGGTATTTGCCACCAGGTTAACCTCGAATTTTTAGCTCAAGTGACTTGGCAAGATGAGTCAGGCACCGTTTATCCAGACACACTTGTGGGTACAGACAGCCATACCACCATGATCAACGGCCTTGGCGTTCTCGGCTGGGGTGTGGGCGGCATTGAAGCTGAAGCAGCCATGCTTGGGCAACCTATCTCCATGCTAATTCCTGATGTTGTCGGTTTTAAACTCATTGGCAATTTACCTGCTGGCACAACAGCCACCGATTTAGTGCTAACCGTTACCAGTCGCCTACGAGAACACGGTGTGGTTGGTAAATTTGTTGAATTTTATGGTCCGGGCCTACAGCACTTAAGTCTGGCTGATCGTGCTACTCTTGCGAACATGGCTCCAGAATACGGCGCTACCTGTGGCTTCTTCCCTATCGATGAGCAAACCATTCACTACCTCACTCTGACCAACCGCGATCCTCAAACAGTTGCTTTAGTAGAAGCTTACGCCAAAGCCCAAGGCTTTTGGCATGATTCAAAAAATCCCGAGGAACCTGTCTTCACTGAAACCAGTGAACTAGACCTAAGCACTGTTGTACCAAGTGTTGCAGGACCCAAGCGTCCTCAAGATAAAGTCGCTTTATCTGACTTGAAACCCACCATTGAATCCATCATTACCGATAAGTTTGGTAAAGAAGGATTAGCAACGAAAGCAGAAACTGAAGCTGACTTCACTTTGCAACACGGTGATGTTGCCATTGCTGCGATTACTAGCTGCACTAACACATCTAACCCTAGCGTCATGATTGCTGCTGGTTTACTTGCAAAAAAAGCAGCTGCTTTAGGTTTAAAAGCAAAACCTTGGGTCAAAACATCGCTTGCTCCTGGCTCTAAAGTGGTTACCGAATACTTGCAAGCAACTGGCTTATTGGAAGCCTTAGAAGCTATCAACTTTTTTGTGGTTGGTTATGGCTGCACAACATGCATCGGTAACTCAGGGCCCCTACCCGACGCTGTTACTCATGCCGCACAAGAAAACGATTTGACGCTATGTGGTGTGTTATCAGGTAACCGTAACTTTGAAGGACGCATTCACCCACTCGTCACAGCTAACTGGATTGCGTCACCTCCATTGGTGGTTGCCTTTGCAATCGCAGGGACCACGCGCTTGGATGTAACATCAGAACCATTAGGCACACGAGAGGATGGTAGCCCTATCTACCTACAAGACATTTGGCCTAGCACTAAAGAAATTCACGATGCAATGGCACAAATCAACAAAGGTATGTTTGCCAAACATTACAACAATGTGTTTGATGGCGATAAAAGCTGGAAAGACATTCCTGTGGATGCGTCTAGCACCTACGCTTGGGAAGAAAAATCCACATACGTTCGTCAACCTCCTTTCTTTCAAGGAATGGCAGCGCAGCCTAATTCTCTTGAAGCTGTTACAGACGCTCGCATTTTAGCGATGCTGGGCGATAGCGTGACGACCGATCACATCTCACCTGCTGGTGCAATCAAAGCAGACAGCCCTGCTGGTGAATACCTAAAAGAAAAAAAAGTGCCAAAAACAGCGTTTAACTCCTATGGCTCACGACGTGGAAACCATGAAGTGATGATGCGCGGCACCTTCGCTAATATTCGCATCAAAAATGAACTGTGTCCTGGCGTTGAAGGTGGCTTTACACGTTACTTACCCACTAACGAACAAATGCCAATTTACGATGCGGCAATGCGTTACCAAGAAAACGGAATACCTTTAGTTGTGGTTGCTGGTAAAGAATATGGAACTGGCTCTTCTCGTGACTGGGCTGCTAAAGGAACACAATTACAAGGTGTGAAGGCTGTGATCGCTGAAAGCTTTGAACGCATTCATCGTTCCAACTTAATCGGTATGGGTGTGCTTCCACTGCAATTTCCCAAAGGCATCACACGAGAGACATTAAAGCTGACTGGCCGTGAAAGCATTAGCCTTGCCTTCGACGATTCATTGCAAGCGGGTCAAGACGTTGTGATGACAATCAAAGGTGACGACAACGAGCAAACCGTTTCCTTGCAATGCCGAATCGATACAGCCAATGAATTGGCTTATTACAAAAACGACGGCATTTTGTCTTATGTGTTACGACAAATGCAAGACGGCAACTAAACCTGCCCTCCTACCGCGTTGTTTGCACCGCTGCAAAGCGGTGTCGCCTCCTTACTTGTCACCCCAGGAACAGAGTGACCCCACCGTTGTCACCCCCAGGAACGCAGTGACGTAGGGGGCCCAGGCTTGATCCAGTACGCATATCATGCGGACTAAGGATCTTTACTAAATGAAAAATAATGCTAGAACTAAATTTTGAAAGATTGCTAGTTGCGACAAAGTCGCAACGCAATCGAAACTGGGTCCCCTACGTCACGAAAGTTCCTGGGGATGACAATTCGGGAAAGTTACGCCTCCAAATATGACAACTTGGGGGAACTGCTCCAGAGACAACTCTCCCTTCCCTACACTTCCACCCTTACTACAGCAGGATCTGCCTGATTTGCTTCTTTCGATTGCTGCTTCATTCGTTCAGTTCGCCAAAAAGTAGCTGTTGTTGGTAGCGGGTGTTTACTTTTGCCCTGCGCTAGATGCTTATTAGCTTTAACATGCAAACAAATCGCTGCCACAATACACACAGCTGCGATAACACTCAACGTAATATAAGCAGCAGGGTTGGTCGCAAATGTGTGTAACACTGCTGCACTTGATGAAGAGCTCGCCCCAGTAGCCACACAGCCTATCCAGTAAGTCAGAACTGGAAGGCCTATACCAAGCAACAAAGTCAAATTCGCTTGAGATCGCACCGGCTTAGAGTGCTGCCTTTGCTTGCGCAAACGATCCGAAATCGTTTCTGCTAGATCGCTGTACTCTTTCATCTCTTCTTTTGAAATAGTAACAGACTCGCCATCCAGCTTTACAGTAACTGCATCCAACTTTTTATTTTGTGCTGGACGCACTAGCAATGAAAGAAACTCATCATTCGTAGAACATTTTTTTCTGCAACGTTCTAAGTAAGCGTTTAACCTACCCTCTTGATCTTGAGCTATTACCTGCTTGAGTAGCAATAATTCAGCAACAACTTTGCGCCGATTAGAATGACTATCAAAAGAAGCAACTTCCTCAGAAGCCATCACACCATCACGATGATCTATAAAACTAGTCGCAATCCAATGCATCGTAACCGCTGCATCTTGAGCATAATACGTCTCTCTTTTAATACTAAAATCAGCGACGGGAGTTTTCCCATGCTGATGTTTATCTTTGGACCCTACTGGAACTCCTACCACTACACTTTTTTCAGGCTTCATAACAATTACCCCTTAGTTTATCTCTTTGTGGCCATATTTTAACATAGTGTTCTTTTTTTGTCAAAATCCTTTCCTATATCGGGCCATCTCTCCACCTTTATCACGGACTCCTCTCCTACGGCAAGCTACTGTTTTTCCTTGCTTTTTTGCAACCACAGTCCCCACACGTGTCACCCCCAGGAACTTTCGTGACATCGGGGGCCTAGCTTCGATCCAGTGCGTGCGAAGCATGAACTAAGGATCTATATAAATTTATATTTTTAAAACCTATCTGCAGGGTTGCACTCACGGTAATGTTAGGGCTAATTTTTGAAAGATCGCTAGCTGTTACTTCGTAACAACGCAATCGAAACTGGGTCCCCTACGTCACCTTGTTCCTGGGGATGACAACTTGAGGGCACTTCTACGGAGTAGTGCCTCTCTAGCGCTCTGCGCTTCGTTCGGCATTTTAATTTATTTGTTCCTGGGGGTGACACATAGGGAGTCACGCTGCTTCTCGGGGATGACAACCGTGGGGTAGCAACTTAGCTTCGACACTCTCCACAATCATCACCCACAGAAACGCAGTGACGTAGAGGGACTAACTTCGATCCAGTACACATATCATGCGAACTAAGGATCTTTAAAGATTAAACTGCTTCTACCTTTGCGGCTTGTGATTCTTGCCTAGATCCTGCCTTCGCCCTACATTCTTGCCAGAGAGTTACAGACTCTGGTAAAGCATATTTTACTTTATCGGCAACTAAACGTTTTTTTGCTTTTACATGCAACACAACCGCAACCGTGATAACCACAGCCAGCACAGCAAGGAAAGTAGCATACACAGCAGGGTTCGTGGCAAAAGCTTTTGTTGCTGCATCTATAGCAGCAAACGTCCCCGTACCTCCTGAAACCGCACAAGCTAACATATACGTAAACGCCACACTTGAAATGCCGATTCCAGCAACCAAACCAGCTGCTCCTTTTATATTTCTTGCAGAGGTTTTTTGTTTATTATAACGATCAGAAATCATGTGACTCAATTGGGAATACTCTTGCATTTCCTCTTTTGGTACAGCGACTACAATATCATCTATGCGCACTGCAACTGCGTCTAATTTTCTCTTGTCTGAAAAATACGTTAGAGATGATAATAACGGATCAGCGCATGCGAAATCTGCTTTTTTGCAACGCTTTAAATAGTCTGCCAGCCTCTGATCTTGCGTCTTCTCCACAATACCCTTCAAAGAAACCAAGGCAGCCTCAACGTTTGCTCTTGCAAAATAATTAAACGTTCTGTCGCTTTCAGAAACGGTGTAGTCTTCTTGGTTATATCCCCTGAAGGTGGCTTGGATACTATATTTAGTCCTATTAGGACATTGACTGCAAATCTCTCGACCACAGCTTGCTCGCGTACGCGATTGAATAGAAAAATCAACTACCGCTGTTTTTCCTTGATAGCTAGCAACAGCAGCAAGAGCTGGTTTTAAGTCAGCGTAAGCGTTTGCTTGAGTTGCTTCGTCTTCTCTGCGCTTTTCCTCAATACGTTTTGCTACTTCTGCAGGCAACACCATTTCAGCAGCAACCACTTGTGGGCTTACTGAAACTTCATTTCCTTCGTTTAATTTACCGTGTCTAGACATACCATTCTCCTCACCTTAATCATTAATTACTTGGGATTCTATCACCTTAAGGGCTCTCGATAAAGACTAAACTTCTACCTTTGCCACTCGCGATTCTTGCCCAGCTTTTGCTTGAGCTCGCTCTTTTTGCCAAACAGTCACGCTTTCTGGCAAAGCATATTTTACTTTATCGGCAACTAAACGTTGCTTTGCTTTTACATGCAACACAATCGCAACCACGATACACACA
Organism: Gammaproteobacteria bacterium; assembly: GCA_024279495.1. Classification (GTDB taxonomy): domain Bacteria; phylum Pseudomonadota; class Gammaproteobacteria; order JAJRRL01; family JAJRRL01; genus JAJRRL01. The sequence continues at coordinate 101,810 of JAJRRL010000003.1, read as the reverse complement.
GCCATCACAGCAAGTAAGGTGCCGTACACAGCAGGGCTGGTAGTAAAAGTATTCGCTGCCACATTGCCGCCCGCCGCCCCAACAAACAACCAGCCAAGGCCATAGACAGCAGCTGGAAGTAAAATACCAGCGGTTAAGAATGTGTTCGCCTCGCCTCTCAACGATCGAGCGCCGTGCGCTTGATTCTTATAACGATAAGAAATCATCTTACTCAATTCAGAATACTCTTGCATTTCCTCTTTTGATACTGCCATTACTTGTTGATCATCTATGCGAACTGCAACTGCCTCTAATTTTCTTTTTTTCGAAAATGTCACTAGAGATGATAAGAACGGATCAGCACATGCGGCACTGGCTTTTTTACAACGCTCAAAATAAGCTGCCAGCCTCTGGTCTTGCGTCTTCGCCACAATACCTTTCAAAGAAGACAAGACAGCAGCAGTGGTTGCTCTTTCATAATAATTAATTATTCTCTCGCTTGTAGAAACCGTCCAGTCTTCTCTATTATTTCCTCTGAGCGTCGTTTTAATGCCATACGTAGTAATGCTACTACATTGGTTACAATAGTTGCGACCACAGCTAGCTTGCGTACGTGAACCAATGGAAAAATCAACTACCGCTGTTTTCCCTTGATAGCTAGCAACAGCATCAAGAGCTGGCCTTAAGTCAGCGTAAGCTTTTGTTTGAACGGCTATTTTAGCTTTACCTTCTTCATCAATACGTCGCGTTGCTTCAGGATTCAACACCATTTCAGCATCAACCACTAGCGAATTTAGTGGAACTACAGTTCCATTCCCTTCTTCTTTAAAACCTATTCTAGACATACCCTTCTCCTCACATTAATTTAATTGCTTGTAATTCTATCACCTTAAGAGCTTTTGGTCAAGGTCTCTGCTCGCCACCACCGGCTTGTAAGTGTTTGTTTTGTATTGATTTGTGGTTTTTCAGCAAGCCTGAAAACTGCTTTTAAACATTATAAAGATCCTTAGTTCATGCTTCGCACGTACTGGATCAAAGCTAGGCCCCTACCCGCCTTCGCTGGGCACAGGCTCGTCACGAAAGTTCCTGGGGGTGACACATAGGGAGTCACACATTAGAGATAACAACTTACTTGGAAGCTCTACACTTCTACCTTTGCTGCTTGCCCAGCTTTTGCTTGAGCTCGTTTTTTTTGCCAAACAGTCACGCTTTTTGGCAAAGCATATTTTATTTTATCGGGAGCTAAACGTTGCTTTGCTTTGACATGCAACACAATCGCAATCACGATACACACAGTCAGCAAAGCAAGAAAGGTACCATACACGGCAGGGTTACTGACAAAGGCACTCCTTGCGGCACTGGCTACAGCGCTTGTAGTCCCCCCCATGTCAGCATATAGGTAAGCCATTGCATAGGCAGCACCTAAAAAACCCGCACCGCCAAATGAGAACACATGCGCCATATCTCTCACGTATCTACTGCCATGCGTTTGCTTGTCGTAACGATAAGAAATCATTTCCTTCAACGCTGCGTACTCTTGCATCTCAGATTTTGATACAGAATATGTCGCTGCATTGCATTTTTCACCGTATTCCTCTGCTCTAAAATGCACTACAACTTTCTTGAGATTTTTTAAAAAATCAACTAAAGATGATAAGAAAGGATCAGCACATGCGGCACCTGCTTTTTTGCAACGCTCAAAATAATTTGCCAGCCTCTGGTCTTGCGTCTTCGCTAAAATACCTTTCAAAGAAGACAAGGCAGCCTGAGCACTTGCTCGGGTAGTATGACCAAAAACTCTATAACGTGAACAATCCGTTTTAGATTCTTTTTGAAGCCCAACATGTCCAAATGGAGTATATTCATTGCTCTTAGTGTAAGTGGTAGTAAGCCTAGTGAACTTAGTTTCAAGACCATACGTCACTTCGTGCAGAGAAGCAGAACCACCGGCACATTCACGGCAATTATTATAACCACCACAACTCATTTTTTGGTGCTCGAAAATAGAAAAATTTATTTTATCTTCAACTTTAACTTGTTTGGACATGCTAGGCCGTTCCTCTCTCACCAACTATCAAGCTGGTTGGTATTTGACCATTTCAAGGGCTCTTTGTCAATGGCATGTAACACCTTGCCTTGTGAAATTAATTTAACTCAACGATAAAACTATGCTAGGATACGTCAGATTGAATTTAATAAGGTTGTGTTATGTATCGTTTTATTAGTGCTTTGCTTTCGCTGTGCTTTTTTTCTTTTGCTTTTGGAAACACCCCTCTCCCTAATAACGAAGCTTTTGTAGCAACCGTTGAACAAAACGGTGGAACGGAACTAGCCATTCATTGGCACATGCCACCTGGTTATCATCTATATCAAGAACGCATTCATATCAAAGCGAAAAAACCTGAGCGCACACAATTTGAAACCATTAAATGGCCACCCGCATCTGGCCACATGACCTCACCTAGCGGTGAACATTTAGCTGTTTACACAGGTGATCTCAACTTAATCGTTCCTTATACAAGCACACTCGCTCACATGACCTTACTCGTCAGTTATCAAGGTTGCGCTAGCGCAGGTTTTTGTTACCCACCCACCACACGTGAATTTTCCATTCCCCGAGAAGGCCCTTATTACACAACGCTTTATCCAAACCCTACTGTCTCCGACGACATAGCACCCTTATCTACAAAAACTGAAAAGCCCGCTAAAAAAACAACGCTCTCCACCTCTGACAAAGTCAAACAACTCTTGAATAATGGCAACATCTGGCTCCTACTTAGTGGCTTCTTTGCATTCGGTGTTTTAATTTCGCTGACACCTTGCGTGTTACCAATGATCCCAATTCTTGGCAGTATTTTAGTAAACAGCAAAGGTAGGCACCTTCTCATTAAAGCAGGTACATATGTGCTTGGTATGGCGGTAACTTATGCCGGCATTGGTGCTGCTGCTAGCTTTTTAGGTGACAACATACAAACGGCTTTACAACAGCCATGGGTGATTGTGTTTACCAGCACTTTGTTTGTGGTATTTTCTTTGGCTTTATTCGACTGTTTTTCATTATCCCTTCCTACTGGTTTAAGTAGTCGCTTAGGTAAGTGGGAAAGCAATTCTCGCTTTGCTTGGATACGCGTATTCCTAATGGGCGTATTAGCCACCTTAGTATTAACACCATGCGTCACCCCTCCACTACTAGGTGCTTTACTTTACATTGCAAAAAGCGGCGATGTTCTTCGTGGCGCTAGCGCTTTATTCATCATGGGTATTGGCATGGGCATACCTTTGCTAATCATCGCTATTTGCGGGCAACGCATGCTTCCTAAAGCCGGCAATTGGATGAACCATATCAAAACCTTCCTCGGATTCCTAATGCTTGCTGTTGCGATATTAACACTCGCACGAATCATTCCTCATGTGGCTGCACAGCTGCTTTGGATTGTGTGGTTACTCTTTATTGCTGTCTTACTCATGCGTGGAAAAGCAATGGCTATGTTGCGCTTACCTTTGGCGATTCTTGTTATCGCTTATGCTAGTTGGTTAGGAGCACAAACCTATTACTTTGGTGCGAACACTTACTTGCCCATTCCTATCATGCGCTCTCCTACTCATCGAATGCTGCTCAACAAACCCAAAGTGATTCATTCACTCGATCAACTTCATCATGATTTATCGCATGTTCCTAAAGGGCGCTTGGTGATGATTCGAGCCACTGCCGATTGGTGCTTGACTTGCCAACTCATGGAAGCAAAAGTCATACCAAACCCTAAGGTGCAACAAGCCCTGACAAAAGTCGCTCAAATCCGAATTGATATCACCAAACCTTCTGTCGATGTAAAAGAGCTCATGCATCACTACCAGTTAATTGCCCCGCCTGTGTTCTTGTTCTTTAAAGACGGCAAGGAAATTCCAGATAGCCGCTTAATTGGCGAGCAATCAGCAACGCATTTGGCAGAGGCTATTGCTGCTCTTAAATAATTACCCTCGACTGTCAGAGTAAGCGCTCATGCTGCCAATGATGACAGCCCATTTCTATCAATCATATTAAGAAGCTTCAACGCTGGCCTACTTGGTTTCTTCTGCCCTTGCTCCCATTTTTGAACTGTTGATGCACTTACATTCAAGTACGCAGCAAAAACCGCTTGACTCGCTTTATTCTTCTTTCTGATTTTAACGATTTGATTGGAGGTAAATTCCTTTACTTCTGGGAGCATCATTGCATTAAACTCTCGCATTGTTTCATCGCTCATAGCACCCGCCCCATGAAGGTCAATCGCTGTCTCATACATTTCCCTTAAAATCCTAGATTGAGCCATGACTTATCTCCTTTATTTTCCCAGAAACCAAAAGCCTCTTAAGCGTTAGCTCATCTGCTAATATCAGATCTGAAGCCACTCCCCTAAAAGAACAAAGCTCTTTTTGAGAGATATTTGACTTATCAGACTTTAAAAAACCATACATAAAGAAAGCCCTCTTGTTGGATTTATAAGCCAAGATTGTTCGCGCTCCTCCACTTTTTCCTCGCCCCTGCACTGGCACTCTTTTTTTATATATGCCATTACCAAGCGAGACATCAAATAGACCTAATTCCATCTCTTTAACTGCCAGTCGAAGAGACTGATCACTAATGCGCTCTTTTCTAGCCCATCCAGAAAACACTCTTGTTTTAAATATCCTCACAAAGCCTTCTTATTTTTTTTAGTATAGCCCCGAGTGATATAGATGTCTAATTTTTTCACACATGACGAGGGCTGTTTTTCCTCATGCGAACCAGTGAACCGTAAACCCCGCAGACACAATATTAAAAGAACCAATACAACAACACCGTGCCTTTCCCCGTTAAAAACGGTATGGATTGTTGCTTTTTTATGCATAATCAGGCAGTATTAGGTCCTTAATAAAGGCGAGGACCGACACTCATGAAACCCATATCCAGTAGAACAACATCAACAAATCAAGAGCTTATTCAACAAAGCCCGTTTGAAACTACAAACGCAGCCGAACTCCAAAGCAAAGGATTTCGCTTAAAGCAAAGCAATCCTCACGCTTCTATCTGTCTTGGCAATAACTGGGCGCTTCCAGGTCGACCTCCTGAAGAGAGCTCTCGAGTCTTAGATGGTGCGAGCATCGCTCCTGTTGTTGATTCAGACGGTGTGATTATCGGTTACGTACAAGCCACCGCCGATGGTTATGGGCATCCGCCCGATGAACTTACGTGCACTCGAATTGCTGAATCCAGCAACTTAACCACTAAATACTGCGCCGAAAGCATTGCTAAAGCATTTTCACAAGAGCCAAACCGCGCCATTCAGCACATGCCTGCGGATATCAAAGCAGCTACTGAAAAAGCATATCGCGAACTACACAGTCAACAGAATATCGAAGAATGCTCTTTACTTGTTAGCGTAGTACTAAACCGTGGAATACGCTCATCTTACCATGTTGGCGTAGGTGATCTTTCCGCTTTTTTCATTAACCCTATCACGCTAGAGATTGAAAACGCCTTAAAGGCCACCGCCTACACCATTCATAATGCGGGTGATAAAGGCGATTCCTTTGCTCCTGAAACAGCCCAACACGTATTTGCAGAACCTGGTGATCACTCTACCCACCTTCAAGAGAACAGTCTTTGCCCTGCACATCCAAACGCTTATCTTGTTCATGTCAGCGATGGCGTCACTGACTACCTCGATACAACTGAAAGAAAAAAAGAGGGTACTTTAGTCACTCGCATTAGTCTTCGTAAACTAACAAGCGCGCTACAAAATCAACTTAATTACGCGGAAAGCAATGAGACTCCCTACTCAAAAGTAGAGATCACAAAAGCATTAAACGAAATTGTCACTGAAAAACTCATTGCAAAAAGACAAGCAAAGCTTGCTGACAAGCCAGCATTTGAAAAAGCCTTAGCGCTTCTTAATAGAATTGATACAAACAATACAGACAACGACCGACCCCAACGTCACAAATACAAACTGACTGAGTTCTCAAAAGTGTTTGATGACATTTGCGATGCAATCAAAGCAGATGACGCTAGCGACGATAACGCTATTAGCATAGCTCGCTTTTGTATGAAGGAATTGCTTGCCATGGACGGCGCTGAAAACCGAACCTTTAAAAGTCTATTGTCATTCATCGCAACAGAAAAATATCCAAAACCATCTGGCGATGACACCACCATCACCATGACAAATATCATCGACCACAAAGTAGAATTGGTTCGTGCCTGGATGGAACATCCAGACAAGCGAGACAACTTACTAAGGCGCATGAGCAAGTTCACACTACAAGATATTGAACATGCCTTTAAACTGCTTGCTAAAGAGACAGTGATTACCAACGATGACGCTGCTTATAACAACACAGAAGAAAAGCTGTATAGCAAAAAACGTCTACAGAAAAACGCACCTTTACTAATGCTTTCTTTAGACTTACAGCCCAATGCGCAGCAAACCCTTCCTTTAAACACTGCTATCAGGGTTTTTATCGCTCAAACAGAAAAAGCACCTTCTGAGAAGGAAAAAAATGAAGCGCAATCTCAACTCATCGCTCTTGCGAAACATCCAGAAGCTCAAAGCAAAGCATTCCTAGAGTACGCCAAAACACTCTCCGGAAGCCCGGTGGTTTGGAAAAATGCTGTCGGTGGATCTGCGATGGCTGTCGGCTTAGGTTTTGCGATTGCTGCAGCCTTCACTGCTTGCGACGCTGTCAATTATGGCCCCCTCGCACCGCTTACCCTTGGCCTAGCCATTGCCGCGTTGGTTTGCCTGGGCGTTGGTATTGGCTTTTTAGTCAATGGTCGTCGCGAGAACGGTCTAAGCAAGCAAGCTTCTCACCTTGGAAAGCAGTTCTCTGCTCTATACTCAAAAGAAACAGTCGATACTGACCTCTCAAGCTCTGCCGGGCCTGAGAAAAACGGTGGCGGCCAATAAGCTTTATATTTAAATTATTTTTTCAAAAAAACCAACGGGGTCTTGAATAAAGATCTCGTAGTTGTCACGAGAAATAATAATGGGAATGGCTTCTGAGAAAAGCGTTAGAAATTTTTCTAAACCACTTCTTTTTCTACTCTTCCCTGACTTCACTTCGATGGCAATAAGCTTATTCCTCCAAAGCATCACAAAATCCACTTCGTGTGTATCATCTCGCCAATAATATAGCTTTGAAGCTATTTGCGATAGCTTCGCTCCAACTGTGCTTTCAAAAACAAAGGTCATTTTCTCTTCTTTCGCACTGAATAAATGATAAAAACAAGGCGCCAAAGGAATAATTTTAGGTGACGAGCTTTTTACTTTAAATTCTTGGTTATGATATTTTTGAAGTGCTTTAATTAGGAAGCCGTCTTCAAACAACGCTAAATAATGCTTAATTAAATCCGTATTTCCCTTATCCTGCAATTGCCCCAGCAACTTCCGATAACTGATTTCTTGCGATGGATAACAACAGATCAACTCAAAGGCTTGACGGAAAAGCGCCGGATTTTTTACTTGCGCATATTGCAAAATATCTTTATCAATCACACGATCAATCACCGAAGACTTTACATACTGATGCCATCGATCTTTATCTTCTAAGAAATCATAACTTTTCGGGTACCCACCATACCTTAAATAATCCTCTAGAGATAAAGCTCTAAGCTGATTGCTTTCGTGATAATCCCAATGTGGGACATAGATCACCTCTAATCGACCCGCAAGACTTTCTGTCATACCTCGTTGCAATGACAACGAACTTGAGCCAGACAGCAACAATTTAATTTGCGTCTGCTTTAACTTCTGATCATCCCAAAGTTTCTTGATGATCTCAGCCCAATTTGAAATTTTTTGAATTTCATCTATCACCAACAAGGCATGGTGACCTTTCAATAAAGCTGTTTGCCATTGCTGAAGCACCCAGTCATGGCCTGCTGTTAAAACGGCATCCGCACTAATGTAATGATGCTCTCCTCGATAAGTCTCCAGAAACTGTAAGATACCTGTGGTTTTTCCCACCTGACGCGGACCAAGCACCACATGAATCAGGGGGGCAGAATCCTTAAAACGCTCACTAAGCGTATTAACAAAAAGTCTTTCCATTAAAACCTCCATCTATCATTTCCAAAGTATAAGCTATCAAAAATGATAGATCAAGCTACTATTTTTGATAGATGAATCTACCAAAACCCTATCTTGATCTTACCTTATTGTTTTTAAAGAAAATATTAAAGCGGATAAGAGACCCTGCATGCTGACTTAATACCCAAATGATATTTGATCAATAATGAATATCCAAATTTAATCAATGGGGGTAGCAACTCATTTGCGAGTATTTAAAGATGGGTCCCTACCCGCCTTCGCTGGGCACAGGCTCGTCATTGTATTGCCTTCGGATGACAAACCCTTAGGATAGCAACTTCTTCACAGGCATTGGAGGTGGATACCGGCCTACACCGGCACGCTCGCTTCGCGTTTCCAACTTACCTGTTCATGGCCCAAACAGCCTCCAACCCATACAACACCAAATCCGGCTCAAGTGCATCGAACAGGTTTTCTTCCCGAAACAGCTGTGCATAACCTCCGGTTGCCACCACAAAAGCCGGTTCTTGCTTGAAAATATTCTCTTGATACCGAGCCACTAACTCTTTCAAAGCTCCCAGCTGGCCATAGTACAAACCACTTTGAATATTCTCTTCAGTGGTTTTCCCCAGAGCATTGGGTTTATCAATTAAATTGACCGACGATAACTTTGCCGTTTTATCGCATAATGATTCCATGCATGTTTTAATGCCTGGCAAAATAGCTCCACCCATATAAACCCGATCAGATTGAATCGCGCAAACCGTAGTTGCTGTTCCAAAATCCAACACAATTAGCGGTCGATCTGGGTAACAATCCAATGCCGCCACTGCTGTTGCCAAACGATCAGAACCTAAGGTATGAGGTGTTTTCACTGATAACTTCACACCCGACTTAACACCTGGCTCTAAAAACAAGGGATCATGCCCCATGTATTTAATGCACGCAGAGCGAATGGAGTAATCTAAATCTGGCACAACAGAACAAGCACTAATAGCTTCAATAGACGCAGGATCAATGTTGTGTTGCCTTAATACGTCCAACAAAAACAAACCCACAATATCTGAGGTACAAGCTGCTTTTTCTGTTGGGTAACGACAACGCATTAGCACTTGCCCTTCTTGCAACACGCCTGCAAAAATATTTGTATTACCAATATCCAAACATAAAATCATATTATACCTTCCATACTCGATGATCAATTAATCGAACTGACTCAATATACACCGCCACAAACAAATGATGATCCTTCATTTCCAAATATTCCAAATTAATCCCCTTCTCTTCCAACACTTTCTTGAAGCCTACAAAATCATCTCTGCTTTTTAAAGCATGAAAACGCATGGCGAAGAAACGTGCCTTTTCTAACTCCAGCGCACTTAATCTTTTCAAACGAGAACTCAAAGGCAATCCACTTTCTTCTCGTTGCGTTGGCAAAACACCAAGCCGTGTGGGGATGTGATAAGCTCGAATCATGGATTGTACCAACACATGCTGCTGATAATCTTTATCGCCCATATATATCACTGATGGGCGAACCAAACAAAGCCATTTCATGACCACCGTTAGCATGCCATCAAAATGCCCCGGCCGATGCGTTCCTTCCAGGCAAGTAGCCATGGGATGGTCAGCATGATATGCAATCGTATTCGCTTCCGGATACATCTCTTCTGAACTTGGCATCAACACGTAGTCAACACCTAACAATTCTAACAATGCACAATCTTCTTTTTCTGTTTTTGGATAAGAAACTAAATCATCAGGGTTATTAAATTGAGTGGGATTCACATAAATACTAACCACTGTGGCAGCATTCTCATTTACGGATTTTTCAACCAAAGCCTTATGCCCTGCATGCAAACAACCCATGGTCGGTACAAAGCCAATCTCACCAGATAATTGTTCGCGAATACGTTTCCATTCTGACAAAGATGTTATAACTCGCATACAACCTCTTTATATTCGTGCTCTTTTTGGGGGAATTGGCCGCTTTTTACGGAAGAAACATAAGCGCTTACCGCCTCTTCACACAGACTAGCTGCTTGTGCGTATTGTTTTACAAATCGAGGCAATCGACCAACTGTCAAACCTAACATGTCATGCAATACTAAAATTTGCCCAGACGTTTTTGATCCCGCTCCAATGCCAATTGTTGGAATGTTCACAGACTGAGTAATAGAGTCTGCCAAATTAGGAGGAACACATTCCAACACTAAAGCAAAGGCACCTGCTTTCTCACAGCGTTTTGCGTCTTGCATAAGGCGTTCCTGCGCTTCTTTTGTTTTCCCTTGCACTTTAAAACCACCCAACTGGTGCACGTATTGTGGGGTCAAACCCAAGTGCGCCATCACAGGAATCCCGGATTGCGTGCATGCTTGAATGGAATCCACCACACGATCACAACCTTCTATTTTAACCGCTTGAGCACCTGCTTGAATCAATTGGCCTGCTGCCACCAAAGTATCTCTCGGAGATAAGTTCGCCGATAAAAAAGGTAAATCAGCCACAATCACTTGTGGCATCTTTGCTTTTGCAACAGCTTGCGTGTGCATCACCATCATGGGCAATGTAGCCGTAGTCGTATCAGCATGACCATGCACAATCATCGCCAACGTATCGCCCACCAGCACAGCGTCTAGGTCAGTCGATGCGATCATACTCGCCATTGGATAGTCGTAACACGTCAACATGGTGATAAGCTCACCTGTTTTGTATTTGTTAATTAGTTTTAGAATACTCACGCCATTTCTCCTCACTCATGGATGCTTTCATAATTGATTCCAATACTCCTTGAAAAGAATCCCCCGACAAGGCCTTTACATCTGTTTGACAGGTTTCCCAATCACCACGAACCATAGGGCCTGTTAATGCTGTTTGCCATTGTGTTTTCAGTTGCTCGAAAGTACCGTCTAAATAAGGCTGCAAATAATGTGAATCAATTCCCAAGCGCTCTTTCATTTGAGAAAAGACATGCTGCCATGTGCACACCGTCATGTTATTTGCTAACACACAATACGCGTGATACAGCGCTCGATCTTTTTCTTGCAAGGAATGATGTGGATTAGATAAACCTGGTAACAAAAATTCCCACTTGGGCGCTTTGGATGATACAAAAAAAGGAATGCGCTGATACCACTCCAATGAATACAGTGAGTCTGGAAAACTAAACAACGGATGCGCAAAGAAAGCCAAAGAGGAATTCACCACTGCTGAGCAATGCACCCAAACAGCTTCTGAATTTTTGGCATGATGCGCATTCACCCAATCAACAATGACAGTGTCGCTCAATAACACCAACACATGTGTTGACTGAGACAATAGCGGCGCTAACTCATCGTCTTTATGAGTACGTCGACTCCATTGGCGATACGATACGCCCAACAGCGATAAATAATGCGTCATATGACGCGCTAAACGACCATCACCAATGATGGCGTAAGTAGGTACCTGTCTCATCAGATCAAGTCCTTAATAACAAGGTTAACACAAAGAAATCCCCATTTTTGGTCAATCTTAAACGAAAACTCTCTTCAAAATGCTCATGTACTTTATGTACGTTCCGCTTTCTCATCGACTTTTAGTCTAACCTTACCTCAAAACTGGGAATTTCCCACATCCATTTTTGGTCATAATTAAAAATAGCTTTAACCTTTTGTCATCCGAAGGCAACGTAGTGACATCGGGGACCTAGGCTTGATCCTGTTCGTATGAAATACGGACTAAGGATCTTTCTAGATCAATAAAACTCTCTTCAAAATGCTCATGCGGAGCAAGTTCACTTACGAACGTCCTCGCGAAGGCGGGGATCCAGCCATTAAAGTGTACGTTCCGCTTTTTCATCGAATCAGCTAAGTGTCATTCAAAACGATCACCTGCTAGAGGGGCTTATCATACGCCTGACTCAACAGCAGCACAACATCAGAACTGACGCATGCGGATATTTGATGTGAACACCAGGCTTCATTCACAGACTCTGACATAATCATCTAACCAATTGAAAAACAATGTCTTTTAACTCTTATACCCCTTTCCTAACGCCTTATAAACTAGATACACACAGACTTATCCACATTTTCTTCCTGTTTGTCACTTCCCACCTTTCACCCACGCGAAGCTGTTCAAAAAATGACTCTTATTGTAACTTGTTGATTTTAAGTTAAAAAACAGAGTTACAACATAGTTGACCACACTATTATCCACAGATTTTGTGGATACAAACGCGCTAATTTACACCATCTGTTTAAAAATAGAGCTTTTTACATAAGGCATTGTTTTTTAATGATTTTTACCTAGTTCTCACTAGCTTATCCACAACTATATCCACTCTAAATGTGCAAAACCCTCCAAAGCTTAGAGGTGGAAAATCAATCCGCAAGGAGAGCTCAATTAATGGTCATAGATATCGCCTTAAGCGCCTAACGTCGGGGAAAAGCGTCGAAAGTGTTCTTATCTGAAGTTAATTGGACTTTAAAGGTCAGCTAAGGCAAAATGCACGCATGGCTAAGATTTTACTCCTCAATGGTCCTAACCTAGCTATGCTCGGCTCTCGTGAGAAAGCCCTCTATGGCGAGGAAACCTTGGACTCCCTTACTCGGGCTTTAAGCGCTCGCGCACAACGCGCAGGTGCAACTCTACTTGCCTACCAATCCAATGCTGAGTCAGATTTAATCGAGCGCTTGCACCAAGCAAGCACTGAAGCCATCAATATCATACTCATTAACGCAGGTGCTTACGCTCATACGAGCATTGCTTTGCGAGATGCGTTACTCACAGCCGCGATTCCTGCTGTCGAAATACACATCACCAACATCTTTCAACGCGAAACCTTTCGCCACCACTCGTATTTGGCAGACATTGCATTAGGCCAAATCACAGGCTTAGGAACTCAAGGCTATCACTTAGCTTTGGACTTCGCTCTCACCCACATCCACACATCAAAGGAGCAAACCTAGTATGGACATTCGGAAAATACGTAAACTCATTGAACTACTCGATGAAACTGGCATGGCTGAAATTGAAGTCACCACTGGCGATGACATGGTCCGCATAAAGCGCTATCCAGATCAAGCGGCACCCGGGCCAAACCTACATGCAATCGCGCACCCAGCAGCTCCAGCTCTTCTAAACGCCCCTGCTGCTCCAGCAGAAAAAGAAGTGGTTCCAATACCAGGCCACGAACTCAAGTCCCCAATGGTCGGCACCGTTTATTTAGCCAGCAAACCTGGCGAGTCTCCTTTTGTTGCCATCGGTCAACACGTTAATGTAGGCGATACACTTTGCATGATTGAAGCCATGAAAATGTTCAACAAAATTGAAGCTGATAAAGCTGGCATTGTCAGTGCTCGTCTTATTGAAAACGAACAACCGGTTGAATTCGATCAACCTCTTTTCATCATCGACACCAAAGAGTGATTCATTATGTTTAACAAAGTTCTTATCGCCAATCGTGGCGAAATTGCGCTGCGCGTACTGCGTGCTTGCAAAGAAATGGGCATCAAAACCATTGCTGCTTATTCCAAAGGTGACACTGATCTCATGCATGTGAAATTAGCTGACGAATCCATTTGCTTAGGCCCTGCCAATAGCACACACAGCTACCTAAGCATTCCCGCTGTTATTAGCGCTGCTGAAATCGCTAACGCTGATGCTATTCATCCTGGCTACGGCTTTTTATTTGAAAATGCTGATTTTGCAGAACAAGTTGAAAGTAGTGGCTTTACGTTTATTGGGCCTGATGCAGATACGATTCGCACCATGGGTGATAAAGTCTCTGCAATTGCAGCAATGACTAAAGCTGGCATTCAATGCATTCCTGGCTCAAATGGCGCTCTAGGTAAAAATGACGATACCAATAAAGCGATTGCTGACAGCATTGGTTATCCGGTTCTAATCAAAGCCGCTGGTGGCGGCGGTGGTCGCGGCATGCGAGTAGTACACGAACCCAGTGAGCTAGTCATCTCCATTGCTACCACACAGACAGAAGCACAAGCTGCGTTTGGTAACCCTGTTGTTTACATGGAAAAATACCTACAAACTCCTAGGCACATCGAAGTACAAATTATTGGTGATGGCAAAGGCAATGCTGTGCACATAGGTGAGCGTGATTGCTCAACACAAAGACGTCATCAAAAAGTCATTGAAGAGGCTCCTGCTGTGGGCATCACTCCAAAAGAGCGCGCCGCTATTGGCAAACTTTGTGTGGAAGCGTGTTGCCGAATTAATTACCGTGGCGCAGGTACCTTTGAATTTCTCTACGAAGCCGGAGAATTTTATTTCATCGAAATGAACACTCGTATTCAAGTAGAGCATCCCGTTAGTGAAATGATCACCCAAACTGATTTAATTCGCGCACAATTATGTGTGGCTTCTGGTGAAGGCCTGCCTTACACACAAGAGGACATCATCTTTCGCGGACATTCCATGGAATGTCGAATCAACGCAGAAGATCCGTTCACGTTCCTACCATGCCCTGGCGTCATCGAAGCATTCCATGCTCCTGGCGGCCCAGGAGTTCGTATGGAATCGCATATTTACAGCGGTTATCGTGTTCCTCCCTATTACGACTCCATGATTGGAAAACTCATTACTTGGGGAGACACGCGTGACATTGCAATTGCACGAATGCGACAAGCGCTCGATGAACTAGTCATTGATGGCATCAAAACAAACGTGCCGCTACATCAAAAACTACTCAACAACAAAGACTTCTTAAAAGGTGGAACGAACATTCACTTTTTGGAAGAGTTGTTAGCCTCTGAAGAGTAAACCACCCTTCGTAGCATTAAAGCAAAACCATTGGCTCACCACACATCGAGCCAATGAGATTCAACACAACTCTGCTTGCAACCCATTGATTCACTAGCTCTTTCCCGCACCAAGCTTTTTCACACCTATATACTATAATAATAGAGTAAGGTAAAAAAAAAACAGGTGCGTAATCATGGAAAACAAGAAAGCCCAACTTAAGGACGCTCTTGAATTTTACCTAACTGCTCTTGATTATCATTCTAAGGAACTCATTTCCAAAGAAAGCTTAGACTCATATAAAAAAGAGTGTGATCAAGCCCTGGAAGATTACTCTCAAGACCCCTCACTTGACGCGGCCTACCTAAAAGAAGCCAAGAACACAATTGACAATGAAACTGAAAAGAGCTTCAGCGAACCAAACTACGAACACTCAAGAGATCAGTTAATCGCCGCACTCGATAATCTAGTTCAAGCTGAAAAAACACTACAACAATCAGCGAAACACTGCGACCAAGGGCTGAGCCACCCACGCCACAAAAACAGCGAGCTCACAGGCAATATAAAGCAATTAGCCCATGCCGTGACTGCTTTCAAAGGAGCTATAAAAGAAAACAAAAAAGCCCTTGAAATCCTCATAAAACATCATGGAAAAGAAAGCCACACAGAAAATGATTTAATCAAAGAAACGAGAAACAGCAGCTTACAATCAGCGCAAAGCCTTCTAAAAGAAGAGGGCAAAAAAATAGACACTTCTAAAAACACAAACAAAGCAGAGGCCAAAAGCGATTTCACAAATGCCTTCAATGCATTAAAAACAGCTAAGCATTACTTAGCGTTAGCGAAAGATAACTTCAATCAAGTTAAGAAAAAAGGCCATTGGTCTATCAGTAAAACCTACAAAACAGCAAAGGCGCAGCTAAAAGACGCAGAAAAAAAAGTAGCCGGAAGCGAAAACACACTTGAGCGAACTAAAGACACCTTGGAAACATTGGGTATTGACGCTAGCTCACATGAACGTTCATTGCAGACACCCACGCCAAATGAGAGCATTGAAGCAAACGCAGCAGAAACACCTAATACCGACAACGCGCTACTCTTTGAATACCAAGATGACTACGACGAATACATAACAGCAAAAACAAACCATCAAGACTCTATTGATCAAGTCAAATCAGGCAAACAGCTCTATGCTGAACTTGGAACAACAGACTACACCGACAATAGAAGAGAGCTTGAAAAAGGTTTAAGAGAGTTGAGAAATACGTTAAACAGCAAAGAGAAAAAGCTTAACACAACTGTGAGAGAGATCAAAAAAAGAGGCCTGCTTCCGAAAGCAAACGCCAACACAGAGGAGGAGTATCGAGCCATTGAAGATGAGGTGCGTGATGAATCCATCAAGTTAGTAAGCGCCATAAAAGACATTGCAAAGTACAAAGAAAAGGCTCTTACTCTAGCAGAGGATCTAAACCTTGCTACAACAGGGAGCAGTGAACCTACAGCAGATTCATTGCAAGAAAAAAAAGGCCTACTAAAACAATGCTTAGGAGAGCTTAAAAAGAGCCAACATAGTGAAAAAGAAATACGTGGAGAATTCAACAAAGGAAATGTTCGACTTAAAGCCATGCGCTCATACAAACAATCAAAATCTCGCCTTAGCTGGAGAAACCCTCCAAAAAAATCAGCCAGTGACTCAAGACTCGTCATGAAAAAATGGGCTAAAAAAGGCGCTCCTAGAGGAACACATTCTGCATCCGAGCCTCTCTTAAGTAGAAGCAAAAATGACGACGGTATCAGAATAAGCCCCAAATTATAAAAAACACTTACCTGGAACTCTTACACTTACCTCAGCACTTGGCCAGACAAAATAGCCTGGCAGCCTTTCTCAAACAAGGCTTGCTGTGCTGGATTTAAGGCAAGCACTTCTTCTGCTGTCAACACCAATGGCAATAACGGCGCTAAGCTATTGTTAATAATGTATTGATCGCTGTACTGCTTAATTTTATCGTGGCATTTTCCACCACCAAAACCAACAAACGATTCTATTTTTCCAGCAACAGCCACATCATTCATGCCATCACCCACATGCGCAATTCGCTCTTCAGGGTCACACAGCTCCCTTAGCAAAGTCAGCTTGCCATCCATTTTTGTGAGCAAACTTGCTTGCTCATAATCGTTGTAACTGCCATCTTCGTTAAAGAAACAATCGACTGCATACACGTGGCCACTAGGCACTTGAAGTTTTTCCGAAAACACTTTCACCGAAGGTAACAAGCCGGCAGACAATACATACACTCGCTTACCCAGAGATTGCAGCAAAGCAATAACAAGACACGCATTCGGTGTTCTCTCATCAAAATAAAGCCCGCCCAACTCTAGCATTTGTTGAGAGCTAGGCCGAACCAACTCTAAACGTTCACGGTAAAGCGAGGGACAAAGGCCCGTTTCTCGCATGGCTTTTTGGGTCAAAGCAGCTACTTCCGAACCCACTCCATTTTGCGTAGCCAACACATTAATGCCTTCTAAATGACTTAGCGTGGCATCGCAATCGAAAGAAACCACTTGAAAAGGTTGTTTAGGAAGCCAATCGGAAACCTGACTTAAAAGTTGATGCATGAATTCTCCTTCCTATTGTGTATTGTGTATAACAACTCGTATACTGTTGTCTGCCTTTGTTAGGAGAACTATTGTGACTCACGCCATCCAACTCTTCAACCACATCGACTCTCTCGGTACAGATTTACTCACACAAGCCGGTCACGACGTTTCCGCATCTGCCGATAACCCCACGGCTATTCTGTGCCGATCCCACAATTGTCACGAACTCCGAGCCAACCCCTCCCTTTTAGCTATCGCTCGCGCTGGAGCAGGTGTCAACAACATTCCTTGCGATGACATGCTCGAACAAGGCGTTTTGGTTTTTAACACACCCGGCGCTAATGCCAATGCTGTTAAAGAGCTGGTGATTGGTTCTCTATTACTTGGCTCTCGTCATTTATTACAAGCACATCAAGCCACTCTCAGCTTATCTGGCGATGCTGCCGACATGTCAAAAACTGTCGAGTCCATTAAAAAACAATTCACCGGCCAAGAAATTCAAGGCCGTACTTTAGGTGTGATTGGCTTAGGCCATATCGGCGTTTTAGTGGCCAATGCTGCCATTGCTTTAGGCATGGACGTGATAGGCTACGACCCAATGATACGCATGCAACAAGCCTGGCAACTATCCTCTCAAGTCAAACGTGCTGACAGCTTAGAAGCATTGTGCCAGCAATCCGAATACATCAGCATACACGTTCCTTTACTTGATGCGACCAAAGGCCTAATCAATACCTCCTTATTAAATGCAATGAAGCCTGGAACCATTGTCGCTAACTTTTCTCGCGCAGGCATTGTCGATATTGATGCAATCAAAGAAGCGCTTAGCAAACAACACATTCAGTCGTATCTCTGCGACTTTCCTCACCCTGATTTGCAAGACACACCTCAGGCTATTTGCCTTCCTCATTTAGGGGCATCAACAGCTGAAGCCACCAGCAACTGTGCCGTGATGGCAGCCAAGCAACTCAATGAGTTCCTTGCTTTTGGACATCTTAAAAACTGCATTCATTTCCCTGATACATCACTGCCGCCCTCTTCTAATACACGGCTCACGATCATTAATCGCAACGTACCAAACATGGTGGCTCAGCTCTCTTCTACATTGTCGCAGCATAACGTTAATATCGATACGTTTATCAATCGATCTCAAGGGACTTATGCTTACAATATTTTAGACCTAGACAGCAACGTCAACGATACTGTTTTAGAAGCGCTTAATGCCATCGATGGCATCTTAAAAGTTCGTGTTGTGTACTAGGGACGTCACTTGGACTAAAGCCTAACCCAAAGCCAATACCGTTTTAACAAAACGGATGGTTAATTTGCGTTGCGCCGCTAAAGTAGAGCGATCCAAATACACGAGTAAATCACACAGGTGAGCCAAATCCTGCGAGTAACGTCGCATTAAAAACAAAGCGACCTCTGACGATAAGGTCAAGCCTAAATGCTTTGCTCGCAAGGTAAGGACCGTGATTTTTTCATCATCGGATAAAGACATCAAAGCACAGGTAAGACCTGAACTTAAGCGCGACTGTAAATCTGCCAAAGAGCACGGCAATTGCCGTGGCGGAAACCTAGAAGCAACAATCAGCACAGTTCGAGCTTCTTTTGCGCGATTATAAAAATGAAATAAAGCCTCTTCCCACTCTGCATTTCCCATAACACGTTCTATGTTATCCAAACAAACCAAGGGAATATTTTCTAGAGAATGCAACACATCGGGTTCTAAGGTAGCAAGATCCAAAGGTAAGTAACACGCCGCTTGCACCCGTTCAGGCCAAGCATGACAACATGCCTGCAATAGATGCGTCTTACCTGAACTTGGAGCCCCCCAAAGAAAAACAAAAGACTCCTTTCCTTCAATGGCCGATTGAAGATGAGACCACAACAACTGGTTTGACTCCGCAACATAAAAATTATCTAGGGTTGCTTCATCACGCAAGGTCACACCCAGCGCTAATTGCTCAATCATCAGCTCCCCCCTTCCAAATTATCATCACCTGTAGAAAAAGCCTGTTCACTATTGGAGGTGTCGGCTAGCTCTTCTTGCTGCTTGGGTAAATCAACCTTAGAGAGCAACGGCTGACTACTCATCACTTCTGTGGCTTGCTCAGATGACGGAATAGCATAAGCAGCCTCTGCATGATAAGCAAAGGGTTGCGCATCTTCTAAATCATCTTGATCAGATAGTGCTTTTTTAACATCGCTTTTCGTTGAACTTGGATCAGCCGTAGGTAAAGGATCTACCGACTTTGCTGGCTCTTCATGTTTGTATTGATTCACCCACGCGGCACGCTGACTAGGAAAGACCTTCCCCCACACATAAATGAGAGGCTCATGCTCATCTGGCTCTTGCTGGATACCATAATGCAACAAAGGTGTAAGCTCCCTAATATGACTTAAAGTGCGCCTCAAAGCTGATCGAGAATGAGATGACGTCAGTTGCAGCCGTAGCGTATCTCGAGACAAAACCTCATGTTTCCAATGAAACATCGCATGCTGAGCATCCAAGCGTTTTGCCAATGCCTCACTGGCAACAAATGAATTGGCCCCCAAGACCAATAAATCACGGCTGATCGAGGCTCCTAGTTTAGTATCCACATGAACATCTGCAAGCTCATACCCTATCACTCGAGCCAAGCCTGCTGAAATAGCACCGAGCACATCTGGACGGTCAGCTTGCTCCCAACGCTTAGGCTCAGCTTGGTCGCTCCACCACATCCACTCACTAGC
The DNA here is from genome assembly GCA_024279495.1 of Gammaproteobacteria bacterium. Taxonomy (GTDB): domain Bacteria; phylum Pseudomonadota; class Gammaproteobacteria; order JAJRRL01; family JAJRRL01; genus JAJRRL01. The sequence continues at coordinate 81,705 of JAJRRL010000003.1, read as the reverse complement.
TAGGCCAGATTTTATTCGAGTCACTACCACTCGGTCGACACGATAACGCAAAGCCAAGGCTTGCAGTGAACCAGGTGAAAGGGCTGCAGACATGCCAACCAAAGGCTCTTGATCACTCAAATCTCCAAGCGGCAAAACCATGGGATAAGCTCGACTCTTAGCAAGATCAAGTACTGTTTTAGCAGTTGGACTTTCCATGCTAAGTAGGCTCACGGATCCATCGTCAGCAACAGTCATCACCCACCACAAAGTTAAAGACCGATCAAATAACCAAAGTGGCACTTGCACACTATGTAATAGGTTGTTCACCAAAGGAGCAGAAAAAACCACATGAAATAGTCGACCATCAGGTGTCGTTCTGTACTCAAAGCGATCGACTAAATTTTGCAGGGTATGAGAAGAAGGCTTCGAGAGCTTTGCTGGCAGCGTTGCACTTAAACGACCTGTTAGTTTTGTAACCACCTGTTGCCATGCTTGTCTTGTAAGGAGAGCAGACTGCTGGCCAGACGCCGCCGACACATTGGCTTCATACAAGTGCGTCATCACTTGAGCCTGAGCACTCATGGTGACCCAGGAGAAGGTCAACAACAAAGCTACTTTCTTCCAAAAAGCCATCACCTCTCCTCTTTAAAAAAATTAGGCTAGCCAAGCTATCTGATGCCTCTCGTGAGGCACCTTAATTCTAGACGAATCCTACACGATACCTTACCAACAGCATAGAGCCTTGAGATCTGCTTAGTAAATACTCTTTAACCGCATGAAAAATAACAAGACATTACTTGATAGACTACAGCCAGAAGAATACTTATCTTACAATTAAAAGGATAAAACGACTTTACTTGTGATTTTTGATTATTTTTTGATTTACTCAAGTAAGAGACGCTTCTCGAAAAAGTCATTTATTAACTTTAACAACAAAAGGGCGCACAATTAGGCTATATCGATAATTTTAGCGCCACTTTACTGATGTTTAAAAAAAACCTCTTCGCCCCCAACAAGGCCAGAAAGACACCCTAAGTAAGCCTTACTAAAGGGCTCTGGCTCAATACCAACCAACCCGGCCATGCAAGTCAGAACAATTTTGCTATAATGCGCATATACCTTAAAAATCAACGACATAACGAGGTGACCACCATGGTCAAATCAGAACTCATCCAGCAAATTGCTGAGAAGCAAAATCATTTGCAATCGAAGGATGTTGAGACTAGCGTCAATCATATTATTGATGCTATGAGCAACTCGCTTAGTCGAGGCCAACGTATTGAGATACGTGGCTTTGGCAGCATTAGCGTTCGTCATCGCCCTGCGCGCCAAGCTCACAACCCACGCACAGGTGAATTGGTGCATACACCACCAAAAAGCACACCTCACTTTAAGCCAGGCAAAGAGTTGCGCGATCGCACTAACTTAAGCCGTGCGCTACATCCTATTAAAGACACAAAAGATCAACGAGAGCAGTACTAAAGCCAAACAAGCCAACAAAAGGGGTAGATTAATGTCTACCCCTTTTGTTATTCATGACTATCTACCAAAAAACCGAATCAATCCAAAGAGATAGCTAAGAGAACCCTTCAATAGCACCCGCTTAAGGTTTTTTTAACCCTAACGGGGTATAATTAGAGTACATCCTTAAAGGATAAGTGCACATTTTTTTTACAGAGGCTTACGTTATGACAATTCCAGGACCCGAGAGCAGCACCGACTCCGCTGACAGCAGCACATCAAGCAATGACACATCAAGCACAAACGAACCGAGCAAGAAACCCAGCGCTGTAGCAGATGGCCAAGCTGAGGCTGTCTCGCAGAAAAATGGCGCTGAAAAAGGCCAAGCAAAAACCCTAGCCCCAGACGGCCCTAAGCCAACCGGCGGAAAGACATTAGACGATTTGAAGAAACAACAAAAACAGCTACTGGACCAGTGGAAAAAGAAACAAGGTCAAATGCTAGACTCTGGCAGCGGCATGGATATCTGGGCACGAGGCATGGCCATGCTGAAGCAAGTAGTTATGAACGCTAAAGACTTAGCTCAAATTAATAAAGGCCTAAAAGACCTCCATAAAGAATTTAAAAAGGTCAAAGCCTCAAATACTCACAACAAAGCAAAACACATATCAAAGAAAGACGGCGTACCAGTCTCCAAGGCACTACACAAAGTTCTTAAAGATGATTTCAAAAAGAATAATGGCAAAGAGCCTAGCCATACTGACATGAAAAAAGCCATGAAAAACTTCACCACAAACTTCCGAAATGAGAAAGGAAAAGCCCTAAGCTCCGCACAAAAGGGTGCTCTCAGCCTAAAAGATGAAGATTTTGCGCAACAGCAACGAAATGACAGCGATGGCGAGCCAGAATTTGACAACAAAGGCAAACCCGTCATGGAATATACTGGCGAAGTCGATCAAAGCCCTGAGCGAGCATACGCTGCCGATTGCGTCCTCGAGCCACTCAACTCTCAACGCTTTGAAGACAGACCAGAAAAACCTGCTGATAATACAAACGCCAGTGACAATGCACCTAAACCTGCAACTGGAGCAGACGATATAAACGAAAACACAGCTGTCCACAACAATGACGCAGCCGGTGAGCCTGGCCTAGGAACAAACAATCGAGAAACTGCCGCTGATACAGGCGTAGAGCGCGATGAAAGCCCATCTAACGCGCCAGGAATCTAAGCCTAACCATGTCATTAAGCATTCCTAGCCCTGCTGGCACATTAGAAGCAATCTACACGCCCAGCGATAACCCGACCCTCCCCTTGGCCATTATTTGCCACCCTCATCCACAACATGGCGGAAGCATGACCAACAAGGTCGTCACCACGGCCTGCAAAGCCATGCAACAGCTGGGGTTTGCGACTGTTATTTTCAATTTTCGAGGCGTGGGCAAAAGCACCGGTGAATTTGACCATCAAGTGGGAGAAATCGACGACGCCATGGCTGTGCTGAATTGGGTACTCGAGCAAGGCAGTAGACCCATTTGGATGGCTGGCTTTTCTTTTGGAGCCTACATTGCCGCCAAAGTGGCAAATGAAAAACCTGATATTGTTCGCCAACTACTCACTCTCGCTCCGGTCCTGAAGCATAGCGACTACAGCACACTCAATAGCATCCAATGCCCCTGGCACTGCATTGTGGGCAGTGATGACGAATTTGTAAGCGTCGATGAACTGAAAGCATTCCAAGCCGCTCACTCCACCCCCATGTCCTTAGAGGTCATTGAACCTGCCAGCCATTACTTCCACGGGCAGCTTATTCCTTTAAGGGACCTTATCGTATCCCATTACGCCCAAATGAAAATGATTCTCAACTAGCTTGACAGATTGCGCCTCCCAGGATAGTATTTTGAACTCAAATTCAGTGTTTTTGATCAAAAAATAGCAGGGGTGCACACATGAGCACATTCACATCCTTATCTAAACTCAATGTCGGCGACCAAGCTGTTGTCGGGGATCTGTCTGAATGCACCCCTGATTACCGACGCCTACTAGCCCAAATGGGCATTCTTCCAGGCACACCCATCACTGTCACACGGAAAGCGCCCTTAGGAGACCCTGTTGAGATTGAGCTTCGCGGCTACCGCTTAAGCTTACGAAAAAAAGAGGCCTTGCCATTACCCCTTATTAAAGTCCGTAGCCCCCACGAGGCCTTTTAGTGAGCGCCGAGCAACTCGTCGCATTAGTTGGCAACCCCAACTGCGGGAAGAGCGTGCTCTTTAATGCCTTAACTGGCCAAAAACAGACCGTCGGAAACTGGTCTGGCGTCACCGTCGACCGACAGCTCGGCACCTGTGCATTGCCGGCAGGAAGCTGCTCCATCTTAGACCTACCTGGCATTCACACCACCCGCTGCTTTACAAACCAACAAGCCATCGACGCGCGCATCAGCTGTCAACTCCTCGGCTCTCACGAACCATCACTGCTCATCAACGTCATTGATGCCTGTCATCTAGAAAAAGGCTTGGCCCTCACTCAACAACTTCGTCGACTGGCCGTTCCCATGCTACTTGTCGTCAATAAAATGGACCTGGCTCAAAAACAAGGCCTGCTCATTAACACACAAGCCCTTAGCAAAGAGCTTGCCTGCCCTGTGCTTGCCTTAAGCGCCAAGAAAGGCAGCGACATTGCCACGCTTCGCGCAACCATAGAAAAAGCCCTAACAAACAAAACAAATACACATCCAAAAAGACAACACGACCCTCACTTACTAAAAGCAGAAGTCACTCTAGCAAAGGCTCTCCACGCTCAAGCGATTGCTTGCCCTAAACACGCAAGAGATGCTGCCGAGCAACTACTCTGCGGCGCTGATATTCCGCTCCTAGAATCATTATCCGGCTGGCGTGAGCTAACAGAAAAGACCCTAAAAGACCTAGGCATCTCTGACCCTACAACGCTGTATTATCAAACGGACTACAGCGAGGCAAAGCGCTTGTGCACGCTTGCCGTCAGTCAGAAAACAGTCAAACAACAAATCAGCAAAACCTTAGACAATGTGTTTTTACACCGATGGTTTGGCGTTCCTTTATTTTTTTTCATGATGTACTTATTGTTTTTCTTTGCCATCAATATCGGCGGCGCTTTTCAAGACGCCCTGCAACACATCAGCGAAGCCATACTCGTGAGATTACCAACACACTACTTAACACAATGGCATGCCCCGGGATGGTTAATCAGTATCCTTGCGAACGGTATCGGCAGAGGCATTTGCACAACTATCACGTTTATCCCCGTGATTGCTGCCTTATTTTTGTTTTTATCCCTACTTGAAGAAACCGGATATCTCGCTCGAGGTGCTTTTGTCATTGACCGCCTTATGCAAACCCTGAAACTTCCTGGACAAGCCTTTATTCCAATGATTATCGGCTTTGGCTGCAATGTTCCCGCCATCATGAGCACTCGCTCCCTCAATCATACCAGCGACCGAATCATCACCGCCTTAATGGCTCCCTTTATGTCTTGCGGCGCGAGACTAGCCATTTTTGCGATTGTTGCCAATGCTTTTTTCATGCATGCCGGAAGCCTGATGGTTTTCTTGCTTTACCTCATCGGATTAACCATCGCGATCTTAACCGGTTTATTCACCCGACGCTTTCTACTACACAACTACACATCTCATTGGCTCATGTCTCTACCAGACTATCAATGCCCAAGCTTACGCTCGATCATGCAGCGAGTTAAACGACGCGTCGCTGGCTTTGTGAAACGAGCCGGTAAAGTCATCATCCCCACTTGCGCTTTAATTGGCGTACTGATGCAAGTGAATGTCTCTTTTAAACACGGCATACATCAAAGTACTCCCAATCAATCAGCGCTTGCGCAAATAGGCAGAACTGTTACCCCGATTTTCAGACCCATGGGTATTGAGCAAGACAACTGGCCAGCCACCGTTGGACTAGCAACAGGCATCATGGCGAAGGAAGTGGTCATTGCAACACTGAATACTCTCTACCAACCAAGCGCATCGCAGAGTGACTTACCGATTGTGTGGTCGAAAATAATGGCCGTCGCTGCAAACAGCATTATGACTAACCTAAAAGCCCTGCCATCAGCCCTAATCAACCCAGTTCTTGCCAGCGCCGCCGATGAATCAATGGGGCAATCAGCTTACCATCACATGCAAACTGCCTTTGCTCATCCAAAAAATGCTTTTTGTTATCTCCTCTTTATTTTGCTCTACTTCCCCTGCATCTCAACACTTGCAGCGATGCGCCAAGAACTTGGCACCTGGTGGGGAAACTTTTCGATTACTTGGTCTACCTGCATTGCCTATCTCATCGCTACTGACGCCTACCAACTATTAAGTTGGCGAGCACAACCTCTTTTTGCAAGTATATGGCTATTATCGAGCGCTCTTCTTTTAACCACTCTGCTTGTACTTGCTCATCGCTACATGAGCTCATTAAAAACAGTCGTAAGCTCGCATACTCCGACCTGGAAAGCGGGCAACTGTTCTTCGCAATGCTCAGATTGTCATCAATGCCCCACCCCAAAAAATGACACATAGAATAACCAAAACGGGATTGCTTTTTTATACTCAAAGCTCCAGAAAGGTGAACAAGCCCTACACTCAAATCTGAAGCTTCACATCAAATTTCCAGATTTGAGGCAAGGTTAGACGAAAAAATGATGAAAAAGCGGAATGTACACTTTTCAACTGGATCCTCGCCTTCGCGAGGACGTTCGCAAGCAAGCTTACTTCGCATGAGCATTTTGAAGAGAGTTTTATTGATTTAGAAAGATCCTTGGCTCGCATTTCATGCGAACAAGATCAAGCCTAGGCCCCCGACGTCACGCTGTTCCTGGGGGTGACAAAAGGTTAGAGCTATTTTATTTTACCCAAAAATGGGGATTGCTTTTTTATACTCAAAGCTCCAGAAAGGTGAAGAAAACCCAATGGTTTGATACAATAGTAGATACGTCCCTAAAGTATCGCAAAGGAAGCTGCTCATGCCCGACAATCACGATGATCCATCCCTAGACGATGACTTACTTAAAAACACACAGGACAACCCTGGTGACACAGCATCTGACGATCATACAGATGAACTGCATGACGATGAGCTAGACAGCGATGAACTAGACGATGACGAGCTAGACGATGAACTGCCCTTTTTGAAAACACTTGACGCTTTAGGCGTTCCCTTTAAATGGCAATGCCCTATCACACCTGAAAGCATTGCTTACCTTGCGGAACACCGTCCATTTATTCAGCTAACAACAGCTGATGGTGTGACAGCCTACGACAAACCTAAAATCATGCACTCAAAAGCCGGCTGGGTTATCGTCAATTACGGCGATGCTATTTGCTGCTCTTTAGGCGACCGATTATTCAACTATGCGGGCCTAAAACACAAAGACGATGACGATAGTGGTGATGGTAAACCTGTAGGGACTATCAAGGGTCAAACCTTCCTAACAGCAGGCGAACTTGTTGCCTTAGCAAAACAACAAGGTTGGCAAAACATCCACATTGTTGACGGTCTACCAGCTATGATCTGGGCTATCTGGGTACACGGCCAACGCCAGGGCGTCAACCTCAGCAACTACAACCCCACTCAAACTGATCAAGACATGCGAGAAAGGCTCGAGCGCGACTCACAAAAAGACATGATACGCAGAGGCATCAGACAGCAAGGTTAACACCGGCTGTCTTCCCTGAGGGTCATTTGAAAGCAACTAAAATACAGCTCTACACTTTTGGCGACAACAATAAGCCTTGCTCACTCTCTTGAAATAAATACTTACTCAACATCCTCAGATCGCAAGGTGGCAAACATTGGGCAGCAGCCAAATAATAAGGCTCTCCCACAGAAATAGTCAGCCATGGAAAAAATTTAGCGTAATCTTCGAAAGGAGCATCTTCTTGCTCAATGGCATCTTTATAGCGACCAACTAAATCTCTAAAAAACCACTTCATGTGTGAGTGGTTTTCTGGGTCTTCAGCAAACACTTCGCGGCAATGAGCAATGCCCGCTATTTTCTGATCAGACATGCCTTCAATTAACAAACCCATTTCTCGTGGCACTCTTTCCTCATCCTGAAGGTAATCATAGCCATACCGCTCTACCACCCCCTGCAAGGCCATACCGGCAAAAATATCTGCCAACACATGATGCTCTTCATCTTCTACCGATTTTGGTAATTCCACCATCACAGCACGAACAGCATCCTGCCCTTCGGTATAAGCACTCAAGGTATCTGCTAATTTTGGGTTATCTGGAAGCAACAAGTGCCAAATAAATTGAATATCACCCAAAGAGTAGTCAACTTCAATTAAATCAAACTCTGGGGTTCTCGACTTGAGTTGAGCTTGCCTGATCCAACGCGCCACCACTTGCGTGTCTGCTGGGTTATAGTAGAGGCCCTGGCCGCATCGTTTCGTTAGCATGGAGTCTCTCCCGTAGTCGGTCTAAAGCAGGCATCTGTCAATATCTCTAAGCTGCGTCTCTGACATCATCGATAGGCTGAAAAAGCAATTACCGAGACTTTAGGACGCGCTCTATGCAATTGTAGCAAAAAAGCCTGCAAGGATCCCTCCTGGCAGGCTTTTATCATAAAAACGTGGGCTTACGCTTCAGCCATGTCTTTAAGTCGTTTAAGCGCTCGGACTTTAACCACTCGAGCTGATGGACGAGCCTTGATAATCATAGCCTCTCCAGTGAATGGGTTAACACCCTTGCCTTTACGACGAGCTGGACGAACTCGAATACTGATTTTAGCGATTCGTGGCAAAGTAAACTGATCACAGCTGCGTTTTTTCAGCGAGCAAGCTATGCAATGATCCAATGCTTCAAAGACTCGTTTAATATCTTTTAGAGGTAAGTCAGTTAACTCAGCAATTTCTTTAAAAAGACCCAGCCCTTTCAAAGGCTCTTTGTAAGCTTTAACTGCTGGCAAAGTCGGAACTACAGCTTTCGTAACAGCTTTTTTAGCGGTTTTTTTAGGAGCAGCTTTCTTAGCTACTGCTTTCCGCTTTACAGCTGGCTTACGCTTAGCTGGAGCTTTTTTGGCAACCGTTTTACGAGATGCTGTTTTACGAGCAGTGACTTTTTTGGCGGCTGGCTTAGCCGTTTTCTTTTTTACTGGCATGGTATACCTCATGTTGTTAGTTTTATCCGAAAAAGAACACCTGCCAAATGCTCAGCAAACATTCTTCTATCGCCTTATCAGCGCCACATTAGAATCAATAGTGCATAAGCCATTGAAACCAACACAACAATAATTAACGACTATAGATAAGAGAGGTGCTTTAAAACAAGCACTTAGCACTACAGATATCACAGAAAATGCTGAAACGCACCCTAAATTTGCCAATAACCTACTGTTTTTCATAAAAAAAGAGATCTTCTCCTACAAATTTGCTTTGATCTCTCACAGAAACACGAATCGTTGTACTAATTTTGAAAACCTCCCCTTTTCACTTTAATTAAAGGGTACCAGCCAATTTTCACACTTTCTCACCAACCTTTTCTGGCAACTCCACAATATCTGAACAGAACTCACAGAACCCTCTTGTTTTTTGAAAAGGGCTGAGGTAATATCGTGGCCCTTTCATACATTTGTTTGGATATCTCTCATGACAACCTACATGGCTAACAGCAGCACCGTATCACATCAGTGGTATGTCATTGATGCAAAAGGCAAAACGCTAGGTCACCTGGCCAGTTTTATTGCTACAAGACTCAAAGGCAAGCACAAACCTGAATACACACCTCATGTTGATACTGGTGACTTCATTATTGTTATCAATGCCGGTAGCGTAACCGTTTCTGGTAATAAAGAAGATGACAAGCTCTACCATCATCACTCTGGATTCCCCGGCGGTATCAAATCTGTTTCTTTTAGCAAGATGCGAGATAAAAACCCAGGACAAATGCTAATGCTTGCGGTAAAAGGCATGATGCCTCACAATCGCCTTGGTCGTCAGATGCTGGCTAAGCTCAAAGTCTATAGCGGCGCTGAGCATCCACATCAGGCGCAACAACCTGAACAAATCAATATTGACGACACCACCAAGTGAGAGTAACACCATGACACAAGTACACTCTATTCATGCCATCGGCCGTCGTAAAACATCTGTTGCCAGAGTCTTCCTAAAAGACGGCAGCGGTAGCATTATCGTCAACGGTCTCCCTTTAGACACTTTTTTTAGCCGCGAGACTGCCACTATGATCGTGCGACAGCCTCTAAAATTGCTAAATGTTGCCAGTCAGTTCGACTTCAATGTCACTGTAAAAGGTGGCGGAATTAGCGGCCAAGCCGGTGCCATTCGTCATGCCATTACTCGCGCTCTAATGAAGCTAGAAAGAGCCAACACTCCTGAAAAAAGTGCTGACGAAAGCGAAGAAGGCGGCGATACTGGTACAGGCGATAGCGAAAAAGGTGTACAACTCGATTGGCACAAAGCTTTACGCCAAGCAGGTTTCGTAACACGTGATTCTCGTATGGTTGAACGTAAGAAAGTCGGCCGTCGCAAAGCGCGTCGTAGTCCGCAATGGGCCAAACGTTAAGCCACTGTTTGCGAAGTTCACTCGCTGCGTTTACCCTATGAGGTGTGTTGATCATAACGCAGGACAAATAAGCGACCCGCATCGATTGTATCCGTCTCTTTTTTGTCTTGCCGCTTAACAATCTGAAGGATTGACTATGTCTCTACCCAAACGTTCCATCATGATGCTTTATTCAACATCAGACGCTAACTGTCATGTCACTCGCATCGTCCTTGCTGAGAAAAACGTGAATGTCGATATTCAACTGGTGGATCCTTCCAAGCCCTGCCCTGAAATCGCTGAAGTAAACCCATACCAAAGCTTTCCAACTCTAATCGACAGAGATCTCGTTCTTTACGAGCCTAACGTCATCACTGAATACCTCGATGAGCGCTTTCCTCACCCACCTCTTCTCCCTGTCTACCCTGTCTCACGAGCTAAAAGCCGCTTGATGCGCTACCGCATCCACCGCGACTGGTATACAAAAATGAATACAATCCTTTATGGAGAATCTGAGCAAGCAGACGCAGCTCGAAAAGGATTGAAGGACTCTCTTCTAAGTGTCTCACCCATTTTTTCAGACTCACCTTTCTTCTTAAGTAATGATTTCACTTTGGTTGATTGCTGCATTGCCCCGCTGCTCTGGCGTCTACCTGAAATGGATATTCAATTACCGAAAAGTGCCAAAGACATTTTCCGATATATGGATCGTATCTTTACACGCGATTCCTTCCAGGCTAGCCTGACTGAGATAGAGCGTGAAATGCGTGACTAAATAACCCTGAGGGAGCGTCGCCATGACTAGCATGACATCCAACAAACCTTACCTGTTGCGCGCTATTTGGTCATGGGTCACCGACAATAACCTCACCCCCTACCTTTTAGTTGATGCAACCATCCCCAGTGTTCATGTCCCTGAAGAACACATCAGAGACGGTGCCATTGTCTTAAACATTAGCGCTGAAGCAACAGTGATGCTAAACATCGCCAACGAAGACATCACCTTCAAAGCCAGCTTTAATCAAGTCGCCTATGATATCTATGTTCCCATGCAAGCTGCTAAGGCTGTCTACGCCCAAGAAAATGGTCAAGGCATGGTCTTTGACGATGCCGGCAATAGTGACGATACTCCTCCCCCTAATAATACTCCGCCTACCACAGGCCCTTCTGGAAAGCCCACGCTCAAGATCGTGAAGTAGGCCTCCTGATGCTTTTCTTACTCCTTCTAATTGCCTGCTGTGTGGGTAGCTTGCTGGCTGTCATCACGGATCGCTACCCCCTAATGCTCTATCGAGAATGGGATCACACACCAGAAAACCCTAAATGGCGTAACAGACTGACTTCCCTTCCCCCTGTCTTCAACTTATTTTTACCTCGCTCTCATTGTGCCTCTTGCCAGCACACGCTTCCCTGGTATCACACCATCCCGTTACTAAGCTTTCTTTTCTTGCGTGGCCGTTGTGGCTTTTGCCAAGCCTCTATTCCTAAAAAAACCTGGCATCTTGAATGGCTAACTGCTCTGCTATGCCTAATCCCTATACTACTCTTGGGTTGGCAGCCCCATGCTTTTGCCTTGATGCTGCTTTACGTAGCCTTACTCACACTCACAGTCATTGATATTGAACATCGCCTGCTACCAGACACATTCACCCTTTCATTGCTCTGGCTGGGCCTAATCGGCCAACTCATGCCAGGACTCATGCCTATTTCACCACAAGAAGCCATTACTGGAGCAGTGATGGGCTATGCGTTTCCTTGGCTTATTAGTTTTGTGTTCGAAAAAATCAGACGAAAAACCGGTTTAGGCTTAGGCGATGCCAAATTGCTCGCTGCTCTCGGCGCTTGGGGCGGACCTCTATGTGCCATCATCACACTTTTTATTGCCGCCATCAGTTGCTTACTTGCCACACTACCTTTACTCATAAAAGGCAAAATCTCTCGCACAACGCTCATTCCCTTCGGCCCCTTCATCGCCTGGGCTGGCGCCTTGCTAATCACACTTCAATGGATGGGGTATTCACCTGCGCTATGGCTGCTGGGCTAACGCCTCTCCCTGCTCTGGATCGCCATCATCTCCCGGATTACCGTTAACTACTGCGGGGTTTTTCGCAGCCTCTTTTTTGCTTACAGGCTTAAACGGAACAGATCTAGCAAGAATTATTGGCGATGTTTTGCAATGAGCTTGAACGACAGAGAAAGTAGCCAAAGCCGCAAAGGCAACACCTAAGCAAAGCAAAATAATGGGAGCAGCAGAAACGAATTGTGGGTTAGTCAATATATTCGACCAAGGCACGGCATAAGCACTCGAAAAAGAAGCCACTGATAATAATGAACAGCCCACTGCTGAAAAGCTCCACAAAAAATGGTGCCTACATTGTATCCAAATATTGACACGCCTCTTAGGTAATAAAAAAGCATCAAGGACATCTCGTCGGTTTTGATGAGGGCAAGCTCGGTTAAGTAATTCTCTGTTGAGATAAAACCACTCTCGATGCGGCCACACCTCAGCTAAGGTGAAATCACGCCAACTCTGCATGCGAAAACGATCGTAAGTACCATCCTTTTTGATCTTCCTAAGAAACATATTTTGATGATTCATGATCCAATGGTACTGCTCATCACTAGCTTCCATCAAAGCCTTTAATGGAAAACGAAAGCAGCGATTAATGGGTCGCTTTCTCTGCCATGCTTGCATTACTTCCGCTTCACGACCTGAAAAATGATCAACTTGCTCTGCGTTACTAAGATCTGCATCAATAAGCTCTGCAATGTCGTCTTCACAAAACACATGCATCAATTCATCTAAGCTTATGTCGTATTTTTTTAGGAAAGGCGCTATTTTTTTAGCATGCTTTAAAATGAAATCTGTATTTGGCGAATGATAAAATATATATTGTGTCAGTAAAGTGGAGCCCTCCCGACCAATAGTTTTTCCTTCTGTCTCCACTAAAGCTTGAATCCCTTCTGCATACTCTAAAGCTACTTCAAACTTCTCATTTTGAGCTTCTGCTAATTGCCTAAGCAATAATGGAGAAGCGATAATCTTATTTCGAACCTCGTCATCATCTCCAAACAAATGACCAGACAAAGTGAAATGAGGAATATCACCACTAGGGTTTGTTTCAATATAACCTTGATTTAGAGCTGCTTTTATTGACTTAAACGATTCTTCTCTGTCAAACAACACCCGATACACAGCAGATTCTTGAATCGCTATGTCTCGATAAGGGCGTGGAATCGCATCTATTTCATTGTCTTGCAAACAGCACTTAGGATCGCTTTTTCGCTTAGCGCTTACCCATTGTTGAACAGGTGCAGGAGTGTGTTTCTTATTTGAATGACCCGGCATAAAAAATGTATTCCATTAATATAAACATGGGGCCACTGTATCAAATATAGGCAATTAAATCAAGGTCATAAGCATCATTGGGTCAATTTTCAAAAGATGTCTTGCTTCCTTGGGAGGCGCCATCAAAGCTGCCCTCCCCAGACGTCACTACGTTGCCTCTGGGTGACAGGTGTGGGACGCTTAAAGTCGAGCGAGAACTAACTGAAAGCTTAAGCTATCGTAATATTTCTGAGCCCCACCTTGGGAGACATTCTCAACATGATAAAACTGTACTGAAATCCGATGCTTACCGATGCTAATCATGGGATACACATAGCCGTCATGCTCCACCTTCACCCGCGCCAATTGGCATGGCTGGGTGGGATCCAAGGCTTGCTCATACTGACCTCGCACGGCCTGATAGGTTTGTGAGTTACCGCTTTCTCGAAGTAATGACAACACACGAATGGTAACCCGCTGTAACAACTGAAACTCACTCACCCAAGCCGCTAGCGTTTCTTGTCTGAGTACGGCAGGCTGTTGCAACCATAATGCGTATTGAGGTGTATCCACACTCAATATACCAGCCGGTGAAGCCAATTGAGTGCGCACAGTATTTAAAAGTTGGTTGTGACGTAAATTAGCGCCAAAGGTTTGCCTGACCTGACGCAAACTCACTAAATCAGATTCCATTTGCTCAATAAGCGCCGTTAATTTGCTGGTATCGATATGTGGCGACTGCTTCATGGCCATTAACGTCGTGACTTGTTGCATGACCTGCGCGATCAGTTTGTTTTTTAAATCTGAGCGGTCAGTGACATTTAAGATACGAACCAAAGTAGAAAGCGCCTGACCTGCGGACATCTCTGTGGATTCTTGCGTATTCCGTTTGTAGCTCTCAAACAGCGCCTCGAGACGAAGCAATAAACGCGTGATTTCATCGATGGGTTGTTCAAACCATTTATGCATAGTGAGTCAATCCTTTACTAAAAATTCCCATCTTTGGTCAAGGTTAGATGAAAATTTAATGTTAACCTTCGACTTCGTTAGCACTAGTCTACTGACGCACCAAACGGCTCAGCGGGTTGGTATCAAGTATAGAGACTGAGCGATGTGTGCGCAATGGGTTAATATCGATACCGCCTCGCCGTGTGTAATACGCTTGCACGCTTAATTGACTGGGCTTAGCCAATTGCCAGATATCCGTAAAAATACGCTCTGCGCAATGTTCATGGAATTCTTGATGACAACGAAAACTAATGAGATAGCGTAATAAACTATATTTATCGAGTGTTTTTCCTTCAAAAGAAATCAACACGCTTCCCCAATCTGGCTGGCCTGTAACCAAGCAATTCGATTTCAGAAGGCGCGAATGAAACACTTGCTGCGATATGTCATCGGAAAACAACGACAATATCTGCGGATCATAGTCATAACTCTCTATCGTTACTTCCAGATCATCCAAGCATTCACCAGGGAGCTCTGAAAACACATTTGGAGCTTGATTCAAAGCCCAGAGCTCAAGTGTTAAGTCAGACGTTTCCAAACACTCTCGCAAATCGGTCTCGATGATTTGACGAACAAGGTCCATGCTATCGAAGCGTGTTTGGTTAAAACTATTCAGATAAAGCTTTAAGGACTTAGATTCGATCAGCGATACCGAGTAAGCATCAACAGCAAAACGGCCCATCGCTACCACAGGCTTACCTTGCGAATTGAGCCAAGAAAGCTCGTAGAGATTCCAGTAATCAACCCCAAAAAAAGGAGGGTCGCCTGCTAAATTAAGTGTGTCACGCTGCAATGACCGCGGCACGGCTTGTAGTAAAGTAGCATCGTAAGATGCTGCATAGTCGCTTTTCTTTCCTAAAGCGGATGCTAATTCCCAATCTGACATCATGCCTCCTGAGTTGAATACCACACATGCAAGGTCTCTACTTGAGAGGCCAGTTGCTCCAAAGAATTGTCGTTAAAGACAAGGTCGTCTGCCAAATCCAACAAAGTATCGCGAGATAACTGTCGAGATCGCATGCGATTCACAGTCGCCTCATCTCTTTGATCGCGCGACTGAATGCGCTTTAGGGAAATGTCATCGGATGCATCAACCACACAGACCCGCTTGATAACTGCCAACCTATTATCTTCTGTGAGCAACGGAATTTCAACCACGCCATACGCTCCTTCAGCTGTTTCTGCCCATTGCGTCACCGCTTCTCGAACACATGGATGAATCAGCGATTCTAGCCAATCGAGTGCTGCCTCATCAGAAAAAACACGTTTTGCCAGGCGGCTACGATCAATACTTTTATCGTCTCGAAGTAAGTCTGAGTATGTCAATGCAATGGTTTCATACACAGCAGAACCTGGCTTTAGCAGCTCATGCACGTAAGAGTCGGCAGAAAAAGTAGAAACCCCGTAAGAAGAAAACAAAGACAATACTTCGGATTTACCACTGCCCATACGACCAGTTAATGCGACCACATACATGGCCTAGCCCATGCCAACAGCCACTGGCGCTTTAAGCAAAGCGTCAATAATGGCTTTATTACCTGGTGGAAACTTACTGGAATCCAGGTCTTCTAGAGTCTGCCAAAACACGGTTTGGCCTTCACAACCACGAGGCTCGCCTACAAATTGCGTGACCACCCAAACACTCAGAGAAACCCGCGTCACACCGTCATCGTAAGGATGCGTCATGAAATGAGTCGCTTCTGTAATGGCAATGCCAACTTCTTCTTGCAACTCTCGCGCTAAGGCTTGGTATGCCTCTTCCTTTGGCTCGCGTTTTCCACCTGGAAACTCCAAACACCCAGCATGTGATGCACCAGGCAAGCGTTGCGCAATCAACACTTCCTTCTGATCATTAAACACAACACCAACTTCAACAGCCAACAAAGGCACTTCGTTCATTTGGTTCATCATTCACCCTACTACTCTACCAATTTACCGTGGCAGTGCTTGTATTTTTTATTACTACCACAAGGACATAGAGTATTTCGCCCCACCTTCGAGATACCAGATGCTGCGTCACCAGAACCTGAACCATCCGATTTCTGAAAATGACTCGTATACTGCATCGACAATTCTGGTTGCGGATCGAAAGACACCTCTGGCTCATTCGACAACTCAAGACGAGCCAAAACGCCAATGACCTCTGCTTTAAAATGTTCCAACATCATTTGGAATAATTCAAAAGACTCACGCTTGTATTCTTGCGCTGGATTTTTTTGAGCAAAGCCTCGCAAATCGATCCCTCGTCGCAAATGATCCATCGCAGCCAAATGCTCTTTCCAATGCTGATCTAAGGTTTGTAATAACACACCTCTTTCGAGCTGGTATCGGCGCTCCGTTGAAATATCGACTACCTTCGCATTATAAGCATCGTGCAAGGCCGCAATAATACGCCCTTCAATCACTTTAGCATCAATTTGATTGCCTTCAGACAACCACTCGTCAATCGACAAATCGAGAAGGTAATCATCGTGCAAGCAACGCTTGAGTTCAACGACATCCCACATCTCTTCGCTCATGTCTTCAGGCATATAGCGAGCAACCAAATCAGCAACAACAGATTCACGCAAGCCTTCTAATGTGTCTGTTGGGTTCTCTAGGGTTAACACTTTAGATCGCTGATCGTAAATCACTTGACGTTGATCATTAGCCACATCATCGTATTCCAATAGATTTTTACGAACATCGAAGTTATAGCCCTCTACTCGTCTTTGAGCTTTCTCAATCAGATTGCTAATCATTTTGTTATCAATCACATCTTCTTCTGTGAAACCCAAACGCTTCATGAGATTATGCATTTTTTCTGACGCAAAAATACGCATCAGATGATCATTCATCGACAAATAAAATTGCGATGAACCCGGATCTCCTTGGCGACCTGATCGTCCTCGAAGTTGGTTATCGATACGGCGAGATTCATGCCGATCAGTTCCTAACACATGCAAACCACCAGCAGCCAAAACTTCTTTATGACGCTTCTGCCAAGCTGTTCGGAGCTCTTCTATCGCTTCTTCTGTCGGTGAAGATAAGGCTGCAATTTCTTCTTCAACATTACCACCCAAAACAATATCTGTTCCTCGACCAGCCATATTTGTAGCAATAGTCACTGCTTTTGACCTACCCGCTTGAGCGATAATATGCGCCTCTCTCTCATGCTGTTTTGCATTCACAACTTCATGAGGAATTTTTTCTTCTTTTAGCATTTTTGAGAGTTCTTCTGAAGCCTCAATAGATGCTGTACCAACCAACTGCGGCTGCCCTTTCTCATGACGAGTGATAATTTCTTTTAGCACTTCTCGGTATTTGGCTTGCTTGGTCAGCAAAATTAAATCGGGTTTATCTTGCCGGATGGTTGGTTGATTGGTTGGAATAACCACCACTTCTAAGGCATAGATAGATTGAAACTCAAATGCTTCTGTATCTGCTGTTCCCGTCATGCCTGATAATTTTTCATATAGACGGAAATAATTTTGGAAAGTAATAGAAGCTAAGGTTTGATTTTCGAGTTGAACAGTCACTTGCTCTTTTGCTTCGACTGCTTGATGCAAGCCATCAGACCAACGACGCCCTTCCATTAAGCGACCAGTGTGCTCATCAACAATCATAATTTCGCTGTTTTTCACAACATAGTGAACATCTCGTTGATAAAGAGAATGGGCACGTAAACAAGCGCTCACCACATGCATCAGTGATAAGTTTTTTAGCTCATACAGGCTATCACCTTCTTTCATTATGTTTGCTTTCACCAGCAACTGCTCAATCTTTTCATGACCTCGCTCTGTTAGGTAAGCTTGGCGAGTTTTTTCATCGGTGGTGTAATCACCTAAGGCTTCTTCAGGCAACTCTTCTTCTTTATCGTCTTCGGTCATCTGCTGCCAAGTCAACTCAGGCATTAAAGCAAAAACAGCTTGATACGCTTCTTGAGTCTGCTCTGCTTGACCTGAAATAATAAGTGGTGTTCTAGCTTCATCGATTAAAATAGAATCGACCTCATCGATCACTGCAAAGTGCAAGTCTCGTTGCACACGCGTCGAGGCCTCGTAGACCATGTTGTCGCGAAGATAATCAAACCCAAATTCGTTGTTGGTACCGTAAGTGATATCCGATTGATAAGCTGCTTGCTTCTCTGTGTGAGACATTCCCGATAAATTAACACCAACGGTCATACCTAAAAATTCATAGAGAGGACGCATCCAGTTAGCATCACGCTCGGCCAAATAATCATTGACTGTTATAAGATGAACGCCCTTCTCTGTGAGCGCATTGAGATAACAAGCCAAGGTAGACATTAAGGTTTTACCTTCACCGGTACGCATCTCAACAATTTTGCTGTCGTTTAAAATCAAGGCGCCAAGTAACTGGACATCATAGTGACGCATGCCCAATGTTCGGCAGCTGGCTTCTCTCACCACCGCAAAAGCTTCAGGCAACAAAGACTGCAAAAGAGCTCCTTCAGCCAAACGAGCACGGAACTGCTCTGTTTTTGATTTGAGCTCATCGTCGCTCAGAGTCTTCAACTCTTGCTCTAGCCCGTTAATGTGCTTTACAATTTTACCGTATTGGCGCAAGATTCGATCGTTTCGTGTGCCGACAATTTTTTTAATAGCTGCTGTGATCATAATGACTTATTCTTCAAAGTAGAGTGTATCTCGACATACTGTTATGATGCCTCCGAGCGGGTATTGTTGCACACCATGACCTAAAGTCAAACCGTGAAAACACCCTTATCAGCCCTTTCGCACACGGCATGAGAGCCTTAAACAATGAAAAGTAGAAAACGTAGACCTATCCCCTTCGATAAAGCCAGAGACCCCTCTCATGTGACCAAAAATTTACCTATGGCTCCTTGCCAGCGACTCATGGATAGCCTAGGTGCGCTGAAAGAAACTCAAAAGGCTGTGCTCTATCATCTTCCTGAGCACTTACGCACTCACTGCCGAGTAGGTTCTTTCAATGAAGGTGTTCTTACTTTGGTCACATCCAACGCCACCTGGGCAACGCATTTACGTGGAGAAAGCGCTGACCTTCGTTTTGCATTAAGGCGAAACCGAGTATACGCAGGATTGAGCCAGATCGTTGTTCGAGTCAAACCTGAGCAAATGAAAGCCAGCACGCCAAAACGATCTCTGCCAGCAGTCAGGCCACCATCCAACAGCGCCAAAAGCATCATTGCCATGACCGCCGAGTCAGTTATCCACCCAGACCTCAAAGCAGCCCTTCGGCGTTTGGCTGGGAGGTAGTTGGTTCATGCCTACCGATACGATTAAACTAAAACATGGAATACTAACTCAGATTTTGGCACGAAATATGGAGTACTGATTCAGATTTTCCATCAGAACACAAATCAACGCGTAAACATGGCTCTGGTGAGATAAGGTTTTTTAAGAACGAATGTATCGTACCGAAGGCCCTTTCCCATAGCGCTTAACAAGATTTTTAGCGATCAACGCATTGAGCTTTCTTGTCGCCGTATTTCGTAACACATCAAGGAGCTTCATCACATCAGAAACGCTCACTTCATTATGCATCACAAACAACTTCAAAACACTCTCTTCTGAGTCTACCGATTGGCAAACATCTCGAGAGAACTCAAAAATTAATTTCACGTAATCACCATCTTCAACATAACGCGTCTTTTTTAAACCACTCTTATGGCACTCATCGAAAATCAAACGAATACCCGTTCCAAGCTTTTCAAGCAAATGAAGTCGTCTTGCTATTTTTGCTAGATGGGGGTTACGTAAATACGTTGTGCCATCACCCAAATTGTTAATGTCAATCAAACCTGGAAAAGCGCCGAGACTAAAAATCTCTAAACGATCATCGTAAAGGGCTATTTTAATTGCACCAAATAATACGTAATTGCCCCAATTGCATCAGCCAGGAGCGCCAGCACTTTCTTGTAACCTGTTGGTTTTTATTGGTTTTCTATCTCATACTGCGATTCATCCGACAACAAAGCACGCATCAACTCGGCTGTCTGAGCATGGCCAGAACAGTAGCTGCTTAAACAAGTTTGCAAACGATGCCCTAAAAGCGCTAAATCACCCACTGCATCCAAACACTTATGCCGAGCACATTCGTCTGGAAAACGTAAGGGTTCTTCGTTAACCATCACTTCCTCATCAAAGACAATAGTGTTTTCCAAGCTGCTACCTAAAGCATACCCTGCTTGTTTTGCGCGTTCGTGATCTTTTAAAAAACCAAATGTCCTGGCAGGTAAAAAAGTGTCGGCAAACGAGTCTGTGTTTTCATTATAAGTGACCGTTTGTTCGGCTGGCTGAAAAGCTGGATGCTCATGCACGCAGGTAACACTTGCTTTAAACTGATCGGCAGGTTCCAAACAAGCCCATCGCGACTCATCTCCCACAGACACTTTCTTTTTTACTCGCAACACTGAAGCAAGCTCACCTTGAGACTGACGACCTACTTTTTGAATGCCGGCAACAAAACTCACAGAACTGCCATCCATGATAGGGCACTCCACCGTATTCATGTGAATAAAAGCATTGTCGATGTGGCAACCCACCAAAGCGGCCAACACATGTTCGGTGGTACGAATCAGCACGTCATCTTTGCGCAATGCTGTCGAGAACATGATATCGGGAGTAATGTATTCTGAGTGAGCAGGTACTTGCGGAGACTCAGGCAAGTCTGTTCGCACAAACACAATGCCTGTATTCACAGAGGCTGGGTAGATGGTCATAGTTACTGATTGAGACGTATGAACCCCAATGCCGTCGAAAGAAATCGCTGACTTTACTGTGCCTTGATACTTATCTGTCATAATAAAATGATCCTATGTGAATTTGGCTACGCCTATTAAACAAACCCAGTCTCACATATTTCACAAAAACAGACAAGAAAGCCCGAAAAAGCAGGTCAACACAACTTAATCGGGCAACAGAAGCTTACTCTTCGTTTTGAGTCTGAGCATCGGATTTTCTCAAAAATCCTGGAATGCTGAAGTAATCGTCATCATCGCCGGCCGTGACAGGTTCTGCCACTTCACGGTTACGTGCGTAAGTTGGGCGATCTAGCTGTCGGTAATCGACTGCAGCACCTTCTTGACGCAATGATTGAATCGATTTGCGTTGTCCAGAACCACTTCCTTCTTGGCCCAAGCCAGTCACAACAATTGTAACTCGAAGTTCGTCGGTCATGTCAGGGTCGATAACGGTACCAACCACAACGGTGGCAGATTCTGAAGCAAAGGATTTAATGGATTCACCAACCACTTCAAACTCACCAATTGACATATCAAGGCCAGCAGTGATGTTAACCAACACACCTTTAGCACCGCTAATATCGACATCTTCAAGTAATGGGCTAGCCAAAGCAGCTTCGGCAGCTTCGCGTGCGCGGTTTTCACCACGAGCAACGCCTGTACCCATCATAGCCATGCCCATTTCAGACATCACTGTTCGAACGTCAGCAAAATCAACGTTAATCAAACCTGTACGCTTAATAAGGTAAGCAATGCCTTGCACCGCCCCATAAAGAACATTATTAGCCGCTTTGAATGCATCAAGCAGACTGATGTTTTTACCCAACACACTCAATAATTTGTTATTTGGAATAGTGATTAGGGAATCAACATAATTCACCAACGCTTTCACACCTTTATCGGCGATATCCATGCGCTTGCGACCTTCAAACACAAATGGTTTGGTCACTACCGCAACAACTAAAATACCCATTTCTTTCGCTATTTCAGCAACAATCGGAGCAGAGCCTGTTCCTGTGCCACCACCCATACCGGCAGTTAAGAAAACCATATCGCTACCTTCTAATACTTCACGAAGGCGTTCGCGGTTCTCTTCAGCAGCTTGTCGACCAATGTTGGGATCAGCACCTGCACCCAAGCCACGTGTTAACTCTTCACCAATTTGAATGACTTGGTCCGCACTGGATCGACCAAGGGCCTGAACATCTGTGTTGCAGCAAATAAATTCAACACCTTCTATACCTTGTTCAACCATGTGCTCAACAGCATTACTACCACCACCACCTAAACCAATCACGGTTATTTTTGCTTCTTGTGAATGGCCCCTATCAAAATCAGACATACGGATCTCCTTGCTATCAGTCGTTAAAAATTACCTTGAAACCAGCTTTTCATGCGTTCCCACAGTCCTGCTGGATTATTCAATTCCAACGTCCCCAAACCTTTTTGGTTACGCTGACCATACAACAATAAACCAGCTCCTGTCGAGAAAGCTGGATTATTCAATACATCAGGCAAACCACCAAGCATAGTCGGCTTACCTAATCGAGCTGGCAAACCAATTACCTGCTCTGCTAATTCAATGCAACCCACCATTTTCGATGAACCACCTGTAAAAACGATGCCTCCACTAAGGTCATCAAGGAAGCCGCTGCGCTGTAAATCAAGCTTAACCAACGACAACAGCTCTTCATAGCGTGCCTCGATTACTTGAGACAAAGCACGTTGTGATATTTCTCGTGTAGATGTTTGAGAAACAGTCGGTACATTAATAATGGCGTCTGACTCAATCATGGTTGCCATGGCTGAACCATATTGCATTTTCACACGCTCTGCATGTGCAATAGAAGTACGCAAAGCACTCGCGATATCAGAACTAACATGGTCACCCGCAATTGGAATGACAGCTGTGTGACGAATAGCGCCGTCAACAAAAACAGCAATGTCGGTGGTACCTCCACCAATGTCAACCAAGCAAATGCCCAGGTCTTTTTCATCATCGCTTAAAACAGCATAACTAGACGCTAATTGCTCAAGCACAATATCGCCTACTTTTAAATTACAACGCTCCACACATTTCACAATATTTTGTGCTGCACTCACGGCTCCTGTGACGATATGCACTTTTGCTTCCAAGCGCACACCAGACATGCCGATTGGATCACGAACACCATCTTGGCTATCGATCATATATTCTTGCGGCAACACATGTAAGATTTTTTGATCTGCTGGAACAGCCACAGCCTTTGCTGCATCAATCACTCGATCGACATCTTGCTTGGTGACTTCACGATCACGCACAGCCACAATGCCATGTGAATTCAAGCTATGAATATGACTGCCTGCAATACCAGTAAAAGCAGAGTGAATGTGGCAACCTGCCATCAATTCTGCTTCTTCAACCGCGCGTAAGATAGCTTTAACAGTCGCTTCGATGTTGACAACCACTCCGCGTTTCAAACCGCGCGATGGTTGCACTCCCATACCAATGACATTAACGCCACCATCTTGTGCTACCTCGCCAACAAACGCTGCTACTTTACTCGTCCCGATATCAAGAGCAACGATTAGGTGCTCGTCTTTGATAGACATTTGGGGGTATCTCCCTGTCAACAATATGCGCAAAAACCGCTCAAGTCATTGAGCTTCGGTGTGCCTATTATAGGTTAATCAATCATCTAACACTAGCGAGAAATGCACCATAGAGCTGACGTTATTATCTGTTTTTTCAAAACCTTCCCTATAGGTGGTTTCAAAAAAACCTATTTCTGTTTCTTTTTTAACTTTGCTCTTTTAAACCGCTTTTTGTCTACCCATTGAACCGCCATACCATGCGAGTAACGTAAATCAATACGCTTTACTTCTTGCATGCGTCCTTTCATCAATTGTGGATAAACAGACAACCAATGCTGCAACGCTTGGTCTGCTTTTTCTTTAGGCAACATGATCACAGTACCTGTTGGCAAAAGCAATTCCCAACTACTCGCTGATACCGCATTCATGGAAACAAGTCTTAAATGCGCGGTCTTCAGGCTAGCCGCAATTTTTTCATAGACTGCCAACACATCGGCTGGCTCCTGATCATGACTCGACAAGCGCGGCAAATCGGCTGGAAAGGTTTCTAGAGGCGGATAGAAAACCACACCCTCTTTATCGAGCAAAGCAGATTCATCCCAAACAGCAACAGCCTGTCTTTCTTTTAACCAAACAGAAACCGCATCAGGCCAATGCCTGCGCACTGATACCGACTGCACCCAAGGAAGCAACAACAAACGACGACGCAAGCGATCGCAGCTAAAAGAGAAAGAAGTACCTTTGGTTTGTTTGCTGATAATGGCTGTGAGTTGAGCAATTTGAATGTGATGGCCGTGTTGATGTAATTGCACCTGCTTAACAACAAAGCGTCTACTATTGACCAGTAAGTAGGCACTAATGGCACAAGAAAAAATCAAGATAGCAAGTAACACCCACTCCCAATACGAACGGTGTGGTGGTTCGAGACGTGACTGTTCAGACTGAAATCGAGTCGCCTGATACTGAACCTTTTTTTTCCGCGAAAGCATGCACAACCCCCCTTCTCTACCAAGTTTAGCAGTTTTCTAAGAGAGCGAATACTGGTGTTGGCTTATTTGAAACTTAGCCCAACGCATGAATCGCCAAAGCACCCACATCTCCAGCACCTTGCAAAAGCAAGACATCTCCCTCTTGCAGTGTCTCATGAAGCAATGCTTTCAATGAAGCATTCTCTTTCATCAAGGCAAGTGGCTTATTTGATTGACTCTTAATTGCCTTCGCTAAGGCTTCTGAATGAATGCCTGGTATGGAGGCTTCTCCTGCTGAGTAGACAGGCATAAGAATCAACGCATCAAGCTCACTCAACACATCGATGAATTCCTGTTTCAAATCAGCTGTTCGAGTATAACGGTGCGGCTGAAACAACATCACCACACGCTTTTTGGGCCATGCCAACCGAGCAGCTGCAACAGTTACTTCTATTTCACGAGGATGATGGCCGTAATCTTCAATCACTGGTATGTCGGCGCCATTGATCTTAAACGATCCTCGAGACATAAAACGTCTGGCAACACCTGGGAAATTAGGCCATACAATGCCTGCCTCTTGCAATGCTTCTGGAGCCGCCCAACGGCAAGCTAACCATGCCGCCAACGCGTTTAAAGCGTTATGCTTTCCTGGCATTGGCACAGTCAAGGTGAGGCTATCTCCTTCAGGTGTATTTACATCGATAACAGACTCGAACCCTTCTCCACTATAAGAAACAATTTGATAGTCAGCCTCTTTTGAAAAACCATAGGTGACATGCGGCACTGTTACCTGAGCTAAAATCGATTGCACACCTATATCATCAACACACAAAACACCCAAACCATCTGCAGGCAATCGTAAAAGCAAACTTACAAAGCAATCTCTGAGCTTTTTAATGCAACCATCGTAAGTGGATAAATGATCTGCATCAATGTTTGTGATGATCATGCAGTCTGGATTGTCTAAATACAAAAAAGAAGCATCGCTTTCATCTGCTTCTAGCACGCACAAAGCCTCTTTTGAATCAACAGAGACTGTACTCATTGACTGCCCAATGGTACCACCCAAATAGTAATTCATTGATACATGCGCTGCTTGCAATGCGTAGGCCGTCATTGCTGTTGTTGTTGTTTTTCCATGTGAACCCGTAACAATAATATTTTTTTTGTCATTGACCAACGCTGCTAATATCTGGCCCCGCGAGCATTGTGAAATACCTAAGGCCTGCGCTGCTTGCCTTTCAGGATGATCTTCTTTAGCAGCACTGGTATACACAATTAAATCAGCTTGGCGCACGTTATCTTGATGATGCCCAATAAAAACATCGACGCCTAACTCGCGGTAAAAATCCAAGCGAGGGCCATCATGTAAATCCGAACCACTGACTTTAAATCCCAAGTGAACTAACCACTCAGCGATACCTCCAACACCGATACCTCCCAAACCTATGCAGTGTACTCGACGTGTCTTTGGAGATACTAAGATCGCTTGAATGTCTTGTGTCTTCACGCTATCTACTCCTCTCTTAATCTCTAATAACTGTTTTCTCACATTACGCTACTTCTTCACATGCTTGCATTATCGTGGTAACAGCATTGGCCCGATGAACACTAAGCGCCGCCTTCCCCATTGCTTCACAACGCCCTGATTCTTGCACGAGAGCCGTGACTATACTGGTCAGATATTCAACTGTCAATCGCTCTTCACGAACCACAATAGCTGCTCCCGAATCAGCTAAAAGCATCGCATTTTTAAACTGATGATCATCAATCGCTTTTGGATAAGGCACTAAAATACTAGCCACTCCCACCGCTGCAATTTCACTCACAGTTAGTGCTCCTGAACGAGCAATGATTAAGTCGGCTTGAAGCATCGACTCTAACATATTATCAATAAACGGCTTCACACTAACAACGTTAGAAAGTGTCTCTAATGCTCCATAAGCTCCTTCCATACGTTTGTAATCGGATTCACCTGTTTGATGTTTAATAGATAAGCTGACTTCTTTGTTATTCCAATTAGACGCAAACTCTAACACAACATCATTAATAGCTGATGCGCCCAACGAACCTCCGAGCACAAGCACATGACACTGACCCTTAAACTGCTTATGTTCTTTCACCACACCCTCGAATTCTTTTCGCAGAGGGTTGCCACATACTGTCGAATTAGCCAACACCTTAGGGAAAGCAGTCATGGTTTTCTTAGCAAGGCGCGCAAGCAAGCGATTAGCGCTACCTGGCACAGAATTTTGTTCATGAATCACTAATGGAATACGCAAAAGCCAAGCCATCAAACCAACCGGAACAGTGACATAACCACCAAACGTAACCACAACATCCGGTGAAAAACACTTGATGTAACGCCAGGCCTTCCAACATGAGCGAATTAAGGTAAGCAATGTTCGAATTCGACCCATTACACCTCGACCTCGCCAACCCTCCATAGGTAAAGCATGAAACGGTAGTTTGCCAACAATTAATTCTTGATCCAATTGACGCTTAGAACCCAACCATGACACACCAACTCCTGCTTTCTGAAAAGCATCAGCTAAGGCTAGCCCAGGGAAAATATGCCCTCCTGTTCCTCCTGCTGAAATCAACACACGCTCAAGGCGATTTTTTTCTTTAGCGACCATAATCAAGTCCTCGCGAATAAGATCCCACTTCAGCAGTAACGCGTAATAAAAGTCCAGCGCCCAGACAACATACCAACAAACTACTGCCTCCATAACTCATAAATGGCAAAGTCAAACCTTTCGTTGGAAAAAGACCTAAGGTCACACCGCAGTTGATGGCTACCTGATAGGCAATCCAGAAAGCTATCCCGTAAGCAATCAAACCTGCAAACGACTGAGACTGACGTAAAGCTTCCCGCCCCCACCAACACGCACGAGCAATAAAAGTACCAAACAATAATAAAACAACTAAACTGCCTGTGAGACCAAACTCTTCACCAATCACCGCATATAAAAAATCTGTATGCGCTTCTGGTAGGTACAGTAGTTTTTGCAAACCATTGCCTAAACCCACACCAAACACACCTCCACGCCCAAAGGCAATCAGAGACTGCGTCAGTTGATAACCCGAACCATACGGTGTTTTCCATGGATGCAAAAACGACAAAAGACGAGCCAGACGATAAGGACTCAATATCGCTAATGCCGCAAACACAACTGCAACACAAGCAACCAGCAATAAGAAAGGTTTAAGAGGTGCTTCGGCGATAAATAAAACAGACAAAGTGATCGCAATCAAAATACTGGACGTTCCAAAATCAGGCTCAAGCAACAGTAAAAATATAAGTACGCCAACAAAAAGCAATGGCTTTAAAAAGCAAACCAGGTCAGTTCGAAGTGCTTGCGCTTTTCGCGTTGCGTAATCTGCTAAAAAAACAACAACCGATAATTTCACAAACTCCGACAACTGAATTGACATAAAAGGTAGATGTATCCAGCGTCGGCTACCATTCACCACATGCCCAATACCTGGAATCAAGACAGCAATCAGCAACACAACACTTACCAATAATAAAGCGATACTAAAACGCTGCCACAATAACAATGGGATACGAGTCACTCCCCACATTGCCAACACACTAATAAGCAAATACACACCCTGGCGAATCATGTAATGAAAAGGGTCATGGAATACACGATCGGAAATAATCATCGATGCCGAAGCAACCATCACAAAACCTAACACCAACAAAAGACCAACCGACAACATGAGCCATTGGTCTTTTAAAAAAGAACTCTCTTGATTGTCAGGTTGCAACCTATCTCTTCGTACAGCTTGTATCATCCGCCCTCTTCCTAATGTAACTTAGCCACCAAGTCGCAAAAGATTTCCCCTCGCTCTTCGTAGTTGGTGAACATGTCTCGACTATCACATGCTGTCGCAAGTAAAACAGCATCCCCTCTCTTGGCCAGCTGAGCCGCCAGGCTAACTGCTTCTTCCATACTAGACACACGCGTTAAGTCAACGACTGCCAAAAGCACTTCTTCAAAACGATGAGCGTCTTTCCCCATCAGCAACACATGCTTGGCAAGACGTGAAATAGGATCTACCAAAGGATGTAAATCGGCACCCTTAGACAGGCCTCCCATGATTAGAATCACTTTTCCCGAAAGACCTTCTCCTGCAACAGCCATACCAGCACAA
Organism: Gammaproteobacteria bacterium; assembly: GCA_024279495.1. Lineage (GTDB taxonomy): Bacteria > Pseudomonadota > Gammaproteobacteria > JAJRRL01 > JAJRRL01 > JAJRRL01. The sequence goes on along the minus strand of JAJRRL010000003.1, from coordinate 52,952 downwards.
GCTGCAACAACACTGGTTGCTTTAGAATCGTTAATCCACAAAACACCTTGATGCATTCCTAATTTTTGACATCGATGCGGCAAAGCCGTGAATGATTGAAGCGCTGAAACCACTTGCTTAACATCCACACCACAGCCGACCACACAGGCCAATGCAGCACAGACATTGGCCTGCTCGTGGGCTGCACGCAATGAGGTTGACTCTACCGGCAGCAAAGGCTCTCCTTGAATGCAATAATACCCATCTCTCACACACACATCAGCATCCGTTTTCGATGAAAAAGAAAGCGTCGCAGATGCATCAACCACCTCTCCTTTTGGCACAACCGCTAAAGAGCAGCCATCATAAATGTGCTTTTTTGATTGCGCGTAATGAGCAGCTGAGCCATGCCAATCGAGATGATTATCGGTGATGTTTAAACACACAGCCACTTTAGCATTCAATTCTGGTGAACGCGCCAACTGTGCGCTAGATAATTCACACACATAAAAATCTGGCGCCGACTCTAGGGCGTCTTCCTCTAACAACTCTAAAACAGGAAGGCCAATATTACCGCAAGCTATCGCTGATAACCCTGCCTCTTTCAGCAAACGTGTGACTAAGGTAGTGACTGTTGTTTTGCCATTCGTTCCAGTGATAGCAATCATCGGGGACTGTATGGCTTGACTAAAAAAAGCAACGTCACTGCAAACAGATATACCTAAAGAGTCGATACGCTGAATCAAGGAATCATGCATGGGAACACCCGGGCTAGCTGCCACTAAATCAATCTCTGATAGAGGTGTTTCGTTTTCATCCCAAACAAACGCTTGCACAGAAGCATCCAAGCGATCCGCTATGTCTTCTTTAGAAAGACGCGTGTCTGTGATGTATACCTGAACGTCGTAGCGTGACAAATAACGAAGAAAGGAATGACCTGTCTTTCCTAGGCCGATCACCAATACCGTTTTGACTTCATCGTATCCAGGAATACTACGACCCACTGACGCCTCCTCAAACTACACAAACAAACTGGTCATACCGATTAATAACAACAGTAAACTGACCCACCAAAAGCGCATGACAACCCGCGACTCAGCCCAGCCAGAAAGTTCAAAGTGATGGTGAAACGGTGCCATTTTAAAGACTCGCTTGCCTTGCCTGCAACGAAAAGAAGCTACCTGGATAATCACCGATAAAGCTTCTGCAACAAAAAGCCCTCCTATTATCACCAGTAATAATTCTTCCCGAAGCATCATGGCCATCATCCCGATAACAGCGCCAAGACTGAGAGAACCCAGGTCTCCCATGAACATCTCAGCTGGGTGCACGTTAAACCACAAAAACCCAAGCACAGCGCCAATCAGCGAACAAATCACAATGCTAATGTCAGCCAAAGATGGCATGTACTGCAGGTGAAAAAAAGCACTTAATCCCTGGCTCCCCATCAAGGAGGAACACACCAATAAACCCAAAAGAACCAGCACAATCGGCATGGAGACCAAGCCATCCAAGCCATCGGTTAAGTTGACTGCGTTGCTGGTTCCGACAATCACAAGCACACCAAGCACCACAAACCAACCACCAAGTGCTATTGTGCATGATTTGATAAATGGAATGCTAAGCGCTGTATAAGCTGGTGATGGCGCAAATCGGTAAGCAATCAACAAAGCAATCGCGGCTATCATGATCTGCCAAAACAACTTCGCCTTCCCTGACAATCCTTTTGTATTAGCCTTAGTCACTTTTTGATAATCATCAAACCAACCCAATACTGCTGTTGCTACTAACACTCCTAAGATCAGCCACACATACAGGCTATGCCAATTTGAAAAAAGTAAGGTGGTAATAGTAGCTACAGCGACAATAAGGCCACCACCCATGGTTGGGGTGCCTTGTTTTTTAAGGTGTGATTCTGGACCTTCTTTTCGAATAACCTGCTTAAATTGTGCTTTTTGCAACTGCCGAATGTAAGGCCTACCTAAACACAAACTCAATGCCAAAGACACTAGCAAAGCAAGCAGACAAAACAAAACACTGTGCATTCCCAACCACATCGTTACCATTACTTACTCTCCCTGTTACGTCAGATCAACACAGCCTTGTGTGATTTCTTCCATGCGCATAAAACGGGAGCCTTTGATAAGCACTACCGTATCTGCATCCATTATCTCATGCAAAGCCTCTAAGAGCGACTGCTTTGTCTCAAAGTGTTGAGCGCCATCGCCGAAAGCTGCAACCGCATGCTTCATTGCTTCGCCATAAGCAAACAATCGATCAACCCCCAGGTCTCGCGCTTCTAAGCCAACAGATGCATGCAAACTCTCTACTTGATCACCCAACTCACCCATATCACCTAATACCAGTACTTTTTTTGCTTGAGGAGAGCTCATCAGAACCTTAATGGCTGCCGACACAGCCAGAGGATTTGCGTTGTAAGTATCATCAATTAAATAAGCGCCATTAAAACCACTTTTCGGAACCAAACGATTTGGCGGCAAAACAGCAGAAGCCAAAGCCTCTGGCATCGCTGACATAGGCACTCCTGCCGCATAAGCAGCCGCACAAGCAGCCGCCACATTTGTGGCATGATGCTCACCAACCATGGGGACTTCAATATCAACTGTCTCGCCCATCACTGACAAACGCGCTCGAGAACGAGCATTTGGTAACGACTTCCATTTAGTCACAGTAATATCAGCAGAGCTTTGAGCTCCAAAAGAAACCAAACGCACACCTTCAAGCAGCATCTCTTTCCATTGCTCAAAAGCAGGATCATCTGCATTTAAAATAGCCACCCCACCGGATTTGAGTGAGCGAACCAAAGCTCCTTTTTCTTCCACAATACCCGCTAGCGAACCCAAACCATCCAAATGAACAGGAGCTGCAAGTGTAATAATCGCAATCGTTGCCTGAATGATGTCTGCTAAGGCTACAATCTCACCAGGCCCGCTAGTACCCACTTCGGCCACAACGCTATCGTGATCTGAGCGAATGCCGAGCAATGTCAGCGGAACACCAATGTGATTATTATGACTTTTAATGCTTGCATGAACCGAGCCTTGGCTAGCCATTAGAGCCGATAAAAGGGAACGAGTGGTGGTTTTACCACAACTGCCAGTAATGGCTAGAACAGGTCCTGTATACTTTTTTCGCCACCATGCAGCCATTTGGGTCATGGCTTCAAGCGTATCGTTTACTACAAGAAGTGGAGCAGATGAGTCGACGCTCTGGCTTACTAAACAAGCAGCGGCTTGCTTGCTGGCTTCTTTTACAAAATCATGACCATCAAACTGCTCACCTTTTAGAGCAATAAACAAACACCCTGGCGTAATGTGACGTGAATCAATACAAATCCTTTCGAAGTCACACTCTTCTCCACCCCAAGGCAAGCCCAAAGCAGTAGCAACAGCAGCTAGTGATGATTTCATGATATTCCTCTACTTTATATATAGTTAGCAGGGCTGAAGAGTAGCATACTGATCAGCTTGAAACCACATGAGTCCATCAACAGAAAATCTCTTTATGCAATAAAAAAATAGCGCTGAAAAATGACTAACCTTGACTGGATGCTTGCCTCAATGTGCTGCTAAAATCAAGGCAATTCCTATCGTAGCAAACCAAGGAGTCTCCATGAGCAGCCTACTTTCCAAACGTCTTCCTAATGTGTCATTCACAGGGCTATGCTTAGATAGTAGAAAGATGTCGCCTGGCGATGTGTTTTTAGCTTACCCAGGCGTAAACTCCGATGGGCGTGATTTCATGGGGCAAGCCTCAAAGGCCGGTGCGTCAGCTATTTTGTATGATCCGGAAAAATTAACACAAAACCTTCCCTCACAATGCCCCGCCCTTGCTGTAGCAAATTTACAACAACACATCAGCGAACTAGCTCATGACTTTTATGGCAAACCCTCTGAATCGCTAACGGTCATTGGTATCACTGGCACTAACGGCAAAACATCAGTGAGCCACTATCTCGCGCAAGCACTAACTGCTTGCGACTATCTCTGTGGCGTTGTGGGTACCTTAGGCGTTGGGGTATTACCAAAGCTCAATCACACTGGCTTAACAACGCCAGACCCTATTACTTGCATTAAAGCATTGCTTGATTGCCAAAAATCTGGCGCTACTCATGTTGCCATGGAAATCTCCTCCCATGCTCTCGATCAATCACGCGTGAGCGCGATTCACATGCCAATCGGTGTTTTCACTAATCTCTCGCACGATCATTTGGATTATCATGAAACCATGGAAGAGTATGCAAAAGCCAAAGCCAAACTCTGGGAACAACCTAGCTTAGAAACAGCTGTGATTAATTGGGATGACGCTGTTGGTCGATCTTGGATAGAATCAAATGCCATCAAGGAAACATGCTTAGCTTACTCAACAGACCCCAACGCACTCATCCCTGTTCCTGCTATTCACTTAAAAGAAAACAATGTCATTCAAACGCCATGGGGTGAATTAATCATGAGTCACTCCTTAATTGGAGAATTCAATACAAGTAATGTCTTGGCTGTGGTGGCTGTACTTGGAAGCTTAGGCGTCGATTTAAAAACCATTGAAAAAACACTCCCTGAACTCAAAGCTGTTCCCGGACGAATGCAAACGGTATCAAACCAAAAAAATATTCGCGCGATTGTGGATTATGCTCACACTCCTGATGCTTTAGAAAAAGCCTTAAGTACGTTGAAAAAATCTACCGAAGGAAAACTAATCTGTGTCTTTGGTTGCGGCGGAAACCGCGATAAAAGAAAACGAGCGATCATGGGAAACATTGCTTCTGAATTGGCAAACACAGTCATAATCACCAACGACAATCCTCGTGATGAGTCCCCGCAAGACATCGCCGATGCTATTTGCAAAGACTTACTCCAAAAACCACTTATCATTCTCGATAGAAAAAAAGCGATCGAACACGCATTATCAATCGCACAAACCAACGATACCGTACTCGTTGCAGGAAAGGGCTGCGAACAAGGGCAAATCATTCAAGGGAAAACCCTTCCTTTTTGTGATATTGATGTTATCGCTTCTTTTTAAAGAATGCTATAATATATTATGGTGTCTCTAGTCCTCTATAGAAATCAAATGCTTAAGTTCATTCTCAACCCTTTTGGAAAAACCATGAAACGAAAGATAACATCTAAAGTTGCCTTATTAGATGTGGATGAAACACTTATTTTTGCTGATTATAACAACTCCAATCGCTCTGTTGTTAATGATGAGCTGTTAAATCGCTTAAAACAAGCTGGCGTTACGAACATCTATCTTTTCACTGACATGACCTTCAAGCCAACTAACTTGCAGGATCGAGAATGGCTAATAACTAAATTAAAAGCAAGAGGGTTTACGATCTCAGGTGTTGTTTGCCCTGCTGACGTTGTCTGGAATCTAGAAAAAGAGACGCTCTCTAAAATCGAGGAATCGATCAATACTGCCTTCTCTGATAAAAACATGCGACACATGTCTGATAAAGACAGGCATCAAGCTAACAAACCTATTTTTACCGATACGATAGAGCAAACAATTTTATCTGCAGCCAGCAACTATACAATGGGCTCTGCTTACCAAGAAGCTGCTGCTGAATTTCACACGACTATTTCAGACAATGCGGACCTCTCAAATCCTTGTTTACTAGAAAACCACACCCCTACTGAAAGCCTTCAAGCAATGCGCACCAAATCAGAACAGTGCAAGCATATTGCCGATGCCTATGCTGATGCTCAATTTGTTGGTTGCGGTGTAAAAGGCATGATGTATCGAGTACTTACTTCACATTTGGCAAATGACGGGGTAAAAGAAATCTTTTTTGCAGATGACAAAGAAACCGAATTAAATTCCGCTAAAAAAATTCATACCGAGCAATTTGCTGAGTCAGGTCTACGCTTAACAAACATCCACATCACAAAAAACAATCGCTCCGGACGAGTAGCAGGATACGATTCCCTACAAGCACTTACCGTTAGCAAACCTCTCATGATTGCTGGCAGCGTTCTCACAGGTGTCGGTGGCGCTGCTGCCGTTGCTTCACTCAGCGTGCTAACTTTTGCTGCTCCCTTAGCCTCTCAAGCTATCTCTACTTTAAACATTGCTTGGCCTATTGCCTTAGCAATGCTAGGCCTCGGTGTTGTTGGCTTAGGTATTTACACTGGAATACGCTGCCATCGATCTCGCTTCTTCCAAAAGGAAACTAAACTAAAAAGCAATCCTCCTGCAGAAGATCTTACTTCAAGCTGATAGCTTTTACATCACCCCCACACGTGTCACCCGAAGGCAACGCAATGACGTCGGGGGCCTATCTTCGATCCAGTACGTATGTCATGCGAACTAAAGATCTTTATAACTTTTAATATCTAAAACCAATCTGCAACGATGAGCTCACAATAATGTTAGAGCTGAATGATAAAGATCATCGCCCTTTCCTATGAGGAAAGTCGAGTCAAGCACAATCATTTCAATAATGGCAAATCGTCTCAATCAACATGGCAGCTACCTCATAAGGGTTTGCATTAGCACCCGGTCGTCTATCCTCAAGATAACCACAACCTTTTTTACTCACTCCTTCTGGAATACGTATTGATGAACTTCTATCACTCACACCCGCTGAAAAAGTGTTGATGCTTGCTGTTTCATGCTCACCGGTTAAACGTTCTTCCAAATCCGCACCATACACGGCAATGTGCTCTACATGGCGCTCCCTAAGAGACTGTATTGCGCGCTCGATGGTTTGCATGCCTGTTTCAGGATCACGCATGGGCATTGTGGAAAAATTAGTATGCATCCCCGCACCATTCCAATCTCCTTTTACTGGCTTAGGCTCTAAGGTAGCGGAAATCTGGTGGTCTTCTCCAAGGCGATACAATAACCAACGAGCAAGCCAGAGGTGATCTGACACTGTCAGTGGGTCTGCTGTCTCACCTTCAACACCACGGTGGCCAATTTGAAACTCCCACTGACCCGGCATCACCTCAGCATTGGTTCCAAAAAGCATGAGGCCCGCATCAAGACAAGCCTGCGCATGACTCTCTACCAAACCCCGGCCAAAAGCCTCGTCAGCACCAACACCACAGTAAAATGGCCCCTGTGGCGCAGGATAACCACGCTCAGGCCAGCCTAAAGGAGTCGAACCATCAAAGAGCGTGTACTCTTGCTCAAAACCAAACCAGAAGTCATGCTCACTACCACTTTTCTCTAGCACTTCTCGCAGGCGCGCACGTTTGTTTGTTGAGTGTGGCGTGAGATCTGTGTGCAGTACCTCACATAATACCAAGTAATTGCCATACCCTAGAATCGGATCATCGACAAATCGCACAGGCCGCAATACCAAATCAGAATTGTTGCCTATTGCCTGATTGGTAGAGGAACCATCAAAACCCCAGTCCGGAAAGTCAGATAGCGCGGGATTGTTTTCGTCAATACTTAAAATGCGTGTTTTAGAGCGTAATGTCTGTGTTGGCTTAGCACCATCGTGCCAGATATAAGTCGTTTGTGACAACATAGTAACTCCTTAGGCAAATACAAAATCAGATTATATCACCGCTGACACACCGGATGGTAGCGCTACACTGCCAGCCTTTATCTCTTCACTGACATGACCTTCAGCCTCAGCTAACTAAAAGTGCATCACCGATGCTATCTCATAAGCCGCTGAACGACCTTTCTTGCTCATCGTAATCAAACAACGCTTATCAACTAAATCTATCAATTCTCGATAAGCTGTTGCTCGGCTTGCTTTCGTGAGCTGTTGGTATTTCCTCGTTGTCATACCGCCTTCAAATCCACCTTTGCCTGCATCTAACAATCGATTTAATACCTTTACTTGCCTTGCATTCAAAATGGTTTCAGCGTGCTTTTTCCAAAACCTACTCTTAAAACCGATATCAGTAATCAATTGAATCGATGCTTTAAGCGCTTCTTTAAAACAGCCTAAAAACCAAATCAACCATTCAGTCACATCCATGCCCCCTTGGCATGTTTTTTCTAAAATGGCGTAATAGCTTTTTCTATCTTTCATGATGGCAGAAGAAATACTGTAATAGCGAGTATTAAGCGCCTCATCTTGAGCCAAAGCCAAATCAATCACTGCCCGCCCCACTCGACCATTACCGTCTTCAAACGGATGCAACAACTCAAACCACACATGCGCAATACCTGCTTTTAAAACACCATCAATCTCTTGGCTTTCATTAAACCAAGATAAAAACTGTTCGATGTCCGCTTGAATATGATCTGCAGGTGGCGCTTCGTAATATACTTTAGGCTTATCCAACCTGCCGGAAACAATTTGCATCGGCCCTGGGTCTCTCAAGGCGCCTACCTTAACTTTCTGTATGCCTGAATAGCCCGTGGGGAAAAGCGCTGCTTGCCAACCACACAAGCGTTCTAGAGTTAGCGACTTCTCATAAGATTGAGTCGCGTCCAACAGCATGTCGAGCAATCCTTCCACATGACGATCTGGCTGGCCACTCATGCCTGCTTTTTCTAAACCCAAACGATTCGCAATGGATGAGCGAACGCTGTCGCGATTTAAGTGTTCTCCCTCAATAGCTGATGTGTCGATAGCTTGCTCTGCTAAGACCAAAGCATCTGCCTGTTCCGACAACTCAATGCCAATGGTTTCTATCACCCCCAAGAGCTTACCTTGCACTAAACGTGCACTTGCCAAGTGCGGCGTCAGCTGCTGGATATCCCAGGTAAAGTGAGGCCAATCGGTGTTAGACCAGATCCAATGAGACATAAGCTCCCCTAATCGCTTCATATTATGAAGCAATTATAGCTCTAATCGCTTCATAATATGAAGCGATTATGCAGGCTAAACGCCTCAAATAAAATATATTACTTTAAAATCAACGAGTTACTATCTCAAATAACTCCTCAAGATCATTCATCAACACCTGAAGAAATGCTTTTTTCCTGCACCATTGAAAAACGATGCCATCCCGGCAAACGAATAAATTAAAATGCCAAGCGAAGCGCAGGCTGAGTATCAATGGCTTATGGCTCTACAACAAGACGCTTTCGTCTAATACTCGGCTATTATACTGACTCGACATCACCTCACCATAAGCCCCTGCATTCGTGATGCAGATCACATCGTCTTCTTGGCAAACGGGTAAGGCGCGAGAGCGACCCAAAACATCCGCACTTTCACAAATAGGGCCTACCACATGAGCTGTCATGCTCAACGGTTCGTCGTAACGTGTTAGATTGTGAATAGGATGATAAGACGCGTAAAGCGCTGGTCGAATAAGCGCATTCATACCAGTACTCACACCCACAAACGCTTGCTTGCCTTTGTAACGAACTTGCGTAACTCTAGCCAGCAAAACACCTGCTCGAGCTACCACGTAACGCCCAGGCTCCAACCACAAGCTCACGTCTGGGTGAGCATTTTTAAATTGCTGTATGTGTTCATTCACCTCTTTCATGTCGAGAGGATTCTGCCAAGGTTTTTCAACAATACCCAAGCCCCCTCCTAAATTAAGGCGAGACAAATCTGGGAAAAGTTCTCGATAACTAATTAAATAACTCGCCAACTCTAACCAATTATCAGCTTGCAAAATCCCGCTTCCCACATGCGCATGCAAACCCACCACAGAACAGCCGATCGCTTTAACACGTTCGGCCACTGCTGACAGTTGATCCGCTGGAATACCAAACTTTGCATCTTGGCCTGCTGTCATGACATGCTTATGATGGCCCTTACCTTGACCCGGATCCACACGCAACATAATCGATTGACCTTTCAAAATATCTGCCCACTGCTCTAGTGGATAGCAGTTATCGATAGTCACATGCACACCTAGAGCAAAGGCTTTTTCATATTCTTCTTTGGGCGCAAAGTTAGGCGTAAACAATATCTTGCTTGTTGGCAGCTCAGGGAAAAGCGAGCGAATCAATTGGATTTCACCCAAGGAAACACATTCAAACGACATGCCCGACTGATGCACTTGCTTTAACACTAAAGGGTTTGAGTTCGCTTTCATCGCATAAAACAAACGATCGATACTACTTAATTGGCGCAAGGATTGAATGGATTCATCAATCGTATTTGCATCGTAGACATAAAGCGCTTTTTTATCTTTTGCCAACTCACACAACGCTTCTCGTTTCGCTTCCCACCACCACGTACCGTGTGTTTTAGGAGCAGCATGCAAATCTTGCCAGGTATCACCAAAGATATCGGAATCTCGAACAGATTCAATTAAAGCATGGTGACATTGCTGAGAGAGTTTATCGACAACGTTATCGTCGACCACCACAGTCACATTCAAATCGTTTGCTGCTTGTGATAACAAATACACGGTCTGCTTATCAAGAAAAGACAACACCGCATTCACTCGAGAACCAATAAAACTCAATGAGGCACAAGGTGCTATCACCCGCGCTTTTGAAAATTGATTTAAATCGGCAAGTACTTTATGTAAGGCGTCAGCGTCAATGCTGTTGGCTTCTTTATCTAAGGTAAGTGTCACATTTGCCTCAGAGGTAGCCGTTAAATCAACCGACAAACCATGCTCTTTAAAGCATTTAAAAATCTCGGCCATAAAACCAATGCTATGCCACATATCGACTGCATCAATACTAATTAAGAGGATGGATTTCTTCACCACAATGGCTTTAATGATCGGTTTGCCACGCTCAACGCCAGGGCCAACATACGTGCCCAAACGATCAGGATGCATGGTCTGCTTAATTAACAAAGGAATACGGGCGCACTTCAAAGGCCACAAGGTTCTATGATGCAATACTTTTGCACCCATGGCTGCAATTTCTTGTGCCTCATCATAAGTCAGTTTCTTGAGAACCCTTGCTTGAGAAATTAAATGCGGGTTTGCGGTATACACACCTGGGACATCAGTCCAAATCTCACAGACTTCTGCTTGCAATTGCGCAGCAAAATAAGCAGCTGAAGCATCGGATCCACCTCGACCTAAAAGAACCGTGTCGCCCTCGTCATTGCTGGCAATGAATCCTTGGGTAATCACCACCTCATGAGGCAATGCATTTAAAACATTTTGCAAAGGCTCATTGGCTTCAACATGACACTGCACCGACAAATAAGACGCTGCCTTACTTTGAGGCACAGACACACTACGCAGCAGGTCACGTGCATCTTGCCAAGCCACATCGATACCTTGTGCTTTCAAGGAACTAACGCCGCACTGCGTTAAACACAGCTCACCTAAAGCCATCACTGGCGCTTGTGTTTTAGCACTTGGTGAATCACACCAAGCTTGAAGAGCAAGATTAGCTATTGCTGAAAAATCATCCAAGCAGTCTTCGCTCAAACCTAGCTTATCAACAAGCTCTTGATAGGATACTTTGAACTGCTTTAAAAGCGCCTTTCTTCCGCGCTCGCTGGTATCTTGAGATTGGCACCAGCTAGATAACAGATTCGTAATGCCTGATTTAGCTGAGCAAACCACCAACACTCGGAAGCCCTGTTTTCTATGGCCTTGAATAATAGTGTGAATTTTCTCCCAGGACTCTCTTGATGAGACACTGGTACCACCAAATTTAACCACCACCCACGCTGACATGGCTACTCCGTGCGACAAAAAACGCTTATTCTACGCTATCTGCTTACCCAGGCACAAGCCCAACAGCGGCTTAAAAGGCTGCTTCGACAACTTGCACTTCTGAAGAGGAAACTTCCTTGGATTCATCACTCTGAAAAAGGCTTTTCCTCGCCCAGTGATCTCGCCATACCCTTTGAAAATCTGTTACCGCAATTTCTTCTTGAAAACCCATCCCAGCTGTATTTGCCATGGCTTGATATAAATCCACCTTCTTCTCAGCCATGCATAACATTTTCATTAGTCCATTGACTTTCTTCTTCTCAGCTTCTGTCAGTGTCAGTGACCTCGGCCTTCTAAGCACTTGATTTTTTGCTAACATCACTAAACGATGTAATCTATTACTAGCAAAAAAGCTTAGCTTCTTCTGTTTCAAGCGACCTACCAAAGCCTTAAAAGAAAGATCCTTATCACCACTTTGCAATGTAGTGTTCAATGCTAAAGCTTTCGCCATCAGCGCTTGATTTTCTGGCAACATCACTTGTCTCAAAGCAAGGTCAAGAATGTTTGTTTTATCTGGTGTGTTCACAGCTTTAAAAACTGGATCAACCGCCCTCACAAAAGCTGCTATCTCTGGGTGCTCACGCATCTCAGAAGTTACAAGAGATCGCACATAAGCCTCTGCTTTAAAGTCATAAGCAGGATCTGCCCCATGAAACAAAAAAAGGTGAACCATTTTTTTCACAACATCAGCCGGCAGTAAGGTGTTAATGAAAACAGAGGCCAATATTGATACATCATCTCCCCCGGAGGATCCCCAATAACGAAAGCGATCAAAACCTTTTTCCACAAGAAAACGAAGGGCTTTAAACTGGCGATTTCCCGAATATTCAGAAAAAATACATGCCTTCAACAACTCAGGACTCCTGCTCCAATCATTCAGCCAAGATTTCATATCAGGCAGCATTTCCCGAAACGCCTCTGTATTGGAGACTCTAACAGCAACAAAAAACCGTTGATATTTAAATATTCCTGCAAAGTAATCAATAATCTCTTGAGAAACATGCCTTTCGCTATCGGGCAGCCAAGGTGATCCGAAGCCACCGCTTTGAGCAAAGACATAGTCAGAAAACTGCCAAGAATAAAATCTTTGGGCATAAGAAAGAGTGGCATATGAAGTAAGAAAACATTGGGCATAGGCCTCTTCTTTGTGCAATGAATAAAATCTTGCCTCGTATACAAAAAGAGCTTGACTCTGCCTTTCCGTCAATCTCATGCCTGCAATCTTATCCCGCATGCACATTAAAGGTGTGCAGCCTTGCTTGTTTCTGAAGGGCTTTGCCCCCCTAGAGTACAACTCCAATAAAAACCAAAAGCCTCGACAATCCTCTTCTGAAGGATCATATTTTGAAGGTCTATATTTCCTTTCTGCCAAATGCGCTGCTGTGCAGCCTTCTGAGTCTTGATGATTTAAATCTGCCCCTGCCTTCATGAGCACGTAAGCAATTTCTACTTCACCTGCTAAAGTAGCCTCCATAAGCGCTGTTCTGTTATGCTCATTAACAGCATCAAGATCTGCCCCTCCTGCAATCAATTGCTTAGCGCATTTTAAAGAACTGCTTGATATAGCATCGAATAAGGTTTCCGCCAAAGGCATGGCTGGCTTCATAAATCACCCTTTAAAATCACTTGAAAGAATTTTATTCTACGCGATCTGACAAGCCAAAGACAAGGCCAAATAAAATGCATAAACGAAATTTATAGTCTACATCAAATTCCCAGATTTGAGGCAAGGTTAGACGAAAAGTCAATGAAAAAGCGAAGCGTACATGCGAGTATATGAGCATTTTGAAGAGAGTTTTCGTCTAATAGGATTGAAGCCAAATTTTGAAAGATCCTAGTTGTCCTTCGTACAACGGATCAAGCCTGGGTTCCCTACGTCACTACGTTCCTGGGAATGACAAGAGGCTGGGGCTCTTCTATTTTGGCCAAAAATGGGGATTGCTGATATAAAAGACTTAGCCTTACGCGATCTGACGACCCAAGCACAAGCCTAGCCAGACGGCAAACAGGCAAAGTATCAGGCTAAGCGCAATGTTGCAGATGGCGCCTAAGTGATTGCCTGATTCTAGCAAGCGCCAGGTTTCTAGTGAAAACGATGAAAAGGTCGTGTAGCCGCCCAAAAAACCAACCAGTAATAAAGGCTTTAAAAAGCTTAAGTGATTCCATCGAGCAAGAAAGAGCGAAGCCAATAAGCCGATGAGAAAAGAGCCGCTGACATTCACAATAAGCGTTGCATAAGGAAAACTTTGAGCGCGCAACAACACAGAGACCCAATAACGAAGCATGCCTCCGATACCACAACCTAGAAACACCCAAAGTAATGCCATCCTAGCCTCCTTTTTATTGTTTTTGGAAAGAAGTGTCGTTTGAGCTTCCAGCCGAAGACTCACCACTTCCAAACAGGCTCTGTGATTTTGCTCTCTTTGTCAACGCCATCGTGGTGATAATACCTGCCGCAAGACCCACAACGGCTAAGCCAACAAACGCCCAGGCTGCGGTAGAAGTCATCATAGGCACCATATTAAAGAGAACAAGACCAGCTGCCGCACCACCACCTAAAGTAGCAGCATACCCTGCAACAGCTCCAACGATAAGAGCAATGCTATCTCGTTTTCTTGTGACCGGTTTGCTCTTTTCTTGTTTTACGCCGCCGGCAGGCAAAGCAGCATCAGAAACTGCAGAATCAGGCAAAGCACCCGCAGAATCAGGCAAAGCACCCGTAGGCTCAGCTGAAGCTGATTCTATGCACTTAGCCTTGGCTCTCTCTCTATACATTTCCTGGCTTTCATTAGGAAGTATTACCGAAAAACATGCCCCCAGAAAACCCACCTCAACGCTGCTGTCATTCGAATAATACAAATCCACCAACTCTAAAAAACCAACGGTTCTCTCTTTGGCTGTTAATTGATTGTAAGCTTCACATTTCTCAGAGTAAGCATTAAGAAATGCCGTGACAAAATCTGGTTCTTGGTCTGTAGGATCAAGTAAGTAGTCTTCCGCAGATTCCACTAAGGAAACAACATGCTTGGGCAATAAATGTGGCTGCTCAGGAAAGCCCGTAAAAGGGGTCGCTTTTTTAAAGCCACTTTCCATGCTTTTTTTAGATCCTAAAAAAGCTATGGCTTGGTCATTTTCCATGACTCTAACAATGTTTTTATTTGCTTTAACTTCATAGAAATACAGCTCCAAATGCTTGTAGTCTTTTAATAACTGAAGGTATCTCTTCTTCACAGAAGTGACGTGTGCCTTCCATTCCGAATCCTTCGGCTGATCCGGATCCTTGCCAAACCACGCCAAACCTGCAATCGGATTTTCTACGCCTTCTCTTTTAAAGCAAATCACTTCATTATAGCTAAGCTTGCTTTCCATGGCCCACTTGCCATCTGCGTATTTTTCTTTCTTCGTATTAACCCTTTCCCAAAGCCTACGGCCAAAGGCAGCCATGTTTCCCTTGGAATAAAACACTTTTGTTTTAATACGCTTATCAGCACCATCATGCCTCTCGACATTTCTGATTCTCATCTGATTAGCTGCATACTGCATTACTCGAAAGAAAACAGGCTTGCCCGGATACTTTGTTTTTCCATCTATTGTAATTTGCCCATCAGCCAAGTGATACCAATGCTTTTCTCCGTCCACAGCTTCTTTAAGCTTCTCTTTAAGAGTGAGGCCTCCTGAATAAGAAGCCGCAAAATCTCCTTGCCTTGCTTCAACACGATAAGGATTCATCACAAAACCTGTATTCAAGTGAGGCTTAAATAAGCTTAAGGGCGTGTTTTTGTTCTCTCCTGAAAAAAGTCCCGTTGCCGAGATCCCTGCTGTCTTAGATCCAGCCGGTTGAAACGAAGGAATTCCAGAGGGGCGCAATTTTGACTCTACATAGAACCCTGCTATATGAGTCTCAGGATGATATACCTGAACATCAGAGGGACGCAATTTATCCTCAATACCATCAACATCAGATTTCGAGACAAGCAGGAAATGCCCCTTGCTGCTACTTAAACTATTGTCTTGCCTACTTTTTCTCTCAGAATCACTTTTCATAACACCCCCCTAAAGTTGAGCAATAATAATACTGCATCACTGGATGAAAGCGCAAGCTTTATTTGTTCTTAATAATTAAAAATCGTATGGTATTGATTCCTAAAGTAAAGTAATCTTTCTTCTTTCGAGGAGAGCCGGGCTGGACACCGTTTTTCAACGGTGCAAGCAAAGAAGGAGAGAAAAAGCGACTGTTTCAGCCTACAGAGTCCGGTAATACAGCCCATGAATGAAGAGCCGCCGCCATAATTTTTGCAAACGCCGGCGCAGCGACCAAAGCACCAAAATGGCTTTTGTGCGGTTCGCGAATCACAACTGCCACCACAAAACGTGGCTTCGAAGCTGGCGCGTAACCCACAAAGGAACTGATCACACGTTTTTTATCGTAACC
Source organism: Gammaproteobacteria bacterium (assembly GCA_024279495.1). Lineage (GTDB taxonomy): Bacteria > Pseudomonadota > Gammaproteobacteria > JAJRRL01 > JAJRRL01 > JAJRRL01. Next base: position 36,956 of record JAJRRL010000003.1, on the reverse strand, counting down.
CGAAGGCGTGGCAATGTTTGCCGTACCTGTTTTTCCAGCCACACGATAACCTGCCACACGTGCACGTTTTCCTGTGCCCCCCTTTTCAACCACAGCAAACAACATGTCTGACACTTGATGCGCAATACGAGCAGGAATAACACGCTCTCCTATTGGCGGCTTGTCTTGCTTTAAAACACGCACCGGATAATTCATTCCACCACTGGCTAAAATGGAATACGCATGCGCCAACTGCAAGGTGGTGATAGACATACCATAACCGTAAGCCATGGTCGCAACTTCACTCGATGCCCAATGCGTATGTGGAATAAGTCGACCCGATACTTCACCTTGCAAGCCACTTTGCGTTCGCACACCAAAACCAAACTGACTCAATTGTTCAGAATAAGCTTGAGGATCTAACGACAACATGATTTTAGCCGCACCAATGTTGCTGGATTTTTTAAGCAAGCGTCGTAAGGTCACATCACCGTAATTTAATTCGTCACGAATAGTGAATCGACCCACACGCATCCAGCCAGGCGATGTATGAATCACACTTTTACTATTGTACCGACCGCTTTCCAAAGCACCTACCACGGTGAATGGTTTAATAGTAGAGCCCGGCTCAAAAGAATCAGTCACTGCTCGGTTACGCCGATGCGACATGGGCACGCCACGACGTTGATTTGGATCATAGCTTGGGTAATTAACCATTGCTAATAGGTCACCGTTTTGTGCGTCGATCACCACCACAGAACCAGAAACAGCATCGTGTTCTTTCACCGCTTTTTTCAAAGCATCTGCAGCTGCGTATTGAATGCTAGTATCCACACTTAACTGCAAGTCATGACCTTGTTTGGGTTTGCGATTCACACGTAAGTTAGAAACCACTCGACCAAGGCGATCACGAATCACCGTTTTTTTACCACTAATTCCTCGCAACCATGTGTCGTAACTTAACTCTATGCCTTCTTGCCCACGCTCATCCACATTGGTCACGCCCACCAAATGTGAAAACAACTCACCTTGTGGGTAAAACCGACGATACTCTGTTCGTAAATACACTCCCGGCAAATTCAAGGCTTGAATGGCTTTCGCTTCTTTCGCTAGAACACCTCGCTTGATATAAACAAACTCACTAGAACGGTGTTTTACTATGCGTTTTTTGATAGCAGACTCAGACAAACCTAGTGGTTGCGTGAGTCTCGCTATATTTTTATTATTTAATGGAAAATCAGTAGGATCAACCCACACTGCTTTCACAGGAGCACTCACAGCTAATGCTTTGTGTTTCCGATCATAAATAATGCCTCGTCTAGCAGACATGGGAAGCTTACGTAAAATACGAGCTCTGCTTTGCGCCACTAAAAAATCACGTTGAACAATCATTAAATCGATAAGACGAGCGACGATTAAAAAGCACAACACAATCAGCAAACCATGCATACACCGTGTTCGAGCCTTTTGAGAAAATCGTGGCATCATTGATATCCTTTGAGGCTAATTAAGCACCTCAATAAACTGAATATGACTTGGCATGTCCATGTTAAGAGCTCTTGCTTTACTCGCCAATACATCGGCTCTCAGCAGCTGACCTCGCTGAACCAACAGTTCATCATGCTGCCAGCGTTGTGCTTCAACAGACACTCGTACGCTTTCTGTATCAGCAAGCAACAAACGATTGGTGTCTTTGATATACACTAAAGCAAGCGCTGATAAAACGATTAGGGAGACAAGACACATCATCCCGCGCAATTGCCAAGCACGAGGCAATACCCAAACGCGACCTGCAACTTGTGTCATGGATGATTTAAATGCGTGTACGATAGCGTTCATAACGATAACCTCTCTGCCACACGCAACCTAGCACTACGAGCGCGCGGATTAGCTTCTATTGCTTCAGCACTAGGACGTAATAAACGAGTGATCTGACGAAAACGTGCTGGTTGATTGTATTCTGGTACAGGCATGCCTGGAACCCAGTCGTTGCCTGCTGATTCACGTTGGATAAATGTTTTGACGACTCGGTCTTCCAGTGAATGAAAACTAATCACAGCCAAACGACCACCAGCTGTCAGCGCTGCTGCACATTGCGGCAAGGTCTCTTCCAACACCTGCAACTCTCGGTTGATTTCAATCCGAATGGCTTGAAAGACCTGACCAACAGGTGACTTTCCTGAAGGAGACGGCCCGACTGACTTCAAAATCACATCACGCAATTCGCGTGTGGTAGTAATAGGCTCAAACGATTGCTCACGCAAAATAGCCTGTGCAATCGTTCGTGCTCTAGGATGTTCACCGTAACGCTTAATCACTCGCGCTAAGGTCGACTCATCCACTGACGCCAGCCACTCAGAGGCTGGGCTTCCTTGTCGCGTATCCATACGCATGTCCAGTGGACCATCATGGTCAGAACTGAAACCTCGTGCGGGATCATCAATCTGTGGTGATGACACCCCAATGTCTAATAAAATGCCATTGATTCGCCCAAGCAAGTCTCGCTTTTCTAACTCCGCTTGGAGAGAGACAAAATTCGCTGACACAAATTCAAAGCGTGGATCAGCAAACATCTCAGCAAGTTCTGCTGGACGCTGATCAGCATCTGCCAACACAGGATCTTGATCAAAAGCAATTAAGCGACCATCTTGGCCCAAATGCTCTAAAATTAAACGGCTATGCCCGCCTCGACCAAGAGTACCATCGAGATAAACACCCGCTGGATGAATAGCTAAAGCATCAATAGCTTCTTGCAACAAAACGGCTTGATGAGTATATTTTTCTGTCATAGTGAAAGCCCCGCTAATTCTGACGGGAGGTTGCCATCTTCATCAGAGCCATCGTCATCGAGCCATTCGTGGCATGCTTCACGCCATCTTTCTTCAGCCCACAATTCAAATTTATTACCTTGTCCTACAAGCATCACTTGAGAATCAATCTGAGCATAGTCACGAAGCAGTGCTGGCAACAAAATTCGACCACTGCGATCCATGTCCATGTCGGTTGCATGACCAATGAGCAGACGCTGAATACGGCGCGTTGCTGGATGAAAACTAGATAACTGAGAGAGCTTCTCTTCGATGGCTTCCCACTCCTGTAAAGTGTATAGCAACAAACACGAATCCATGGTGTTGATTGTTGCCACTAGACGACCTTTCGCTTCTTCCTCAATCGAGGCGCGATAACGAGTTGGGATCGCCAAGCGCCCCTTCGCATCAACGGTGATAGCTGTAAGTCCTCTAAACATGTCGATCCCTCCACATCTACCCACATTATACCACTTGATAACCCACTTTTCCTCATTTTCGATAAAAAAAAACGCTAGAACTGCTTTAAATATGGTCTGTTTTTGGAACTTATGTGACGCTAGTCGTTGATTTTTAAGCAAAAATTGCCTACTATTCTTCCCGGCTCTATATTTAATCAACTTTTGTTCTTAAATACGTCAGTCTTTAGGTGATAACGCCAGTCCAGATCAGACAGCTCTAAAAGGCCGTATCGGAGATCAGCCTGGGGCTTGTGAGAGATAATCTGATTGTTTTTTTGTTGGGCTGAATGAGCAGAATTGATCGTCCCAACCACTAAGACATGCTAGCACCATAAAAGCTTCTTCTCGATTGACTCCGACCTCTAAAATGGTTAATATTTAACCTATCATCCACCTAGGAATAAACGACAGCATGGCAAAGCAAGAAATAACGAGCAAACTTGATAGCTGCTTCTCTTTCAATCAAGAGAACGCTCTCCTACATGTGCTTGATTTCAAAGAAGACCAGCGAGCCTGCCTTGCTATTGAGCATAAAACCATCAAACAACAGGCCGCCATACTCTTTATTTATAGAGCTGCCACCGAGCTTACCCTACATGATAAGCAATATCGCAATGATATCTTCTCCAAAGCCATTGCAATCTTAGCTTTCAGGCCCACCGACCGTTTGGCCTCAGTTCAATCATATGTCATTCAGCATTCGCTGATCACCTCTTTATCCAAACAAAAAACCGCCGACACACCTCCGACCTCTGACAATCAAACTGATTATCAATGGTGCCAGCAGTTTGCTAAGGAGATGTTCAAACGGCACATCTCTTTTAATGGGGATCCTGATTTTTCTGCGAACATAAACAAATCCAGCCGTCGCTCACTACCTCACAAATCTAAAGCCAAGCTCAACTCAATGCTCAGATTCAATCATAATGAGCAGGCTATGCTGTACGTCATACAGTTCGGGCAAGACGAGCACGCTTGCCTTGCTCTGGAGTATCAAAATGCAAAAGGTCAAATGAACTTGCTAATCATGTATAAAAACAAGAAGGAAACTCTTGCCTTAGATAGCAGCTTGAGTATTAGCGCCATACACAGAAAAGCAGCTGCCATAATAAATCTTGAGCAAACAGACTCCACACCAAGTATTAGCACATACTTTATTAAGCGAATTCAAGCTTGCTCTTTAGCAGATGAAGAGGCTGATACATCAGCTACCGAACCCGATCAATCTGACCTTGATTGGTGCAAAAAATTTGCGCAAGACAAACTTAAGGTCAATATTCTAATTAATGCCGCCCCTGCTTTTGCCGACACCCCCCGCTGTAGCTTCACCGCACTCTGTCTTCGTATCACGGAATTCTTCAAAAAATGCATTGCCTATCTATGCCGCTGCATTCAAAAAAGAAATGATAAGGGTGTGGAGCATAAGGTCGTTAAGCTTACATCTTGAAAGATCCTAGTTGTTACTTCGTTGGGAAATGACCCCTTTTCTGTCACCCAAAGGCAACGCAGTGACGTCGGGGGCCTAGCTTCGATCCAGTTCGTGCGAAGCATGAACTAAGGATCTATATAAACTTTAATTTCTAAAAGCAGTCTGCAGAGTTAAGCTCACGGTAGGGTTAGGGCTGAATCTTGAAAGATCCTAGTTGTTACGTTGTAACAACGGATCAAGCCTGGGTCCTCGACGTCATTTCATTCCTGAGGATGACAAGTGGTTGGGGCTATTTAATCTTCCGGAAGCGCAAGATCGACACTGAAGATGCCCAAAGATGCTAGCCACTAAAAATCGCAGCTTTGATGCATATTCAAGGAGAGCTGAGCAACGGAACGGAATGTACATAGAGTACATGAGTACCGGAAGCGCAAGATCGACACTGAAGATGCCCAAAGATGCGGTTTTTAATCGCGGAAGTTGGTGTATTCCATGGGCGCGTACTCATCTTCATTCTCTTTAAGGTACGTAATCACCACCTGCAAGTCATCTCGCTTCTTGCCAGTGACACGAACTTGCTCACCTTGAATTTGCGCTTGGACTTTAAACTTCATGGCTTTGAGCCCTTTCGTGATCTTTTTTGCGGTCTCTGTGGATAAACCATCTTTAAAGCGCAAATTTTGCGTTGCCTTTTTATGATGCAGCGTTGGCTCATCTTCTTCTAGAAAACCCAAATCCACCCCTCGCTTCACGAGCTTACCGCGAAACATATCGAGCATCTGCTTAAGCTGAAAGTCGGCTTCTGTTGTCATGGCGACTTCTTTTTCTTTTAATTCAAACGACGAATTAGTTCCTTTAAAATCAAAACGTGTCGTTACTTCTCGGTTTGCTTGATCCACCGCATTACTAATTTCGTGCCAGTCAGGCGCAGATACAACATCAAATGAAGGCATAGGAATCTCCCGCTGCTAAAAAACCACCATCATATATTAGGTATAAGCCCTCACGCAACAGCACCGAATAAAGAATGAGCTGAAGACTGCTCATGAGCACGAACAGGCGCAGCATGATTATCCGTTACATTTTTTGATAAAAAGAAGTTCCCCAAATAACCCTTCAAGCCAAGATTCCTCACTTTGACTTGATGCGTCTTCGACTCTTCCTCTTGACCCTCACTTCCCTTATCAGCAGCTGCATCAGCACCCAGCATGGTCATCGCACTCGTATTATAAAAGATACTGAGAGGGCCTGATCGCTTTAAACAGTAAAGATAGACATGCCTCCAACCAGGCACGCTTCTTTGTAAAAACTCTGATGTCATTTGCGGCAACAGCAAATAACGATGAAAGTTCTCTCTAAAAGACTCTCCTCGTACTTTACTGGCGATGGCAATACCAATTGACGCAATAGGTGACACAATAGCCAATAGCAAGTTAGCAAAGACCTTAAGACCTTCCAAGCACAATCGAGCACTCAGAAAAAGCAAAGTAGCTGCAAAAAACACGCCTTCTGCAATAATACGAACAGGCAAACCTAACATTGAAATGGCTGCTATCTCGCATTTTGTGCGCTGCTTGAAAAAAGTACGTAAGCCTTCCCATTTTTGAGAAATAATCGCCAACATGCTTCGATTAGACTGAAAACGTGAAATAAAGTAATAAACGACACTCGCCGCGGCAATTAACTTGTCAGTTTGGGTATGCGACAAAGCTCTCATATGCCCTTGTAGAGTGCTAATCCACGTCTGTAAAGAGATACAAGCAGCAGTAACAGCTCCAATAATCAAACCAACTCCAAGCACAGACCCCACAGCAAGTAATGCCATTTTTACGCCCTTTTTGCGCCCTTCCATGAACATTTGTTCAAACTTTGTTCTCCACTCACCCCAGTGATTGATTGCCAATTTAGAAAACCAAGCTGAAAAACTCATTGTGGTCACAAAATAAACTAAACTAATCACCGTAGCGATGACCAAAACAGACGGTGCATTTGCACTCACCGATAAAATAGCTGAAAAAGCCGCTTGAGATCCGTTAAAGCCCATCACAGCAATACCAAAAGCAATCGCAGCTGACGTAGCCAAACTAACAGACAAGGCAATGGTTTGCTTCTTACTATAGTGACTGCCATCAGGACGCTTAAGTAAACGATTCTTAGCTGCTGTTTTTAAGCAGTAAGTCATTAAGCGATCAGTTGATGGGAAGCTAACCGCCAGCATCACAAGAAACATCAGTAAAACAGCCACCAAAGCGGCGGGGTTGGCTTGTAAAAAAATACCTAGCTCTGCACCAGAAAATCCAGCAATTTGCGCCATCGCATAAGCGGCCATGCAAGCCTGTGCAAAACTTGCCATCAGTGCAATACTTGCCGAACCAAACCGAACAGCCAGAGATTGAATTTTACCCTTTCTGGTTAATGATCTAAGCGGAACAAAGACCCGTCGACCCGCCTCAATGTCCGCTTGAATAAGGCTGTGGATAATCGCCCTTTCATCTTTATTCAAGCGAGCCAAGGTCTCTTCTGCTCTTATGTTTTTGATAAGAGCCCGCCTGGCTTCACCTGTGACCTCACGTAGATCCACATGCTTGGCATAAGCCCATAAAATATCAAGCTCTAGAGCTTCTTGAATACTATTTGCATTGCTAATAGCAAGACCTGACTCTCGCCAAGCTCGGCGATTTGAAAGCCTTTCTCGGTAAAGCGAATCGATTAAAGATCGATCACGTAAGTGCTCTATCCAAGCGCCAAGAGAACTAAGCTCTTCAGATTCAGATTCGTCACACCGACTAGAGCGGATTTCTGCCAAATAACAGTAATCACGATGCGATGACGTACTACCTTCGTCGGCTGAAGCCCCCTCAGCGCTTACTCTTGTTAGTTTTTTATACGACTCTTTACGGTTATGCTCTTTTTTGAAAACACTGATATGAGCTGTCAGCTCTTCTTTGAGCCGATTGATATCGCCTTCAACAGCCGTCACACCGCTCATATCACAAAAACCACCATCGGCATCAAAAAAAACTGACGACCCGGGGAAAACACCCCTATTGTCTTCCATCTTCTTCGAAAATGCTCTTATCTTTCTTGAAAAGATCTTATCGTAATTTTCAGCAGACTCCTCTAAGGCAAACGTATTCCACGTAAAACACCCTGGACCGACTTTTTTTAGCATGCAATTTAAGTCTGGCTGAGGCAGGGGAACATACTTTCCTTTGACCTGCAAAGGGAGCTCTGAACCATCCATGGTATGCAGGTCATACATGATGGAAGCAAGGTCTTTGGATAAGCTTGTTAGCGACGCTAAATTCTTATTAGCGCCCTTAATGCCGGCTAAACTTGCTCTGCTGTCAATGTGAGATGAACCCATATGACCCCCGTACTCCCTGCGAATATTGCTAGTTAAACTAGTTCATTAAGAGCATGATACCAAAGCCTCATTAAAAAAAACTTAAGGTCGGGCAGAAAATCCCAAACCTTGTCATACCGGCGAAATTCGATACCCAGGGTAAGTATGGCTTTGCTGAATTTTTAGCTATGTTTTTTAAAATCTCTCTGCAGGGTTGAACTCACTCCTTAAGCGGAACTCCCCTCCGCTGTCACCCCGTTGGAAAACGAGGCCCAGGGTAATGTGCGGCTATGTTTCGCAAAGCAATCTGCAGAACTCAGCTCACAATAATGCTAGGGCTGGATTTTGAAAGATCCTAGTTGTTACAAAGTAACAACGGATCAAGCCTGGGTCCTCGACGTCATTTCATTCCTGAGGATGACAAGAGGTTAGGACTATTTGATTTTCCAAAAGCGCAGGCCGACACCGCAGGAATAAAGGATTGGATCCACCGATCAAGTCGGAGGACGTCGCCTTGCTCCGCCGTTTCGACCTAAGCAGCACTTGCTGAAGCAGTTCGAGTCATATCGTCGATATACTGATGCTCCGCACTTTTGGGAGGGTTTTTAACAGGCGTAAATTGCTCTGCCATACTAGACCCGAAAGTTCCCCAGAAAGTTAACTTTTTAGCGCTTATCACGCCAACCATGGAATCGTTCACGCCATCATCACAACAAGCAGAATCCGTACTATTGTCAACTACCTGCTGAACCATGTCTGCACTCTCGTCAGCATTAACAGCAGTATTTAAAGCATCTGCATTAGGTAAAGCAGACAACAAAGCACTATCAAGCAAGGTAGGAGCAATCACAGCAGCATTGATCCCCTTCATATCAACCTGGCGCAACGCAGCTTGTGACACAGCATTCAAAACAGCTGCAAACAAACCACCTCGCTTGGCACAGAACATAAAAGCATCCTTCCACCAGCCGGTCCCTTTATCCCAGCTGTTCACCACTTTTTGATTTAAGGTCGCACAGGCATGAAAACCTTGCTTAAAGCTTTTTCCTACTATTAGAGCTCCCAAACCAGTAAGCAAACCTGCTACCAAACCAACAAAATTAATCAGCAATTTGACGCTAGCCAGAACCATCCGAGCAGCCACTAACACAACAGCCGCAGGAAAGAACAAAACAATGCTTGCTAATGTCTTAACAAAAACAGCTATCATTTTAGCTGCAATGTGTTTGCCTGAGTTAGTCTTGAAAAAGCGTGTGATCTCTGAGCATTTATCACGAAACAACTGCAACATACTTCGATTTGCACTAAAGCCTGCTAATACATAGAAAAAGCCACTGATACCTGTCAGCATACCATTCAGACTCTTCGATGCCATTTGAGCAACAGAGAAGCATTGTAACATTTTATCTAATGATGCAAAGTTCACCATCAAGGAGCCAATCGTGTATAACACAGCCAACGCACTGCACAAGCCCAACAAAAAAGCCTTTGCTGTTTTACAGCGCCCTTTTAAGAACATACGATCCAGTTGTTTCTTATAGCCTTTCAAATCTGAAAATACTTCTAAAAAGAATTGGTAATTAAAGCTGACCATCGCCAAGAAAGTGACCGCCGCAATAGCCAGTGAAATAGCTAATACTGCTGTGCTAAGTGGACTTGCTTGCAGTAAAGTAGAAAAAGCAGCCTGACAGCCGTTAAAAGACAAAGCACCCAAACCAACAGCTGTAATAACTGAGATAAACATACCCCATCCCAATGTTTGTTTTTGGACCTTTGTTTTATCAGTGCCGTCTTTATTTTTCATCAAACGTTTTTTGGCAACCACACCAAGTAAGTCCTTCATCAGCATGTTAAACAAAACCGTATTCACCAATAAGACTGACACAAAGACAACTGCCGCTGCTGCTGAAACACCAGGATGAGAGCCTAGAAAATGAAATAAAGTACCGCTTTTAGCTGTATAACCCAAAGCCTGAACAACCGCATAAGTAGACAAACAAGCCTCGCCAATGGTACCCAAAACAGCGAATAAAGTTGTCCACTGTTTAATATACAACGATATTGTTTTATCTTTTTTATTCTCCAGCTGCAAAGCCACATGAACGCGACGATTTTTGTCTAACTCAGCTCGAATACAGACCATCACTTTCGTGATTTCATCTTGCTCTAAGGTTTTTTCACTTAACAGATCCTTGATGCCTTTCTTCTCTGCATCACTCACAGCCAATTGATCAAAATATTTTTCATCTCTTTGCTTCAAATAACCCAATGCAATCTCTTGCAATAAGGCTTCCTCAGCCTCTTCTTGAGTCCGATTTTTTTTCAACTCTTTCAATCGCTGTTTGACAGTTGGCTTGTCACACAACACAGAAATCCATTCAGATAAGTCTTGCCCTTCTCTCTGAGCAGTATGCAGTTCAACCAAATAGCTGCGCTTATTGCTTTTCTCTTCAGTGCCTGTATCGGCATCAGCAGATTGAAGCTCGACAACTGTGTGTTGCTGATTGTACAAACGCTTCACGCCATTGATATACGCGCTTAGCGTTCCTTCGCGCCATGATAAGTCAGACAACACAGAGACAATGGAATTAGATTTATTAAATTCACCATTATCACCAAACAAATGAGTACTTGAACCTAGATACTCTTTATTTTCTTCAACAGCTAAAGCGAAATCATTAATTTTTTTCTCAAAAACAGTAACAATACTTGGATCTATTCCTTTAAGATTCTCCTTCCTCACCAAAAACGTATTTAAACTAAACGCTGAGGAGCTTGTGTTATCCAAACACGTATTATAATGATCGGCTGATTTTAAAAACTGAGACTCAATACGTGAACGTTCTTGCTTGTATCTTGCTATTGCTAGCTTCTTCTTGTCTGCTTGCTCATGATTTCCTTCTTTTCTCAATTCGCGCTCTTGTTTGCGAAGACGAGGAACTGCTAGCTTACACTCAGATAATTGTCTTGCTAATTCAGACGTGCCATCATGACCATCATGCAGATAATCCACAATGGCTTCCAATTCATTTCTAAGTTTAGACAGGCGAGCCAATACCGCATTTTTCCCTGCTAATTCAGCTGCGATCTCTTCTCGTTCGTATGGCATACCCTTTCCCCTAAACTCAATGCACCGAATCCTATGCTAAAAGACTGATTTTAAAAGGGATTCCCAAAGGGGTGTTCGCTTGATGTTTTTTTACTAAACGCTAGCTTAACCGACCCAATCCACAGCCTTTCTATTCCATACAACTAGTGTACCATTTTGAGATTAAGGAATCATTAAATTTGTGTCGCCATACAAGCCATTTTCAAAAACTTAGCCGGCTTTATTACTCATACCGCTTTCCTTAGAAGAGGATAAGAAATCAGACCACAAACCTGAAGAAAAGCCAGAACTGAAGCTTGGTTTAAATGAACTTTTACTTGTGTTTGGCGCAAGCTCTTTCTGACTGGCATCAAGATCACGTTCACCTGCTTTTGCATCACAATATGCTTTCGTCGTATAAGCCATAGCGCCAGCATTAGTACTGCTAGAAAGACCCGCACTAACTAGCATGGTGGGAGCTGTCACGGCCATTCTAATCTCATTCATATTTGTTTTCCTCAAAGCAGCCTGAGAGCCCGCATTAAGCAACACACCCAACATACCACCACGTTTCACACAATACATGAATGCCATATCCCACCATGCACCCGATTTTTTATGAAGATAAGTCATTGAACGTTCAGGAACAGTAGCCACTGCATTAAAACCTTGCTTAAAGCTTTTTCCTGCTATTGCTGAACCCAAACCAGCAAGTACACCCACTATAGAAAACACTAGGTTCATCACTGTTTTTACAGCTGCGACGCCCATACGAGCCAGCACCAATACAACAGAAGCAACAAAGAAAATAAGCTCCAATGGAATCCTCAAAAATCTAGCTAACACATTACCTGCCACATGCCCAGCACCTGCTTTCTTTGCAAAAGCTGATAACTCATTAAGCTTGGCTCTAAACATAGCCAACAAACCTCTATTGGAACCAAAACCTGCGACAAGAAAGTAGCAACTAGTAACAATAGTCAGCGAATAAGCAAAACCTGAAGCAGCCGTCTTTTTAACTGAAAGTCCTTCTAGCAAAGTTTTTATTGAAGCCACGCTCACCATAAAAGAACCAATGGTATAAAGCACAGTCATTAATGCACATAAAGCTAACACAATGCCCTTTCCAGCTTTTGATCGACCTTTAAAGAACATGCGGTTCATTTGTTTTTTATATGCCTCTAGATCACCCAAGACGGCATAAAAGAATTGAAAGTTAAAGCTGGTCAGCGCAAAGAAAGTAATAGCAGCAATCACCAATGATATTGCCACCACAGGTATCGCACTAGGACTCACTGAAAAAACACCGGAGAACATACTTTGGCAACCATTAAAGGCAAGAGCTGCCCCACCTAAGGCTGTCATGACAGACACAGAAAGGCCAATCCATAGAGCCCTTTTCTCAGCATCTGTTTTTTGAGTACCATCTTTATTTTTAAGCATTCTACCTTTAGCAAACAAACCAAATAGGCTTTTAACAAAGGTGTTATACATAATCATGTTAGTCAACAACACAGAGGCAAAAACGGCAATCACCGCAGCCGTTGCTGCTGGATGAGCACTTAAATAGCTCATTAAACCGCCACTTGCTGTTGTGTAACCTAAGGCTCCTGCTACTGCATAAGCGGATAAACAAGCCTGTCCGACAGCAGATAGCAATGCAACAGAGCTTGCCCACTGAGATACCATCAAAGCAGTTGTTTTGCTTTTCTTTTCTTTTAATTGAATACCAATATACACACGGCGGTGTCTTTTCAGTTCATCGCCAATGGCTTTTACAACAAAGCTAGCTTCAAAAATATCTAGCGTTTCTTTTTCTTTGACTCTTTCTCCTAAGCGAATCAGCTTTTTCGCCATCTCTACATTCTCTGAGAAAATCTCTCTAAAATAGCAGCTGTCTCTATTTTTCAAGTAAGAGTCAGCTATTGCAATAAATAAATCATTGTTAGCCAGTCGGGTGGCATCTGCTTTTTCTGCATTCGAATGTTTTGAATGATATGCCTTTCTCTCTTCATGATATTGTTTAAACGTAGGCTTGTCTCGTAACGCAGCCAACCACTCAGCTTGTGTTTGATCATCCTTTTTAGCGCTCACCACCTCAACCAAATAGCGTTTCGAATTCAAACTAGGCTCAAGCTTGGCTGTGCTATCCAATCTAAACCGTTTTTGGTTATAGGCGCGCTTCCTTTCATTGATACTTGTTTTTATTCGAGATAAAGCTGTGTTTATTTCAGATGAAACCAACAACAGCGTATTCTTTCGATTAAAAGAGCCGCTTTCAGTGAACAATGGGCTTTTACTGATATTAAACAGATTCTTCTCTGACTCCAAAGCCCCAATAAATTTTTCTAATTTTTCATCAAAGTCTTTGTCTAGATCAGAATTAGGATTCAACTGAAAGGTATTTAAATTAAACACACCATAATTTGCTTTCACTAAGCGTTTATTATAACGAGTAACGGATTCTGAAATAGTGTTTTTTAAATTAGCTTTAGTAGCCTCAGACGTCGCATTGGTATTTTTCTTTAAATCACTTAGTTCATCACATGCGGCTTTATCACCATTATGCAAATCATCTAAAATATTCTCTAACTGCTTATGCAAAACAGACAAGCGGGCTAATGTTGCATTAGCTTCTCCTAACTTATCAATGACTTCGCTCATTTCGTTTCGCATGCTTACTTCCCCTTAGCTATATTCACAACGCGGCATCTTTTTGATTTTCCCTTGATTTTACAGTTCTTTATAACATGATGCTTGCGATTTAACTCCTTGTTTCCTGACTTCCTACACTTGTGTTATCTTTTATAGGTACACATCATTATAATAGCACTAAAACATTAAAGTAATCTTAAATTCAGCTTAATCGCACAAGTACAAGCTCTTTTTCAAAGGCTTAGCAGACTTTTTTGAAAATAATCTTATCTAGGCGTATAATGAGAAAATAAGTCTTAATGTATTGGGTATCTGGAAAATGAACAACGACGACGGCATAAATAACATTTCTCGCAACAGCTTCAGGATGGCTGTCATTCGTTTTTTCACAACACCAACAAAGTACGATAAACAAGCTACTGAAACATTTTCAACAGCACAAAAGAGCTTCTTTAGTGAACTTAAAGATCCTGACAGCCCAAATCAACCCCCAAATATCACAGGCTTGTTCTAGCAAGCATTCTCAGATACACTCACCTCGAGTCAGCCAGGCAATCGCTGTGTCTCAATTTTTTGAGCCATAGAGGAAAGTCCGGGCTCCACCGAGCAAAGTGCCAGGTAACGCCTGGGGGGTGCAAACCCACGGCCAGTGCAACAGAGAGTAAACCGCCTGCCATTTTTTAAATGGTCGGTAAGGGTGAAAGGGTGCGGTAAGAGCGCACCGCGCTGTTGGTAACAACAGTGGCATGGTAAACCCCACTTGGAGCAAGGCCAAATAGGAATCAGCGCGATTTATCGCACTCGGTTGCTCATCGAGTGATTCGGGTAGGCTGCTTGAGGTAATCGGCGACGATTATCCTAGATAGATGGTTGTCCATGACAGAACCCGGCTTATCGGCTGACTCACTAATGCCGAAAAAGTCTCTTTCCCGTTTTTGCGTTGTCGGCCTGCGCTTCTGGTACTCAAGTACTTTACGTACGATCCGTTCCGGTTCTCGGCCCTCCTAGCAGAAACGAAAAACAGCTCTTTTTCCTATTTAGGTCGAAAGTACTTTATGTACGTTCCGCTTTCTCATCAATTTTTCGTTTAACCTTGTCTCAAAACTGGAAATTTCCTGTTGCTATTTTTGGCCAATCTTAAACGAAAAAATGCTTTGCCTTTGCTAGGCATAAACTTCGCCGGGGAGCCATCTCTAACGCTCACAAATGAATTGCTATCCCCACGGTTGTCATCCTCAGGAACGAAGTGACGTCGAGGACCCAGGCTTGATCCGTTGTTACAAGGTAACAACTAGCGATCTTTCAAGATTAAGCCCTAACCTTATCGTGAGTACAACCCTGCACACTGCTTTTAAAAATAAAATTGGTAAAGATCCTTAGTTCGCACTTCGTACAAACTGGATCGAAGCTAGGCCCCCTACGTCATTACATTGCCTTCGGGTGACAAGTGTGGGCTCGCTACATCCCCGGGGCGCCAACAAAAGCGAAACGCAGAAAATCATTCAAGTAGTGCCCGCACAGTAGAAATATAAACACTCAAGTGGCTGATTTAGATTTCGCTGTGTGGAGTGCTAATTGGAAGATTTTTGAGTATTGCAGCGCAGCGTACACACGGTATGTGAGCAGTGACACGCAGAAAATCATTCAAGTAGTGCCCGTACAGTAGAAATATAAACAGCCATTTACCAAGCTTTCATCACATCATCACCAAATAACTCATGAGCTTTTTTAAGCACCGCTTCACTTTGCATGGCTTTAACGTATTCCATTAAGCGAGGGTCATTTTTATCACTTGCCCGAGCTACCATGATGTTTGCATACGCAGAGCTTTTCTTTTCCAAAAACAAACCATCGCGAGCTGGCGACAATTCAGCCGCACGTGCATAGTTTGTATTGATCGCAGCTAAAGCCACATCGCCTAAGGCTCGAGGTAACTGAGCGGCAGACAAAGGAATGATTTTGAGATGTTTTGGGTTAGCTACAATTGCCAAAGGCGTTGCGGTAAAACCGACGCCTGGCTTAAGTGTGATAAGCGATGCATCTTGAAGCAACAACAGAGCTCTAGCCTCGTTACTTGGATCATTTGGAATAGCAATTTTTGATCCCTCTTTCAAGGCCGCTAACGTTTTTATTTTTTTAGAATAAAGCGCCATGGGATAAATAAATGTTCGCCCTAGAATGACAAATTTATATCCCCGAGCTTTTTCTTGTGCTTCCAGAAAGGGTTTATGCTGAAACACATTCACATCAATACTGCCATCAGCTAAAGCCATATTCGGTACGTTGTAGTCCGTAAAAGGCACAAGACTCACTGACAGTCCGTATTTTTTCTTCGCTACATCAGCAGCTTCAAGCGCAAGCTGTGCTTCTGGCCCAGCAATCACACCCACCTCTAATGTGGATGACTTATCGTGGCAGGAGGCTGTTAAGCAAGCAAGTGCAACGACGGCATACCGTGAGATTTTTTTCATGAGTGATCTCCTTTTATGAGTGATCTAAACTGTTCGCCCACCAGTCGCCCAGCCATTGCATCAGCTGAACCAAGATAACTAAAATCACAATCGTGACTAGCATCACTGGCATATTGAATTGATCATAACCATAACGAATAGCAACATCGCCTAAACCGCCACCGCCGACAGTGCCAGCCATTGCAGAATAACCGACTAACGTTACCGCTGTTAAGGTCACTCCTCTAGCTAAAGCAGGCATTGCTTCTGAGACAATCACACGAGAAATCATTTGCCAAGGCGTCGCCCCCATTGATTCACAGGCTTCAACCAAAGAATGAGGAACGGCCTCTAAAGAAGCGTGAGCCAAACGTGCAAAAAAAGGAATAGCGCCAATAGCCAAAGGCACAATCGCAGCGGCTGTTCCTATTGAGCTACCCACTAAAAAACGTGTGATTGGAATTAAGGCAACCATTAAAATAATAAAGGGGACTGAACGCATGATATTTACCAATGCCGATACCAGACGATGTAAGGATGGCTTTTCGATGCAACCACCTAAAGCGCCTCCCCACAAAAACACACCCATAGGCAAGCCAAGCAACACAGCCACTACCGTGGAGCATACAATCATTAGGATGGTATCCCAGCTAGCGCTAAGAAAGACTCCAGTCATTCCGGTTAACATAACCCAATGCCTCCACTGTTAAACCGCTCTCTTTTAAAAAACCAACAACCTGCGGCAAATGATCACTTAACTCAATAGCCACACACATTTTACCCATCAAACTGCCATGCACCGTTGTTAGATTCGCTTGCAAAATATTAAGAGCAACGCCAAAGCGAGTCGTGCATTCACTGATAAGTGGCTGAGCGGCCACTGCTCCTGAAAAAGTGCAATTTAATAAATGATAACCTGATTCAACAGGCTCAGCTTGGCAAACCGCTTGCAACGAAGCAGGTAAACCTAAATGAGCATCGGATTGAACCAACGCTTTTGTAGTCTCTGTTTTGGGCTTTTGAAAAATATCAAGCACTGACCCTTCTTCAATAAGCTGGCCAGCTTCCATCACCGCCACTCGATCCGCCACTTGTCGAATCGCAGCCATCTCATGCGTGATTAGCAGAACGGTTAAATTCAAAGAGCGCTGTAATGACAGCAAAAGCGATAAAATTTGTTGCGTCGTCTCTGGATCCAAAGCGGAAGTCATTTCATCACATAGCAAAACAGGCGGCGCTGTTGCTAAGGCTCGAGCAATCGCAACTCGTTGCTGCTGACCACCGCTGAGCTGTGAAGGAAAATGATCAACCCTGTCAGTCAAGCTCACCTGATCAAGCAAACTCATGACTCGCTTGCGAATCGCGTCTTTATCATCACCTTGCAAGATCAATGGAAAAGCGACATTCTCAAAAACCGTTTTTCTTTTTTGTAAATTTACATTCTGAAAAATCATGCCCATTTTTGAACGCGCTTTACGAAGTGCAGAAGCAGATACTGTCAGAAGTGATTGGCCATCTAGAAAAACCTCTCCACTGTCTGGCTTTTCTAAACCATTCACACAACGCACTAAGGTGCTTTTACCTGCACCACTACGCCCAATGACTCCCATGATTTTTCCTTTGGGAATAATCAAGTTAACATCATCAAGCACGCGCAGTGATTCACCTGTCGGTAAGCGATATGTTTTTTTAATGCCACGAAGCTCAATCATAGGACTATTCCTCAGTCTTAGATTCTTTTAAACGAGGCAGAGTCACACCTGTTTGACCCTGGTACTTACCACCACGATCAGCATAAGAGGTACCACACACTTCGTCTGACTCTAAAAATAACATCTGAGCCACGCCTTCGTTTGCATAAATTTTTGCTGGTAAATTGGTTGTATTTGAAAACTCTAAGGTAACATGACCTTCCCACTCAGGCTCAAGTGGCGTGACATTCACAATAATTCCGCAACGTGCATAAGTAGACTTGCCTAAACAAATTGTCAGTACTTCTCGAGGAATTTTAAAATACTCAACCGTTCTGGCCAAGACAAATGAGTTAGGTGGAATGATACACACATCCGTTTGGACATCCACAAAACTTTTATCGTCAAAGGCTTTAGGATCAACCACTACTGAGTGAATGTTTGTGAACACTTTAAATTCATCGGCGCAACGCACATCGTAACCGTAACTAGACGTTCCATAAGAGACAACGCGACGCCCATCGAGCATACTCACCTGATCTGACTCAAACGGTGAAATCATCTCACGCTCTAAAGCCATTCGTCTTATCCAATGATCTGATTTAATCGACATATCTGTCATTTCTCCGGTCAATGTGATGTGAACCCCAAGTTTCGCGCGTAGGACCTGAATAAGCAAGTGTTTAGTCAGTGACCTGGACATTTGAGAAATGCCTTGAATAATCAATGTCTTGTGTTGATATTCCGGAAGTAACAGACACTGCCATCTCCTCAAATATCGACGAGATCTCATCTTGATCTGCCAAAGGAACTCCTAAATCCCCGGCTTCTCGCAACTTGGGAGATAAAGGCAGGCTTCCTAGTAAGGGTATCGAGAGAGCCTCTGCCAAAGCCGCGCCACCTGATTTAGAGAAAATGTCGCTCTGTTCATGGCAATGCGGGCAGGTAAAGCCACTCATATTTTCAACCAAACCAGCTATGGGAATACCGACCTTTTCAAACATGCCGATTCCTTTTTGAACATCAAGCAAAGCCACCACTTGCGGGGTTGTGACAATCACAGACGTTGTCACTGGAATTTTTTTAGACAAAGTCAGCTGAATATCACCTGTTCCTGGAGGAAGGTCGACAATCAAGTAATCACATTGATCCCAACGTGTTTGCTGAGCTAACTGCAATAAAGCCCCGCTCACCATCGGCCCTCGCCACACCATGGGTCGACCATCTGGCACTAAATAAGCCATCGACATGCTCTGGCAACCCTGAGCCAATACTGGCTCAAACACGTCTTTCTCTTGAGCAACCGACACTTCTTGAGGCTCAACCCCCAACATAGCTGGCACATTAGGCCCATAAATATCGGCATCCAACACACCCACTCGCGCACCCATGCGCGCTAAAGCAAAAGCCAAATTCACAGCAACCGTTGATTTACCAACACCGCCCTTGCCAGAACCAACGGCAATCACATTTTTTACACCTGGAAGCGCTTTCACACCTTCTTGTACAGAATGCGATCGAATACGATTCACTCGATCAATACGCTTTGCCTCCCAGCCATGCTCAGACAAGGTACCTTTTATTAATACGTGATGTGACTCAAACAAACGATCCGAGATGGGATAACCCAATGAAAGCACTAACTCTGCTGCTGCCGAATCACCCTGCAATGTGATCGATTTTTTATCAAACTTCTGATGCGTATAAGGGTCTATAATCGCCCCTAATGCCTCGCAAACAGTATCAAAAGAAGATGGCATGATCACTCCTAATTGTATTAAATGTCAGCTCGTACGCATCACATTTTCATGCGTGAACCTCTGTCAATTGTACCTTCTGTGGACTGCGCTGTACATAAGCAGTAACATGAGGGCGTTTTAAAAAAGGAGTCGAGCATGACCCAATCACCACTCATGATCACAGCAGCGCTGCCCTACGCCAACGGCGATATCCATCTGGGGCATTTAGTGGAGTACATTCAGGCGGATATTGCCTCGCGAGCAGCTCGAGCCCAAGGCCGAGAGACTCTTTTCCTGTGTGGCTCAGACGCACATGGCACTCCGATCATGCTAAAAGCTGCTGAGAATAATGAATCTCCCGAGTCTCTCACTGAGCGTGTCCGAAAACACCACCAAGAAGATCTGGCTGCCTTTCATCTCGCTTTCGACAATTTCTACACAACTCACTCACCCGAAAATAAAGAACTCGTCTCAGATATGTATCAAACACTCAAGGACAAAGGCCACATCATCCGGCAATCTATCTCGCAAGCCTACGATGAAGAGCATGGCATGTTCTTACCAGACCGCTACGTTCGAGGCATCTGCCCCAAGTGCAAGGCCGAAGATCAATACGGCGACAACTGTGAAGCATGCGGCGCATCGTATTCTTCTACTGAGTTAGTGGACCCACGCTCCATTCTTTCAGGAAAACCGCCGATCCACAAAAAATCAGAACACGTCTTCTTAGCTTTAGAACCACTGCGAGAGTTTTTAACACATTGGTTAGACGCTGGCGCACTACCCGAGCGAGTCAGTAATAAACTCAAGGAATGGTTTAAAGAAACGCTTCGCCCTTGGGATATATCCAGAGACGCTCCTTACTTTGGCTTTCCCATTCCTGGTGAAACCGATAAGTTTTTTTATGTCTGGATGGATGCACCGATAGGTTACATTGCTAGCTTTAAACAATTGGCTGACAACAACCCCAACCTCAAGCTCGACATGGATCGTTACTGGGGAGAAAAAAGCGATGTTACGCTGTATCAATTTATCGGAAAAGACATTGCTTATTTCCACGGCTTGTTTTGGCCTGCTGTCTTACATGCAACAGAAAAACGCTTACCCACTAAATTATTTGTACACGGCTACCTCACCTTAAATAATGAAAAAATGTCGAAATCTCGCGGTACGTTTATTACTGCTCGCAACTACCTGACACATCTAAACCCTGACTGCCTACGCTATTATTACGCTGCCAAATTAAGCAATAATGCCGATGACATTGACTTAAACCTAGAAGACTTTCGCCTACGCGTTAATGCAGATCTTGTTGGCAAATACATTAACATCGCCAGCCGCTGCGCGGGTTTCTTACGAAAACATTTCAACAACACACTATCAAGCAGTTTAGACAATCCAGAACTTCTAGAAGAATGTCTAAAAGAAAAAGAGACCATTGCTAACCTGTATGACACAACAGACTATGCTCGAGCAATCCGGCTTATTATGTCACTCGCTGATCGCGTGAATCAATACATCGACGCAAACAAACCGTGGGCTTTAGCAAAAATCGATCCTCAAGATCCAAAGGTACAAGCTGTATGCAGCATGGGTGTCGAACTATTCAGAGTGCTTTCAATCTATCTTGCCCCTGTGATTCCTCACATTGCCAGCCAAGTAAAAGACTTTTTAAGTGTCGAAAATTTAGCTTGGGATAGCCTCAACACACCTTTACTTAACCACAGAATCGCTGATTTCTCTCCACTGCTAAGTCGTGTCACTCCAGAGCAAGTAGAAGCGCTACTCGCTACTGCTAACGAGACCTCATAACATGAGCAACAGCGATTCACAGATCAATGCCATCGATGCTTTGCTACCGCAAACACAATGTGAGCTATGTGAATACCCTGGCTGCCGTCCTTATGCTAAAGCGATTATTGAAGAAAATGCTCCTCTAAATCGATGCTTGCCTGGCGGCGTACCCACATTGCGAGCTATCGGGAAATATTTAGAAAAAGACACCGAGCATCTAGAAGATGATTTAAAAAAAATAACCAAAGCCCCCTCCATTGTCATCATCGATGAGTCTCTTTGTATAGGCTGTACAAAATGCTTACCTGTTTGTCCAACCGATGCCATCATAGGGCGTAGCAAACGAATGCATACGGTTATTGCTGATGCATGCACAGGCTGTGAGCTTTGTATCCCTGCTTGCCCTATGGATTGCATTGACATACATCCTATTCAAGCAAAAACAGGAGAGGACGCTAAAACACAACAAAATATTTGGCGTACTCGCTTTGACAATCATCAAACTCGAGACAAGCGCCGCAGCAAAGATCACCGAAGCAAACATCAATCCATGAAAAAAAGTGGCCCAAAAAAAACAAGCTTGAAAGCAAGGCAAGATGCCATTCAAGCAGCTCTTGCTCGCATGCAAGAAAAAAAGAAGGAGCTTTGATTGTGGTTTTTAAAAAAAACCGAGAGCTTTTTTTCTCAACCTTAGAAGCGGACAACCCAAACCCAACAACCGAACTGATTTATCACAGCACCTTTGAACTACTCATTAGTGTTATTTTGTCAGCACAAGCAACTGACATTGGCGTTAACAAAGCGACCAAACCTCTTTACAAAAAAGCAAACACTCCGGAAAAAATACTTAAACTTGGTTTAGAAGGCCTGACGGATGCTATCAAGAGCATCGGCTTGTATCGAAACAAAGCGAAACATATCATAACAACGTGCCAACTACTGGTTGAAAAGCACAAAGGGAAAGTTCCCTTTACTCGTGAAGAATTAGAAGCCCTTCCCGGCGTTGGGCGAAAAACAGCAAATGTTATTTTGAACACTGCTTTCGGACAAGCAACCTTAGCCGTTGATACTCATATTTTTCGTGTCGCAAATCGAACAGGACTCGCCAAAGGAAGCACTCCTTTGGCTATTGAAAAACAGCTGCTCGAAGCGATTCCAAGCCATTATCTTTTAAATGCTCACCATTGGTTAATTTTGCTGGGGCGATACACTTGCCAAGCCAGAAAACCACAGTGCTCAAACTGCCTTGTTGAAACATGGTGCCGCTATGGCTCAAAAAACCTAGAAGAGACACTCTCATGATGCATGACCGTCTACAAATGCGAAAAACCATTTTAACAGCTTGGCAAAAAGCTCAAAACAATGAGCCGTTAACGCCTCTAGAAAAAGATATTGCTAGTGTCATTCAGTACCACCCCGACTATCATGCTTTGCTAAATAACTCAGAAAAAACTCTTCATGCCGACTTTGAAACTCACAATAACCCTTTTTTACATTTAAGCTTACACATCAGTTTAAGAGAGCAAATTCGCTGTGATCGTCCTTCTGGCATGAAAAAACGCTGGCTCAACGCCTCCCGCTATTTGCTCGATACCCATGATTTAGAACACAAAATTATGCAAGTGATCGCTGAACTTCTGTGCCAAGCTCAACAAGAGCAACGCACCATTGATGATAGTGAATATCTGACCGCCATTGAAAACGTGTTGCCAAAATCAAAATAACCTTTTAGCATGGACAAAGCTGCTTATCTTTATTTTCACTTCTAAAAATAAATGATAAACAGCCCCCAAGTATCATGCTGTCACACTGATAGACACTCCTAGCAAACGATCACCTCCCAGGAGGCACACCATGTCAAAAAAAACTCCGACTGAAACGGTAGCGGTAGCGGAAGAGACAAGAGAAAAAGCTCTTCAAATCATCAATCAATTCATTGATATGGAAGATATCCCCAAACCCCCGGTAGAAAGGGTTCAAATGGATAGTAACGACACTAATACTTTAAAAAAAATCATTCCAAATACTATAGAAAACGCCCCGCCAAGCGCAGAGCCAGTAAGGCTGCAAAGAAAGGATTTCTGGTACAATAGAGCCCAAGGATGGAGCCATTATTTTCAGGCTCATGGCGTCACTTTCCTCTGGCGTTTTTTATATGAGTATCAACAACTCATGCCTAGGCGATGCCGCGTTGGTCGCTACACTTTATATTCGAAAACCAGACGAAACCATGAAGAGATTAGTCATGCCGAAAGCCCAAGCATGTGTTTAATCATACTATTAATGAACCATGTCATGACCGATCCAAATAAAACGGCAACAGGTGACATTCCAAAAAACATTCAACCCAGCACAGATGCTCGCTGGAGACGCTGCCGAAGTCTAAGCTTACTACGACTCTTAGGTGGGCAAACTGGCGAAATAGAGGACATAAACAATGCTTCTCTGTTCTTCCCAGACCAGAATTATTTGCCAAGTGAAATACACTTAAGTCTAGGAACATCGGAAACTGGTTCCACAACTACTGCCGGTGAAATGACCGAACAGCCTGCTGAAGAATCATTTACACTTAACTAAACGCCTAGAAGTAAAATCCAACTTGAGCGGTGATGCTATCTTGGTGGCCACCAGCTTCTATGTCATAAACCTCTTCAGAAGAAACTATCATTCCACCGGAAGCCTGATTACCTGCTATGTAATTAAGACCATGGCGGTACTCCAAACCAACAGTCACGCCCTTCCAAGGCGACATATTTGCAACGGCGCCAATACTATTTTGCGGCAAGTTCAAAGCCAAAGCTTCCCAGGTATGCCCGTAAGTCAGGCCAACAGTAATGGGTCTGGCATGCCAATGCCACACATAATTCAGCTCTGTGTGAAGCGCAGCAGGCTGAGCTCCATGACTATTAAAGCTCATATCTGCTGAATCAAAACTCCTCAAAGCACTCACATAACCCGCTGTAAAACCCCAGTGATGCCATTGTGTCATCGCATCTAATGCCAAAGCAGGCACTCCATGAGCCAACTTGCGATTGTGCTCCATGGCAACAAGCCCTGTGAACTGATCACTATCATTGGTTGCTGTTGCCTCAAGCCCATTTCGCAACATACCTTGACTATCCGCGATGCTAGATATAACACCTATACCAAAACTTGCATTAACTTGCTTAAAAGTCTTTTTAAGCAACATATTAATACCACCTTGGTTAAACGGAGAAGTATTACTTCCTGATAGCTCACTGTGATACCCATAAACAGACACACTCGCCATGCCATTATCGTAACCAGCAACCATCATGCGCTTAAGCACTCGACCCATACTTTTAGTAACCGGCGTTGTGATCATCATGCTGTGATACAAACCAAAAGGTGCGTACATTTGACCCGCTGTGAAATAGAACGGTGACTTTGATAAATTACCGATGGTGATGAAGCCTCGCTGCAAATACAAACGAGAGTTTTCTTCTCGAGACCCAGTCGAAGCAGGCGAACTATCGTAATCTAATGAAAAAAGAGCCGTCGCCCACGGATTAGCAAGCACCGAAACATCTAACTCTGCTGTGTTCAAGTTAACGCTACCCTCTTTCCTCGTCGTGTCTCGAGAATACGTATTGGCATGCATAGCCGCTGCTTCTAATGCACCACTGATAGCAATAATGGCATGGTCGGGAGCAGTCAAACCTTTCTTAGCCAAAGCCTCATAAAATGCCTGACGCTGACGAAGAAGAATTAAATCTCCATTAATACTTGGCAAGCTATATAAGATGTCTGAATTATAAGCACCTTCTCGTCCATTAAACATAGGAGTAGAGGTAACGGTAACCCCTGGAGCTACAAACCGTTCAATACCATATGGGGTAGTACTAATATCTGTTTTTTTCTTAGCAGCCAGTGCTGTGTGTGATACTAATGAGGCTGTTAAACCAAGTACTGCGAGACTCTTCTTATTTAAAGTAAGCATAATGATATCCTTCCAATCTGTTTTGACAGCCATATTGTGGTAGTGAACTAGATCCTTAACCACAAATTAATAGCGCTCTCAATGGAAATATCCCTCTTTTGAGGGAAGCTCCCCCGCATGCAATCCATGCAGCGATCGCATTCTCTACGATTCTAAAAAAAATAGCAATACAGTAAAGTCAGCTTGACCTAAGCTGTATTTGTGCTATCTACTAAGGCGTGCTCCTAAAGTTGTCGTCAGGCTGAAAAAGCTATTACTGATACTTCAAGGACACGCCCCAGCTTCACACTTCAGGCTCTCTCCATGACGGACACTACTCCAAACACACCTTGCATCGGAAAACTGACAAAACAGCGCTTTGATGGCTATCTACCCATTGTCATAGACGTAGAAACCAGTGGCGTCGATCCGCTACTGCACGCTTTGATTGAAATTGCTGCCATACCGGTCCATTGCAATGAAGATAACCTGCTCGTCCCCGCCGAATCTCATTTTTCAACGCATGTGACGCCTTTTGAAGGAGCACAGTTTGATCCTAAAGCCATGGCAATCAATCGCATTGATATTGACCACCCCTTTCGGCTAGCCATTGCCGAAGAAATCATGATTCAAAAGTTAGACTTGTTTGTTCGTCAGGCATTATCCACTTATCACTGCCGACGAGCCGTTCTTGTTGGTCACAATGCGCACTTTGATTTATCGTTTCTAAACGCTTCAAGACGACGCTCAAAAATTGAAACCAATCCCTTTCATGCCTTTACTTGTTTTGATACAGCCACCCTTTCTGGCGCCGTTATCGGTAAAACCGTGCTAGCCAAAGCTTTAATCGAAACGCAACTCGGCTACGACAAAGAAGCGGCTCACTCAGCTCTTTACGATACTCAGCAGACCGCCGCTCTTTTCTGTCATTTGTGCAACCATATTCCGGTGTACGAGAAGAAAAAATAAGCCTCCACGCCAGACTTTGTGTCACCCGAAGGCAACAACGTCTAAGCGTCTTCTAAAACCAACTCTAGAACGTCACGTGATTCAGATGACTCAGAAGCTTCTGAAGACAAGACAGCTTCGCCTTGGCTAACAATATCACGAACAATAGATTCAATACTGAAAAACTCTGCTTGCTTCTCTTGCTCAGCATCTACGTCGTTCTGCTCAGCTTCAACTGCTACTTCAACAACCGTGGCAACTACTTCAACTTTTGCCGGAGTAGATAATACTGGTTCTGGCATAGGCACTGGCTGATGAACACTTGCTGCTTCAGTCAACACATCATTTAGCGCTGAAAAATCAACAGAAACAGATGCTGGAGAGACTGCACAAAGGGCATCGATATCTGCTCTCAGCTGATCGCTGGCGTCACGTTGAGCAGAAACAGCTTCTAAGTAACCCAACTCATAACCAACAGATAACGCTTTTTCAGTGTGTATTTCAATTTCGTCTTGCCAAACAGATTTCATCTCAACTTTCTTGTCTTTAAGTTGCTGCTTTAACTCACGCACGGATAATTTTAAATCAGAAACCATCTGCTTTTGATCAGCAAGTTGATTTTTTAATTTTTGCATTGGATCAATATTGTTTTTCGGCATAAGATCGCTCCCTAAAAATGACGGCTTGATAAGAGATCACAGTATAACAAAAAATGTCTCTCATCAAACCCTAATTAAGTCGAAACAGCGGGGCAAAGCAACGTCCTCCGGCTTAATCGGTGGATCCAATCCTTTATTCCTGCGGTGTCGGCCTGCGCTTCCGGAAAATCAGAAAGCCTTAACCATTTGTCATCCCGGCAAACGAAGTGCATAGCCGGGACCCATTTTTTGTGATTTCGTTTCAGCTTTAGCTGAGACTAGAAATTTTTATAATCCAGTCCCAACCCTACCGTGAGTGAAACCCTGCAGATAGGTTTGAAAAATTAAAATTCATACAGATCCTTAGTTCATGCTCCGCACGAACAGGATTGAAGCTAGGCCCCCTACGTCATTACATTCCTGGGGGTGACAGAGAGCGGAGTGTACGTCTTTAGCTGGATCCTCGTCTTCGCGAGGACGTTCGCAAGTAAACTTGCTTCGCATGAGCATTTTGAAGAGATTTTTATTAATTTAGAAAGACCCTTAGTCCGTGCTTCGCACGGACAGGATCAAAGCTAGGCCCCCGACGTCACTTCGTTCCTGGGGGTGACAAAAGGTTAAAACCATTTTATTTTGACCGAAAATAGAGATTTATTTATGGTCCCTAAGGTACGTTGCTACTCCCTCTGCTGTAGGAGCTAACGCATCATCACCTTCTTGCCAATCAGCTGGGCACACTTCGCCGTGTTGTTCGGTGAACTCAATGGCATCGAATAAGCGTAAAATTTCGCTCATGTTACGACCCAACGGTAAGTCATTCACAATCTGCGAACGAACCATACCTGCTTTATCAACAAGGAAAGTTCCTCTGAAAGCAACGCCAGCGTCAGGATGCTCAACGCCATAGGCCTGGCAAATACGGTGTGCAATATCTGCAACCATTGTGTAACGAACAGGACCAATGCCGCCTTGATCTACTGGTGTATTACGCCAAGCATGGTGAGTAAATTGAGAATCAATAGACACAGTAATCACTTCAACTCCTCGACTTTTAAAAGCATCGATCGCTTTATCCAAAGCAACCAATTCAGTTGGGCAAACAAACGTAAAATCAAGAGGATAGAAGAAAACCAAAGCATATTTGCCAGCAGTTTTTTCTGAAAAAGACCAAGCGTCTTGAATGCTACCATCAGCTAATACAGCAGGTACGGTAAAATCCGGGGCTCTGCGGCCTACAAGTACTGTCATAATCGACTCCTTAAATTGTTTCATGTCGAAGCGATGGTAACACGCACCCTATTCGGCCTCAAGCATACAAGACACACGCTTACTTATGGGGTCGATAAGGAACACAAATACACAAACAACTGTGATACACTTCTTCCTCTTTTCAATGCAATCGCATCAGTGGAGAACCCTTATGATTTTTCTACGGTTACTTTGTATGGCCGGCCTATCCTTAAGCCTTTGCGCCTGTGGTAATACCATGATCCCCATCGACTACCACCTTCCGAAAACACCAAAAATTACCCAGATCAAGAAACCAACTGATTTCTCACTCTCCTTATCTGATTCACGATTAGGTGTTGAGCAACCAAACAGGCTATTTTCACCTATCCTCATAGATGGCAGAATGCTAAGTAAATCGCCCTACCTCACCCCACAACCTGTTGCAGAGATTGTTAAAAATGCTATTGCTGACGGGCTCAAACAAATGGGTCTATCAGAAGACCAAAAAGCTCGCATTCGAATTAAAGCTAGGCTTGCAAAAATTCGAAATTACAGTTCTACGGCTCCGTGGCAAATATCAGTGAACATTATTGTCCTCCTACAAGCCTATGACACCAAGTACCACAGATTGCTTTGGGATGATGTGTTTACCGGATCAGGGCATGTCAACGCTTCATTTTGGCGCTGGACAGACGAGCCCTACTTACCAAAAGCCTTTAATGGAGCACTAACTAATCTTATTAGGAAGATACAAAATTCCCCAGACCTAAGAATGGCGCTGAATTCCGCTTATTCTGTTTCAGCCACAAACAAGCGAAGCAGTTGAAGTAAGCAAAAACCTGTTGTATCGTGATTCTCACCTAACAATCGTTAAGTCACACCGGAGGCAACCATGGCTTTTGAATTACCCGCTCTTCCTTATGCTCAAGACGCATTAGAACCTCATATCTCAGCTCGCACCATCAGCTTTCATTATGGTAAACACCATCAAGCCTATGTGAACAAGCTCAATGGCTTGACTGAAGGGTCTGATTTAGCAAATGCCTCTCTAGAAGAGCTTATCAAAACAAGCGACGGTAGTGTTTTTAACAATGCCGCACAAATCTGGAACCATACCTTCTATTGGAACTGCTTAGCTCCTCAAGCCGGTGGCGAACCACAAGGTGACTTTGCAAACGCCATTACCACTGCCTTTGGTTCTTTTGCTGACTTCAAAGAAGCCTTCACCAAAGCTGCTGCCACTCACTTTGGCTCTGGCTGGGCATGGTTAGTAAAAGCTTCCGACGGATCACTCAAAATCCTAAGTACAGCAAATGCCGACAACCCTTTGCGTGATGGACACACTCCTTTACTCACTTGCGATGTATGGGAACACGCCTATTACCTCGACACACAAAATGCCAGACCTGCCTACATCGATAATTTTTGGCAATGCGTTAATTGGACTTTTGTTGCTGATCAATGGACAAACGCTTAAGGACAAACCATGACAACCAAGGTGTTGGTGCATGGCGCCAAAGGAAAAATGGGCAGTCTTGCTTGCCAGGCTGTCGACTCTGCTGCAGATCTTAGCTTAGTAGCTAGCACAGGTCGCAAACACTCGCTTACTGATGCCTTGAAAGAGTATCAACCCAATGTTGTCTTGGATTTCACCCTGCCAGAATGCGTGTTTGCCAACACTCAAGCTGTCTTGGAAGCAGGCGCTCACCCTGTGGTTGGAGCCAGCGGCTTAAAGCCAGAGCAAATTGAAACGCTTTCTAAGCAATGCGAAAAACTAAAACGTGGCGCGATTATTGCGCCTAACTTTTCGCTTGCTGCTGTATTAATGGTAAAAGCTGCTGCCATGATTGCTCCTTACTTGCCTGATTGCGAGATCATCGAGACACATCATCCCGCTAAAGTGGACAGCCCTTCAGGCACGGCAGAGAACACAGCATCAGTCATCGCTAAATACCGCCGAGAAACACCTACTTTACTTGATTCAAGCCGCGGCAAAGTACGTGATGGCGTGCCAATTCACTCTCTCAGATTGCCGGGTTACTTTGCCACACAAGAAATTGTGTTTGGCCAAGCGGGTGAAACACTAAGCATCACACATCGAGCTCATGAACGACACGCTTTGATGCCTGGTGTTTTGCTAGCTATTCGACAGGTGACTCAGCTTGACTCTTTGGTGTATGGCCTAGAACACATCATGCTCTAAACATACAATAAACTAACGGTAAGCCACCTCTAGCATCCCCAGTATACTAACGCTCCCAATTTCATTAGAATGGTTCATACTAAACATGAAATGATGGAGTTGTTATGTCCCGCCTCGAACCACCTACAGAGAGACTTTCTCCAGAAGAGATCGCTAGTACCTCTTTGCTTCCATCTGATCCTGAAAAAAGAATTTATACCCAAATTCTAAAGTGGGACATTCAACGCGACAAAAAATTAGGTATCACTAGCTACTTTTCTCGCAATCCTGATGGCGCCCTGGCGTATTGTCGTGATGCAACGCAGCAAGAATCTCTTCACGATTTCAGCAACCAACTCATTGAAAAAGAACAGTGGGGAAGTGTTGCTCTTAATTATAGTTTAGGCTTAAGAAGGCTTATCAAATTAAGCGAGCATACCCCGGAGAAAAAAGAAAGAATCAGCCAGCAGCTAGAGAAAATTGAAGCAAACTACATCAAGATCAATAATGCTTTAGCTGATGAGCAGTCACCTGATTTATTACGACAATCATTTGTATATGACTTAGCTGCTCTCCTGATTCAACAGACCTTTTGCATTGCAGGCCAAAAAATTAAAACCTTCGAGCATGCCTTAGGTGTTTTGGATCGAGCCAAAGACAGAACGCGCCCTTTACTAGCAGCCTATCGAGTTGAAACAAGCAAAGCGCTCTCTCTCAAAGGGAAAAAAATCGGCACATACAAACGCATTGAAACCCCCATTACTCATTTTTCTGTCGCTTACCTTGATACACTTCAACAATGCACGTCAAAAGAACAGCCTCTTTGGTTTCGCTTACTGCCTCAACTCGACCAATTGTTTATTTTAGATGATATTCCCGCATGCCAAAAAGGATGTGTACTACCAAGCCAAGCTCGCGAAAAACCGGGGATGAAAAATGTCTTCGTTACAGAAGTATTTTTCAAAAAAGAAGGCGCTCCTTCTTTTGAGAAGCTATCTCATCATGCCCATGCTGCTACTAGTGTCCCCATGATTAAAGGCTTAAATCATGAAGACACTTTGGCATTAACCAAACTAGCTATTAACAACATTCGAGAATCTCTTTTTTGTGATCAATTAAGCATCGGGACGCTGGTCTCACAAAAAGGCGACCGCACGTTAAATCTTGTCGACGAAATGAACCACCGCCCACCCGGAAAATATTACGATGCAAAAGCTTATCAACTGACAAAACAATCCGAATCTGAAAAAATCACTGCCTTCAATACCTGCTTAAATATTTTTCGCTATGGCGAGCCTGATGATATTGCAGGATTAATTAAACACATTAGCGATACCCTAACTCAACTTGAAGCCATATCAAATCCTCCCGAAGAACTTGCCTCATTGATCCAAATAACAAAAGACTATGCCGAAGAGGCCTTACTCCTAGCTAAAGCCATTGATGCTCGCGTTAAGAAAGCTAACAAAGCCATCAATAGAAACCTCACTCTGCCAGCCGTTGTTGAAAGTGTGGTTAAAACAAAACTTCGAGGTGTCCGAAAAAAAGTAAGGGATAAATTTAATCGCTACTCTTTACGCCGCATGGCCGCCACCAAAATAAACAAAAAGAAAAATAAACGTGACCTACATAGCATTGATGGTGACCTAAAAGCCATCCGCTTTATTTGGCTTTATACTCGCACTATCAACAGCATTTCGCTATTAAAGAAACAACAACATCTATTTAAAAAAGACGACCGCTCCATTGCCGAGCATTTACAAAAAATAGATATTGTGTTTGGCTGCATGAGCGGAAACAATCGAACGCAACACGTGAGTCATCTAATGGCTTATTTCTCAATCATGGAAACACTAACAACCCCTGACATGAGCGAAGAACATTTCCAAGAACTGTCCCATGATGTCTTAACTCAAATGACCGAAGATTTTTCTGCTCAAACCATCACGGCTCTTGGTGGAACTCCTGGCTGTGCTGGATTCCGTGCA
Organism: Gammaproteobacteria bacterium; assembly: GCA_024279495.1. Lineage (GTDB taxonomy): Bacteria > Pseudomonadota > Gammaproteobacteria > JAJRRL01 > JAJRRL01 > JAJRRL01. Next base: position 4,591 of record JAJRRL010000003.1, on the reverse strand, counting down.
AAATCTAAAGATTCGACTAGCACGCATTACAAAGACAATAGCCATGCTGCTAGTTTGCTGTATCTTCCCTTCTCAGATAGCAAAGCCATGGATAGGACCTTGCTCAAAATAAGAGAGTGGCTTTTCACCTGCAAAATGAAAATCAAAAAGAAAGATACTATTTCTGCCTTTCAAGAAGCCATCGCAAGCATTGAGCAGACAATTCGAGCAAGCACCTCTCCAAGCTCTATGGATGTGGTTTTTACTGAAAAAAAGGCTCTACCAAAATCATTTCAAAAACAACTCGCGATTATCCGAAACGAATGTCTAAAGGGTGTTTTTGCTAACTTAGTTGTGAATCGACATCCAGATTGGTTTTTACTGCAGCAACAAATCACTCTAATCGCCATTCGACAATCTGCTGAAGAAATGGCGGAAAATGCGATTCAACTACTCACAGATAAGCAAAAAGAAGAGCTCGCGCTCCCTCCCATCCCCAAGGTCACTGATGCAATGGCAGACCGAGACGATCTAATTAGAATAATCACCGGAAAATTATATTACCTAACGCTTAACGAGAAATATTCAGGTCACGAACACATTGATTCTTTGAAAACATCTATTGCACAACTACAAACCACTTATCGACAATATCGCTATTCAGATTTAGACACATTAAAAAGCGCTTTGAAAGACCCCTTAATCAACAGCCTTAAAACCTGGGAAGCCATCACAAGTAAGAAGAAAGCATTCCGAGTTTTTTACAGACTATGCTTTTCATTAGGCTACGCTACAAGAATAGATCGCTCCTATAAAACAAATCATGTCGAAGCAGAACATGACATAAAATGTCTAAGCCACTGGTTAAATACGATTGAAAGAACCTCTCCGGCCAAACGTCGTCCCACTGCATCAACCATACTTGCTGCAAGCCTCCCAGACACGCCAACAGTATCTCCGCAAAAACCCGCAAAAGTAAAAGGCAAAACCCACACTCAAAAAGAAGAACAACAAAAACCCCTAGAGAAAGTTCAGCAGCTTGCTCTGACACCTCAGAAAAAACCACCGAAATCCGTGAAAACTAAGAACAAGAAAGAAGACAGACGATTTGTCGTCAGCCCGCCTGCCTACGCCGCTGCTTTTTGCTTTCTAGCGACCATTGCTTATATGGCTGGCACGGGTGTTACTCTATCTAGTATGAATTTAACTAAATCATTTATCTCATGGTTTTCAGGCAACCAAACCTTTGCTTGTCTCTTTGTGGCAACTTGCATCTGCCTTCTAATGACAGGCTTTTTCACAGCAGTCGCTTATCAGCACAAAAAGAAAAAAACAGTTCCTACTTTTCGGTCTGATCCGCGCTTTCTTCGGGGCGGAGCTCAAACCACAACGCATTCAAAATTGAAAACGTGCACGCTAAACCCAGACCAAGGACCCAAGAAAAATACCACATGATAGACCTCCGATTAATAAGACTGATGGTTATCAGCTATCGTTTTTTCCGTCACCGGACCGCGCATCACGCGATACACCCACGCTGTATAAGCCAAAATAATAGGCACAAAAATGATGGCACAAACCATCATGATAAATAAAGTTTTCTGGCTCGATGACGAATCCCAAACAGTTAAGCTCATGCTTGGATGACTGCTTGACGGCAAAATAAAAGGAAACATGCTCAAACCAAATGTTGCAATGATACCAATCACAGACAGACTGGAAACAACCATAGCCAAACGTTGATAACGGCGAACCAAAACAGCTGTGATCGCAGCTGCTAAAACTCCAATAATTGGAGCAGCCATCATCCAAGGATGACGCACATCATTCATTAACCAACCACCGACTTGCATCACAACGGTTTTATTTAACGGGTTGGATGGCCCAGAAGTCAGTATCGGTGAACTAATGTGATAAGCAGCTAAATCTCTTACCCAGAAAGCCCCTAGCAAAAACAAAGCCGCAGTCACTACAGCACTAATAGTAGCTGTGAATCGTGCCTTCTCTTTAAGTGCATTTTCCGTTTTATTGACCAAATACACTGCGCCTTGCATCACGAACATGCTCAAACTCACCAGCCCACAATACAAAGCAAAGGGATTAAAGAGCTGCCAAAAAGTGCCCGTATAAAACATTCGTAGGCTGTGATCAAAATGAAAAGGAACGCCTTGCATAACATTGCCAATGGCTACGCCAAGCACCAATGAGGTCACAATCGCTGCAATCGCTAACACAAAATCCCACGTACTTCGCCATCTCGGATTGGCCAACTTACTACGATACTTAAAACCAACGGGACGAACAATAAGCGTTAACAACACCACCAACATAGCGAAATAAAATCCTGAAAACGCCACAGCGTATACGATCGGCCAAGCCGCAAAAATAGCTCCGCCTCCAAGGACAAACCACACTTGATTGCCCTCCCACACAGGGCCAATACTATTAATCATGATTCGGCGTTCAATGTCTGTACGACCCAAAAAAGGTAACAAGGCAGACACACCCAAATCGAAACCATCCATCACGGCAAAACCTGCCATCAGCAGAAGCAACAAGCCCCACCAGATAATACGCAGTACTTCATAGTCCATGGTTACTCTCCCTGTGACTCAATTTGATCGTGGTCTTTAGGCCCAAGCTTGATGTATTTCAACATCAAATACACTTCGACGATCGCCAAAAGCGAATAAAAGATGACAAAACCTATCAACGAAATCCATACATGAGAGGCACTCACCGATGACACCCCTAGGAAAGTTGGCAACACCCCTTGAACGACCCAAGGCTGGCGACCAAACTCTGCAACAATCCATCCACACCAAGAGGCAATCCAAGCTAGCGGAAAAGTACAAAGAGCAAGACGCCAATACCAACGATGCTTGGTCAGCCGACGCTTTGCCGATAAATAAAAGCCAATACCAAAGAGAACAATAAAGAAGAAACCACACGCGACCATCGCTCTGAACGCCCAAAACAAAGTAGCAACACTTGTTGGTACCGTATCCCAAGCAGCCATGTTAATCATGCCGGGTGTTGCATCAACCACATCATCGGTATAACGCTTGAGTAAAAGCCCATACCCTAAATCGTTTTGATGCGACGTTAACACTGCTTTTGCTTGAACATTATTTGGGTGAGTTTGTAGAATTTGCAAAGCGCCATAAGCAATCATGCCTGATGCCACACGTTTTTTCGCGTCTTGCACCAACTCTTGAATGCCTTCGAGTGGCGTATCGAGCGAGCGTGTTGCAATTAAACCAAGCAGATAAGGTATTTTAATCGCATAATGCGTTGTCTTTTCTTTTTGATCTGGAATACCAAACAGAGTAAACGAAGCCGGTGGTTTTTCGGTAGTCCACATGCTTTCCATGGATGCGATCTTCATTTTCTGATTAGCACCATCGAGGTAACCGCTTTCATCACCCAACACGACCACGGCTAAAGAAGAGGCCAAACCAAAAGAAACTGCCACAACCATGGATCGCTTAGCGATCTCAATGTGCCTGCCTTTCAACAAATAAAGAGCGCTGATAGCCAAAACAAAAATCGAACCTGTGACATAACCTGCACTGACAGTATGCACAAACTTAGCTTGAGCCACCGGATTAAAAATCACCTCTGAAAAGTGACTCACTTCCATTCGCATCGTTTCAAAATTAAAATGCGCACCAACTGGATGCTGCATCCAACCATTGGCAATCAAAATCCAAAGTGCAGAAAAACTTGAGCCTATGGCCACCATCCAAGTCACACTTAAGTGTGCAACTTTCGACAGACGATTCCAACCAAAAAAGAAAAGACCAACAAAAGTTGCCTCTAAGAAAAAGGCCATCATCCCTTCAATCGCCAAAGGCGCTCCAAAGATATCACCTATATAATGCGCGTAGTAAGCCCAGTTTGTGCCAAACTGAAACTCCATGGTCACCCCAGTGGCCACCCCCATCGCAAAATTAATGCCGAATAAAATACCCCAGAATTGAGTCATGCGTCGCCAAATAGCTCTGCCTGTCATGACATAAACAGATTCCATGATGGCCAGCAACATAGATAAACCTAAAGTCAGCGGCACAAAAATAAAGTGATACATCGCCGTCATTCCAAATTGGAGGCGCGATAAATGAACAACGGTATCTGACATCATCAGCTTATTCCTTCTGTTTAGTCGAATAAGACGTGCTAAGATGTGAAGTCTGAAAAAGATGAGCACGCATGTTCGGGTGCTTCATGGGATGCGAAAAACACAACCACCACAACACAAAAAGCAAAAACAACTTAATGATAATGGTTATTGTTATCTCTTGGCGCAAAGCCATTGGCTTATTGGTACCCATCCAAGTCTCCCTTTAAAAGACATGACTAGCACAGTCAAAGACTGATACTAAAGGCAGCAACACCAAAAAGCAATTCTCTTTTAACGCCAAAAACAATAAGTGTTCAAGCCTTAATAAAGAAGAGAAGACTGACCTGAGCCAAGTGTATCGCACCGCTCGAGATAGATTAACGCCATCCTAGCGCAAATCGACTCGCGAAGGCGATCGTTATCTGTGCCGCGACTCGTCCTCGTCACCCACGCTACGCAACCTAACGGCTTGACTACGCTGTGGTCTCT
>JAJRRL010000002.1 GCA_024279495.1 Gammaproteobacteria bacterium | reverse complement strand
TAACGGCTTGACTACGCTGTGGTCTCTCAAGTGACTCAACGCCACGTAAAGATTTTCTATGTTCGCTTACGCTCGATAGAAAATCCGTGGCTATCGCGGACTATTCGCCTGCGCCTTCGGCTCTCCATGGCTCACAGCGGGGGGAGGCGTTGGCAGAGGGATGGGAGACGAGTCGTCCGTATTTAACTTTCATAACTCATCAGAATCTAAATGTCTATTTGAAAAAGCGCGTGAGCAGAAGAAGCATTTTCTTGCTTATACAAAAGAGCATCTGCCAGATATTGATTTGAGCTTTCGAGCTATTTTAGTTGGTATGCTGCCTTTACAAACAGAAAGGCCTGATACATCTAAAAACAACTATAAGCAAAAGAAAGTAGCTTGGTGTGCTCTTATGACGGAATATGATTCTCATTTGGAGGGTTTAGGTGTGCCTACGGGTAAAATTGAGCCTATGACGCGTGAATTTTTTACACACCCAACAGCATGGGCCGCTACTAAATCTCAGGTTCGACCTGTTGCTAGTCCATCTGCTGTGAGAAGTCAGTCTGCTGAGCAGCAAGACCCGGCACGCCAAAAACACAAGCAGCAATCAGCACTAGGACGTTCGCTTAGCGTGACTCGATCTAGCGTTAAGCAAAGTGGAGCTGCTAAAGCAGAGGCTATACTAGGTGGTTTGGGAGTCATGGGGTCCAGCATTGCGCTTGGTCTTTGTATTGAAGCTTGTATTTTACAGGGCAAGGTGTGACTGCTCAATGTGCTGCGTTGCTTATCTTGGCGTTGGTGGGAGTTGCTTTGTCGGCTTGTCTTGTCACGCGAGGTGTTTCTAATTGGAAGGCGCAGTCTGTATTTTCAGAAAGACCTGGAGTGGATGCTTTTTCGAGAGGCAGCGCTAAGGTTTAAAGCCTTTCTTGCCGCTTAAGTTTGTTTAATCGTTTATCGGCTTTTTGTCGCTTTAATTCAGAGATATGATCGATAAATAAAACGCCGTTTAAATGATCGAGCTCATGTTGAATGCATTTTGCTAAAAATCCATCGACTTTGAATTCCATTGGCTTGCCCATTTTATCTAGGGCGCGAACAGTAATGATTTCTGCACGATGTACTTTTTCAATGATGCCACCAGGAACAGACATGCAGCCTTCGTCAGTGTATGTGTCACCTTCTTTACTGATGATTTCAGGATTCACCAAACAGAGAGGATCATTTTTTTCTTCAGAGAAATCGATCACGGTAATGCGTTTGGGTGTGTTGAAGGCCATTTGTGAATGAGCTAAGGCCGCACAGTTTTTTTGGTCGTAATGCGTGTCGAACATATCGTCGATCATTTTCTTTGTATCGTCATCGAAACTGTCGACAGGAGTAGCAGTTAATTTTAGTCGAGGGTCCGGGTATTGGATGATTTCGATAATACTCATATTGATCTCGCATTAGCATGGGGCAGGATAGGTTACGTTAGCTAATAGTGGGGCTTATGTCAATTTTCGTAGGGTCTAGGTGGCCGACCAATCGATGGGCTCTCTTCCTGCTGATTTTAGGAAAGTGTTAGCTTTTGAGAAATGCTTGCATCCTCGAAAGCCACGATGAGCTGATAGAGGTGACGGATGAGAGGTTTTTAAAATAAAATGCTTTTTGGTATCGATTAGTTTTTCTTTGCTTTGAGCGTGTGCCCCCCACAGCAAAAACACAATAGGTTCGGGGTGTTCGTTTAAGGCTTGAATGACTCGATCTGTCAATGTTTGCCAGCCAAATTGGGAATGTGAGGAGGCTGTTTTGGCTTGTACGGTTAAGGTAGCATTTAGTAAAAGAACTCCTTGTTTTGCCCAGCCGCTTAAATCACCATCGGGTGTTTTTGAAAAACCTAGATCAGCAACAAGCTCTTGGCAAATATTGCGAAGAGAGGGAGGCTTTGGAGTGCCTTTAGGAACAGAAAAAGAAAGCCCGTGAGCTTGGCCTGGTCCGTGATAAGGGTCTTGCCCTAAAACAACAACTTTAACAGATTCGAAGGGTGTGAGGTCAAACGCATTGAAGATATCAGATTTGCTTGGGTAGATGATTTTGCCTTCTTTATAGGCTTTATCCAGCTCTTTTTTAATGGCTAGGAAGTAGGGTTTTTTTTCTTCTTTCCTGAGGAACTTAGCCCAGGTGGCGGTAGCTAGTGTCATAGAAGTCTCGCGAGAGAGGAATGGCTTGTTTGAAGCCGTGTTGTTTGAGGCGAGCATACATTCTATCAGACTCTCTTAGCGTGTGTAAGGGCCCTACAGTCACTTGATACATCAGTCGCCCATGCTTGAGCTTTTCATGCACATGAGCTTTGTGAGAGTGTAGGCGCCGGTTTACTCTTCTACTTTGCTTTTCTGCATGCGAATACAGATTAAACACACCGGTTTGCCAGTAGATATCTTCTTCGCTTGGAGGGTTGAGCCTTGAGAGGGTTCTCGATGCTTCACGTCTTTCGATGGATTCAACTAAAACAGGAGCCGTTCCTCTTTTAGCATAACCTAGGCGAATAGCTGCAGCATAGGAAAGATCGATGAGACGGTGGCGTGCAAAAGGCCCTCGATCGTTCACTTTGACGATAAGAGAGCGGTGGTTGCGTAAATTGGTAACTCGGACAAAGCATGGGATGGGTAATTCTGGACTTGCGGCCGTGATGCCATACATATCGAACACTTCTCGGGTGGAGGTTAGCTTGCCGTGAAACTTACGGCCATACCATGAGGCCATGCCTCGTTTTCGATAGCCTAAGGCTGTGGGTAGGACGTGATAGACTTTCCCTTTAGCTTTGTAAGCTCTTGGGTTGCCATAGCGGCTCTTTTTTTGGTGAGCGTGATAGTCGTTAGGTTGCCAAGGTGTGGCAATCTCATGGCTGCAGCCTGCGAGTAAACCGCTGCTTGCGGCAAGGAGTAAGAGGGTGCGTCGTGCAATGGCAAGGCGTGTCATGAGAAACATCCTGATCTCTGATTGGTAAGTGAACCTCGAGTGTGGGTTCAAGTGTGTGAATTATAGACGATCGGAGCTAATACTAACGCTAAAAGCAGTTTTTTTAAACCCAGCTTGTTGAATTACCAAGCTTTAACTTGCGCCTTTAGCTTTATTTTTATACAATCGTGTCTCGTTTCACTCGTCTAGGAGCCCCTATGGCTGATATCGTTGTTTATGGTTTGCATGCTGTTTTGCATCTACTTCAAGAATCTCCGAAGCGAGCTATCGCCTTGAGTATTGTTGATTCTAAAAAAAACGAGAAGAAAGCAGCGATAGTGGTTTTGGCGAAAAAGCACGGTATTAGTATTAAGCAGACCACTGTCAAAGAGTTGGATCAGGAGTTGGGGGATGATTGCGTTCATCAAGGGATCGCTTTAACTTGCCGAGCCTTGCCAACGTATCGAGAAGCAGATTTAAACCAACTGCTGCTAAAAAAACGAGAAGCAGGTCAGGCGGCGTGTGTTCTGATATTAGATGGTGTTCAAGATCCTCGTAATTTAGGAGCCTGTCTTCGTTCTGCAGCAGCTTTTTCTGTTGATGCAGTCGTATTGCCAAAAGATCGAAGTGCAAGTCTGACAGCAACAGCAGAAAAGGTAGCTTGCGGAGGAGCTGCCTTGGTTCCACTTATAACGGTAACTAATGTTGTTCGAACCTTAAAGGCTTTGCAAGAAGAGCGCTTTTGGGTGGTGGGCTTGGCTGGCGAAGCCGAGCAAACACTAGCGCAAATTGACCTACGCGGAGACATGGTTTTGGTGATGGGTAGTGAAGGGCAAGGTATTCGTCAATCCACTGAAAAGCAATGTGACTTTTTAGCAAAAATCCCAATGGGTGGTGGCGTTTCTAGTTTGAATGTATCTGCAGCAACAGCTGTCGCACTGTATGAGTTAACTAGGCAGCGTTCCTAAAAAGAAACTAGTATTTACGCTCCTTCTAAAGAGGCTAGTTCTCGCACTCTCTCTAAATTTGTTTCATGCTTTATTTCGCCATTAAGGAAGACGGTTTGTAACTCATTTTTTTGCGTGAGCTCGTCTTTTTGTATGGTGTGATAGTTGCCGTCGTCATCTCGAATCAAAGCCAATCGACCAGGTTTTGATTTTTTATGAGAATCTGTAATCGGCTCTTTGCAAATGGGCTGCCATTGCCCATTTTGGCAAATGGCATTGGCCTTCATAGCAAACGACAATGTATCACGATGACATTTCTGCAAGAGTGCGCCGCCCATTCCAAAGCAAATGTTGCTGGCGGAGAGTTTTTTTTCTTCCATGTTCTTCAAGCATTCATCCATGCTTTCTAGAGAAATACCGTCACCTTGAATAACTCTTAAATTCTCAGGCAATTCTCGATATCCTTTGGTGTTTGTTGTGTATCCGAAGCGATCCATAAGCATCTCAATGAGCTTGCTGGGAATACATGTTGGATCGCCGCTATCAGGCCGTATAATTAATCGACCAGGGTTGTTTTTAACGGCATCGAATAAGTTGCCACCCCAGATGGTCTCAATGGCATTCCAAAGGTCGTAAGAATCAGAGACAATTGCAAAAGCAGTGTCTTTATTTAAGAACTGATTCATGCAGTGTTCATAGGCGTCAGCTTCGTGATCTCTTCCCCAGCTAATAATAGTGGAATGCTCTGCTGCTGGGATGGAATATCCAGCCATAGGGCAGTCGTAGTAGTGCTGACCCGCTAATACACCTGAAATAGTATCTGTTCCCTGGAAGTTCACCAAATGCGCCAAAGAACCGATCGCTGCAGATTCTTCTGAGCTAACGCCGCGCGCGCCAAAGTCATGTAACTGAAAAGGAAGTGTCGATAAGTCGTCAGCTGTTTTTTCTAGGTAACGCGAAATAATTTTTTTGGCATGCCACGAAATAGTAGCGACAGTGGTTGGATACCATACGGCTCGAAGCAAAGCAGTTTCTAAATAGGTTGGTAGCCAAAAGCAAGCGGGGTCTGTGTTAGTGATTTGTAGCATCACATGACTTGTTGGTAGGCAAGTACCTTCAGCAATAGCTTCGATATGGATAGGTAGGTAACCATTGTGCGCGTCTAAAATATGCTGCCAACCTTCTAAATAAAAAGGCAGGCCATGGGCTTTGAAAAAAGATTCTGCTTGATCGATATCTGCTTGAGTAATTGGTTTGCTTAGGGTTTTTTTCAAGAAAAGCTGAAGTCCAAAAAAAAGAGTCTGTTCGAAGTCTCCACCACGAGATTCGATGTAGCAAGAGATATGCGTTGCACCGGGTGGGTATTGTAGGTAGTGCGATGCCTTATAGGAATCGGTATCTAAAATGAGATTGGTCGTGCTCACAGGGCGGCCTCGTAGTGGTTATTTTTAGCTAGGGTTTACGCATGAAAAAGCAATTCCCACTTTTCGTTTAACCTTGCCTCAAAACTGGAAATGTAACGTGAACTCGTAAACCCCGAGTTTCGTGGGTAGACCCTGGAATTGTAGCTGAGTGGTATTGATATGACTACCTGCATATGATATATACAACTGAGCGGTTTATTTTTGCCGCTGTATTTCTGAACACTAAGAGAGATAACGTGTCATTATTTAACCAGCTTGAAGCAAAGCTCACGCACTATACCAAAAAAGCCATGCACGATTTCAGGATGATTAAGCCTGGAGCGAAGGTGTTGGTTTGCGTCTCTGGAGGAAAGGATTCGTTCACCATGCTGCATATCTTGAAAAAGATCAGCATCGAGGCGAATCGATCGTTTACGATCCACGCTTTTACCTTAGACCAGCAGCAGCCTGGTTGGGATGATACCGCTCTTAGAGCGTGGTATGAAAAACACAATATTGAGTACACAATCCTATCCAAAGACACGTATTCTATTGTGATGGATAAAATCCCCGCAGGTAAAACCTATTGTTCACTGTGCTCTCGTTTACGTCGAGGGATTATTTATCGTTTTGCAGAAGAAAATGGTTTCGATACCATTGCTTTGGGTCATCACCGAGACGATATCATCGAAACGTTTTTAATGTCGATTTTATATAGCGGACAAACCAAATCGATGCCACCTAAATTATTGTCGGATAATGGCAAGAATTTACTGGTACGTCCTTTAGCATTTTGTCAGGAAAAAGACATCATCGCGTTTTCAGATATCATGCAATACCCAATCATTCCATGCAATTTATGCGGCGCTCAAAAAAACATGACTCGACTTAAAATAAAAGCTTTAATCGCCTCTCTTGCTAAAGAAAACCCTAAAATACCAAGCAATATGTTACGCGCCGTTGGAAACCTTTCGCCGAGCCAGTTGATGGATCACGACTGGTGGGATTTTAAATCGCTACAGGTCGAAGAGAGTGAAGAAGTTTAAAACTAACAACATAAAGCGTGTTCATTAGGGTATCGTATCGCGAGCATGACGTTGGCGCTCTGATAGGTTTTCTCGCCGTTGTTACGCGCAAAGAACAGATTCATATTTTCTTGAGCACTAGCGACATTTAGGGTATTTGGATCTTCCATAAAGGAAAAATATTTATTTTCAGCTACCGCATTATTGATCCCGCGAGTTAGAAATACTAAGGCAACAATAAGACAAATCACACCAAGCGTTACACCAAACCCAAGGCAAAGCGAGCTTTGCTGTGCTGAGAACGTTATACCTGTATTTAAGATGTTAGGTAGTGTGCTTAATACGATTGAAGCTGCGCCACCTAGCAAGGAAACCGAAAAAGGGATCAAGTATGGCTTGTAATTGCTATGAAAATTAGAGCGCAATATGTATTGCTTGTTCATGTGGGCATTTATTTTTTCATTAAGCTCCGAAAAGGTGAGCCTAAATAGGTTTCCGGCTGCACGATGTTGCTCCTCTATTAGGATCGTGTGTGCATTCTTCTCTTTACTCCAATTCCAATGATTAGCGTCGGCTAAATACTCAGCAAGATCTAAAAAAGAACGATCATGAACCTCTTGGCTTGGGTTTGTGTCGCATCGTGCCATACGCTTACGGAAAGCTGCTTGTATTGGTCGTGCTGCTTTATTTTTTGTCTCGATTGCCGCTTCTATTTTCTGATTAAATAGCTCAGCTATGATATCAAAACGGCCGTAATGTTTGTTTGTTCGAGCTTCTTTGGGTGTTTCAAATATGGGGTTCGGGAGTTTCTCTTCAAGGTGATGTTGGGTAAAAGCGTGATTCATGGCAATAAGTAGCTTATAAGATCGCTCTTTGTTTTTCTTTGAGTTCACATGGGTCTCACTGTGTGAAATCATTTTGAATATGATTTCAGTCAAGTGGAGGTAGTGCTTTACTTTGACTTTTGGTAATAATAACTCTAGGAGAATCAAGTCTTGCTGAGAGAACCTCTCACCTTTAATGTCTTTAAGGATCTCTTCTGGTTTTGGTGTGTTTTCTGGTAGAGCTTTTGATGGTAGCTGTAAAATAATCTCAAGAATATATTGCCTGGCCTCCAAGTTTTCAAAGCTAAGGGCATATTTAATGAACTCTTTTTGATCTGTGCTTTCTTCTAGTGATAAAATTAATGAGCTGATTAGTTCTTTACGATCAGAAAGGCTTGCGTCATCAGGAGGTATGTCCTGGAGCGCTTTTAGCTGGGCAGTCAAGTTTGATTTGATTTGTTCTTGATCTAACGATGATGGAGAGACCATCCGTAATAGAATACTGTTGAGTTTCTTTGAAACGCTAAGATTTTTCGTTTTGTTTAGTTTGGCGCTAATAGCGTCATGAATTTCTTCTTGTATTTCACCGTTTTTGTTTTTTAAACAGAAAGTAAGAGTTTCTTCGATTTTATTTGGTATTGATCCTGTTTCAAGAAGGCCAAGATCCAAGAAAGATGTTATTGCGTTAGGGAGATTTGGGTGTTTGTTTAGAGACCTTATAACGTTCAGAAAAGAAGCAAGACAGAAGGAGTTGGTAATGTCATCTTTTATGTCTGAGTGATGAAGCTCTTCTGCAAAATCTTTTAAAAGAATCAAGGTTGATCTTAGAGTTTGAGGGTCTGATGTTGTTCTTGTTGTTGTAAGGAGGGCGCGCACAAGAGATCCTATTGGCGATTTAGGCCATAAGTTTAGGCCATCGGGAAGTTGATTTTCTAAAAGATCGGTTTTTAAGCTTGGGCAGTGTTTCTCGATAAGACTTATTAGCTGTGTGCTTAGATGGGTTGATAATTGCTTGTTAGTGTCGGTCATCTTGATAATGTTGGTCATGGAGGATATGGCATTTTTCTTTTCATTTAGATCATAGCCTTCAAAAGAGAGTAGGGTTTCGTTGAAGCGATCCCTGAGTTCTAAGAGAGATGGGGGAGTAACTTTACTGTCAATTACTTTTTGTGCTTGATAAATAATGTTGCGAGTCTCTTTCAGGTCATGTGAATAGGTCTGCCTATTTTGCATTTGTTGCTGTTCGATTTTTTCGGCGAATGTCAAAATATTTTCAGCGGCACTTTTAATTTTTTCTCTTATTGTTTGATGGATTTTCTTGTTTTTTAAATATTTATAAAGTTTGTTTGCAGATCTCAATAGTATTGGAAGATTTCTATTAAGGGCAGCTCCTAACTTATTATTTGAAGTGTCGATTCTTGAGATAATGCTTTCTGTTAGCTTTATCAAGAGATCAGGCTTTAGGTTAAGAAGCCTGGTCTCTATGATGTGCTCAATGCTTTCGTTTACTTTGGTAAATCTATAGTGGCTCGGCCTCTCTGAGGTTAAGACTTGTATTGAAGAACTTATATAAGCATTGAGGTTTTCTACAGATGCTAGTGCGATTAAAAGGGTTAACTCCTTTTTTGGAAGGGAATTCTTCCATTCAAGTACTCTAGGTAGGTATAGGGTGTCTCGATCCGCAAGTGTCTTATTGTTTGATAGCTTTTCTTTTGTGGCGTGAATAATGCAGCTGGCAAGAAGCATGATATTCAGAGGTAATGATGTGTCTTCTGATAAGGCTTGCAGTGAAATCAGATGGTGGCGATCAAAAATATTCTGAGAGAGCTGGGTAAGTAGTATTTCTTCTAATGCTTCTAGATTCTCTTCGGTTCGAAATCGTTCTTGAAGGGCTCTAACAAAATGGTGATAGGTGTAGGGAGAGCTTAAAACCCAGGAGGTCAGCGCCTCTTTGGAAAGGGAGGAGGCTAGGAGGTCAGTTAAGGTGATAATCGACGCTGGCAGACGGCTGGCCCTTTTTTTTTTGATCATTTGCATGCATACTCGTCTCTTTTATTATGTGTAAAAAGAACGGGTATGATAGCATGAAATTAATAAAAAAGGAATATTCAGGAAAAATTAAGCATTAATCAAAGGCCAAGCCCAGCAAATTAAAGGGCTAGCAACGGCTAAGATAATGAGCTCAAGAGGTAGGCCTAGTCGCATATAATCACTAAAGCGGTAGCCGCCTGGGCCCATGATTAAAATACTGTTTTGATGTCCAATCGGGGTTAAGAAAGAGCAAGAGGCCCCGATAGCCACCGCCATTAAAAAGGCGTCTGGGTTCATCCCTAAGGCATGAGCTAGGCTGATAGCAATGGGTGCCATAATGACGGCCGTAGCTGCGTTGTTCATGATATCTGATAGCATCATGGTAATAGCCATGATTATTCCGACTAAGATCATAGGAGAAAGCGTATGAGTGCTTGAGTAAAGCCATTGGCTAACCAGTTCGGTTCCACCAGAATGCTGCAGTGCATGGCCTATTGGGATCAGAGCAGCAAGCAAGGTGATGATAGGCCAATCAACAGTTTTATACACCGAGCGAATAGATATGCTTCGCGTCAGAACCGAGCAGATAATTGCTCCGGCAAAGGCAGCAGAAGAAGGAAGTAAATGGCAGCTAGTTGAGATGATGGCAAGGATAAAAAAGAGCAGAGGAAGTATGCGCTGGCTGCGGGTCGGTAGTTGGATGTTTCTTCCTTTCAGTGGGAGTAAACCCAACTGAGAGGCTGCGTCCTTGAGAGTGCTTTGAGGTCCTTGCATAAGTAACACATCGCCGGCCTTTAGCTTTGTTTGGTGAATTCGTTCGCGAATGGTTTTTCCTCGGCGCGCAATACCTAGCAAGGTAAGATGGTATCGTGTTCGCAAACGAAGTTGACGAGAGGAGCGTCCTTCTAAAGAAGCGTTGGGGGGCACAACCACTTCAATTAATTCATTGCCCTCGACATCCAATGCGCTTTTTTTGTCTGAATCGTGTAGATGGCAGTTGGTATCAAATAAGAATTGTTTAATGACATCGGGTGCTGCTTCAATAATTAAGATGTCATTTCCGGCTATTTTTTCAGAAGGGGTGAGAGGCATACGGCGTTTTTCTCGGCGAATAATGCCAACAATAATGGCGTCGCTAGTGATGTCGTCTTCAACCTCACGAATACTCAGTCCAATGATTTTACTGTTTTCTGTAACGACTACTTCGGCTAGGTAGTCTTGAATATCGAACGTTAAGACATCTGTTTTTCCTTGCCGATTTGAGGGCATTAATCGCCAGCCGATAACGATTAGAAAAACAAAGCCAATGAGAGCAATAGGTACAGAGACCCAAGCAAAATCAAAAAAATTAAAAGGTGTACCCATTGATTCTGCTCTGAACTCAGAGATGATTAAGTTTGCAGGAGTACCAATCAGCGTGGTGAGCCCTCCAAGGGCTGCGCACAAGGCAATGGGCATTAAAACGAGTGAAGGCGATTTTTTGTGTTTTTGACAGAGTGAAAAAGCCATTGGCATGGCAAGGCTTAAGGCGCCGATATTATTGATAAAGGCTGACAAAACGAGTGTGATGAGGCATAGCAGGCTCATCTGAAAATAAAACGAGGAATGCATCGCCAGTGCACGATCACTGAATGTTTCAATTAAGCCACCATCGGCAATTGCTTTCGATAAGATCATGATGCAGGCAACTGTCGTGACCGCTGGTTGCGCGAGGCCTGAGAAAAAATGATTAGCTGGTACAATCCCAATGACGACAGCCAGAAACAAGGCGGACATGGCGATGATGTCGTATCGAAGCTTACCCCAGATAAACATGGCTAATGTGGCCAACAAAAGAGCGAGAGTGAGCGAGGCTGGATGGGTAAGGTGAGTGTACAGCATCTGATCAGGTTCCTTCCTTGAGTGCAGCTTTAACGGTAGCAGCTTGCTATCACGATGTCATCTCATGGATTGACGGGTGAGGATTGACTTGCTACCGTGGCATCTGGATCAAGTCTTACTGTTATTAAGGAGCCCGATATGGCAGAAACAATTGATGAGTTAACCGTTGAATACGTAGACAATGGTGTTACAACCGTCAAAGAATTAGACAAGCAAGTGCTATCAAAAGGTGCTTGGTCAACCATTATCTTTAAATACCAAAGCTGGAATGCGTCGAAAGAAGAGTATGGGCCTCTTGCTTTTACCGTAAGACGCTATCAAAAACGTCAAGGTGTGTATACGCAGCGTTCTAAGTTCAATATCTCTAGCGTCGATCAAGCTAAGAAGATTGTTGAAGCTTTGAATCATTGGGTTGATGCTGAAGCGAAAGCTGAAAAAGAAAGCTAGACTTAACCGTCATGAAGAAGATGCTACTCCTACCTCCAGCAGAAACGTAGTGACCACTCAAGTTGTCACCCAAGCTGTCACCCCTGGAACGGAGTGGTCACCCAAGCTGTCACTCCCGGAACGGAGTGGTCACCCAAGCTGTCACTCCCGGAACGGAGTGGTCACCCAAGCTGTCACCCCCAGAAACAAAGTGACGTCGGGGGCCTAGCTTTGATCCTGTTCGTGCGAAGCACGGACTAAGGATCTATATCAATTTTAATTTTTAAAAGCAGTGTGCAGAATTGAATGGACCTTCTGGTTGAGTCAAAAGGCATTCACAAATAAATTTTCTCTGCTTGTGTGACAAAGCTCCGCAATGAGGCTAACTGCTTATATATAAACGCCAAGTCGTTTACTTAGCGGCTTTTTCTGATTTAAGTGGCTTGATACTTAGCAAAACACCGAGTAAAGGTGTGTCTATATAATTGAGTTGTTTGCTGCGAGTACGGCGAGTGCGTTGGAAGTAGAATCGACAAATGCCATCGAAACTGCAGTTTCGATCTTCTAATAATTCATGGGTCACGGCTTCTTGTGGCTCACTTAAAATCAAACGTAGCGTGGCGTTGAAATAGCGTTTTAATGACAGCGTAATACTACCGCTAAGCTCTAGGTTCGGATCGGCAGCGTCTTCTTGTAAAATACTTGGGCTAATGAAATGGCCTCCATGTAAGGCGATCGTAATTGGCTTTCTGAGTTGATGTCGACTCATTTTCCAAGCGAGTTCAGCAAGCACGGTAACGTTTTTTAGTTGCTCTAATTTACTTGCTTCATGTGTTAAGGCTAAAGCGTTAGTGGGGAGCAAGGTTAGGTCTGGGTATTCGTTTGAATCCTGTGGTTTTTCAGGAGTAGGTGCGAGCTCCACTAGATGCTGTTTGGGTTTCCAGGGTGGGGAAGACCGCCAGTATTCGCTGCCTAAGTTTTTAGGCGTCAAACGAGAAAAAATGATTAGATCAATTTGATAGTGATCAGGTTTGTGTAGTGCAAAAGCGCTAGCAGATGAGACCATGCAAAGAAGCAGGGCAAGTAAGCGTTGGATCATGAGTCGTACCTCCAAAAGAGTCCTCTGGATTGTAGCGGTATTGATAGGTCTTGACCACTGCTGGTTGAATCTTGCCAGTTCATCACATACGATACCTTTTTGGACTAATGAAGGTCTTGCTATGTTAATCCTCGGCATTGAAACATCGTGCGATGAGACTGCTGTTGCGCTTTACGATTCGGCGTCTCACCAGGTTGATCAGTTAGTGCACACCCAGGTGGACATTCATGCGCCTTATGGCGGTGTTGTCCCTGAGTTGGCTTCTCGGGATCATGTGACTCGTTTAGCTCCGATGATCGAGCATTTCTTATCAGAGCGCTTTATCAAGCCATCTGAGCTTGATGGTATTGCTTATACCAGAGGTCCTGGCTTAATTGGTGCTTTAATGGTGGGCGCTTGTCTTGGAAAGAGCCTGGCTTATGGCTGGGGTATTCCAGCTTTGGGCGTGCATCATATCGAAGCGCATTTATTGGCGGTCATGCTAGAAGAAACGCAACCGGATTTCCCTTTTGTCGCCTTAATTGTATCAGGTGGTCACTCGCTTTTGGTTCATGTCAAAGGCGTTGGCGAGTATCATCTTTTAGGTGAGACACTAGACGATGCAGCCGGAGAAGCCTTCGATAAAACAGCTAAATTATTAGGCTTATCTTACCCTGGAGGTCCTGCTTTGGCTGCTTTGGCAGAGCAAGGAGATCCTAAAGCCTATCATTTTACACGACCCATGATGCACCACCCAACTTGCGACATGAGTTTTAGTGGTTTGAAAACACAAATCGCAAAAACGTATGCGGAGTTACCAGAAGACAGTTGTATGGCTGATTTGGCTGCTTCTTTTCAGGCGGCGGTTGTCGATGTCCTCATTGCTAAAAGTACACGAGCGTTGAAGCAAGTTAACTCCAAACGTTTGGTTGTGGCAGGCGGGGTTAGTGCCAACCAACGGTTGCGTCGCTTAAGCCAAACAACTTTTAAAAAGCACGGTATTGATGTCGTGTTTCCTAAGCTTGCTTATTGCACAGACAATGCAGCGATGGTGGCTTATACCGGTGCTGTTCGAATGGCCGCTGGAGAGTTTGATTCGGATTTATCTATTCAACCAAAAGCACGTTGGCCTTTGGTGGATTTAAGAAAGCCAACATCTTGACATAAACGCTTCTTTTCCCGTAATGTGGCTGCATGTCATTTATTCTTATGGAGCCTCTTATGCGCGGATCAAGTAATACTGCACTCAAAAAAATAACGCTTACAGTTTTTTGTGCCTCAGTACTTTTAACAACAACATCCAGAGCCAGCCAGCCAATATCATGCTTTGCTGACAGGCAGCAAATGTCTGATCAAATCACCCAGCATTATTCCATTAACACAAGAGGTTGCCCCCTCCATCTAGGTGTTGGTATTGTGAGGGTATCTGCCCCAATGCCTTACAGCGTTATCTGTTATGCAGGTTGTTATTATTCAGGGAAATCTAAGCCTGCACTCTGTCAGTGGCAGCTGGGCAGTTGGCGTAACACCTTAAGTTGTAGCAAGTAGTCGCTTTTCCTGTTGACGTAAACGCTTCTTTTCCCGTAATGTGGCTATATGTCATTTATTTTTATGGAGCCTCTTATGCGCGAATCAAGTAATACTACACTCAAAAAAATAACGCTTACAGTTTTTTGTGCCTCAGTACTTTTAACAACAACATCTAGAGCCAGCCAGCCAATATCATGCTTTGCTGACAGGCAGCAAATGTATGATCAAATCAGCCAGTATCGTTCCATTAGTACAAGAGGTTGCCCCTTACATAAAGTGGGCAGCAGGCTGGGTAATGGTGTCGTGAGAGTATCTGCCCCAATGAGCTACAGCACTATCTGTTATGCAGCTTGTTCTTATCCAGGGGAAGGTAAGGCTGTGCCTTGTCAGTGGCAATTGGGTAATTGGGGTGACACCTTAAGCTGTTCCTAGTAGTCGTTTTCCTGTTCGTCTTAGAACTGTCAGTCAGGGAGTGGAAGAGCGGGGCTCTGTTTTTGAAGTCGCAGCATTGAGCCCACGTTAATATTACTTTGAACGAATCAAGTGTTTTTGCAAATCTGGATAGCACGCAGGAGCAGCTACGATTAACTCAGACTCAGTTTGCAGTGTGTTCTTACCCTTCCAATTTGTAACATTGGCCCCAGCTTCTTTTGCAATAAGCAAAGCAGCATTGGGTACAATGCCTGTTTGCGCAACATGCCAGTAAGCATCGTATCTTCCGCAAGCCACGTAGGCGATACTTAATGAAGCACAAGCAGATTGAGTCATGGAGCCAACTTCAGGAGCAATGGCTTGA
Organism: Gammaproteobacteria bacterium; assembly: GCA_024279495.1. Lineage (GTDB taxonomy): Bacteria > Pseudomonadota > Gammaproteobacteria > JAJRRL01 > JAJRRL01 > JAJRRL01. The sequence continues at coordinate 8,275 of JAJRRL010000002.1, read as the reverse complement.
GCGCCGGCTAGGTGCTGGAGGACTAATTCTTTTCGAATAGGAAAGCGTGAGACAACAATGGATTCATTTAAGCGTCGACCGCGTTTGGCCACTCGGATGCGATGCTGATTGAGAAGAGCACCTTGACCTATGACGGCAGAAAAGAATTCATCGAGATTAGGATCATAAAGAGTGGCGCCGTTGAGCTCACCGTCGAGATACCAAAGCATGGGAATTGCATAATTAGGGAGGGCTCGTGCGTAGTTAGCTAGAGGGTCAATACCCTGTATCACCCACACGTCTTTAGTATTGGCTGGTAGAGGCTCACCTTCAGCTATCACAACATATTTAGGCAAAGAGGCTTGCAGGTTTTGCTTTATGATTTGATAGACACTTTGGTGGGCGCCATTTACCATGTGCTCACGTTTTTCAATAAACAAATTGGGGTCGGTGAGTATGTCTGCTTGGCGGAGTAGAAGACGGCCTGCTTGTCGCATGGCCTGCCAGATTAAAGTCATCGTCGGCTGCATGGCAAATACCTAGGTTAAGTTAAGTGGGTTTCAGTAGAGAGCGCTCCAGTGTAACAAGATAGTACAGTTTTGCAAGATGTGGTGACACAAGAGAAACTTTTGGATACAATGCACCATTTTTGATCACCGCGAGGTATTGGATGTCTGCTCGTATTCGGTTTGTGTTGGTTAACCCTTCGCACCCAGGAAACATAGGTGCTGCTGCTAGAGCCATGAAAGTCATGGGTTTAACAGATTTAGTTTTGGTGAATCCGGAGTGCTTTCCTGACCCCATGGCCACGGCAATGGCCACAAATGCCTCAGATATGCTTGAAAAAGCTCGGGTAGTTGAAAGCTTGCCCGAAGCCTTGGAGGGTTGCACCTATGTGTTTGCTACCACAGCCAGGCCAAGAACCTTAGCCTGGACGGGCTGCGATGCTCGTGGCTGCGCAGAGTTTATCTCAACACATGCTGGCGAACATCAGTTTGCGATTGTGTTTGGAAGAGAAAGAACGGGGTTGACCAATGAAGAGTTAGATTTGGCTCAAACCCACGTTAATATTCCAACAGCAAACGATTTTCATTCCTTAAATTTAGGCCAAGCCGTGCAGGTGTTGGCGTACGAATGCCAGATGACAGCGAGAAGCGCGAGCTTGCCTGATATACCGCAATCTGACGCACCTGGAGATCGTTTCGCTACCATGGAAGAGTTGGCGAGTTATTACAAGCATTTGAAAGAAGTATTGATTGACATCGATTTCATTAAAGCCGCTCAATCCGATACTTTAATGAGACGCTTGATACGCTTATATAATCGATCTCAATTAAGCATGACAGAACTGAATATTTTGCGAGGTATTTTAAGTGATGTGATGTACGTTGTGAATCAAAAGAGAAAAAAGATGACTAAACAACGTTTGTATTTTGATGCTATGGCTTCTACTCAAATTGATCCTCGAGTGCTTGAAGCAATGTTTTCGGTCATGCAAGATCCAAGCGCTTCTGCAAACCCATCGGCGAACACACATAGCCAAGGCCACTATGCAGCGTATCTTATTGTTAATGCAACAAAGCAAGCGGCGCAGGCCTTAGGTTGTTCTGCTAATAGTCTTGTTTGGACGTCCGGTGCGAGTGAATCGATTCACCTAGCCGTGTTGGGCGCAGCAAGAGCTTATCGTCGTCAAGGCAATCATGTTATTAGTATGAGTACAGAACACAAAGCCACGCTTTCAGTGATGGATCAGCTTAAAGAGGAGGGGGCTTCTGTTACTTTGCTAAGCCCTGATTTGTCGGGGAGGCTTGATTTAAAAAAACTGAAACAAGTCATTCAAAAAGACACTGTTTTGGTCTCTGTGCTTTGGGTGAATAATGAAACGGGAGTGATTCAAGATATCTCTGCCATTGCGGATGTATGTAGGCAGCAAGGTGTTTTGCTTCATGTGGATGCAGCTCAAGCGATTGGTAAAGTACCCGTAAATATCAGCCTTTTAGGTGCTGATTTAGTGTCTTTGTCGGCACACAAATGCTATGGGCCCAAAGGGGTCGGTCTTTTGTATTATCGACAAAATCCCACTGTACTTTTAAAGCCACTGATTTCAGGAGGCGGGCAGCAGCTTTATCGTTCGGGTACTTTGCCGACTCATCAAATTGTTGGCGCAGCTAAAGCGATTGACTTAGCTCAGCATGATTTGGATTTAGATAGCTCGCATGCAGCGTCTTGCCGAGATATTATTTATTCGGGTTTGAATGAGCTGGGCGATGTGGTTTGGCATACAGACGTTCAGCATGCAGTACCTCATTGCTTATCGTGTCATATTAAGGGTGTTGATATTAGCGCTTTACTAGCTTTTTCTTTTGACCTTGGTTTGGCGACAGGTTCTGCGTGTAATGCTGCAACGAAGTTGCCATCACATGTGTTAACCGCGATGGGGATCGATGACCATACAGCGCATCATTCTTTGCGTATTAGTTACGGTCGATTTACCACAAAAGAAAACTGCCAAGAGTTGGTGGGTCGGTTGAGTAAAATGGTTAAGCAATTACGAGCGTGGTCACCGACTGGTTTTGGAGATTCTTTTCTAGAGCTTACTGATATGCCACTAAACCACCCTAATTATTCTCAGTCTGTATGGGAGCTATGTTGTTCTTTGCATCACCTTGGTGTGATCGAGGAGAGCAGTCTAGCGCTGAAGGTTTTTGAGGACCAAACAGCTGATAGACATGTGCGGCTTTCTTTGGCATTGACTGCCGCTGGCAGAATCGCTTCTTGTCACGCTCAAGTCTTGGGTTCGCCGACTTTAATGGCTTTAACAGAGCACGTCTGCCGCCAAATCGAAGGGATGCAGAATGAAGTGCTTCAGCATGACATTGCGTCGATTCTTGAATTGGCACAGCAAGAGCTTGAATTAAAAGAAACTGATCAGCATCTGTTGGCTTTGTTGCGGCGAGTTTTGTCTGAGATTTAAGGTAACGTTAATTTTAAGGTCGTATAGTTAGATTATGGTATTTCATATTAAGAGGTAATTTATCATGATACGCCCAGAAAATGCTGATTGTCAGTGGAGAAGACGTGGCTTCAAAACAAAAGAAGAGAGGCGCTCACAGGTAGTTTTTTTGGCATCAGAGCTTGTTCAGGAAAAACAAGATGATGCGAACCAAATAAATCAAAAATAGGGTGGCGTTACGCCTCAGCGGCTTATCTGCAGCGTTGAAAAGCCTGTCATTCGCAGGCAAGGTAGTGACGTCGAGGAGCCAGGCTTGAGCCGTTGTTACTTGCAATAACTAGCGATCTTTCAAGGTTTAGAGCTAAGCTTCAAGGAGCATTTGCTCGCTTGCTAATCAGTAGGTCGTATTGTACCATGTCCCGGCTTCCCCTCATCACCCTAGAGAAAAGCCATGAAGTTCATCGACTTGCAGCAACAATATCAGCGTATCGAATCCCAAATTAAAGAGCGTATTAACGACGTTTTAACGCATGGCCAGTTTATCCTCGGAAAAGAGGTGAAAGAATGCGAACAACGATTAGCCGATTTTGTTGGCATGCCGCATTGCATTGGTTTATCTAGCGGAACGTCTGCCTTAGAGCTTGCCATGATGGCTCTCGATATTGGTTCTGGCGACGAAGTCATCACCACTCCTTTTAGTTTTTATGCTACCGCTGAAATGATTGTTCGAGTAGGTGCAACGCCTGTTTTTGTCGATATCGACGAACGAACCTACAACATCGATCCTGCTCTTATTGAAGCTGCTATCACCGATAAAACCAAAGCTATTTTAACCGTCGATCTTTACGGCCAATGCGCCGATTACAAAGCCATTTCAGAGATAGCCAAACGCCATAAGCTTTTTCTAATCGAAGACGCAGCGCAAAGTTTTGGTGGAAAGCAGGGCGATAAGATGGCTTGTTCTTTTGGAGATGTGTCTTGCACTAGCTTCTTCCCCGCTAAACCTTTGGGTTGCTATGGCGATGCTGGCGCGTGTTTTACGCATAATGAAGCCTTGGCTACTCGTATTCGCAGGCTCTCTAATCACGGACAGGTGTCTCGTTACAATCACGTTGATATTGGCACTACAGCTCGCCTTGATACCATGCAGGCGGCTATTTTACTTGCTAAGCTAGATATCTTCGCAGATGAAGTTGAAAGCAGGCAGCAGGTAGCTGCCTGGTATGCAGAAGCTTTAAGTGCAGAAGAGGTGCCTTATGTTGCAGCTGAAAACATCAGTGCTTGGGCTCAGTACACGCTCATGCATTCAAAGCGTGATGCTTTTCAAGAACACATGAAGAAACATAACATTCCAACAGCCATTCACTATCCCCGCACATTCTTACAAATTGAAGCCTTAAGCCCCCATTTAAGCTCAAACCAAAAACCATGCCCAAAGGCTGAAAAAGCAGCCAACGAAGTGATTAGTTTGCCTTTCCACCCTTACATGACACAAGAGCAAGTGCTTGAGATAGCAGAAAAAATAAGGTCTTTTTCAAAGGCTTAGAAAATACACCGATAAAAGACGCTTATTTTAATAAACCGTTAACTTTTTTATTGTATACTGTGGTAGCATTCTTTTAAAATCACGGGACACCTTATGACAGCTATTTTTCACGAACAGAGCGATCTATTGCACTTACCTTCTGATGAGCTTATAGGCGTCTGTCAGAAATCGCTTGGGGTTCCCTCACAAGAAGAAATCCAGGAAAAGAAAACCGTCACCTTAGGTGATATGCATGGTAACACACTGAATTTCGTGCATAAGCTAATGGCTTTTAAAGTGTTGGTCGAGCCAGAAGGCGAAGAAAAGGGTGCGTGCTATCAAGAGCTAGTTGCTGCCTATGGCGCTTTGAGTACTCGACCTCCACACCAGCCTGCTTGGTATGAGAAACAATCGTATGAGTCAAATAAAGAATTTGGCGCGAGGAAAAGAGCCCATAAGAGAGAACTAGCGCAATACAAAAAAGACAGCGCTCAGCGGAATAAATCTATTCCGCTCTTCTTAAAAGCATTAGGAAAAATGACCTGCAACCCAGCCGTTGATTTAGATTTGATTGGTGATTTAGTAGGGGATCGAGGGGCAAATGATCTACTAACCCTGCATTTGTTAAAGAAGCTGAAAAAGGCTGGCGTTAACTATGTGATTAATATCTCGAACCACGATATTGCGTTTATTGCGGAGTATGAAAAGAGTGTCGGTGCGTCCGGAATAAACCATGTTATGGGGTCATCAAATGCTTTATTTTCTTATATGCGTGAATCTAAAGAGCATGCTGCAGAGGTAAAAGATCTCTACGAAAATGTATACCGTAATCATTTGGTGGCTTTTGCCTGTCAATATGATTCTACTGAAAAATCATTAAATATCACCACGCATACACCTATTACTATGATGAGTGTGTTTGCAGCTGCAGAGTATTACGAGATTGATGCGTCTATTGTAGTAAAAGCAGAAGACTCTCTTGAAGACTTTATGGGCTTGGTGAATGCCGTTAATGCTAAATTTCAAGCAGATATCCAAACGGGAAAGATAACGAAACAGGGAAAGCCACTGAGTGATGCAAACTTAATGAGCTACCCTGTTACTGAGGGTCGTAAAGATTGGAGAACTGGCCGCTATATACCTATTCTCAGCACGCCAGAAAACGTATTACCCCAAATCGTTTGGAACCGTGATGTTTCTGATGACGAGCAAAAAGAGCATGCAGACAAAGTGGCTAAATTGTGTGGAAAATGGGGAATAAACGAAATCACCTTTACACACGGTCATACGGGCCCTATGTGTTATGGGAGTCCCAAAAGGCATCTGAATATTGACTCTAATTTCGCTAAAGCTTGGGGTGATAAGCGTTACACTACTGGAGACTTCTGTGTCACTGTGGCGGGGCCTTTAGTTACTCTACCTGAATTGACTATTGTTGCTGAAGCTGAAGCAGTCGATCCAGAAGAAAGCGGCAAAAAAGCTAAAGACTCAGAGCATAAAGAAGGTGCTTCTTCAAATGTTGGCGATCTTGAATCTGGAGGGAAAAAAGAAAACCCTCTGGCGAAAACGGGCCGTGGCCGAAGCATTGCAGAAACATGGGTAGGAACAGCTGGTTTAGCTCTTACGGCAGCAGGCGCTACGGGGTGTATTTTATTCTTACCTGAAATCATTCAAGGAGGGCTTGCTTTAAGCTCAAACCCACTGGCTTTAATAGCTGTGATTGCCTTGGCTGTTGGTGCAGCTGCTTTTGGCGTTGGCGCCATTAGTTTAGGGGCTCGTAGAAAAGCGCCAGTCTTTTTTGCTAGCTGCTCAAAAGAGAGCAAGTCAGAAAAAGACCTCGACAAATCTAATTGTTCTTAGAATCGCTTTCTAGCTTTAGAGTTAAATTTAAAAGATACTTTTTTTGAAGAAAAAGGCGTCTTTCAATCTCTTTTTCAAAGACTTAAGATGAAAATCGAGAAAGCCTTTTATTTGCAATGAATCCCCATATTTTTTGATCTATACTATAGGTATTGTTATTAAATACATGGGGCACCTTATAAGAGTTATTTCTAAGCACCAAAGTGACTTAACCATATTACCTTCCGATGAGCTTATGAGTGCCGCTCAAGCATCGCTTGGGGTCGCCTCAGCAGAAGAAATCCAGGAAAATAAAACCGTCACCTTAGGTGACATGCATGGTAATACACTGAATTTCGTGCATAAGCTAATGGCTTTTAAAGTGTTGGTCGAGCCAGAAGATGAAGAAACGGGTGCGTGCTATCAAGAGCTAGTTACTGCTTATGCTGATTTATCTGAATCTGTTCCGAAAGAGACACACGAGCAAACATATTATGATCCTTACAGAGACCCTAAGGAGACAGATGATTCCTTTAATGAAATAGTGAAAGCAAAAAAAGCGGATCATGCGATTCTCCAGGCGAAGTATGTGGAAGATAAAAAAACGTACCCCAGGCGTGTAGCGGAATATGAAGAAAGGTTTAAGTCAGCTATTCCGCGCTTCTTACAAGCCTTAGAAAAAATGACCTGTAACCCAGTCGTTGATTTAGATTTGATTGGTGATTTAGTAGGGGATCGAGGGGCGAATGATCTACTAACCTTGCATTTACTAAAGAAGCTAGACGATGCTGGCGTTAACTATGTGATTAATATTTCGAACCACGATATTGCTTTTATTGCGGAGTATGAAAAGAGTGTCAGTGTGTCCGAAATACACCATATTATGGGGTCGTCAAATGCTTTATTTGCTTATATGGGTGAATCTAAAGAGCATGCTGCAGAGGTAAAAAATCTCTACGAAAATGTATACCGCAATCATTTGGTGGCCTTTGGCTGTCAATATGATTTTACTGAGAAATCACTAAACATCACTACGCATACACCTATTACTATGATGAGTGTGTTTGCAGCTGCAGAGTATTATCAGATTGATCCATCTATTGTAGAAAAAGCAGAAGACTCTGTTAAAGACTTTATGGGCTTGGTGAATGCCGTTAATGCTAAATTTCAAGCAGATATCCAAACGGGAAAGATAACGAAACAGGGAAAGCCACTGAGTGATGCAAACTTAATGAGCTACCCTGTTGTTGGGGTGAAAAAAATTACTCTACTGACCGCTATATACCTATTCTGAGTACCTCAGGAAATGTATTACCCCAAATCGTTTGGAATCGTGATATTTCCGATGACGAGCAAACGCAGCATGCAGACAAAGTGGTTGAATTGTGTGAAAAATGGGGAATAAAGGAAATCACCTTTACACACGGGCATACAGGCCCTGATTACCAGGGTCCAAAAGGGCATTTGAATGTTGACTCTAATTTCGCTAAGTATTGGAATGTGCCTGTGAATCCCTATACTCGCGAGCAGACTCAGATTGATAAGTATAGGAAAGGGGAATTTCGCTTTACTGTCGGAGGGTCTTTACTTACTCCACCTCAATTGGATGTTAAACCAAAAGAGTTCGTAGCAAGAAAGAGTAAGCAAAAGCCGAAGGCTGGAGGTGGACGTAAAGAGACACTGCCAGCACAAACGGGCCGTGGCCGAACCATTGCCGAAACATGGGTAGGAACAGCTGGTTTAGCTCTTACGACAGCAGGCGCTACAGGGTGTATTTTATTCTTACCTGAAATCATTCAAGGTGGGCTTTCTCTAAGCTCAAACCCATTGGCTTTAGCGGCCAAGTGTATCGCACCGCTCGAGATAGATTAACGCCATCCTAGCGCAAATCGACTCGCGAAGGCGATCGTTATCTGTGCCGCGACTCGTCCTCGTCACCCACGCTACGCAACCTAACGGCTTGACTACGCTGTGGTCTC
>JAJRRL010000049.1 GCA_024279495.1 Gammaproteobacteria bacterium | reverse complement strand
GCCGTTAGGTTGCGTAGCGTGGGTGACGAGGACGAGTCGCGGCACAGATAACGATCGCCTTCGCGAGTCGATTTGCGCTAGGATGGCGTTAATCTATCTCGAGCGGTGCGATACACTTGTAAGGAAGTGTTGTGAAGAAGAGGAGTAACATTATTACGAGCTTTCGATGAGCGTACTAATAGTTGTTTTGGAACAGTCCAGTTGCCGACATGCAAGGAAAGAGATTGTTCAGGCGAAAGACACCAATCGTCGCCTTTTGTTTGAGACAAGTAGGTACTGCAGAATTGCCAAAAAGAAGTGTACCAAGCAGTGGTCTCGCCAGGGGAATCATTAGGTCTACTTGGTATATACCATCCGTTGATGACTGGTTCTAGAAAGCCATGCTTACAGAGTCGTTCACGGTGTAGTCGACTGAGTTGGCTGGATTGCACAGCAATTACTCCCTCAGATTGTAAGGTATGAAGTGCTTTTAGAGCTTCTAGTAATTTGTCGGATGGCTTCATAATGTAATCCAGGGCGTTCACTTGAGCTTATGCTAATTGTATCATATTTCGCTCTTTGTGTCGCACCATATGTCGCTCTTTGTGTCGCACTATATCTCGCTCTTTGCGTCTCATTTCGAGGAAAAAGACTTTAAATCAACAGCTTATCGATGCCTTCTCGGTTTCCCAAACAGTGATTGAGTCTAGCATTACTGTGTCGCCAAAGGCTTCGTGTTTGGCTAAAAGGGCTGAGAGTTTGGCTTTGATGTTCTTAGCCAAGCATTCGAGAGTGGTGTTTACTCCTTTGAGGAGGTAGTGCTTTTGCTTGTGGTCGACTACAAAAGTGAGCAGTTCAGGATCTTCTGAGCTGACTAAGGTGCCATGATCAAGTTCTCGGTTGATCCAAGCGTTACACACCTCTTTGATGGTTGCGAAGTCGACCATCATATCGATCTTATCAAGTTCTGTTGAACATAAGGTTGCTTCAATGCGGTAATTGTGGCCATGTAAGTGAGCACACTTGCCTTGATAGCCTTTGACTAAGCGGTGGGCGCAAGAAAAATCATCGAGTCGGTAAGTCAGTGTGAGCATCTTATATCCAGTAGACAAAGATAAATAAGAGCAACCAGACAACATCCACAAAGTGCCAATACCAAGCGACAGCTTCGAAAGCAAAGTGGCGTTCTGGCGTGAAATGCCCGAACATCATACGTAACCAAATCACGATCAACATGATGGTTCCAACAGTTACGTGAGCGCAGTGAAAACCCGTGATGATAAAGAAAGTAGATCCAAAAATACCAGATGCTAAAGTCAGGCCTTTATCAGTGTAGGCAATCATGTATTCGTTGACCTGCATGGTTAGGAAGAGAATCCCCAAGGCGATGGTGAGTCCTTGGAAGATAAGCATGGTTTTACGTTTGTTTTTGATCAGAGCATGGTGAGTAACGGTGATGGTAGCGCCACTGCTCAACAAGATTAAGGTGTTGAGAGCAGGAATCTGCCAGGTTTCCATCGCCGCTTTTGGTGCGACAAAGAGCAGGTTGTTGGGGTTGTTAAGAACAGGCCAGTGAAGAGTAAAAGCAGGCCAAAGCAGGTAGTGGGTCATGATGCCGTGGTCGCCAATACCACCTAACCAAGGCACAGAAAACACACGTAAATAGAAGAGGGCGCCAAAGAAGGCAAAGAAGAACATTGCTTCTGAAAAAATAAAGGCACACATAGCCCATCTAAAGGAGCGGTCAACTTGTTTGCTTAGGAATTTACCAGATTGGTTTTCTTTGATGACGGTGCCAAACCAGCCGAAAAACATGGTGATTAGGCCAATCGAACCCACCAAGAGCATCCATGGGCCATAGCTTTGAGAGTGTAACCAATGAGCCGCACCACTTAGGATAAGGAAGAGAGCCACGCTGCCAACAATCGGCCAGTGACTGGGTTCTGGTAAGTAGTAGTTGGATTTACTCATGGGTAAGGTTCCTATATCTCATCAAGATTACCACAAGGTGTAATTACCTTGTGTGGTACTTTCATGCACCATGTATTTCGTGGCAGCAACCAAATCAGCATCGTTGCATGATGTGCACCCACCACGAGGTGCCATGCCGCCGTGGCCATGAGTCACACTCAAGAAAAGTTGGACCATGCCTTTATGGACCAATGGTTTCCAAGCGGAGTGATCGCCAATGATAGGTGCGCCAGGGTAGTGAGTGTCCGGATTGTGACACACACTGCAATAGTTTTGGTAGATTTTTTTGCCATCAGCAAGAGTTAGTTTTTTCAAGGTGGTGTCTTTGCTTGTAGCGCTACCTGTGCTTGATTTAGCTTGGTTGACGATGTAGTCGACAGCGTCTTGGATTTGTTTATCGGTACAGCTTGAGCAAGTTCCTTTGGCTGGCATGCCGCCAATGCCGTGGATAGCGTTTTGATAGAGTGTTTTGAGACCATTTTTGATGAGCGGATCCCAAGCTGTTTTACTGCCCAGCTTTGGTGCGCCACCTGCGCCAGTTGTGTGACAACCGGTACAGTATGTTTCATAAATCGTTTTGCCAGCATCCGAGCCCATTTTGGGAGCAGGGCGAGCCGTACTCTTTACTGTTTTGAGGTAAGTGGCAATGGCTTCTAGATCTGAGCGTTTTAGGTGGCTTAAACTGTCGTGGTTTACTTCCAACATGGCTTCTTGTGCTACTTTACCGCCGCCTAGGAGCTCGTCATGCATAAACACGTCCACGATTTTATTGATGGGGTGATGTTTCATGAGACGACTGGTGATGTCTGGGGCGTGACCGCCGTCGACCATACCACCACCTAAGAAATATTTGTTCATTGGCGCGCCAATAGCGTATTTCGTGGAGAGTAGGTAGTAGGACTGTGTATGACACATGCTGCAATGGCCAGGACCATTCACGATATAAGAACCTCGGTTCCATTGTTCGGATTTACTCGGGTCGTTGACATAAGGGCCTTTTTCTTGAAGATAGAAGAACATCGCTCGCCAGCCTAGTTGAGTAAAGCGCCAGCTGATGGGCCAAAAGAGTGTGTTTTTATTTCTTTTGTTATGCACTTTAGGCAAGGCATTCAGATAAGCAAAGATATCGCTTAAGTCTTGATCGGTCATGCGGTTAAAGTAGAGGTAAGGAAAGGCTGGGAAGGCAAAGCCATCTGGGCCAACACCGTCACGCATGGTTTTTTTGAACACAGCAAGAGACCAGTTTCCGATACCTGTTTCTTTATCGCTAGTTAAGTTGTGTGTGTAGATTTTACCAAACGGGGTATCGAGAAAGAAGTTACCAGCAAAAGGCTTGCCACCACCTTGGGCAGTGTGACAGGCGATGCAGTCGCCTATTTTCGCGACGTATTCACCACGACGTACAGCGGCAGGGTCTTTGACCTTGGTGTAGTCGATGCTTGGGTAAGTAGGGTATTTGTCTTCCCCTTTAGCCTTTGGCATACTCGCATCAGCTAAAGCTGAGTGTGCGGAAAAGCATAAGCCAGCGGAAAGCGCCAGCAAAGCAGAGATGCGTTTTTTAAATGTACGTGTTTTGGTTAGCAATATTGTCATGAAAAGTCCTTTTCAGGTCAGGTCGCAAGTCAAAGACGAGCTCATGATAAGCTGACAATCATTGATTCGCAACACAGTCCTTATAATTATGGCTGTAGAAGGGGAGGAAAGCGAATGATTTCACTGATAGCGGCGATGGCTGACGATCGTGTGATCGGTTTCGAGGGTAAGATGCCTTGGCATTTACCAGCAGATCTGCGCCATTTTAAAACAGTTACCTTGGGTAAGCCTATTCTCATGGGACGCTCCACTTATGAGAGCATTGGGCGGCCTTTACCTGGGCGACAGAATGTAGTGCTATCGAGTCGTGCTGATTTAAGCATTCCCGGTTGTGATGTGTATGCATCACTTGAAACTGCCTTGAAAGCTGTTCCAGAGACTCAAGAGTTGATGGTCATTGGAGGCGAGACGTTGTATCGCCAGTGCTTGCCTTTTGCGTCACGTCTTTACTTAACCTTTATTGAAGGGTCTTTCTCTGGCGATACCTTTTTTCCAGAGTGGTCTTCTGATGAGTGGCAAGAAATAAGCCGTGAGAGTGGTGAAGACAATGGTTTGACGTATGCGTTTGTGACTTTGGATAAGGTTGGGGCCAAATCTTGAAAGATCGGTAGTTGTTACCTTGTCACAACGGATCAAGCCTGGGTCCCCGACGTCATTACATTGCCTCTGGATGACAAGAGGCTGGGGCTATTTTATTTTGGGGCCAAATCTTGAAAGATCGCTAGTTGTTACCTTGTCACAACGGATCAAGCCTGGGTCCCATCCGCCTTCGCTGGGTGCGGGCTCTACGTCACTGCGTTGCCTTCGGATGACACCGTTTTTCAACGGTGCAAGCAAGAGGCTGGGGCTCCTACATCACTGTCCCTGAGGGGTTTTTTGTGTTGCTTCTTCTGCTTCTTCTTCTGCTGCAGGAGACTTCGCTGCTCCTCCTCCGTTTGTGTTTTCTGCTGCTTGAAAGAGAGTGAATTCTTTTTCCTGGCGCATTTTCTTTTGAGGAGGGCGGCTTTCGCTTTTAATGGGTGCTTCGTGAAAGACAGAAGCAAAAGCGCTGGTTAAGTTAGTTTGCGTTCCTGAAATGATAAGACCTGCGACCTCGGCAAGTTTCTCACGATTTAGCTGAAGAATTTGTTCAAAGCTTAAGTCAATTTCGGTGCTGCGATCAATTTCTCCAGCCAGCAGTGCAAGCAAATCATATAAAGGAGGTATGATTTTGCCAGGAAAAGTCTCGCATCTTCCAATCAGCGTTGTAAATGTATCGATAGATTTTTCCAGGCCTTTCACAGCCTGAATGGATTCAGGAGTAGGTTGTATACCAGTGATTAATGAGCTGTTCTCTTTGTAGATGTTGCCAAATATTTTTTCTTGCACAGCCGTCATTTTCGCTACATTGACAATGATTTCATCGCGCAGGGATGTTGTTTTTTCATCTTTTTTCTTATCGTTGAGCACAACCAGGCATGCGTCGACATACTTTGTGGCCATTCGCATATGGTTTTGAGAGGGTCGGATATCATCAAAGTTGATTCCAGTAACATCACACAAAGCTTTTGTTTGGATTAGGTTGGCACCTGTGCCTATTTTTGGGTGAACCAAGCCTAAACCATTAAATTTCGCCATGATTCCGGCGGGAAAGCGAGAGAATATGTTTCTTAAGGCGTTGCAAACAACAAGCATCTTGAAATAGTCTGACATGGAATTGAAAATTGTTTTGGTAAGACAAAGGGCTTTGTTAGTCAGTGTTACTTTACCTGTTTTAGGGTTTATTTCTTTTTGTTGGCCAGAGCACTCAGCTTGAGGCGCATATTTGATGGTAGATATGTCAAGTTTTTGACGAGCAGCCAAGAAAGCTTTTGCATGTAGGTCCATGTTGTAAGTAGAGCTGTCTTTGGGTGATCCTTGGGTGTAGATGAAATCACATTCAAACGATGGGAGGCCGGCGTTAACTTGTGCTTTGAGCACTTTGGGAAACGTCGCTGTTGCGCTTAAAGGGGAGATTAGGTAGAGAGTTTCGGTTTTAATGAGATGTGAGTTTTCAACAAACGTGTCAAAATTGATTTCAGCAACATAATCGCTAGCATCGTACCCAAGCTTTGAGGAAATATCTTTTAATAGCTCGGGAAGCCTAAGGTATTCTTTTGAGTTCTCAGCAGCTGACTTTACTATGTTCTCTTCGCCATCAACCATGACAGCTTTCTGAGTTTTAATGTTAGCTCCATAGACGATTAGGATTTTTTCTCTTTTAGCCGCCGCCAACATGATTGCAGCGTGCAAATGCTCGACATCATCGTAGTCAGCAAATCCATCGTGAATGGTGACAGTGCGGCAAGCAATTGGTTTTTTTTGGGAAAGGGCTAAGTGTAATTCGTCTTGAAATCGCGGCATATTAATGCTCCAGTGTTTAGTAATGAAGTATAAGAAATAAAAGAATAAAGAAGATAAGGAGAATAAAAAAGAGAGGGCCAAAAGTCAACAAAAAGGACTCTTTGAGATCTACTTTATAATTGGACTTAAGGTTTTGTGATGGATTTTTTTAGGCTTCTTGATGCCGTGACTTTACTGACAAGAGGCGGATCAAACTTCCGCAGATGGCACAGATATTGAAAGGTTTTCCCCTGGCGATACGTTTTTTCCAAAATGGTCTTCAGATGAGTGGCAAGAGATAAGCCGTGAGAGTGGTGAAGACAATGGTTGGACGTATGCGTTTGTGACTTTGGATAAGGTTGGGGTTGAATGATTGTGGGTTCAACCCGGCAGGTCGGTTTTAAATATTAACATTTATAAAGATCCTTAGTCCGCATGACATGCGAGCTGGATCGAAGATAGGCCCCCGACGTCACTTCGTTCCTGGGGGTGACACGAGTGGGCTTACTGCGCTCCTGTGGGGCATTCGTTCGTTTTATTTTTCTGCAGATGGCACAGAAAAAATGTTTCGATCTTCCAAGCGCAAAGCAGTAAGCGTGTGTCCCCAAGCGCAACCGCTATCAAGTGCGTAGCAATGTTCGCGAGGGCGAGGCTTGTTTAAACTGGCCCAGTGACCAAACATAATGTCCAACTTGTCGTTATGACGATAATCAAACCATGGCTTCATGATGTCAGGTGATTGGTGTGTGGCAATGTGCGTTTTTAAATCTAAGCTGCCATTGGCATCGCAAAAGCGCATTCGAGTAAAAGCATTAACGATATAACGTGTGCGGTCATGGTCTGTTAAATTATTAGACCAGCTGGCTGGTTCATTGCCTTCGCAGACATTTAAAAAAGTATGTGAGTCGGCAGATCGCATCACAGCTGTGAATTCATCGGTGATTGTTTGTGCTTCTTCCAAGCTCCATTGCGGAGCAATGCCGGCGTGAACCATCACAGCATTGTGTTCAGGTAAGGTGATCATGATGGCTTGTTGGCTTAGCCATGCCATTAGAGTGTCGGCATCGTCAGCTTGAAAGAGTTCATCTAAGGTGTGTTTATAGGCATCACGAGACATGTGCTCATGAAATAAAATAAGACTGTAGATATCGTGATTGCCAAGAACAACCAACGGATCTTTGAGTTGGTGAATAAAGCGTAAAGTAGCCAAAGAATCGTTACCACGATTAAGCAAATCACCCACAAAGCCAAGTTGGTCTTTGCTGGAATCGTAATTGATGTGATTGAGTAGGGCTTGCAGCGATAACCAACAACCTTGAACATCGCCGATCAGATAAGTACTCATGTGATTCCCCTTGGGTGAGACAGTTTTTGTATTGTGACATGCTTGAACTGAGACAGAAAGGGAGTTTGGGGATGTTCTATGTATTAAAAAACACACCCAATTTGAGGCCGGCCATTAGGATGAAAGGCACGTAGCTATCGGCAGGTGTTACGCTAGCGTGATCAAAGCCAGCAGCGTATTGAGCAAAGAGTTCAAGCTGATAGCGCTTTTTATAGATATGGTTTAGGCCAACACCAAAGGTTGGGTTGATATGCGTGATGGTAGCTAGTCGGTCGTGGCGGTGAGTTGCTGCTACGCCAACATCAGCAAATAGGTTCCAATTGGAGTGAGGCAGAGGAGTACTGAATTTTACGATCCAGTCCACCACATACGTTCTTGAGTGTAATTCGGTTGGTGTGCCTGGCTCGAGCTGTGAATAGTAGGTCCATGCCGCAAAATCAAGAATCGTTGTTGGCATACGAACAGCATTCATTTCGACAGCCAAGTGAGGTCTTAATTGATAACCTACATAAATACCTTCAAAAAGGCCGCTGTCTTTTGCATCGAGTGGGGCTGAGGCAGACAATAGTGAGACGCAGTCAGGATTGCCTTGGCAAAAAGGAAGCAAGAAGTGCCAATCGGTGTTACCGTATCCGCCTTCGATGCCAGCATACCAAGGATCGTGGACAGTGCTGTTGTGTTTAGTAGCAGCAAATACAGAAGACGCTGCAGCTAAGCTAAGGCTTAAAGCGATGAGATAAGAAAGTATTTTTTTCATTAGCAGTGATCGTGGTAATCAACCAGTTGCTGAGTGCACACATTCGCAGTGATGTGGCGTTTACACTCAGGCATGTCTTTTGCAATCTCGACGCCTTCGTTGCAGTTAACTTCGTCTTGTTGCTTACTTAAGCTTTTGGCGGAATGCGGAGCCATGCCACAGATGAAAGACAGATAATGTGTGCATGTTTTGCAGTTATCTTCGAGAAATTTTGCGTAGCAAGAGCAATAGCTGCTCCAATCGCCAGATTGCTCATAGTTGATGCAAGTTGCGCCTGTGCCATTATCGATTGGATTAAGTACGTCAATGGGGTTGCTTGCTGTAGTGTTGGCGTATGCGCCACTGAGAAGGCCGATGGCTAGAATACCGGTGAGACAAAATTTCATAAAGGGGTCCTCTTAAAGATAATGCTATTTCGACCATAAAATAGCATGTTTAACCGCAAAAGGTAAAGCTCCCCCCAGGAGTTTGACTTTTTATGGACCCGTTTTTGCTTTTTTCAAAGACATAGATTGCTAAGGGCGATGTAATGTTGAACAGATATCGTCTCGGGTCGGTCACCAGGATTGATGTCGGCAGCGATAAGTTGCTCTTTTGTTGAACATCCTTTAAGGCTGTTTTGGATTGTTTTACGCCGCTGACTGAAAGCTTGAGACACTAAGTTAGTAAAATGTTCATGGTTTTTGGCAACAGCAGGAGGGGATGCCCAGGGGATTAGTTTGACCACTGCAGAAACCACTTTAGGAGCGGGTGTAAAAGCCTCGGGTGGTACGCTGAATAGACGCCTTGCTTGGCAGTGATATTGTGTCATTACAGACAAGCGGCCGTATTGTTTGCTTCCTGGTTTGGCACAAAGGCGGTTGACCACTTCTTGTTGAAGTAAGAAGGTCATATCGCTAATCGGTAAGTTGGCATTTAATAAGGTAAAGATGAGAGGAGTGGAAATGTTGTAGGGAAGGTTGCCTACAATTCGCCAAGGCTGAGAATGATCAAATTGGTCCCAGTCGACTTTAAGCACATCCTCGTTGAGCAAGGTAACGTGTTTTTTATCAGCGTAACGTTTATCTAGTTTAGCTGCTAGGTCTCGGTCAATTTCAATTAAAGTGAGGGCGTCGACAGCAGGAACCAAGTGTTCTGTGAGTACATCTGGGCCAGGGCCGATTTCGATCATGTGATCTGTTGAGCGAGGGTGAATGGAATTGATAATGCGCGTAATGATGGCTGGGTCATTTAGAAAATGCTGCCCGAAACGTTTACGTGCTCTGGGGAAGTGTGAATTCACGTGATGGTCTCCTTTATGTCCAAGAGAGCCAATGCGGCTTTTACAGCCAAAGCGAGGCTGTTGTGATTGGCTTTGCCAGAGCCAGCGATTGATAGGGCGGTTCCATGATCGACGGAGACACGCAAAAAGGGCAGTCCAAACGAGACTTGTGTTGTTTTTCCAAAAGCCAGCGCTTTAATAACGGGTAAGCCTTGATCGTGATAGATCGATAAAATAGCATCGAATTCTCGTCGAACGGGAGGTGTGAATAAAGTGTCTGCTGGAATGGGGTTTGAGCAGGCAATGCCTTGGGCTTGGCAAGCTCTAATAGCTGGGATAAGCACACGTTGTTCTTCATCACCCAGGTGGCCTCCCTCTCCTGCGTGTGGATTAATGCCTGCAATACCAATCTTGGGTGCGGGTAATTGGTAGTAGCGTTTCATGCTTGTATGCAGTAGGTGTATTGCGTTACAGACACGGTCATGAGTAATGTGAGCGACCACTTCTTTTAAAGGCAGATGTGTTGTGAGTAGGGCGCAAGGAATGATTGGGTTGAGAAAAGTCATGAGTACAGTTTGTGTTTGACTGTATGTTTGCAACCATTCTGTATGTCCGGTAAACGCATGGCCGGCGTCACACAAAATGCCCTTGTGCACAGGGCCTGTAATTAAAGCAGAAAATTGCCCACTCAAGCAGCCTTGAGTTGCTTTTTCTAAGGTGGCGAGTACGTAGCTCGCGTGGTCAACATTGAGAACACCAGGTATGGGTTCTGCATTGGGGCAATCGATTGGCAATAAGCTAACAGGTACGTTTTTTGTGTCAGAATACAGAGGAATCTGCCAAGGCAGGTTTAAGGCAGCAGCGCGAGATGCCATTACTTTGGGGCAGGCAACAATAACAAGAGGGTGTCCATCCCAAGAAGCGACTAGCTTGCAGACAATATCTGGGCCTATGCCCGCGGGTTCGCCGGGCGTAATGACAATGGGTGAGAGCGCGTTAAGAGGATTCATTGAGGACATGAACATCAGAGGATTGACGTAATTCTTTTAACCATGACTCGATAGCGGCATTGTATTTTTGGCGGAAGAGCAATTGTTTGATTTGGTCATTTGTCATGCTTTTTCCATTTACTTTTCGTTTAAGAATTTTAATGATATGCCAGCCATTCGCTGTTCGAATGGGTCCCTTGGATTCACCTACTTGGAAGGTTTTAAAAGCGTTAATAAAAGCTGTTGGTAGTTCGTCTTTAGTGCTCCAATCAAGGACGTGCTTTTGGTCGGGTGAGGGTGTGGAAGCCTCTAGCTCAGCCATTTTTTGGAAATTTTCTCCGTGAGCGATTTTTTTTGCAATGCCTTCCGCACGCCGTTTTAAATTGTTTGCTTGCGCTGCGGTCATTTGATCGGGCGTTATAATGAGGATGTCGCCGACTTGATAAAGGTAATTCACGTGTGAGAGTTTGTTTTTTTGTCGGTAGTTTTCAATATCAGCCGGGGTGACCTGAACATTAGCACCACCGACAACCTGATGTTGCAGAGCCATGATAGTGAGCTGGTCTGCGACGTGTTGCTTAAAGCCAGAAAAATCATGTCCGTCTTTGTGTATTTTCTCTTTGAGTTGAGAAACGGAGATGTGATTCTCTTTTGCGATAGTATCGACTGCTTGTGTCACTTGCTTTGATGTAGTGGTGATATGATGACTTTGAGCGATTTGTAATTGAAGCTCTTGCAAGACGAGTTGGTCAGTGACTAGGTGCTCAAGATCTTTGTCGCCAATAGGTGCGATGCTGGCAGCTTTTGCTTTTTCTTTCATGACATTCATTTGTTCATTGACGGCACTTTGTAGAATCATGTGACCATTGACAACAGCTGCAATGCTGTTGATGGGACGTTCGACAACAGCTGCGTTGAGAATGCCGGGTGTTAGGCAGGCAGCGGTGACGACAGATAGCAATAATTGGCGCATGAATGGCTCCTTTGGTTAAGGCATGGTGGGATCGTTTCTTGGTAATGTGCTGCTCAACAAGTGTCGCAGAGATGACGTATTACCTAAGTTCCCTAAGCCTGTTAACACGAGGTTGAGATACACTCCCGTGTTAAATTGGTTTTTGATTTCATTGGAAGTATTGATCGTGCTGCTGATGTAGGCGCGTCGTAGAAGTAGCTGGAGTTGCCAACAACAAGCATCGTATTCAACCCCGATATAGTAACTATTGATGCGATGATTGTCAAAATCATAGTCAATGTAGCTTAATCCATGCCAACGATCGAGGAATAGCCATTGCCCACCCAGCTTAAGAGCATTAGTGCTGTCGTTGGTAAGCAAAAGGGGGTTATCGCCAGGTGTGATGAGTGTATTTTGGTTTTTTTGTGTGTATTGATAGCCGATGTGTAGTTGGTAGTGCTTGTCTTTACTGTAACTGATATCAAAAGAAGCGTTATTCAGTCGTTTGTAATGAAAATCCCATGCTGCACCTGTTTGTGCTTGCCAGTATCGATAGAAGGGAATTCGAAAATCAGTCACTAAGGGTGATGTGCTTCCTGTGGATGGGTTACAGTTGGTTGTTAGGCAGGCTTTGGGATGCACAAAATATTTTTCAATACCGACATCGAAACTGACTAATGGCAAGCCAGAGTCACTGCTGATCAAGTCATCTGAGAAAGCGACGCTGGCTTGGCTGGCATTTTGCAGGCGATCATAACCTGAGAAGCGGTTGAGTGTGAATAACTGTGAAAAAGTAAAAGGCAGTTCATAACTATCGTAGTTGGGTAGATTATTTTGTTTCACAATTGGGACAAACAAATAAAATAAACGCGGCTTGATTATGTTTGTTCGCTGCTCGCCATGCCAGTCGAAGGTATGACTCAATGTGGTTGTTGCATCCACACTGACAATTGGGACAACACGGGTAGCGCTGTTTTTGACAGTAGGCTCAGGGTTTCGAGTGTTGGCGTAAGCGGTTGTGTCTAGGTACATGCTTGAAGTGATGGAAGCATAGGAGCGCTCGAAAGTAGATGAGATGCCTGGTCTGACGTGCAAGCGCTCACCGATGGTTTGTTTTGGAATAAAGGGGCTAGAAAAATAAAAATAATCTGCGCTGGATTCTAATGAAAAATCGATGGGTAAGTGGTGAATATTGGCATAGTAGGCATGCGTGGTGAGCTCGGGGAGTCGTTGGTAGGGTGTCAGAACGGTGTATTCCGGTTGGTCATACCGATATAACGTTTGGAAGGCTTGAAATAGGAGGTCACCATACCAGTGTTTGGTTTGATAGTTTAGAGTAAATTGATTGCGTAATTGGTTACTTTCGGCATGCTCTTGTAGGCCATCCATATCGCGTAGGTAGTAAGGATCGCTGACACGGTTAAGTATGACAGATAAAGACAGCTCAGGAGTGAGTTGCATGAGGTGATTAACGGATAAATTATACCGAGAATACGGGATGCTATTGATGCCATCTTGATAAATAGTCTTGATTGCACTTGAGCTGTTACTGTTGGCAATGGCTGTGCTCGCCGAGGCTTTTTCTTCGTCAAGGTGTGTGTCGCTGGGATGCCATTGCACACGCGTAGAGCTTTGCGAGAGTTTGTCGATGAATTGAAATTGTGTATTTAAACCAAAGCCACGCAAAGATAGCCACTGTGGTGTGATGGTGAGTGCTTTATTGGGAGCGATGCTCCAGTAGATTGGTTGCGAGAAAACGAAGCCTGTGCTTGTGTTATGTGTGATGCTGGGGGTTAGTAATCCGGAGTGACGATCGCTGTTGATGGGGAAGGAGTAGTAAGGTGTCCAAAGTAGGGGAATGCCATACCAACGTAAAAGCGCCATACGCGCACTGCCTTTACCGGTATTTGGGTTTAGGGTGAGCTCTTTGGTACTGAGTACCCACGCTGGGTTTTTAGGATCGCAACTAGAAAAACGAGCATTGGTAAAATGGATGACGCCATCAGGTTGTTGAGTTGCTTTTTTGGCGCTTCCCCAGCGATGAATTTGCGAACTGCTTGATTCGGAGTGAGTGGTTAGCTGGTAAAGTAGAGAGCTGATGTTCACTTGCCTGCTTGGGAGAAGCAGTGTCATGCGTTGAGAGACAATGTGTTTACCTGGCTCATAGAGATGAACATGCCCATTTAAAGTGATTCGTGTTATTTCGCCAGATGGTGAGCGTGAGACATACGCTAAATCAGCCTCAATTCGACGACCCGGCTGTGTGATGACTACATGGCGGCGTAGTGTTGAAGTACCATTCAATACTAAAGTGTTGGGGCCATCTGCGTGTAGGTGAGTTTCGGTGTTTTGCGGAGTTAGGCTCTTGTTGAGAGCTCCCAGACCTCGTTTGCTTGTAAAATACCCACCGCATGTGTCGTTTGGGTTGGCATGCCAGTTAAGTTGTTGGGCTACTTTCTTTTGTGTGTAGGCTTGCGATGATGCATAGCTTGCTGTCGAGCTGGTCGATACGGCAGCAGCAATGGTCATTAGAAGAGCAATTGAGTGAGCATTCCTTGGCATGAAGGCCTCTTGGAGTGGAGATTGAGAAAACGAGCCACCCCAGTTTATCCATATCGAGTCTTTAACACCAGTGTGTTAGGATACGTTTTCTTAACAATCCGAGCTTGGGTTTCACACAGAGAGGCGTAACGTTGGTAGCCGTCTACTCATGGAATTCTTGGTGTTCCGATTCTCTAGGCGCGATTGACGTCATCCAGCCATTAGTCGCTGAGGCTAGTACGCGTCATTATTATCGTTTGACCTATGCTCAAGGCAGAAAGACTGCCATTTTGATGGATGCTAGTGAACTTAAGGTGGCAGCAAAAGCTCACCTGAGGCTGACAGAATCTTTGTTTGCATCTAAGGTGCGTGTGCCAGAGGTGCTTGGATCTGAGTTAGAGCAAGGGTGGCTGTTGTTAGAAGATTTTGGCAATACTACCTTATATGAGAAAGCCGCCCGTGGTGATCAGGCGAGTGTATTGAAACAAGCTGTTGATGTTTTACTCAATTGGCAAGCTTGGGGGCGGCAATGGGGAAGTGCTTCGACATTACCCTTTTTTTCCCCGCCTCTTTTAGAAAGGAAGTTGCGCTTGTTTCATGAGCACTTTCTAGGAGACCTTGTTAGTGGCGCTGAGACGGATGCTTGTCAAGTTATCTATGAGCGTTTGGTGGATCAAATCAACACACAACCCCAAGAAATTTTGCATCGAGATTATCATTCTCGCAACCTTATGTGTTTGGACAGCGGTGAATTGGGAGTGATTGATTTTCAAGACGCTCATCAAGGGCCTTTGGCTTATGATTTGGTGTCCTTGCTTAAAGACGCTTATGTGGATTGGCCAAAGGAGTCCTGCGAAAGTTTAACTCGTTATTTTCATGAGCGCTCTGATGTGAGTGTGTCGTACGATGCTTTTCTTGAGAGCTTTGATTGGTTGGGTATAGGTCGACATCTGAAATGCCTAGGTTTGTTTTCAGTTTTGGTCAATGAGCACGGCAAGACTCAATACGCAGCATACATACCAAGGTTGCTTCGTTATCTTTTGACGATGGCCGATCATTACGATGAGTTGAAGCCACTGAAGGCGGTGTTGCAAAGAGCGTTAGACAAGAAGGAGCTTTAGGAATGCAGGCAATGATTTTGGCAGCAGGTTTGGGTATGCGACTTAGACCTTTAACTGCAAATTGTCCGAAGCCACTGATCAAAGTAGCTGGTAAGCCTTTGCTTGATTATCACCTAGAACGTTTGGCTGCTCTTGGAGTGACAGACATTATTATAAATGTCAGTTATTTGGGTTCGCAAGTACAAGCTTATTGTGGTGATGGGTCTCGCTATGGGGTTCGGATTACTTATTCGCCAGAACCCGACGGACCTCTTGGTGTTCTTGGTGGTGTTCGCTTGGCGATGGAGCGAGGTTTGCAAGGGCAGTTTTTGCTTGTCAGTGCAGATATTTGGTTGGATATATTGCCTAGCCACCCATTCTTGAAAACCCCTTTTCAAGAGCGCTTGTTGGTGATACCTAAGCCGCACCGTTATGAAAAAGGTGATTTTGGTTTAGATGAGATGGGTAGGCTTACGATTGATGATCCCAATTATACATATGCAGGAATGGCTTTTCTTGAAGCCAAGTTATTTGAAGAACCCTTATCGAGTTTTGCAGACTTACTAAAACATCAAATACAAAAACAGCTTATGCGAGCAATGGTGTATGAAGGTGCTTATTTTAATGTAGGTACGTTAGAAGAATTGACAGCTGTTGAAGCATACCTCGCAAGCAACTAGCAATTATTGAAGAGTGCGTCACCAAGAATCCTACAACCTAAAGGGATAGCTTTTTTGTGACAATTAACGCCCTGTTAAGGTTCTCCTCTGTATTTTTCATAGTGATAAAGAGTAAGATGCTTTGACTGCCGATGATCAGACAGGAGTGGGCTTATCATGCTAAATAGCAACGTGATTAATTTGTCGATTCATCAATATCCTGTTACTAACCGTTTAGCTTTACGTTCGGGTTTATTAGCGTTCAACGGCGATGATTACCGGTTGGTAGATGACTATACTCGCTTACTTGGTTTTGACTCTAAGTTTCAAAGAGCGAAAGTGTTAGTTAATTTTCATTTGACTAGCATGACATTACTTTTGTTGGATGCCTTGCTTGCTTTGGGTGCCCAGGTGTACTTCACCAGCATGAATCCGTTAGTGGTGCACGATGTATCCATGGGTGAGTACGACGCGCTGACGCCTCTACAAAACTCGGGTATTCCACATGCTATTGGAGATGCTTCATTGGCGTCTTGGCATTCTTTGTCTTGGGATGTCATGATTGATTCCGGCGGTTGTCTGTATCAGTTAGTTGCATCAGGTCAGCTTCGCTCTCCGAGTAAAGGTATTATCGATTTTGCAAAAACACCTTACCCAGAAGTCATAGCGCTTCCAGTTATTGATGTGGATGGAGCTGATATTACAGCAAGAGCCACAGAAGAAGCAGGCAAAAGTTTTATTCGAGCTTTGGCGCATGTGTGGGTTCAAGAAAAAATAGTAGAGTCTAACTCTAAACAAAAGAGATCACTGTTTGCCAGAATGGCCTTTCGGGACGTCTTTAAAAAACGTTTTGTGATTGTAGGACTTGGCAGGTTGGGTCGACATGTTGCAAGAGCATTGTTACAAGCAGGTTTGTTGCCGCATAATTTAGTGATGGTGGATAAACATCGAGGGATGCTGCAACAGGCTAGACAATTGTTTCCACTGTCTGATAGCGTGCTTCTTTATCAAGGTGATAATCCTGTTGAGATATTAGAAGAGCGCTTGAATGGTGCTTTTTGTGTGATTGCTTGCACAGGAACAACGCATGCGATGGCATCGTGGCCAGAGTCTTTGTTTGATAACGTGAACTACCTATGTAATATGGGCGCTGATCACGAATGGCATCCAAGCATGCCGGCGTCACGTTTTTTAGGTGGTGTAACGCATCCACTTAACTTTATTTTGGCAACACCTATTTCACCGGCAATGTTTTCGTTAATGACTTATACGCTTTTGCGTTCATCAGAATATGCGCTTGATAGACGAATGCCTTTGCCAGCTGGAGTGTTACCTTTACCGCCTTTGCTAGAAAAGCAGATTGCACATAGTTGGCTGACTCACCGATCGCAATACGCGCTCTCATACCGTGCAGATTATTTGGCTGGCATTGATCAGGCTGTTGAAGATTTGATGGCTACTTTGTCTCAGTCGTCTGATTTTAAGCTCAATCGCCAAAAGTTATTAGAAGAATTTGGGTGTTGTTAAAAGTTGGGGCTATTTTATTTAACAAAGAAGGAGAGAAAAAGCAGCTTATTTACATAAGTCACTTGTTTTTCTTACCCTTTCCTGTTGTCACCCCCAGAAACAACGTGACTCCATATGTGTCACCCCCAGGAACTTTCGTGACGTCGGGGGCTTAGCTTTGATCCAGTTCGCATGAAATGCGGACTAAGGATCTTTGTAAATTTATATTTTTAAAAGCAGTCTGCAGGGTTGTAGCTTTGTTTTTCAAACTAGTGTGCAGGGTTGCGCTCACAATAATGCTAGGTCCCCGACGTCACTTCGTTGCCTTCGGATGACAAGTGTGGAGATAGCAACTCATTTACTCGCGTTAACTTTGTTTGCCGGGATGACAAGTGGTTGGGACTATTTTATGTTAGGGCTGGATCTTGAAAAATCGCTAGTTGTTACGTCGTAACAACGGATCAAGCCTGGGTCCCACCCGCCTTCGCTGGGTGCAGGCTCTACGTCATTACATTGCCTTCGGATGACAGAGAGAGGAGTGACGTTAAGTCCAGATCTATTTATGCAACAAGGCCGCGAAAGCCGGTGTCACCCCGTTGCAAAAACGGGGCCCAGGGTAATGTACGACTTCGATGAGCGCTTATTCTTTGCTACGAAGCTGTTTCTCTAGCCATTGCCGTACCAACTGAATTTCCTCATCACAAATCGTGTGTTCCATATCAAAAACGTGCCAATCGACAGAGTGGTTATGTTCAAGGAGCTCTTGTACCGTTGCTTCAGCGTGTTTTACATCGAGTAAGGAGTCGTGTTTTCCATGGCACATCAAAAGGGGTTGGCCTGGTGGAAATTGAGAGGCTTTTTTGTGAAGGTAGCAAGATAAACCAATCGCAGCCATGAGGTCTTTTCTATAAGAGAGTGCGCTGCACAAAGCTAAAATTCCGCCTTGCGAGAAGCCACCAACTACGATGGAGTCGGGCGCGAAGCCTCGGCTGCGTTGAGAGTCAATTAAGCCATGCACATAGTCGCAAGCTTTGTATAGGTTTTTTTTATCGAAAGGAGCGTCTCGACTAGCTTCGATAATGTCAAACCAAGCGGGCATGACCATGCCGTCGTTCATGGTGACAGGTCGTTCTGGAGCGTCTGGCAAAGTCAGCCGGATTCCCCCGGGGATATCCAAGAGGTGAACAAAATCAAGGAAATCAGCGCCGCTGCTCCCAAGTCCATGCAACCAAATGATGGCTGTTTCTGGGTTCTCACAGCTTGTTAATACTCTTTCTGTTCCCATTTTGAGCTCCCCAAAAGGCGAATAAGGCGGTATAGTATCAGCCTTTAGTGAATAGCAGAAGGAGAGCTTATGAAGCGTATGCTTGGAATGATGTTAGTACTTGCTTGTGCTGGCGTTGCTTTATCAGGGTGTGGTCAAGCAGGACCTCTTTCTCAGCGACCAGGAAGCTTACCTCCCATAGCAGCCTCAGGGATCAATGGTTTAACCGCTTATTCTATGTCAGGAGTGGGTTAGTGCAGGTACCTTTTACAAAGATGCATGGCCTTGGTAACGATTTTGTGGTCATCGATCAGCGAGAATCTGATTATGGTTTAACGGAAGCTCACATTTGTAGCATGAGTGATCGCCGGAGAGGCGTCGGTTTTGATCAGATGTTGCTTATCGAGACATCACGCTCTCCTGACGTGGATTTTCATTGCCGCATTTTTAATGCCGATGGCAGCGAGGTTTCTCAATGCGGCAACGGCATGCGTTGTGTGGTTCGTTATGCGATTGAGCAAGGCTTGCTTGCTGGTTCTAGCGTTAGGATATCCACCAACGAGCGAGTGATGACCGGGAGCTGGAATGGTGGAGAATCTGTTCAAGTCGATATGGGCGTGCCCCTATTCGAGCCAGTTGATATTCCATTCAATTGCCCAACAGATGCAACGGCCCCCTACCGTTTGCCTTATGGAGATGAGATCGTGAGTTTTTCTGTTATCAATGTGGGTAATCCCCATGCGGTAGTTCAGATGAATTCCCTTGAGGCAGATCGAGTCACACAGCTGGGCGCTTATTTAAGCCAGCATCGAGCTTTTCCAGAGGGTGTGAATGTGGGTTTCATGTGCGTTCACTCTAAAGATCACATTGAGCTTCAGGTCTACGAGCGTGGTTCTGGTCAGACTCAGGCTTGCGGTAGCGGTGCTTGTGCAGCTGCTGTGTTGGCTCAAAGAGCAGGCTTGCTTGGAGAAACAGTACGAGTGGATCAACCAGGAGGCAGTTTGATCATTTCGTGGTCAGGAAAAGCGTGTTCAATTCAGATGACTGGGCCTGCAAGTGTCGTGCATAATGGTATATACAAAAACGTATCTTAGGTTGGGCATTGAGAAGAGGTTTTTTTCTTAGAGTCATAGAGAGGATTCTCTAGTTGCACTGCTGCGATGTGTTGTTACACTATTTTGGCGGTCATCGGCGTGCGTTGTCTATTTTTGAGTCTATACTGGATGACTGTCGGACATGGCGAATAATTTGGCAAGGAGGCGATAATGAGTGAACCAGCAAAACCCTTGGATCAACATGAGTTTGAGCCATATCAGCTTAAAGCTGGTGAGGAGTACATGAACTCAAATCAGCATGGGCATTTTCGAGGCATCTTATTGTCTTGGCGCGATAGGCTGATGAAAGAAGTCGATCAAACCGTGGGGCATCTTAAAGAAGAGGCGGATACGTACGCTAATCCTGTGGATCGTGCGAGCGTTGAAGAAGGCTTTGCTTTGGAATTGCGTACTCGAGACCGTGAGCGTAAACTCATCCGTAAGATTGAGAAATCAATCGATGAGCTGGAAAGTTCAGATTATGGTTTTTGTGAAGATTGCGGTGCAGAAATTGGTATTCGTCGACTTGAAGCCCGACCAACAGCCAGCAAATGCATAGACTGCAAAACCTTCCAAGAGAGTAAAGAAAGGCAAGAGCGCGCTTAATGAGTTAGCCTTTTGTTGTTTGTAAGAGGTGAGTTGTGGATTGTGTTTTTTTAGAAGGCCTGACTTCGCAGGCTCACGTTGGCCTTTTGGCTTGGGAAAAAATAACAACTCAGGCTATCTCGATCGACTGTTATTGTTATCTTGATAGTTGTCAGCAAGCGGCACTTGAGATTGACCTGTCTGCCACAGTGGATTATGCAGCTGTTCGAGAGCTTATCTTGGCCCTTATTCAAAAAGCCCATTACGATTTATTAGAAACCTTGGGTGAAACCGTCACCCAAGCCTTGTTTGACCTGTCAGCGACAATTAAACGCGTGGTCATCACGGTGAAAAAAACAACTATTTTTCCTGATGCTACTGCTGCAGGAGTTCGGCTGGATCGATCTCGCTGAGGGTATTCACAGCCAGATAAAAGTTATTATGATAACGATTAAAGTCGATATGGCGGGATAATCGTTATTGCAGTGGCAGTTAGTTTGGTTTTATTCTAATGCTTAGGCACCCAAATCACTGAGCTGACGATGTGATTCAAATGGCCAGCTAATTCTTCGGCTTCCTTGCTTTGACCCAAATACAAATCGAAGTGGCCTGCTCTGATGGCAGAGCCTTTGTCATCAGCTACCGTGAGCAAGTGTGGTCGTGGGCCTGGTACGCCAGATAGTTCAATCAAGCTTCCATAAGGGATCTCTTCTGGGTCGACTGCAATGCTGTGTCTCGGGAATAGTTCAAACCCGCTGGCTCCAGTAATGCGAATAGGGAATTGCCATTTCATGTAAATGAAAGAGGGATTTTTGTTTAAGATGGTATCTACTTCATCTGGGTGTTTTTTCAAATAGGCTCGTATGGATTGCATGCTAACTGGTACGGAGAGCTTGTGTTTTTTGAGCATCCATCGCCCAATTGCAAAGTAAGGAAAACCATTTTTACCTGCGTAAACGACTTGTCGCATATGCTCATTGCGGAATTGTAGAAGCGCGCTTCCTTGTATTTGTAGAAAGAAGCGATCAGTGCGATTTACCCAGGCTAAGATTGGGTCATGTTGTGAGCAGTCATCGAAATTGTTAATTTGTTCGCGTGAGCAAAATAGGTGTGATGACGGTGGTACGTAAAGTGGAGAGTCATAGTGTTTTGTTCGGTGGTAAGAGGCTAAATAAAGGGGGGTGTAATAACCGGTTAGGCGCACAGGTGTAGGATGAGTCGGATGCCAGAAAGTGTGTAAAAAGTGATTGGCACCTGGTTCTGTAAGAGGAGCGTGTTTTTCAAAAGCCTTGCAGGCTTTGGGATAAGCTGGTGTTTGGACATGGCAATGTTGCGACCAGACTCTGAGCGCTGACAGTGCATCCATCGAGCTTGCAGCAGAGGTTGCAGAAGCGGCTAACATAAAAGCAACAGAAAAAACAAAGCGTTTGGGCATGAGGATCGCATCCTTGAGCGTGAGTCCTCAAAATTATAGCTGCTGTGCGAGTTTAATGCACTGTTTAGAAAATTGCTGTCATAGCTGAGAGTATGCCGCTGTCAGTACGGCTTAGATCATTGCTAGAAGTAGGAGTTCTTGCCGAATCAATTGAATCAAAAGAAGGATAAGTAATTGTGCCAGCCTTGCCAGTTTTTGTTTTTTCTTTAGATGCTGCTGTTATAGGTACTCCGCGGATCACTTGTGAGGCAGTAACAGATAGCTTTGACAAGGCAATGTTTTTAATGCCTTTACTGAATTCTTTTTTGGCATGACGTGCATTGGCTTGAAACACCAAGCCTGTGAGAAACATACCAAGTAAGGCGGCTCCGGCAATGACTAGCCCAGCTGTACCATTTTGGGATAAAGTAATAGCATACGATGGGATCCAGGAAATTGCGAGCAGTACACCGACATAAGTGGCAGAGAACGCGGCAAGAGAGCCTATCACCAATCCTTTACCAATATCCATCTCTTTCTTAAATGCTTTTCTTTTCTTAGGTGGGGTATTGTATGTTGTCCATAGAGTTAGATATTCTTTTTCTTCCGCTTTAATTTTAGCTGGGAGCTCGGTATTGGACATGTTATTCCAACGGATAGTCTCACCGTATGCTTGGCCATTTTTAGAAACCTGGATGGTGATGTCATGACGACGTTGAGGTGCTTTTTGCTCAGTAGATAGCTGTTTTCGAGCTTTCTCTAAAAATGCTAGCGAAGTGATTCCAGCCTCAAGGCTTTCCCACTCTTTATCTGTGCAGTGTTTTGGTTTAGCCACGCTATTTGTCAGTTTTTCAGCAGCGGGATTAGTGCTTGGTTCAATGAGATACTCAAAAGAAGAGTTGTGTTTGCTTTCAGTTAAAACCTTGTCAGATTCATTTGCATTGGTAAAAGTAATGATGCACGTGGCAGTGTTTTTTGATGTATCTTTATTCAGCTTTGACATGAGTGGTTCCTTAGCTATTAGGTATACTTAATAACCCCTATTTAACCACTATTATGCAAATGTGTCAATAAAAGTACAGCGCTGGCTCTGTGCTCTGCAAAATCAATGACTTAGACCTGAGGGATGTTTAGGTTCTGCTTTTAAAGCACTTTCACTTGAATAAGGATCTCTCGAAGAGAATGGTAGAGATTGTCAGCCTTAATGATTTCTAAATGATGTTCGATGGTTCTTTTGGAAAGGCCAAGCTTAGCTGCCACCTCTCTAGTAGAGTAGCCTTGTAAAATAAGAAAAAGAGAGGGCCGTCTTTTGCTAGAAACCAGTAATTTCTCTTGGCGTTTGATGTCAATAAAAAGGCTCTCAGAGTGAAGTGTCTTGCTAGAAAAAAGTGTGTTGAGTGATAGGGGTATGGAGAAGCCCATGACGCCAACCAGTTCATTGTCATGATAGAAGGGTTGTTTCTCGCTCATCCCAACAATTATTTTATTATCCATCTCTCCATATTCTAAAAAAGAAAATGCTTTATGGTGTGCGATGACCGTGTTGTTGTTGTTTATATATTGCCTTGCGTGTGCTCCCCAAGGTGTTTCAGTGAGGTTTTTTCCAATTAGGCTTGAGGTGTTGGTGAGCTTCAACCAGTCGAGTTGCGTTTTGTTTCCAGTAAGAAAGTAATGGTGTGCGTCAGTGATATAAAAACTGCCAACAGAGTCGTACATTAACTCTTGCAGAGTATCAATTTTTTTATGCAGCTTTTTGTTAATAATGAAAGCCATGATTTAGTATCATCCATGCAGCTGTTTATACTCCTAATATTATGGTAATTGACTGGTTCAATCAAGAGGGGGGGAAGTCAAACAGGGTATTAATACCCTGTTGTATCGATGTACAACTTGATAGATTGAAAACAAAGGAGGGTCGTAATCATGACAACAGAAATAGATGTCCAGTCATTTTCTTGGGCTAAAGCAGCAGCTAAAGCAGCAGATTGGGTCAAAACAGTAGGTTTGGTCAAAGCAGTGGCTACTTTTTCTTTAATCAGCACCTTTTTTATAGGAGTGGTGGCGAAAGCTGCTCTTAAAGAGCCCCCTGAGCTCACGGAGGCTAGGGCAGCATTCGATGCTTTTTTGGATCAAGAGGTAGAGGATAATGAAAAGATTATGGAAGATCATAAAAACATAGATATTGCCTTGGTTGAGAGGCAAGATACCGAAGATGGAGTCAAAGGCGCTATTGCGGAAAGGTTAAAAGCGATTAGAGCAAAGATAAGAATTAAATCAACGGGGCGGAGTTTGTTTCAGACAGCACAGCAGCCAAAACCAGCTCGAGTGAAAAGGATTCAGGAACTTAAAGAGAAAAAAAAGGGAATTTGGAAAGAGCTTAAATGCTTTGATGACCCAACATTTAAAGGTTTTATTCCCATTCCTCAGTTGCCAGAAGGTGAGTTGACAGCGGATACATTTAAGCAGGTGCTTGAGGAAAGACAAATCAGGCACAACCAAAGATTAGAGATTGGTGCTTGTTATTTGGAAGTCGCTAGCGGTTTTCTGCAATTCCCTGTTGAGGATCTGCAAGAACTTAACACGCGGATGAAAGAGCAGAGTATTTTGATTTCTCAGACAGCTAATATAAGGAGATAGGAAAATGGGATTATTTGACTACCTAGGCTCTGTTGCAAGGTTTACTGGTAGATGTGCGAGTGCTACGGGTAGGTTTGCATGGCGTCATAAGTGGGAAATTGCCGGAGCAACTGTTTTGGCGGTAGGTGGAGCAGCAGCTATTTCCTATGGGTTAGCTTATTTGGCAGTGGCAGGAGGGACGCTAGCGACAGTGGAGGCTGGGGCAATGATAGCAGCTGGTGGTGTGGCAGTAGCTATACCAGTGATAGGCGTTCTTGTTGTGACAGGAGATAGCGTTGCTGAAAAAGTAAGAGCATGGAGAGAAAGAAGAAACACAGCTACAAGAGAGAGGCAGAGAATAGCAAATGTATCAGCAGCAGAGGTAGTGGAAGCTGCAAGAGGAAGCAATGCAAGGATGGACAGATTGATACCTGCGGTGGAAGCTAATGCGGTAGCCACCACAGAGGCTGTGAGGCTTATGCGGACTCAGCAGCAGGCAAATCAAGAGCGCATACAAACACTGGAGGAAAGAGTTCAAGCAGGTGCTCAAGAAAGAGCTGCACTTAGGACCCGAGCGGCAGTGGCGGAAGATAGAAATGCAGTGTTGGTGGCCAGAGTCACTCAGCTTGAGGGTCAACAACCGCCTCCAGAGAGTGACGATGAATCCGATGAATCCATTGAATCAGCAACTGCTCCGGCAGCAGTCCCAGCCCCGGCAGCAGCAGCCACAGCAGTCCCACTGGCAGCATTCTCAGTACTGACAGTAGCGCCGGCACCAGCCCCAGCGGTAGCATTCCAGGCGCTGATGTCGGCACTAGCACCGTAAGAGGTTTAGGAGAGTTTTATGCACTCAGCAGGCAATGCAAGCCTTCGAGTTAAGCAAGTAACAAAAGAAGCTGCTTTACATGATGGGTTTTTGATTTTAGATGAGCTTTCTTTTTCTGAACCAACAGAGCTTAGGTATTATCAGCAAGGTGTGTGCATTGCCTCTGTTCAATATCGTTTAACAGAAGCGGGAAAGTCACTGACGATAGCAGCAGAGTGTGGAATTCGAATCGCAAGCCCCATCGATGTGTCGGATCTAAGTCTATCAAACAAAGCAGAGTCACGTTTTGAAAGTTCCGTTAAAGTATCAGAGAGCTGCCATATACGGTCAGATAGCATTCGCTGCTTGAGCTCTCGTATTCACGCCACAGGTGACATCAGCATAAAAACACATGCTTTATCTCTGTCAAAAAAATCAGAGCTTAGGCTTGAAGGGAATAAAAAAGAGGCTGAATTAATAGCGATTAATAAGCTTCGTGTGAGCGCAACATCGCGCTTAATACTCACTAAGATGCAATGTAAAACAAAAAAGTGCGATGCAAAAGGAAAGGTGTATTGCCAAGATTCGCAGTTTCTGGCAAAGGAGTTTTTGCAATCAGGTCTTGTTGGTTTGAAGCAATCGACATTGCTGTCTCGACGCTATGATCAAGCTAGCTCTGCTAAATCGGTGTTATCGTCTAGTGCCGTTCGTGCTAATCACATCTCGCTTAGCGGAGACTTTCAGGCAAAAAGATCGCATCTTCGGGGAGACACTTTTCTTTTGAGTGAAGGGTCCTTGTTACTTCAAAAGCAAAGTAGTTTGTTTTGCTCAAAAGAGATTGTGATGTTGCCAGAGGCCACTTGTTCGGTAAGCCACAGTGAACTTGTGTGTTTAAATGATGATGCTAAAACTCTTTCCTCTATCGATATTCAATCATCAGGCACGTTTAAAAAAGTAAATGCTAAAGCTGACGTGATGAGTTTTAAAGCAAAAAAATTGTCGATCGTGCAATCGGACATTCAGGTGAATCAATCGTGCCTTATTGAAGAGTCTTTTGCTATCGACTCTTCTAGTCTTACATCACAAGAGGTTCGTTTTTCAGGAAGTGGAACCATTGACAATACTAAGCTTCGAGGTGAAGAGCTGGTTCTGCAGGTGAATGGTTGTGTATCAAATACGAAAATGCGATGTAACAGGCTTGAACTGCAAGGAGAGGATCTCGCTGTACAAAATACAAGGATGGTATTTTCAAAGTTGAGTGCATCTGGCAAAGTGCAAGTGACATCAGGTTCAGAGTTAACGGGGATCGGTGATCAAAACAATTGTCATGAGATACACGGGAATTTGACTTTAGAAGAATCTAGTTTGCAATGTGCTGGGAAAATATACTCTTCAGCTGATTCGGAAGTTCGCCTATTAGCTAGCGATGTGGTTGCTCCTGCCTGGGTGTGCGAATCAAGTCTGTTAGAGGCAGAGTCGGGAACACTTATAACGGGAGGTTTGTTGAAGTCTGGTGGCGAGCTACATGCAGAGTCTTACTTGTTGTCAGCATCTGGCAATGCCATCCTATCGGGTGTTAAGGCAAGCTTATGCAAACACTCAACGCTTAAAGCAAGTAATGTGTATGTGTCTAATGGGACGCGACTAGATTGCGATAGAGCTCGCGTGGCGGCTCGGGATCATTTTTACACGACAGAAGAGACCAGACTTAAGTTTACAAAAACAACGGTAGAGTCAGCGTCGGTTCTGTTAGCTGGGAAATGCCGAGGTATTGGTTGTCAGTTTTTTTCAAATAATCTGGACATCATGAATAAGGCAAGGATTAAGAAGTCAGCTTTTTTTATTGAAGAGAATCTGAATTTTAGCTTAGGGTCAGATGTTGATATTGAAGGTTCTGTTGTAGAGTCCAGAGCCTGGAAAGTAAGCGGTGTACTAAAAAGCAAAAACACAGTCGTAGCATCTGAGCGGGCTTCTTTTTCAAACACATCTCGATCAACATTTTCGGGTAGAAATGCTATTAAAGGCTATTCCCTTGATGCCTCTGGTCAAATGATCGCTGGTGAAGACAAAGAAAACGATGCGAGTTTATTGCTGACTATGCGCGATAGAGTTACTTTTCATGAAACCGCCTCTGTGTCAGGTAAAAACCCCATCAAGATAGAGACAACTCAGCTACAGCAATTAGGTCACATATGCTCAGATTCAGCGCTTGAGCTTAAAGCTCACTCGATTGTGAACAAAGGAACTACATCAGCTGAACAACTCGATATGAAAGCAGATTGGGGTGTGTTAAATCGAGGCTCTTTGAGTGGGAAAAGAATTTCGATCACGGGCAGTTTTGTGAATCTTATGGGGACAATGGATGCAGAAGAAAGCATTAATATTGTTGGTCCTCTCAGTGCAAATCTTTTGGGAAGAATATCCTCAGCGCATTATGTGAGTTCTTCATTTGTGTCTTTGCCTATGGGTTTGAGTCTGTCTAATTTCAAGTTAAACAGAGGTTGTTTGAATCAATACACCTTATATTCCATGCTTCAGACCATGTCGCTTATCTTTTTTGGTCCTTCCGTGCCATTTTTAAGCGGAGCGCTTTCGATTATTGGGTTAATGTCATCGACAACCATTGGGATATCGTCTGCGGCTCAAGTGGCAATGGTATATGGGGCGAGCCAAACAAGTTTTTTAAGGCCTCATGAATGGTATCCAGCCATTGGGGCAGCAGCACAGTTGGTGAAAAGTGTGTTTTTAGATCTTAAAATTCTGAGAAATTTCTGGCAATCAATTTTTAATCCTTGGTTTATTCCTGATGGCGATAGAGCACCAAAAGAGGGTGAAAAAAAGGAGGATGGCGAGGATAAGAAAAAAGAGAAAAACGCGAAGAAGGGGAATAACAAAAAGAAAGGCAAAGGTAAAGGGAAAAATAAAAAAGAGTTAGAGAAACCAGCTGATCATCCGTATTGGGATGCTGTGTTGGCAAAAGCAATGGGAGTGAGTGAGTACTGGGTTAAAGCAGGAAGAGGTTGGATGATGTATGCATCCAGTGTTGCCTCAAATTGGAATCGTTTTAGTGCTTTTGCTGTTGTCTCTCCCTTGTTTGGTGTTCATTCCGATAATGCGTTGTTGTCGATGAATGCAGGGCTAGGGCTGCACTCAACTGAGTTTGATACCTTGGTTTTGTCGACAGACGTCGGGGCTCATTTTAGAGTAAATGGCCTCACAGAGGCTGTTTTTCTTTACAATACTTCTATACGTTATGGCATAGAAGAGTCAGCGCGTGCTGTTTGGATGGTTCAGGCAGGCCAAATAAGGGCTTTAGATAACGCTGCGCTACTAGCGACGTATTTTTGGAACAAAGACGGTTCTGCCGAAGCGGATAACTTGCGTTTAGAGTTGGGTCGTATGGATAATCCTGAAAATATCGTTCGAGGAGTAGGAGAGTGGGCAGAATACAAGGCTCGTAAAACGTTTATTTTTTCTAGCTGGAATGCTTTGAATTTAACGCAAGAAATACTGAGGCAATGCGGACTTATTTTAACGGGAAGTAGCGTTGATTTTAATGTCGACTACGAAACAGAAGGGGTGGTTCAACTGAATTCCACGCGAGGTGATGTTGTTATTCACGATAAAGTGAAGGTGATAGGTTCTCATGTTGGTGTAAATTCTGCGAAAGATTTTTCAAATGAAGGTGATGTAGCTGGAAACACCTTTGCTTTTCGAGCCAGGGGTAATGTCACTAATAAAGGTGTTTTGGCTGCAACAAAGTTTGGTTACGTAGAGGCAGGCGGCGATATTACCAACCAATGCCGAAAGCGAGTTATTCAGGGACCACATAGTGAGGAAACATGGTACGACCCTGCTTACATTGTTGGTGGCGAAGGTGATGGCAATGGCGGTCCTGGCCTGGTGATGAAAGCTAGAGGGATGATTATTTCAGATGCATCTGTTATTAAAACTAAAGGCGATAATATTTTAATCGCAGATGGTGGCTTTAAACTCGAAGAAGAGCACAATAGATATTGTTCAGAGAAATATGACACCCATAGTTGTTTTGGTTTGAATCATGATCGTTCAGAGACTTGGAAAACACGGGTATTTAGAAGTGCGGTGGTTTCTGAAGAAGGGAGAAATATATTCATTAGCAAATCTGGTGGTTTGTCGGCTAAGGCGGCTGTGCTTGATTCAGCGCAAGGTAATTATGCCGATGTTAAAGATGGCATATCGATGCTTGCATTGAAAACGACAAGCAGTACCTCATCAGCGCATGGCATTACTTTTATTGAGGCTAAAACGCAAACAAAGGATGAAGGTTTGGTGTGGACTGAAGTGCACGACGATGGATTCAGCCGGTTTTGCTCACGTACTGGGAATGTGGATTTAAGTGGAGCTTATGTGTGGGGGAAAGGGAGTTTGGCGCTTATCGCACCGAACGGCCAGGTGATTTTTGATGATGAAGCATTAAATCACAGTGTTCGTCGCACAGGTTTTACTATGGGTGTGGGCATTCCACTAGTAGCACAGTGGAATGATTTTTTTAATGGTTCTGCTAATCCGCTTTCATTAGACCCAACTTTAGATAGACTTAAACGATTGGCTAAAAGCAAAAAAGGCTTAGAGTGGCTTGTGAATGGAACAAGTGCGGGTATCAGTTCTTACAATGCTGCTAATGCTTTGGGTCGGGGTATGTCGAGCGGTGATTTGAGATCTGAATTATTAGCTCGTTATGGCTTAGGCGGAGCGCAAGGATTTTCTCCCAGTGCAAAGCTTTCATTGGGATGGGGTAAGTCTGAAAGTCATGATCAAACCCCAGGTGGATGCGGAGTGAATCGTGGAGGAGATTTGGAGATAGTAGCAGGTAAAGGTGTGGTGATGGGGCATGGTGTGCAGGTTCATGTAGATGGCAAAGTCGATGTAGATGCACCTTCTATCATGGCTAATGGTAGGGATTTGTTATCTGATTATCAAAGCAGTCAATTGAGCATAGGATTGGATGCTGCTTTGTTGACGATGAGCCCAACAGGAGCCGGGGTGTCTTATTCAAGATCAAGTGGCACAGCGTCACATTATCGTAATGCTGTGTTGTCAGCCGGTGGCAACATGAAGTTACATCACGGTAAAAAAGCGATGAAGCTTGTTGTTTTGGATGGTGCACGACTAGAGGCAGACAGTTTTGAAGGCGGCATTGAAGAGCTCGTTACAAGAGATCACTTAAGCAGCTATTCTCAAAAAAGCTCTAGTGTGGGTGTTGATTCACAAGGTAATGTGAATGCGAGTCAGAGCAGTTCGTCTGGAAGCTACGTAGCCGAAAGCAGTGGTCTTCGTTCAAAAAAAGGGTTTAATACGGAGGGGCATGATTTCCACATTCATCGTGCAGACATGGAAGGTGGCGTCATTGAGTCTCAAGAAAAAGGGCATCTTGATATTGATGTGTTAGATGCTAGACCCGTTTCAGAATTAAGTGACTCGAATAGTATTGGCGTTTCGTTTAACATTAATGATTTTGAGCGCTTAAATGGCAAAGAACCAACTGGAAAGCCAGGAGAAAAAGCCATTGCGTCGGTAGATGTACGTAAAGATGAGCGTCACTATCGAGCAAACAGACTTCCTTTTGTGGGAAATGCAGGAGTTGGTGACTTAAGAGGTAATGTGGCAAGGACAAAAGATCAAGTCTTGCAGGTATGGATGAATCAGCAGAGCTCTTATTTGATGTCGGCTCCTTTAACAAATCAAATGTACTTAAACGATTCTAGAAGAAACATCGCTCATGTGTATCGTATGATTTTAAATACCATGGGTACGTCTCCAAATGGAAAAGCCAGTGATTTGGGCAGAAGCTTGGCTTACTGGAGAAAACAAAAACAGTTGCTAAATGATTTGCTTAAAGTTGATTTTAGCAGCGAGTTAGTTGAGTCGGAAAACAATGAGCATCAACACTCCTTGGAAAATGGGTTGATAGGAGCAGCGATACGCTTTGCAAAGGGTGGTTTTGATTGGCGCTTTGAACGGACTCTTCGAGCGCTTGGTAAGGCGGGAAAGGGCGTTTTAGTAGATATTTTGGGCTATAAATTGACGTCTCAATTGGCTCGGCAATTTTATGCAGAAGCTGTAGATCCCATTGTTGGGCTTGTCATGGTAACTAGTGGTATTGTTGATGCGCTTACTTATGATTTTGATCGGAATCAAGCATGGATCGGTAGTAACCGAAATATCCTGCTATCGCTTGGTGGGGAAAGTGCATCAGGTTTTGAGGCTGTAGAAAATAGCTTACGCGCCTTTTACTTGATGGGACTTGCTTCTTGGAGTGAAGCTTTTCACAGAGCACATTTATTACAGGGAACTTTGGCGGGAGGGGTGATTGAAGCAGCTGGATCTGTTTATGATTCTGCGTCTTCTGTTAAACAACAAAGTGGGGCAGCGCTAGATCTTCTTGGCTCAAGGTTGGGTTTTTTCTCATCCATGGCGGCGCGATCAGGAGGAGCAGCTAAATCAGTGGGGGGGGGTAATCTCATGAAAAAACAATCACAATGCACTCCTGCAATGGATGCCGTTCTTTCAAACCAGCAGGCTGCCGAGTATGCTCTTTCTTTGGTAGGTGTAACAGCGAGCGCAGCTTGGATGGCATCGGGTGTGCCTTTGGGGGGACCGTATACTGGCGATTCAGAGAAGGGCGAGGATTCACATTTTGAGTGTGACCCGGGTTTTATTTCTTGTATGGATGATTGTGCTAGAGAGACTCCTGAGGTTTCTCAAGAGTTTCTCGCATGCATTCAGAGGTGTTTCGAGAGCCATTGCCATCCAAAGCCCTAACATTATTGTGAGCTTAACCCTGCACATTGATGTTTCGAAGAGTTTTGTTTTCAAAAATGAAGTAGCTGAGGCAGGAAAGAGGAGTAGGAGTCCACCTTTGTAGGGGAGACACTTTTAACCACTCTTTGCTTTGGTAGGATAATAAATTTAAGGTGTTAATACCCTGCTTTTTGCTTGGAATTAAGCTTAGGGTATCTCGAGGGGATAACTGACTTTTAGCGGAGGTATGAACCCATGATGAAAAAAACGGGTCTTAAAGCGAAAATGCAAAAAAATGATGACGGTTTGGTGGGGACTGAAGTGCACGACGATGTCTTTAGTCAGTTTTGCTCACGAGATGGTAATGTGGATTTAAGTGGAGCGTATGCCTGGGGAGAAGGTAGTTTGGCGTTCGTCGCACCGAACGGGCAGGTGATTTTTTATGATAATTCGCTTTCATTAGATCCAACTTTAGATAGACTTGAAGGATTGGCTAAAGTGGCAAGCAGTGTGGATTTGTTATCTCAATATGGAAGTAGCCAATCCCCATTGAGCATAGGAAAAGGGATGCTGATGGGTCATGATGCGCAAGTTCATGTGCAAGCTCATGTTCATATAGATGGTAATATCAATGTGGATATGCCGTCTATTGTGGCAAACGGTGTTGTTTTGAATGGTGGACGATTAGAGGCAAACAGTGTTCATATAGATGCTAATATCAATTTGAGCATAGAAAGAGGGGTGGTCAAGGTTGTAACGCCACAGCCTTGCTACTATCAAGAAGAGCAAACTTTGGGTGTAAAAAACCTTACTTGTCAGGTAGGCACTTCGCAAGGTTTAAAGTGTTTATATGAGAATGTAACGGCTTCTTTTCCTATCGGGGTTAATCTATTGACAGGTCCTAGTGGCTCGGGTAAATCCGTTTTGATGAGAATGCTTGCTGGTGAGGCAAGGCCTCTGTTTGGCCGTGTTCTTCTGGGCGGTATAGAGACACTTCGTTTGTCATCTGAAGCACGCGATCGTGTGATCACGTATGCTCCACAACAAATGGAATATAACGATAAAAAGCCTGCCCTGCTTAATGTGTTGAATTTTTCTGGAGAAGCATTGTTTTCAGAAAAAGAATTGAGCGAGGCATCGGTTCATGAAACAGCTTCAGCATTAAAATCTGCGTACCAAAAACACGTCACACTGAGGTATGTTTTCGAAGTAGCTGAAGAGTTAGGAGCATCTGAGTTATTAATAAAAGATGACTGCATGACTTTATCTGGTGGCGAGAAGAAGCTATTGTTTTTTTTAGCAGTGTTAGTGCGAGTGCGTCATTTGCCATTTATCAAAGTGGTGTTATTAGATGAAATAACGGCAGGTATGGATTCGGCTAATGTCCAGAAAGTAGTGCGCTTGATTTCTGCTTTCCCCGAAAGAGGGATTTCTGTTGTCACGGTTTTTCATGATAAAGGCATTTTTTCAGGAAAGCATGCGAAAAATTTAAAGACACATTACCAGGTAAGAAATAAAAAGCTAGAAAAAGTTGAGCTCCCTGCATTGTCGGATAATACTGGTGCGTTAGTCAGTAGCCTTTAAAAAAACTAGCCTTTATGTGAGCTTTCTTGAGCTGTCATCCCGGCAAACGAATAAATTAAAATGCCGAACGAAGCGCAAAGCGCTAGAGAGGGCCTACTCCGTAGAAGTGCTCGTGCTTGACACGGGTAGCACAGCCGAAAATCAGAAAGTCCTAACCATTTGTCATCCCCAGGAACAACGTGACGTAGAGCCTGCACCCAGCGAAGGCGGGTGGGACCCAGGCTTGATCCGTTGTTATGAAATAACAACTAGCGATCTTTAAAGATTTGATTCTAAAATAGCCTCAACCTCTTGTCATCCGAAGGCAACGTAGTGACGTCGAGGACCCAGGCTTGATCCGTTGTTATGAAATAACAACTAGTGATCTTTAAAATCCAGCCCTAACATTACCGTGAGCTTAACTCTGCACACTGCTTTTAAAAATATAAATTTATATAGATCCTTAGTTCATGCTTCGCACGAACTGGATCGAAGCTAGGCCCCCGACGTCACGCTGTTGCCTTCGGGTGACACGTGGGGGTCACCTCTTCCTGGGGGTGACGCATGTGGGATATTGCGTTTCTAAGGGTGACACACAAGGGTGTCACTTTTAAACGACACCTGCTCAAGCCTCATCTCTTTGCTCATACAGACGTCTTCAGATACAATCAGGGCCGCAAGCTAGCTAACCACCCAAATTGGGTTAATTTGAGACCAGTGCCTTATGTCGTCTGTCATTACCTGCGGAGTCAGTCACCAACAGCTCTCCATCACGGAGCGCGAGCGTTGGGCGCTATCAGACAGTAAAATCAATGACTTACTAAGTAAATTGAAAGCTCATGAGGCTGTTTCAGAGGCCGTTTTGCTCTCGACTTGTAATCGAACCGAGCTTTACGCAGTGGTCTGCCACGAAACACAGGTGCTGGATTGGTTTGTAGAGCAGTGTGGTTCAGGGAGTAGTTTGGTGAATTGGCCAGGTTACGTTCATGATTCCATAGCGAGTGTCAGGCATTTGATGCGACTGGCTTGTGGCCTTGAGTCTGCGATTTTGGGAGAGCCCCAAGTCTTAGGTCAGCTTAAGGTAGCTTATGGTTTAGCTTGCGAGAAAGGTTTGGTTGGCGTGCATTTGCGGCATCTTTTTCCAGCTGCTTTTTCTGTTGGCAAGTCAGTTCGTCATGAAACAGCCGTTGGTGCGCGGGCGGTGACTTTGGCTTATGCCTTGGTGCAATTATCTCGCCGTTTCTTCTCTGATTTATCTCGTATTAAAGTGTTGATAATAGGCGCAAGTGATACCAATGGTTTGGTCATGACGCATTTGCGTCAGCAAGGCGTGACAGATATTGTTTTGTTGAATCGTCATGTCGGTCGCGGACAGAGAATGGCCGAAACCCATCAAGTCACAGCGGCACCTTGGGAAACCCTAGAAACCCAACTGCAATCGGTGGATTGGGTTGTCACAGCGACACAAGCAGAAAAAGCACTGATTACTCAGCCGATGATCAAGCAAGCTTTTATGCATCGTCGGCATTTACCTTTGTTAATAACAGATTTGGCAGTGCCTCGTGATGTGGACCCAGACATCGCGCGTTTGCCTAATGTGTATTTATACGATTTGGATCATATCCAACAGCTTATTGCTGATAACCAAGCAGCCAGACAGAACGCTGCTTCTGAAGCAGAGTCTATGATTCAAATTGCCTCTGAACAT
Source organism: Gammaproteobacteria bacterium (assembly GCA_024279495.1). Taxonomy (GTDB): domain Bacteria; phylum Pseudomonadota; class Gammaproteobacteria; order JAJRRL01; family JAJRRL01; genus JAJRRL01. Next base: position 6,014 of record JAJRRL010000049.1, on the reverse strand, counting down.
TATTGCCGTCAGCAGCGTGTGAAGGCAGCTGGTGATACTATTGGGCAATTTCGTGCGCAAGCGTTTGCCATTAAAAATGAATGCTTGCAAAAATGGCAATTAAAATTGGCATCAGGGATGTCGTCTGAAGATGTTTTAAATCGTTTGGCTGAAGACTTAACGCGTCGTTTGTTGCATGCGCCAACGGTTAAGCTACGAGAAGCTGTTTCCGATGATCACGCTACCAACATGGCGTGTTTGAGTGCTTTGTTTTCCACTACCACTGAGTAAGGTTCCTTTTATGTTGAGTGACTCCCTAAAGAAAAAACTAGAAGCAATTGCTTATCGATACATAGAGATCGGTGGCTTGTTGAGTGATGCTAGTGTGATAACTAATCAAACGCGGTATCGTGAATTAAGTCAGGAATACGCCAGTGTTGAGCCAACGGCGAAAGCATGGCAAGACTACCAAGAGAATCTACAAGCTAAAGCAGAAGCAGAAACCATGCGGGGTGAATCAGACGACCCTGACATGAAAGCGTTAGCAGAAGAAGAGATTGTGGACTTAAATGCATCGTTAAACAGTTTAAGTGAGCAGTTACTGGTACTGCTGTTACCGAAAGATCCACTCGATGATGCCAATATCTTTTTAGAAATTCGTGCAGGAACAGGAGGAGATGAAGCCTCTTTGTTTGCCGGTGATTTGTTTCGGATGTACACGCGTTTTGCAGAGATTCAGAAGTGGCAGTACACGGTTGTCTCGGCTCATGAAGGAGATAAAGGCGGCTTTAAAGAAGTCATTGTACGTATTGCCGGACAAGGTGTGTATTCACAGTTAAAGTTTGAATCTGGTGCGCATCGTGTGCAACGTGTTCCAGCAACAGAATCGCAAGGGCGCGTGCATACGTCTGCTTGTACAGTAGCAATATTACCGGAATCAGACACAATAGAAGCCGTTGAGATTAATTCAGCTGATTTGCGAGTTGATACTTTCCGTGCATCAGGCGCAGGTGGTCAGCACGTGAATAAAACAGATTCCGCTATTCGACTCACTCATCTGCCGACGGGCGTTGTGGTTGAATGCCAGGACGAGCGATCACAACATAAAAACAGAGCACGTGCGATGTCATTGTTGCAAGCTAGGCTTTTGAGTCAGCAGCAGCAATCACAAAAAGCAGAAGAAGATGCATTGCGACGAGGTATGGTGGGTAGTGGCGATCGTTCTGAGCGAATACGAACGTATAATTTTCCACAAGGTCGCGTAACAGATCATCGAATTAATCTCACCTTGTATCAGTTAGATGATGTGATGGAAGGTGTGATGGCTCCGGTGATTGGTCCCCTCATTCGCGAGTTGAAAGCAGGGCAAATGGCTAAGCTGGGCGCTGATGCATAAATCCATTGCTGCGTATCGTGATCGATTACGATCGTTACGAGGTGGTGATTCCGACATCGCTTTGTTGGAAACAGATTATCTGTTAGCGCATTGTTTTGATCAATCTCGCGGTTGGATTTTGGCGAACCTTGATTCGCCACTTTCAAAAGAAGCAGCGTTGCGTTTGAGTGCTTGTGAGAGTCGTTTTGTCGCAGCTTATCCTTTAGCTTATGTGCTCGGTGAGCAAGCATTTATGACTTTAGATTACCGCGTTACAGCAGACACACTTATCCCCAGGCCTGACACGGCTAGCTTGGTTGAATGGGTTCTAGCTCATTTCTCTGAAGCAGACTCGTTGCGCGTTGCAGATTTAGGAACTGGTTGCGGTACCATTGCGTTGATGTTGGCGAGTGAGAAACCGGCATGGTCAGTCACAGCAACAGATGTTAGTGACAAAGCTTTGGCGGTGTGTCGAGGTAATGCTAAACGTTTAGATTTGATGGTTAATTGTGCTTTGGGCTCTTGGTACGACGCTCTGTCGGGTCGTTACGATCTTATTATTAGTAATCCCCCTTATCTTGCGGAGGATGATCCTCATTTGCCGGAGTTAAGCCACGAACCTAGTTCAGCTCTGGTCGCCAAGCAAAAGGGCCTTTCAGATTTGCTTCACTTGATCACGCATGCCCCGGGTTACTTGGCCGCGCTAGGTGTGCTAGTGTTGGAGCACGGAGCTTCTCAAGGAGAAGCAGTTCGAAGGTGTTTCGATTCATCACATTGGGAATCGGTCACTACGCAGCAGGATGTGGCAGGGCGAGATCGATTTACGGTTGGGTATAGAAAAGGTAAGAGATGACTCAAAACAACGCAGAAATAGGGGTTATTCTGGTTAATCTGGGGACGCCAGATGAGCCAACTCGATCAGCGGTGTCTCGTTATTTAATAGAATTTTTGGGCGATCCGCTTGTTATCACCGTACCAGGAGCTATCCGTTGGTTTTTGTGTCGACTAATCGCTTTGTTTCGATCTAGAAAAAGCGCATTAGCGTATGCAAGTATTTGGAGTGATGCCGGTTCGCCTCTGTTGGTTCACGCTAGCTCTCATGCGCGTTCAGTGAATCGTTTGCCGGGTTATGCTGGTAGAGTTCGCTTAGCAATGCGTTATGGTTCGCCAAGCATTAGTACGGCTTTTTCAGAGCTTCGAGACATTGGTTGTAAGCAATTTATTGTGATGCCTCTCTATCCACAATACGCAAGGGCAACCACCCTGTCGACTCTGCGCGAGGTGGATTGTATTCGTTGTAAGCAAGGTATACCTGCAGAGGCTGTGCAATGGGTTCCCCCTTTTTATCATCACCCAAACTACATTCAAGCTTATGCTGCGCTCTTGAAGCCTCAGCTAGTGGCCTCTGAAGCTGACTTTGTACTGATGAGTTATCATGGTTTGCCAGTGAATCAGGTGGCTGCACCTGTCTGTGAAGAGTCTTCTTGTGATCGCCAGTCTAAGCCTTGCTCTGCTATTCAAGAGGGTAATAAAGACTGCTATCGAGCCCAGTGTTTTAGTACATCACGTGGATTGGCGGCAGCGTTACATTTAGCCGATGAAGAATACGGTGTGGGTTTTCAATCGCGTGTGGGTCGACTTCCCTGGATTGGTCCCGATAGTGTCGCTTTACTAGATACCCTTTATAAAAGAGGCGTGCGTCGTTTGGTCGTGATCTCACCTGCTTTTGTAGCAGACTGTTTAGAGACTGAAGAAGAGTTAGGTTTGGCGATGCGAGAGCAATGGTGTTTGAAAGAAGGGGCTTCGTTTCATTTGTTACCTTGTTTAAATAGTAGTACCGAATGGGTGAGGGCGACAGTCGCCTTGTTAGAAACAGCAATACCACTGACGTGGTCAAATAAAAAAGGAGAGCTTGAATGAAACAATGCTTACGCCAATGGGGTATTAGTTTATTGGAAACCGTGTTGGTTGTGGTGGTCTCTGCAGCTGTTTTGTTGGTAGGGATTCGTTATTACTCACAAGCCCGGCAGCAATATCGGGTTGCTGCAACCTTAAAGCAATTGGATCGTATTATGGTCGCCTCCAATCACTGGCATCGTGGCCATCGAGATGCGTCACAGTTGAGCATGGATGAGCTGGTGGATTCAGGTCTTCTCATACATGAAGACAGCGGTAATGTATGGGGTGGATCGGTTGTGTTGGCAGAAGATGATAAGCATCGCGTGCTTGTTACCATGACTAGCTTGCCATCGAAAGCATGTCAGGTGTTAGCGGGAGCTTGGCCTTCCGGTGCATACTCAGAAGCGCCGAAATGCAAAGATAACGGTGATTGGCAGGGAGACTTGGCATGACCAATCAAATTGTCTTAGCTACGGGAAACAAAGGCAAGTTATCAGAAATTAGCGCTTACATTAAAGAAGATGGCATCACGTTCGCGGCACAATCTGATTTTGATCATTGCGGTGTTGATGAAACAGGGCTTACATTTGTTGAAAATGCGTTGCTGAAAGCCAGAGCGGCGTCGGAAGTGAGTGGTTTGAGTGCTTTAGCGGATGATTCTGGTTTGGTTGTTCCTGCTTTGGACGGGGCTCCTGGAGTGCTAAGCGCCCGTTATGCGGGTCTTGATGCCAGTGATTCCGATCGTTACCGGCTGTTACTCCAAGAGATGGCTGAGTTCCATGACGCTGCTCGAGCAGCTTACTTTCATTGTGCTTTGGTTTGGCTTCGACATCCAAGTGATCCTTCACCTATTATTGCGCAGGGGCAGTGGCATGGGTATATCCTGCAAGAACCAGCAGGTGATGGCGGGTTTGGTTACGATCCTGTCTTTTATGTGCCCAGTGACCAGTGTTCAGCAGCTCAGTGTGATCAAGAACGTAAAAATGAATTGAGTCATCGCGGTCAGGCGATGAAACTATTTCGTTCCGCTCTTTTGGGTGCTTTCTTAGGGTAAACCCCTAAGTCTTTAGCAAAGGTGTTTGCAGACTGTAGACAATTGTAAGAACGTATCCTAGGGTAATTAAGTGACGTAAGGCACTTGATTCTGTATGATGAAAGTTCCGTTTGCATTTGTTGAAAGGAGGTCGCATGCAACAAGGTCGTTTGAAGATCGCATTACTCAGCGGTTTATGCGCTGTGAGTACTGCTGTTTTAGCTGGAGGGCCACCTGGACATCACCACTCGAATCGTTTGCCAAGTGTAGATTCTATTCGAGTATCAGGTCGTATTCATCTGATGTTGAAGGCAAGTGACAAGCGCGTTGGCCGTGTCGTGATGACCAATGCAGACCCATCTGCTCAATACAGCGTCGACGGGCATGTCTTAACAATTACATCAGGATCTGCAGCTGGCCTATCGCGGCCAACACAGGTGACTGTTTCTCTTAGCAGCCCCTTGCATCGTTTGGTTTTATCGGGCGGAGTGCATGTCGAAGGTCGTCGAGTGCCAACATCAGCTTTAGAAGTAGCTATGTCTGGTGCATCTGTTTTAGATTTGAGCGGTATCGTGGGCTTATCTAAGTTGAAGCAGTCAGGAGCGTCATCAGCTCGTCTGGATTGGGTGAATAGTTCTCATCTTATTATTAATGCAAGTGGTTTATCCACAAGCTATTTGGCCGGTGTCGCCAATCATCTTGAAGCTAAGCTGACTGGTCACTCAACGCTCTACGCACAATACTTACAAGCCAACACAGTGTTTGTTGCGACGCAGGGTAATGCCATGGTTTATGTGATGCCTATTGCGAATATGCGAGCGTTTTCTCGAGGGCGTAGTAATATTTATTATGTCACGCAGCCAGTACATAAAACACTGCAATTCAAAGGCAATGGTAATATTTTATTCATGAATTCCGATGACCCTTGGAATAATATGGATGGTATTTACCGAAAGGCGCCTCACAAAAAATAGTACCTGGAACCTGCTATGATTAGCTTACCAGGATCAGCGTTGAAGGAAGCTGGCTCATGAGAATACGCAATCAATTTTTGCATTACTTCTGTTTAATAGGTGCGCTTTTGGGGGCGTCGTTAGCTCTTAGTGCTTGTCATAAAAATTCCCAGCCTCCAGCAGTTCTTGAAAGGAGCATGCGTGTTCCACCAGAAGTAATCGCGGAGTGGAAAGCAAAGTTATCGATAGATAACATCCAGCTTGTTCAGCAAGGTTGGCAGCTGCAGATCACGATTCCTGTCGATAATTTATTCATGATAGGGACCTCTGAGCTTACTCCTCCAGCATCACGCATCTTAGGTGAAATTGCAGCTTGCCTTCGTAAGTACCTACCTAACACAGATAGTCCTTATCCTGTTTATGTTGTTGGCCACTCAGATATCACCCACACCCGTAAAAGTGGGTTGGCGATGTCGAAAGAACATGCGCAAATTGTATCCAGTTTTTTATGGCATCATGGTATTCCCGTTGGTCGCATGAAGGTGACAGGTGTGGGTAGCGTTGAGCCGATAGCTGATAGCTCAACAAGAGGAATGGCAAAGAATCGAAGGATTGTGATCTACGTTCATTAATCCTTACCTTCGCTGTGAGCCATGGAGAGCCGAAGGCGCAGGCGAATAGTCCGCGATAGCCACGGATTTTCTATCGAGCGTAAGCGAACATAGAAAATCTTTACGTGGCGTTGAGTCACTTGAGAGACCACAGCGTAGTCAAG
>JAJRRL010000048.1 GCA_024279495.1 Gammaproteobacteria bacterium | reverse complement strand
TGTGGTCTCTCAAGTGACTCAACGCCACGTAAAGATTTTCTATGTTCGCTTACGCTCGATAGAAAATCCGTGGCTATCGCGGACTATTCGCCTGCGCCTTCGGCTCTCCATGGCTCACAGCGTATGTACATTGCGCTCCGTTGCTCTGCTCTCCTTGAAGAGAAGTAAAATCGTCTGTTTTATCGATATTGATCTACATTGCACTGCGAAAATAAAATAGCCCTAGCCTTTTGTCATCCTCAGGAACAACGTGACGTCGAGGACCCAGGCTTGATCCGTTGTTACAAGGTAACAACTAGTGATCTTTAAAATCCAGCCCCAACATTATTGTGAGCTCAAATCTGCACACTGCTTTTAAAAATATAAATTGATAATAGATCCTTAGTTCATGCTTCGCACGAACTGGATCGAAGCTAGGCCCCCGACGTCACGTTGTTCCTGGGGGTGACAAGTGTGAAGTCAGGTTATTCCTTGAGTGACAAGTGTGAAGTCAGGTTATTCCTTGAGTGACAAGTGTGAGGTCAGGTTATTCCTTGAGTGACAAGTGTGGAGTCACGTTGTTCTTAGGGGTGACAGATATAGAGGAACTAGCGATCTTTTAAAATTAAGCCCTAACTGTTACACATTAAATCGGAACAAAATCACATCGCCATCGGCAACAACATAGTCTTTGCCTTCTTGTCGCCACTTACCGACTTGTTTTGCGCCTTGTTCACCCTTATTGGCAATGTAATCGTCGTAGCCGATCACTTCCGCGCGAATAAAACCTTTCTCGAAATCCGTGTGAATCACACCCGCGGCTTGAGGCCCTGTTGCGCCCACCGGAATTGTCCATGCACGCACTTCTTTTTCACCCGCGGTGAAATACGTTTGTAAACCCAAAAGAGAATAACCTGCTCGAATCACGCGATTTAAGCCTAACTCTTCCATACCCATGCTTGCCAAAAACTCAGCTTGTTCTTCGGCATCCAACTGAGCCATTTCTGCTTCTAAGGCAGCACACACAGGAATCACCGCACTGCCAGATTCTTTAGCATATTCACGCAGTGCCTTTAAGTTTGCATCATCGTCTGAATTATCTTCACCCACATTAGCAATGTACATCATGGGTTTTAAGGTAATGAACTGATACACAGCCAAGAATTCTTTTTCGTCATCCGAAAAATCCATGGTAATAAGGCGTTTGCCTTCTCCCAAATGTTCGCACACACGACTCCACAAGCCAACCAACTCTTTGGCATCACGATGTGCTTTTTTCAAAGCTTTTTCAGCCACTTCCAAATCAGCCAACACTAATTCTGTTTCAATCACTCGAATATCAGCAACCGGATCGACCTGATCTGACACATGCACAATGTCATCGTTTTCAAAGCAACGAACTACTTGAGCAATCGCTTGCGTTTCTCGAATGTGCGCTAAAAATTTATTACCTAAACCTTCACCTTTCGACGCACCTGCCACTAAACCCGCGATGTCTACCAACTCTACCATTGCTGGCAGTACTCTTTGTGGATTCACAATGGTGGCCAAAGCATCCAAACGAGGATCTGGCACAATCACCGTGCCTTGATTAGGTTCGATCGTGCAAAATGGATAATTCTCCGCCGCAATGCCGGCTGCTGTTAACGCATTAAATAAGGTTGATTTACCCACATTAGGCAAGCCCACAAATCCACATCGAAATCCCATAACGATTACCCCTTTTTATTTCCAATAAATGTATGCAGTTCTTGCACTGCTTTATTCCACTCGCCTTGCATTAAATCAGGCATCACGCGCATGGCAGCTTCGGTCGCTCCCAAAATGGCAGCTTCATCGTCTACACTAGGCGGACGCAGCACATAGCCATGCACTTCACTGGCTCGACCAGGATGACCAATTCCCAAACGCAAACGCGCAAAATCAGACTTTCCTAGTTGTTGAATGATATGCCGCAGACCATTATGGCCGCCATGCCCGCCGTCTCGTTTCAAGCGTACCGCGCCAACTGGCAAATCAATCTCATCATGAATCACTAAAATATTACTGACTGGCACATTGTAAAATCGCGCCGCCGCACTCACACAAAAACCGCTTTCATTCATGTAATCATGTGATTTTACCAAGCGACATGCTTGACCTGCAATCGTCACCGACGCCAAATCACAGCGAAGTGGCTTCTTAGATTCAAAACAACCTTGAAAGGTATCTGCCAAAGTATCAAGCATCCACCAAGCCGCATTATGCCGTGTTTTTTCGTATTTACTACCCGGATTACCCAGGGAAACCACCAATTGGAATGTCATGCACACTCCCCGCGTTATCGTAAGACTGCCCATCATACCGCATTCATCACCAAAGTCATCTTTCGTACCTAAACCCAGCCTCTCTCAGGATGTACTTCTCTTATTCCTTTTGGTAGAGTGAAGTGCACGTTTGATAATGCTCAAGTGGTAAATGCCAAGAAAAACAGCATCTTATCCCATATTTTCAGACCAGATAAACCATCATTGAGGTAATCATGGCCATCGCAACAAAACCTGACATCATCGAAAACGCCATCAAAAGAGCGGCTGACAAAAAAGAGTTTAATAGAAGGCACCAAGAACAACAGACAATGATCACTGAAATCATCCTCATGATCAGCGAAGAAGAAGCTTCTGAAGAAACCGCTAAGCAAAGTGCTGATAATCAAATATCCGGTAATATTGCTGTGTCACATGATGACTCCGACAATGAACACACTGCACTTTCTAACACAATGCCGGCCTTACGCCCCACCGTTTTACTCGAAGCAGCGCAAGAGCCAAAAATAGCGCAAAATCCAATGCTCAAACGGCAAGCATCACTTACTTTGCCTGGCCAATCATGGGATTTTGGCACTATCTCAGCCAATCAGCTGGTCAAAAAAATCAATCAAGGTGCCACTTCCCTACTTGGCGCAGTAAACCAAGTTGCTTCAACTGGCTATGCTGCCATCACTGAAGAACACGCTGCGCAATTACTCGAAAGCCCAATTCAACTTCAGCAAGTCGCCAAACTTCAACTGAAACCTGAACACCGAGCCAACATTGAAGCCCATAAACGCGCTGAAAGCAGATTAAGAAAAGCATTACGAACTCTGCTATCACCCAAGCCTTCCGCTGAATCTTTGCAAGAAGCTGCTGTGATTATCATTGCTCGTTACGGCTTTGTGCGAGCAGCCAAGAAAGCCATTACTAGTGCGCTTCGCATGACTACTAATAAAAAAAAATGCTCTCCACTCGTTGCAAGCCTATCTATTGATCTAGAACAGCAAACAGATGTAAGAAAAACCCTGATTTGCCAATAAAAAATCAATGCAATAAAAAAAGCGCTTTGGAAAACCAAGCGCTTTTTTGTACTTAAGAATAAGAAGGGAAAGCCCTCTAGGTAGGGCATTCCCCTAATGTTTACTCAGACGAGCCAGAATCAGCTGATTCTGCTGAGGCGCTTTCAGGCGCAACTGGTGCTGACATACTCTCTTCTTCTTCAACATGCGGAGCATGAATACTGTAAACAGAGTGGTTGTTCTCATCACCAAGAACTTGACTGAAAGAAACACCTTTTGGCAAAACGATGTCAGACAGGTGCAATGATTGACCAATCTCAACAGCAAGCACATCCAAATCAATTGCCTCTGGCAAATCAGCAGGAAGGCAAGTGACCTCAAGATCTGTCATAAGATGAGAGATTCTACCACCAGCAGAAACACCAACACCTTTGTCTTCGCCAATAAAGTGCAAAGGAACACGCATAGTGATTGGCTTGTTTTTCTCAATACGCAAAAAGTCGATATGAACGACCAATGGCTTAAAAGGATGCATGGTGACATCTTTAACAACAACTGTTTCGTGTTGACCATCGATACTCAGATCCAACATTTGTGTATATGCTGCTTCAAATTTGAAGACTCGCAAAACATCATTTTCTGGCAACTTAATGCTTTTAGGCTCAGACTTACCACCATAAACAATGGCTGGCACTTGAGAGTGCAAACGACGAAGTCGTCGTACTTCGGCTTTTCCTACTTCTGAACGGCTTTGCGCAGTCAGTGCGATTACTTGACTCATTTATATTCCCCTTTACAACTTAGGTTTGCAGACCCTTTTAAGATAGATAAGGCGCAGGCGAGGGCCAATTCTACTCATTTTTCGACTTAAATACCACCGGTTTTTCAAAGCCCCTCTTTTTGACGCTATTCCTTTGATTTTTAAGAGAAAAAGTTACTCATCTATAAAAAGAGAGCTCACTGAACGCCCGGTATGTATACGTAATATGGTTTCGGCCAAAACGCTATCGATGGAAAGCTGTCGGATTTTAGAACACTGAGATGCTTCCTCGCTGAGCGGAATTGTATCACTAACCACCAACTCATCTAAATCAGAGCCATCAACACGCATAACAGCCGAGCCAGAAAGCACTGGATGCACACAATAAGCACGAACAGACAAAGCTCCCTTTTCTTTCAGAGCCGTTGCAGCCGCACATAAAGTACCCGCTGTATCCACAATATCATCGACAATCACACAATGACGGCCTTTTACTTTACCAATGACATGCATGACTTCGGCTTCATTTGGGCCTGGACGTCGCTTATCGATAATAGCCAAATCATTATCGTCCAAACGCTTTGCGATAGCTCTAGCTCTAACAACGCCTCCCACATCCGGCGAAACCATGAGTGGGTTTTCAACTCGAGATGGCAGGTCATCTTGTGTGAACAAAGCTAAACTCGCATACACATTATCGACAGGGATTCGGAAAAAACCTTGAATTTGATCGGCGTGTAGATCAACCGTGATCAAACGAGTTACACCCACTGTTTCCAGCATTTCAGCGACTACTTTGGCAGAAATAGGAACACGGGCTGAACGCACTCGTCGATCCTGACGAGCATAACCAAAATAAGGAACCACGGCTGTGATACTCGCGGCAGAAGCACGACGACAAGCGTCTGCGAGCAAAACCAGCTCCATAAGGTTGTCGTTTACAGGATTACAGGTGGACTGAATAAGAAATACGTGCCGCCCTCGCACATTTTCCTGTACCTCAATACGGATTTCACCATCACTAAAACGATCAACGAGAACTCTCTCTAAAGGAATGTTTAGATGATGCGAGACAGAATTAGCTAGCTCCGGATTGGCGCTGCCATGAAACACACGGAGTTTAGAAGAATCTGACATAAGAGGCTCCACACTTTCTCAAGGAAAGCAGTGTACCAATTTGGGCAGACGAAAACAAATGGTTGGGGTGCCAGGATTCGAACCTGGGAATGCGGAGATCAAAACCCCGTGCCTTACCACTTGGCGACACCCCAGCGTGCAGACGAGAGCTGCGAGAGACCGTATGTTACCAGTTTTTCCCCACGTGTCAACGGGCAGATAGAAAGCCCAAGTGTATCGCACCGCTCGAGATAGATTAACGCCATCCTAGCGCAAATCGACTCGCGAAGGCGATCGTTATCTGTGCCGCGACTCGTCCTCGTCACCCACGCTACGCAACCTAACGGCTTGACTACGCTGTGGTCTCTC
>JAJRRL010000047.1 GCA_024279495.1 Gammaproteobacteria bacterium | reverse complement strand
TAACGGCTTGACTACGCTGTGGTCTCTCAAGTGACTCAACGCCACGTAAAGATTTTCTATGTTCGCTTACGCTCGATAGAAAATCCGTGGCTATCGCGGACTATTCGCCTGCGCCTTCGGCTCTCCATGGCTCACAGCGGGAGTTATTTCACAACGGGATGGCAGCCAGAGGGGAGTAAAAAAATGACTTTCGCCTTTTGCAGTAAGATGGTAGCTTTGTTCAGCGATTTAAACAGGAACAATTTGATTAGGCTTGTGTTCTTGAGGCTGAGCGCTAGAGTATTGCATTCTATGCGAAGAAGCGTGTTGCTTACACATTTTTATAAAAGAGCGGCCAGAGGAAACACAAGCTAAAAGACTCAGCACAAGAAGTGAGAATCCGGCAACAGCAATTCCGGTACGAGCTTTGTCGTCTTCAAAATTAGAAGTAGCATCAAGCATGGCAATGCCAGCGATAAAAGCCACGCAAGAAAAAGCAATGATAATGGAATTTTTAACTACTTTAAACGGAATGTGAGTGCATTGCCTTTGAGGGCAGAGGTATGGCGCTTTTCTCTTTGTTTTTATTAGCTTTTTATTTTCTTCTTGATGTGATTGAGAATCACCAAGAAAGCTTTGCTTTAGAGGATTAGATTCTGAGGACATAAAACACCTATACATAAATCATGACGTGTATGTCCTAGATCCTAACAAAACACGTCATGGTAGGCAAGAGCTAGACTAAAGTAGGCCCATCTCAACATCTGTTGGTTGGTTTTTATCATTAGCTTGCTTGTAGTGACTAGCAGTGTCTGGTTTTCTCCAAAACTTACACAAAATATCAGCACATGAAGCTCCATGACTGTCAGGTTGTTGATGCCGTAGGCGAGCAATTTTATATGAAGACATAGCTGTGCCAGTAGCTCCGACGCTTAACAGAAGAGCCCAAATATTGACGCTTTCTTTGCCAGAGGCTGCGAACACACCTAAAGCTATTCCAGTGACAATGAGACCTACTGAAACAGCAAGCACTATCCCGTTAATAATTATTGGGCGGCGTGTGGGATCATAGAGTTCAACAGTAGTAACTCTTGCTGGGGCTTGTGTTGCTTCACCGAGTTCAACAGCATTATTCGTATTTCCCGTTGAGGGGGGTGATTTTTTCTGGGCTGCTTGAGCTTTCTGTTTTTTATGGTTTGCCTGAGTTTGTGCTGTTTCATGAGATGTAGCAGTTCTACTCGGAAGTTCCATTTCACCCAAAAGAGATTGACTTAATTCAACTTTTTTATTAGTAAACATACACGCCTCCATTTAAGTTAAATGCATGATTTTATTGTAACAAAGTGGGGTGTTTTAGGCAATGGTTTAGGGTACTTAAAAGGAGTAAAAAAGATTTTTTAAAAGGGGTTCGCTATTTTCGGAGCATACTTTATTTTTGCCTGACATTTTTGGAGTGTGGTTCGATTTTACTCACGTTCAATTGCTATTTTGCGATGAGTCATGGTAGCATGCTCTCGTTTTGGTCAAAGACCCCGAGCTTTAAGGAATGTTTATGAATCGTATTCTCTGTAAAAGTAAAATTCATCGAGCGTCTGTGTCAGAGGCCAACTTGCATTATGTGGGTCCGATCACCATCGATAAGGATCTGATGGAGGCGGCAGATTTACTTGCCTACGAAAAAGTGCAGATTGTAAATATTAATAACGGGCAACGTTTTGAAACCTATGTGATTGAAGGTGAAAGAGCTAGTGGTTGTCTTTGTATTAATGGAGCAGCGGCTCGTTTAGCAGAGGTGGGTGATCTGGTGATTATCATCAGTTATGCACAGTTTAGTGAAAGCGATTTAAAAGACTTCTTTCCAAAAGTGGTGCATGTGGATAAACACAACAACATCATTGATATTACTGATCACGAAGAGGCTGGATCACTTCGTTAATTTTGTGAAGGTTTGCACTTATTTTTTTGGTGATAATTAGAGACTTGCTCTAGGTGATTCGCCTTGTGCTTGCGCTTGCGCTACTTTTGATCTGGGTGACAAGGGAAGCTTTGCACGACGAGAAACGTTACAAGAGACTGCAGCAGCATAGTTTATAGTCCTGGCGACTTCATTTTGACCGCACATTTCTTCGTTAATTTGTTCTTTTAAAGAAGAGCTTGATGCCATGACTGTTGTGGGGCTACTCTTTTTAGGCGAACCTTCTGGAAGGTGCGCATTACTCCTAACAGTTCGAGTTACTTTAGAGGGATTGCTTCGAGGTTTGGCTTTAGAGGCAAACAGACCTGTACTGCTAGAGTGGCTGCCTGTAGTCATAACTCGCCTTTGAGCCAGTTCGCGAGTTTCTTTTTGTGTTGAGTCATAGCGAGCTACCATAGTACAACGTCCAATTATCACGGTTCCAGTAAAGGCTCTGTAAACGGTGTTGCCTTGATTCATCACTTCTTCTCTAAAAGGTATAATAGGCTCAGAATTAGGTATTAGTTGAGAAAATGGAATTTGCCCATTAAAGAAAAGGGCTATCTGGGAAAAATGGCGCCTACTTGTAAGGGAGCTAACGTGCTTATCAAGTTCTTTTGCTTTTTCTTTTTGAGAGGGTTTTGCAGCTGAAGCAACGGCACAGTATAACAATGTTCGAGAAGGTGATTTTTGGGGTTGATTGTGCGCTGCATTTGCTTTCTTTCTAGCGAGGTCTATCTCGAAGCTCTTAAGCCTTCCTAAAATGTTATGGTATTCTTCAACGAATTCTGTTTCTTCTTTTTTTGCCGCTTCTTGTGCTCCTTTAACCACTTTTTTTAGTTCTTCAGGCATAGCACTAGCGTTGCTTTCAGCTTTGGCGCAGCCTCCAGTATTAGTATCTAAAGGAGTTGCTTCTAATAGGAGAACTGCCTCACGCGAGTTTACTTTTGTAGCTCCACCGGGCAGAGCATTACGCTTAGTTTGTTGACGTTGTTGTTGTTCTTGAATATCCATCCTCATTTCTTGAAGTACCATGCTGTGTTCTTGACGGGTTTGATAACGTATTGCAATTGCTTTTTTACTTGCTTCTGGGATAGGTTTGCCAGAATAAGTAGTCCAAAACTCTGCTGCTCTTCGTTGATTTTTCATGCACTGATCTATTTGATTGAAGAGCGTTAACAGCTTTTTGAAAACAGGTTTGGAATCAGCGGATGTATCAGTTGGGATATTCTCCAGCTGAGCTTCGAATTGCTCTTGAAGCGCATTAGCTTTATTAGATTCAGCACGCCAAAATTGTCTAATGGCGATTTCAACGCGTTCTAAATCACGTCTACCTGAGCCTAATACCTGACGTCTAAAGTTAAGGTCTTGCCGAGTTTGGAAAGTTGCTTCGCCTTCGCTTTCTAATCGTATTCTCTTTGTTGGTGCTTCAGGGTGGGAGATCGTGAGGTATTTACGATTGCTTGTTTGAAGTTGTTTTATAAACCCTGCGGGGCTTCTGCTTTCAGGAGCTAATGTAGCACCAAATCTAGTTACTTGCGTTGTAGGAACGCCCACGGCGCGGTTTTTTGAGTCATATACAAAAGGCCAAAACTGGCCTGACTCACCACGGACAACAACATCTACTTCATGTTTTAAAGCCTGAGCACAGACCTGACAACATAACTTCGAAATACCAATAGAAAGCGTTTCATTTAAACGACCTGCTCTGTCAGCATAGCGCCGTTTGATATAGCTGAACAACGCTTGTTCTGCATGCAAGCTTGAAGGGCCGCCATGTGGGCTGGACTTTAAGTCAAGGCTTTTTGTATTTCTATATAGAAAAGTAACATCTGAAAAAAGCAGAGCATGTAGTTCCTCTTGTCTAAATCCTTTGCGACCCCCTGTTAGTACCCCAAGCAAGGTGTGTGTAATCAGCTTTACGAGGTTCCTTTGCTGCATTCTTAAAGACACCTGCTCTTGATTAATGCCTTCTATGGTATCGTCTAATCTTAGATCATAGCCACCATTTGTTTCGAGTGTTATTGTTTGAATTGCTCCTTCTATGTATCGTTGCATTTTGTCCGTTAACATTACCTCAGACACATTAGGGTCACTGTTAAAAGCAATGCCATCCATAAAGTGAAACAACACTCGGCGAACAAGCTTTATTTTTTTTAGAATGAAGCCATGCACGCGCTGCATGGCTGCGTTTTCTCGTTCACGGCCCTGTCTTTTTGCTTCATTGCTTGCAATGAATATCCGGCCTTTGTAAAGAGCTGTGGCAACACAAGCTGTGTGACTTGTGTTGAGAGAGAACAAACTGGCAAGGCTGTCTAAGCGCCTCAGGGTTGTGCCATAGTTATTGAAGGTGCATTTGGGTTTTCTGGATATTTTTTTTGATTTAGAGGCTGAGCCTCCACTGTTACTTTTATTGTTATGAGGTTTCGCTACTCCCCCTAATTTTCGCTTTTGCTGTGTTCGGGTAGGTTTTCCTGCTCCTCCCCCGCGATTTTTATTGTGAGGTTTCTCTGAGCTGCTTTCTTTTTTCTGTTGCTTCTGACCACCACCGGACGAGCTTGTGCCTTGCGTATTACTCTTGATAATATCTTGAGAGCGTTTAACCTTCCATGAGTTTGATGCACTTCCACTTTTCATAATTAAACCACCAAAAACTTAACTCGTAAAAAAACCACCCCTAGAGGATCCCGGAGTGTACTGATTGTTTGCGATATGGTCAATCTTTTAAGGCAGATTTTCCCTCATAAGCCCCTGATTAAACACTAAGGGATAAAGTGAGCAGACATTAATCCCATAGCGCATTAAAATGTGAAAAGAGCTGAAACTCTTGATAATCCAGGTCAATTAATCTACATTTTCAGTAGGCCGACACAATTGTTTTGTGAGCTTTTTTTGCTACAATGGGTCTGCTAGTGCTCCGGATTCACTTGAGTACGATGCCAGCTGAGGTGTGAATAATGTTTAAAGCTACTAAAGGACTAGAAAAAGCGGTAGAAGAAGCTGCGGAAGAAGCTGGGGAAGAGACGCGACCTAATAGCGCCTCATCCATCGAAGAGCTTGCAAAGACGCAACCTAATAGTACCCCATCCATCGAAGAGCTTGCGGAGAAGCAGCTTAAGCAAGCCCAAAGAGAAGCTTCTGGGGTAGGCACGCTCTTGGAGCGTATTAGAGCAAGAAGGTAAAAGAGGCGAGAAGAGGTTGCACGCGAAGCCACAGTAAGCGAGACCGTGCCAGTTGCAAGCGAAACCACGCCAGGTGTAAAAAAACCTAGCTTTTGGAAACCTCGAGGAAATAATCAATCTCCTCCAAGCGAGAAGGGAGTTACAAGCAGTGGGGACGATTTGGGCGTTCGCAGGCTGGTCTTTGAAGATTCTCCTCCAGAAAAAAAAGGGAGAACACATGAGGTCAGCACTGGAAGCAGCGCTACCGCCGCCGTACTTGACAACCCTTTTTCTTGGAATTGATTGTTTCTACAAGTGTGTCATCCGGAGGCAACGGCGTTACTTCTTTTCAGGGTGTGCATTTACTGTCGGCACCTTCTCTGCTTGAGAGGATTTGAAGAGGCGATTTTTTGCTCCCCACTGTACGGCAGAGTAAGTGCCAGCAATAGCTGTCGCAGCGGCAAGGACCAATAAACATACACCTAGAATGATTCCGCCTGTGTCAGTCAGATTGATAATGGAAAGAATGCCTCCAGGTACGCAAGCTGCCATTATGGTAAAACTAGCAATAGTCGCGAAAGGTAAATCTCCTAAAAAAGGCTTTGATGGAGTGTTTGGTTTTGCCGCTTTTGAAGTGTGTTGTGCGGTAGGTGCTACTGCAAGTGTTCCAGAATTTTCAGCTGGTTGCGTTTCTGAATCTACTGCAGCTTTTTCAACTTTTATTTTTTCAGAATCTTCAGCTTGTTGTGTTTTGTCTGCTGCTGTTCTTTCGTCAGTTGCTTGTTGCCGCTGTTGTTCCCTGGCGAGACCGTGTTCTTTCTCAGGGCTGTCTACAAGCGTAAAAGACAAGTTCATGATAGGCATGAACGAAAAAAGAGATTCTGGTTCTGCTGTCTCGGCCAGCTCTTCGGGTATGATTACATGAAAGTCATTGGCAGGTTTATTTATGGTTCTAGCAATGGTTTCTCTAATATCGTTCATGTTTGAGTGTGCTGATATTTGGAAAGTGACTTTGACTTCTTGAGAATGGTCTTTCACTGTAATGGTTGCTAGGTCGGCGGGGCTTATGTCGAATGTTGCTCCTGCGGGTGCGTTGCAGTAGTCATAGCTAGCTTTTGCCATTAAGGCATCACACAGGTTGTTGAATTCGGTAGCCAGATGAGTAAAGTGTTCTTCTTTTTTAGATGGCTTAGATTCGTTTAATTTTTCGTGAAGAGATGTGACATGCCAGTCTAGAAGGCTTGGGCTTTTTTCTTTCACGGCAATCTCAAGAGAAACGATACCTTTTAAAGCCATGACTAAAGCGGGAGGCTCTTTTTTGGATTCGCTCAGGGTGCGGAGGAATGAATCCAGTTTCTTAGGAGACATGTTTCTTGTGATTCCTATGGCGTCAGATAGCTGCTTTTTGATATGTTCGCCGAGCTGTGCTTTGACAGCCCTTAGCATTTGCTCGGGAGAAATAAGTTTCATGCATGCTAAGATCTGAGCTGTTGAATGAAAACCACAGGAGTTGTTTCTTGCAGAGGTCTGTTCGAATGACCGCGTATAAAAATGTGCGGGGGTGCATTTGATTAGGCTAGAAAAAAGAAAGAAATAGGCAAAATTAGGATGTACGTTTTCAGAGATGTGTGGCGTAGGGTTTCCGTCGACAAGAGTGCTGTCGTGTTCGGCGGGAGAAATCCAAAGAGAGGCTAATTTAAAATTATCTTGAGCTAACTGGCGGACATTTTCTTGAGTCATGAGTCGGCTACGGGCATTGTCAGTGTTTTTTTCTAAGCTTGCATCTCGCCAGAGGTCGTCAAAAGAGAAAATGCCGTCGTCGTATAAGCGAACTGCTTTTGTATCCTCATCTCCTGAACGGTGTTCACTTTGGTAAAGAGTCATTTCTTTGGGGCGAGTTCGTTGTTGTTTCCAGATGGCTTTAAATAAAATTAGGCGTTTCTCATCATCCTCACTTAGAGAGGGTTTTTCTTGTAGGGCATTTCCTATGTTACGTGCAAGTGTAAGCAGATCAACAGAGTCACGAGCGATGGTCACAACATTTTGTAGTTGTTCTTGTAGCTGTGCCTTGAGTTTGATTATGCCAGGGGTGGTTTTGCTGCCGTTAGCATCTGCTTTGATGTGTTGATGTAATGTTGCAATAAAAGCTGAAATTCTTCTTTTTCTTTCTTCTTGAAGAGCTGCTTTTAAGTGTTCTCGATACCTTCGGAGAGCAGTGTAGGTATTTCTCAAGGCATGGCTTTTAGCGTCGCTTTGTGGGGCTTTTTCTTGTGTAGACAGTTTAGTGCTTAAATCGCTTAACATCGAACCTAGAAGTTTTCTTCTGTTTTTATCAGAAACGAGAGCTAACGCCGTTCTAAACGTGCCTGTATGCACAACATCAGACTTTATAATGGATTGTATAGAGCTCTCTATTTTATCAAGATTTTCTTTTAATGTGAGTAAGTTAGGTGGTAATTTTAAAGAGCTACTGTTATTTTTCATGGAGGTTCCGTATGAGACGTTACTGGATTGTCAAAGGCTCATTATGCCACTTCATTATTAAGTTAACCTTAATTAACGGGTATTGCTGCATAAGTGACTTGAGCATCAGACCCAGTCTCTGAGTCCAGCTTACTTTTGCTGGGTACAGTTTTAGCTTACGTTGCTATCTCAGGATGACGTTAATACGATTTTGCCATGTCTTCTAGTGATTTGGGAGTGATTTTATCAGCCCAGCCTTCGCAGCCAAAGGCGTTAAAGCGACTTAAGCAGATGTCACTCATGGCTTTGATGGCTTCGCCCAAATAGCCACGTGGATCAAACTGTTCGGGGTGCATGCTAAAGTAACGACGAATAGCGCCGGTGGCTGCCAAACGTAAATCGGTGTCGATATTCACTTTTCTCACACCGTGTTTGATGCCTGCTTGAATTTCTTCGAGTGGAACGCCATAGGTTTCTGGAATTGCGCCGCCGTGTTCGTTAATCACAGCTAACCAATCTTGCGGTACGGAAGAAGAACCGTGCATCACTAAATGGGTGTTGGGAATGCGAGCGTGGATTTCTTTGATGCGTTGAATGGATAATACGTCGCCTGTAGGAGGGCGTTTGAATTTATAAGCGCCATGACTTGTGCCAATGGCAATGGCTAGCGCATCGACCTGCGTGTCTGCGACAAAACGAGCGGCTTCATCGGGATCGGTGAGCAGTTGTTCTCGCGATAAAATGCCTTCGGCGCCTGAACCATCTTCATCGCCAGCTTCGCCGGTTTCGAGAGAACCCAAACAACCTAGCTCGCCTTCGACGGATACACCGCAAGCATGAGCGATGTCCACGGTTTGACGGGTGACTCCAACATTGTATTCGTAACTCGCTGGGGTTTTCATGTCTGCTTCGAGTGAACCATCCATCATCACTGAGGTGAATCCATTTTGAATGGATTGAAAGCAAACGGAAGGAGACGCGCCGTGATCTTGATGCAAGCAAACAGGAATATGTGGCCACTCAGCTTGAACGGCATTGCTGATTGCTCGAATAAAAGCACTACCTGCATAACGTCTGGCTCCTGCAGAGGCTTGAATAATTACCGGAGAACGGGTTTGATCAGCGGCTGTCATGATAGCGCGCGCTTGCTCTAAGTTATTGATATTGAAAGCAGGGATAGCAAACGGGGTAGGTGCTTGTGCGGCTTCATCGAGTAGCTGACGTAGGGTAATTAGCATGAGGGCCTCCTTATGATCGAACCGGCTTGAGTATAACGGATGCAGCTTAAGCTGTCAGTTGGTGTGTTAACTGCTTGATTATTAGGAGCATATCCTCATTTAAAAAGAGCATCTTTTAATAATGTCCTTTTAAGAAAACCAGTTAACTTGACGCTGAGGGCGCACTCAGTACTATATACAAAAGCAAGTTGGAGGTTATGTGGCAAGATATTGGTTGGCTCAGGGAGTGGCAATTGTAAGTTTACTTGGAAGTGTTGCTGTGGCTGGGTCGGTATCGTCTCAAAAGCCAAAGCCTGTTGCGTCTATAAAAAAGCAAAGCAAAGAAAAAGCATTGGTATGGCATTTTGAAAGGGCTGATATTCGTGTGGTGACAGATGCTGTTGCTCACATGATGAAGCGCACTATTTTATTGAGCCCAGATGTGCATGGGACAATAACATTAGTCACAGAAAACCCCTTGCCTATATCGGAATTATTCAAAGCGTATTTGAGTGAATTGGCCAGTCTGCATTATGCACTGGTTGATTTAGGACCGAACCTTCAAAAAGTATTGCCGAGTTCACAAGCAAAACAATATGCCGTGCCTCTCTCTAGTAAACAAGGTCAGGGTGTGGTGACTGATGTGGTTCCTTTGTCGCGAGTGAAAGCCTATGCCTTAGTACCAACCTTGCGCCCACTGCTAGATGAGTGGGGAAGTTTGAGTGCCATTTCAAGCAGTAATGCTTTGTTAATCACAGGTAGTCGCCATGCCGTGCAAACAGTGAAGCGATTGGCTTTGGCAATGGACGAGCAAGAAACGGCACAAACAGATTTGGTGGCTTGTCAGTATGCCGATGCATCGCAAGTCGCGCAGGTCATACGTTCCATGATGGAAAAAGCAGGTACGAAGGGAGAATACAACGGCGTTACAATCACGGTTGATTCAGACAGCAACACGGTTATTTTGCATGGCAAGAAAAAAATACTGCCAGCAGTGAAGCGTTTAGTAAAACAACTTGATTTGCTAAAAGCCAATGGTATGCCTGCCAGTGAAGTTATTCCTTTAAGTTATTTGAAAGCAGGGGATGTGGCGCCATTACTGATGACCATGATGACAGGTAAAAGCAAAGGTGATCCTAAAACAACGTCTAAGAATGGTAAAACGCATCTGATGATCACAGCAGAGCCATCGAACAATGCACTGTTAGTGCATGCGGCCAGACATGACATGCTAACCGTGCATCGTTTGGTGAAAGAGTTGGATGTGCGTCCAGATCAAGTGTTGATTGAGGCTTTGGTTGTTCAGATTGATCAAACAGACATTGCGCATTTAGGATTTGAGTGGCAGTGGGGCATAGGATCTGCTTTGAGTACGGCATTAACCAATGGTATTGGTTTTATTAAAAGTGGTAGTTTGGCAAATATTTTGCATGCCTTGAAATCGCAAGGTAGCGCTGACATTTTAGCAACGCCTTCTATCATGGTCTTAAACAATAACAAAGCCACGATTAGCTCAGGTAAAAACATTCCCATTACCAGCGGTAACTATACGTCTACTAATACATCGAGCAGTTCGAGTAGCCCGTATGTGCAAGATGGTGTGTATAATCAGGTTGATCGTAAAGATGTTACCTTAACCTTAGATGTGACGCCTCAGATCACACCTGAAAAAGCAGTACGCCTGACGATTAAGCAAACCGATGATTCCTTGGGTTCAGCAAACGATGACACAAGCGCAACGGATTTGAACCCAACTATTTACACTAACAATATTAATACGAGTGTGTTGGTTAATAGCGGCGATGTGTTGGTGCTTGGGGGCTTGAGTTCACATGAGCTGCGAAAGAAAATAGAAAAGCTTCCGATCTTGGGTGACATTCCTTTGTTGGGGCAATTGTTTAAGTATCACAGTAAAGATTCTGAAAAACGAGACCTGATGGTGTTTATCAGGCCGATTATCATTGAGAATAAAGCCGATGGTGTGAGTGTTAGCAAGAAAGCGTATGAAGCGATTAAAAAGCAAGAGGCGCTGATGCATTCTCATTTGTCCTTAGAGGATCAAGCCAAGCAAGAAGATAAAAGTGTTTGGAAGCAATTCCCTAAACCGCACCTCACAAAAGGAGCAGGTAGTGAGTAGTTTGCCATTGGTGTTTTGTAGGCGCTATCAGGTGGCAGAAGTGGACGTGTCTGATACGTCAGTCACGATTGGCTACTGCGATGAAGCACCATCTCTGGATGTGATTAATGAAATATCTCGAGCTTACTTAAAGCCATTGCTTTGGGAAAAAATATCACTAGAAGCATGGCAGCATTATTGTACCGAGCAAGGCAGTGTATCTGCAAAAGTCAGTTTTGAAAATGACTCTGTTGAGCATGTGGCAGCGGGTATGCCAGCAGTGACTGACTTGATGGCAACAGACGATGAAGCGCCGATTACTCAGTTGTTGCATGCGATGCTTGCGAAAGCCATTTTGCAGGGCGCTTCAGATCTCCATCTAGAAACATTTCAAGATTCGGTGAGTTGTCGTATACGTGTGGATGGTGAGCTGAGAGTTATCTTGCAGCCACCCTATGACGTTGCTGTTCGATTGATGTCGCGCATTAAAGTGATGGCTGAGCTTGATATTGCTCAAAAGCGATTGCCGCAAGATGGTCGCATGAGTTTGCAACTGGCTGATCGCGACGTGGATGTTAGAGTAGCCACCTTGCCAACGCAATACGGTGAACGAGCGGTACTTCGTTTGCTTGATAAAAAAGAAACCCCCATGCGTCTTTATGATTTGGGTTTTTCGAGAGAACATGTGTTGCAGTTGCAGAACTTATTAAAGCGGCCTCATGGTTTGATTTTAGTGACAGGACCTACGGGTTCAGGAAAAACAACAACACTGTATGCTGCTTTGCGAGAGTTGAATTATGACACTAGCAATGTGATGACCATTGAAGATCCTGTGGAATACACCTTAAGCGGCATTGCACAAACGCCAGTGAACCCCGCGATTGGGTTGACGTTTTCAAAAGGCCTTCGGGCTTTGTTGCGTCAAGACCCAGATGTGATCATGGTGGGTGAAATTCGTGATGAAGACACAGCATCCATAGCTGTTCAAGCAAGTCTGACGGGCCATTTAGTGTTATCAACCTTGCATACCAATACAGCTGTTGATGCGTTAGTCCGTTGCCGAGAGTTGGGGGTTCCTCCTTATTTGTTGGCAAGCTCTGTTGCGGCAGTGGTTTCTCAGCGTTTACTTCGGCAGTTGTGCCAAGTGTGTATGCAGCAGCGCTTAGCAACGCAGGGAGAGCGTGAGTTATTGGGGTGCTTGACTGATGAACCTATTTGGGTGGCAGAACCTGTTGGGTGTGATGTGTGTCAGAAAAGCGGTTATCGAGGGCGTTTCGCAGTGATTGAGTTATTGACGCTTGATGCCACTTGGTCTGAAGCCATTCATCGAGAAGCATCATCGCAAGAGTTATATGCCTTGGCTAGAAAACAAAGTGTATCCTTAACGCGAGCGGCTTGTTCGTCGGTGTTAAATATGAGGACAAGCATGCAAGAGTGGTTGCGCTTGATGCCCGAGCAGGAGATCATGCATGAAGCGCTTTGAGTATGGTGGTTACTGCCAAGAAAAACCTGTGTGCGGCTCTATTCAAGCGATATCAGCAGAACAAGCTAGACAACGTTTGCGGGATCAAGATATTTCGGTTCTTCGCATGCGAGAAAAGAAAACAAGGAAGCCTCTTTTTTCTAAACGTTTTTCCTATACTCAAAGAGCGTTGTTCACGCGTCAGTTGGCAACACTTCTGGCATCGTCTGTTCCAGTTGCAGAGGCATTGTCATGTTTGGCTGAGCAAAGTGAAGACCCTAAGGCAAAGCAGTTGGCTTTGTCTTTGCAGCATGCGGTGATGTCCGGCGATGCTTTATCGGAAGCATGTCAGCAACAGGAGATTTTTCTGGGTCCTTTGTTTGCCTCGATGGTTAAAGCGGGTGAAGAAAGTTCGCAGTTAGTTCAGGTCTTAGAAGCGTTGTCTGATTATACAGAGCAGCAAGCTAGTATGCGGCAAGGTATTCAGCAAGCTTTGCTATATCCTTTGATCATGACGTCGGTCGCTTTGATGGTCGTGTTTTTTTTATTGTGGCGTGTGGTACCCATGATGATTCAAGCCTTGCAAGACACGCATCAAGCGCTGCCTTGGCCCACTGCTTTTTTGTTAGAGATATCGCAGGCTTGCCAGTCTTTTGGTTGGTTGATATTGCTGATGATACTTGCGGCTGTGTTCTGTCGTCCGTTGTATGCAAAAGTAATTAAAAAAAGAGTCTTATCCCTTTTCGTGCGTTTTCCAGGAATTAAATCGTTTGTGATTTTAATTAATACCACCCGATTTATTCGTGCATTAAGTGTGTTGCAAGCAGCTTCTGTCCCATTGAGTACAGCTCTGACGACGGCATCATTATTAGTTCAATGGCATCCTTTAAGAAAAAGGATTGACACAATAGAGGCTCGTATTCAAGCAGGTGTGTCTTTGGCAACTGCTTTAGGAGAGGCGAGCTATTTTTCTCCGATGTGCGTTCAGATGGTGCGTTGCGGTGAAAAAACAGGAGCCCTTTCGGATGCTTTGAGTCAAGTGGCAAAATGGCAGTCAAGCCAGTTATCGACTCGCATGACACGTTATTTAACATTATTTGAGCCCTTACTGATGTTGGTGATGGGGTGTGTGGTTTTATTCATTGTGTTGTCGGTTATGTTGCCTATATTTTCAATGGATCAATTGTCGGGAATGTCTTAGAGAGGAGATGATAATGAGACGATACTTATCTCAACGAGGGTTTACTTTAATTGAGCTGATGGTCGTGATTGTGATTGTTGGTATTTTAGCTCTTATTGTTGTTCCAAAAATCATGTCTAGGCCAGAGCAGGCTCGGAGAGTTCGAGCGAAACAAGACGTGCTTGCCATTCACAATGCCATGGATTTGTATCATTTGGATAATGGGTTTTATCCATCGGAAGAGCAGGGGATTCAAACATTGGTCATTCGCCCAGAAACAGATCCTCAACCCACGCAATGGCCGGAAGGAGGTTATCTGACACGCTTGCCTAAAGATCCGTGGGGGCATTCCTATCAGTACAAAAATCCTGGAGAGCATGGGGCCATTGATCTTTTTACGTATGGAGAAAGTGGCACAGAGAAAACACTGATAGGTGATTGGCAATCATGACAAAGGTGAAGCGTTCTTTTGGATGGACCTTACTTGAAATGTTAATTGTATTAGTGATTATTGGCGTTTCAGTTGGGGCTGTTGCATGGCGTATGCATGCTTGGGAATTAAGTTCAGAACGTATTCGCTTAAACACATTGAGTAAGACGTGGGAGCACATGCGATCTTTAGCAGCAGAACGTTCCATGCGAGTCTCATGTGACGTATCAGCTCAGGGTTGGCAATGTCAGCAATGGACGGCTTCTTTATCAGGGCAGTTGCAATGGATGCCGCTTAAAGGGTTTCCCTGGCAGTCAAAACGTCTTTGGCCTAAACGATGGTTCTTTTTAAAAAAAGAGATGGCGACACAAACAGTTTTAATTTATCCCGACGGCCAAGTATCACCAATGTCTTTGAGTGTGTGTGATGTTCGTGGCGATAGATGCTGGCTTTTGTGGAAAGGGATCATGGTGGAGTCATGAAAAAAAAGTCAGAACAAGGATTTACACTTATTGAAGTATTGATTGCGTGTGTCATTGTTGCTGTGCTTGGCGTGGGAGTACTTTTGTTTTGTCATCGGGATGTTAAGCTGCAAGAGCGTTTACGTGCGTATGCTTGGTCAGATGTGGTGATGAATGGTGTGGTGGCTATGGTAAAAGGTAATGTTTTATCTGTGTCTGCAACGCAAACTCCCTTGAGAGGTGAATGGCAAGAAGGCCCTCTTTCTTGGACTTATACAGTTAATTTTGTATCGCGAGAAACCATTGCTGATCGTATTGATGTGACAGTGTGCGAACAGAAATCGCAACTGTGTTTGTCGCAACAAACCATGAGGTGGCATTATGCATCGCATCAATAAACAGCGAGGCATGACGCTTATCGAATGCTTGGTTGCTTTAGCTATCGCGAGTTTAATAGCAGTGATGCTGGTGAGTTTAGTGTCTTATATCACGCGTTTGAATACGCATCGCGACCATAGGCTTCAAGCAAGTGTGCCGATACATCAAATGGCTGTTTTGTTGGATCACGATATTAGTAGCATGTTGCCTTTTGCGATTCATTGGCGTTCTGGCGATCGAAGCGCGATGATTGATGTTGGCGATCAACGGTGGTGTTGGACGACGCTTTCTCAGCGGTATCAGGCAAAGCAGAGTTGGCATCGAGTGTGTTATCAACTTAATGAGAATATTTTATCTCGGATGGTTTGGCCTGCGGGCGATCACATTGCCCATGAAGACGGTCATGTAACGAATCAATGGAAGGGTATTGATTCTTTGACGATACGCTTTCTTGGAAAAGAAAAGAAACGCTTATCAAATCGAAAACTATTTTGGCCTCATGTTTGGGCTTGGGAAATTATCACAGAGCAGGGGCAATGGAATGGCGCTGCGCTTGTTCGCGCTTGGCCAAGGAGGAGCGCATGATGCATCGGCAAACAGGTGGTGTATTAATATTAGCTTTATTAGTCACAGCATTGCTCACAGCTGTGGTAGCGGGCATTGGCCTGAGTACGAGTTATCGACTTCATGCCGCTCAAAGTAATAAGACCTTGCAATCGATGAAGTCTGATCAAGAAAAAATGTATGCGAATGCCATGACTCAATTAGTGAGTCGGCAGTTGCAACTGCCGTATCATGATTTGGAAAGCGTTGATGATCGTCAAACAGCACTATGGGTGCAAGCAACGCCACATGGTGTATTGTGTCAAGAGATGTTAACTGATCACCACGAAAAATCTGTAAAGCAGAATCATTCGTTTCTTATTAGCATGCTTAGTCAACGCGGTGATGTATACTATTCATCGCAGCAATGTGTTCGTTTTCAAGGTCAAAAAGGCAGTTGGCATTGGTCTGTTCGGTGGTATCATCGAGGCTTAGATGAATCAATCAAGGAAGAGATATAATGTTAAAGATGCTTCGTTTGCATGTCATGCAAGCAGCATCGAAACTGGGTCCCCGACGTTACATCGTTCCTGGGGGTGACACATGTGGGAGGAGCTATCATGACAGTTATTTACAGAGTTTTTAAAGACGCGTCACGCAACCAGTGTTTAGTTGTTGATGAGTCAGGTCAGGTAGTGAGTCAATCTCAAGACATCAAGGAGCGAGATAACTCTTTTGTGGTTGCTGTGGATGGTCGTTTAACGCGCTCCTTTCACCTTGTTTTTCCTGCTCGTGTAAAACGTGTGCTACCAGCAGTACAATTTGCTTTAGAGCCAACGCTGGCAGAACCTCTAGAGGAGCAATTGTTTTTTCTTCAGAAGAAATCGTTTGCAAAGGAGTCTCACGGTTTTGTGATATCAAAAAAGCAGTGGAGAAACTTGTCTTCCGAGATTGATTCTTTGCCTTGCCTGCCGAAAGCGATTTACCCAGATTATTTGTTTTTACCTTGGTCTGAAGGGCTGCTTACGATTGCCTATGAAGGTGATTGGTGTCGTATTCGTTATGGGAAGCATGAAGGGTGTTCTGTGAGTGCAAGCAGTATGCCGTTGCTTTTGAAAGCGCTTACAAAGCAATACGAGATAGATCAAGTTCTGGTATTTGGCGATGATTCTTCCATTGTGTGGGCAGAGTTAACATCTGTGCCAGTCATCGTGTTGAATCAAGCAGTAAATTGGGAGTTGGAGTCTTTGCCGAAAGCAGCAAGTGTGCAGGGCCATAAGCTTCTAGCATGTTTACGGAAGCGTCAGTGTGTTGAGTTGATGGCGTCTAAGCTGTGTCGGTTTAGCTTGATCTGTGTGATTGCAGGATTTTGTGCATTTAAGCTTATGTCACTGTATTTTTAAGCTTGGTTTGAGCTTATGAAGATGTCTGATCTTAAGAAATCCGAAAGCGCAGAGAAATCAAGCACTTAGCTTTTTCCTTTTTCCTAAGGAAAACTAAAGAAAAAGGGCCTTTTTTTTAAGCTAGCCTTAATTTTCAGAGGCTATAGTAAAAGTATCAAGGTAATGAAGTGACTGGTTGATGTTGGTAATGTAGGTTGGTAACAGCAGCAAGTTCGAGAAAAGCAGGTCTCCCACCTGCTTTTTTTTATGTCTGGAAATCTTTAGCGTGAGACAGGCGAAAGTGTGTTAAAAAAACATCCAACCTTAACTCAGGATTATATCATATTATTTGGGGACAGCCGTTAAGAGACGCAGTATACTCGCAGCAGGTAATCATTATATGAGAATAAAAGAATGTCAGGTAGAGACGTTGAAGGTGGAGGGCGCACTCTCGTTGTGCGTGAAGACAGTCAGCAGAAGCAGCCATTTAAGAATGAACTTCCTATTACTCGCTGTGAAACAGTATCGTTTTTCTTTTTAGCCCCTATCATTGCTCTGACTCGATTTGCTATGGTGGCTGTTTACCTTACTTTTTATTATTATGGCACGCATAAAAGCTTAGAGCAGTTAGCCGATAGTTGGGTAGGAGATAACAATACTCAGGCAGAAAATGCTATTTCAGGGGCTATGGGTTTTTGGGTGTTCGAGTTTTTGTTAGCAGCGACATTTAATGGCGCCCTTCCTAGATTGTCTGTGGAAGGTTCTTTTTCTCATGTGTGGAATCGTACGGTTGGTCTTTTGTTTAATCGACTTAAAGGTCCAAACATTACGCATCGTTGGATGGCAGCAGCTTTATCTATAGGGCATGTTGTCAACATTATGTTTTGGGCAGCTAGTGGGGCAAGGCTTTATTTATTGTTGCTTGGTCAGTTTCTCAATTCAGATGGTCCATCGGTATGGGGGAATAACACGACGCCAGGAATTGCTCATCAAAATAACACAGATTTAAGCAATAACGTTGGAATAAATATAGGGTTCGTCTCGTTTGCTCTAATTTATACTTTTCTTAATGTGCTTTGGTCGGGGCCACGATTAATTGAAGGAACAGCTAATGCATTGGAGGGGGCTATTCAGCGTTGTCGAAAACAAGCGCCTCTTCCAGCAGGAAAAACGTTTGTTGGGGATAAAACAAAAGACTATTGGCCTGCTCTAACGAGAGCTGAAGAAAAATTCGATAAAAGTCTTCGGAGAATCATGCATGGTAATCGACGTTGGCAATCAATCACACCTTGCGCCGAAGGGACATTAAAAGTATTGCGTGATTTGGATCAAGGCTTTATTGGGTTTTCTCAAGTGTGGTATTATTGGGGAGCGATGACTCACACCATTAATAAGCTGATTGCGGTGATAGGTATAAGTGACCCGAACCAAGCAGCTATTCAGGCTGCTTCTCTTCTTTTTAGTTTGAATACCGCGACCGTATCGTTTTTGTTTTATATTACATGTCGCCCAGAATTGCCTAAAATAGGTGGCTTGTCTGATGTGTGGTTGCGTCGTTTTTACACTAATTTCCCAAGAAATGAAGAGAAAGCATTGGCTGAGGGTAAGCAGAAATCAGCTTTAGAAATGCAACCACTGTCTCAACATAGAAGCAAAGCAACCACAGTAGAAAAGCTGAAAGACTTGCTTGAACAAAAAGTGAGTGAAGAGAAGCAAGACGTAGAGAAAAGTTTGCCGAAGAAGAGTCAGGCATCATCCGTTAAAGATAAGTGTGATTGCGCGCAGTTTGCATCAGTTGTTGTGATGGCAGTTTATTGTGGAACAATGGTTGGAACCGTTGCGTTTCAGGCCTTATTGTTTCTTCAAGGTGATAGTAAAGCAGATCGAGCAGGAGAGTATTTAGTCAATGACACATTGGCATCGATTTTAACATGGATGTATCGTAATCCAGGAATCACGTTAAGCATGACGCTTGTCCGAGAGGCTTATGTGTTAACGCCAAAAGCGTATAATTCCTATGAAAAGTTAGCGCCTATTGTTAGGCAATTCTTTACTTGTCTTCAGGCGCGTTGTCCTTCTCCAAAAAAGGTAGGTTTGGGGGAATCATTCTTGGCTAATATGGGAGGTCCTTCAAGAGACATGAATGCCAGTGTAGAGCTAAGTCTTTAAAGTCGCTGATTGTTTCTTTAGCCAAAGCCTTAGTGTTTGTTTTCCTTCAGTAACCACCACCTGTTTTGCATTGATGATTGAGATGGTTTGTTGAGCGTTTATGTGGCCGTGATTGTCAATGAGTTTACTTTTTCCGTTACGTGTTTGAATGACCACAGCACTGCTGTTTGGATCAGTAGGATCCCAAAGGATACCCGTTAGACGCCAAGAGACGTGCATTCTTTTTATGTGGTGAATGCTTGGCTTTGTTTGCGATGTCGCATCTGGTTTTAGCAGAACATACAGCAGCACGCCTGCAGTGATAGCTAGGATAAGATTAATGAGTGCAGCACGAATCTGATGTTTAGGCATGAGGCTTTCCTGACATGTGATAACACTATCATGTGGGTGAATTCTTTAGAGGTCAAGAGACTGCTCTTTTTTTAGTTTGTTTCAGTTCGGATAAGGCCCATTTAAGTGTGCTTTTATAAAAAAGGGTGCTATACTCCGCGGCTAGTTCACCACAACGAGCGTTTCTTATGTCCGCTTCTATGGTATCAGTCAGCCGACCTCCGAGTTATCAGAGTGCAAGTTATTTAAAAAGTGCTTTGTTAAACAAAGACTTGCCGTCTGACTTAGGTGCAGAGGTTGCCTTTATTGGTCGTTCAAATGCAGGTAAATCCAGCGCTTTGAATGTCATCACTGGCATCAAAGGTTTGGCGCGAACCAGTAATACTCCTGGGCGCACCCAAATGATTAATTTTTTCTCTTTAGATGACAGCGCTCGATTGGTCGATTTGCCTGGCTATGGTTATGCAAAAGTGCCTCCAACGGTGAAAAAGCGTTGGGAAGAGCACGTGAATCGCTATCTTGAAACGCGTCAGTGTTTAAAAGGTTTGGTTGTGATTGTGGATGTGCGTCATCCATTAAAAGAATTGGATAGAGAAGTGATCCAATGGGCTGCTTCTTCTGAATTACCGGTTCATGTTTTGCTATCTAAAAGTGATAAGTTGACCCGCCAGCAAGCCAATAAGTCATTGAAAGAATTAACTATTGAGCTAACTGATTTGCTTGCTAATGATCGGGTGAGCTTGCAGTTGTTTTCATCACTAGATCGTAGCGGTGTTGATGAGCTCACAGAGGTACTGAATGGCTGGTTTTGCAGTTCAGAGGACCTTAACGATGAGCAGCAAATTGAAATGCTAGCCTAGCCAGAGCTTGAGTTCTGAGTTTTGCCTGTAGACTTTGCTGATCTAGCCAGAGCTTATGCATGGAAAAAGCAACCCCCATTCAAGATGGCGCTTTTTTTATTAGATCCTGATATAGTGTCGGCTGTCATCACTCTCTCAAGGAGATACCGATGAGCTTTCACCGCCGTATGGGTCGTAAATACCATAAATACGAAGCATTCGACTGGGCATTGCCAAATGCCTGGGATTTGCTGGCGGGTGTGATTGTGCTACTGGTTTTAACTGCCTTGGCTTGGTCTACTTCCCACATGCTCGGTCATTTTTCTGTTGGACAACATTTGCCGATTCATTTAGAGGCTCGGTATCTACCTTATTATGCGTTACGTACCGTGGTCCGAATGTTGATTGCGTTGGCTTGTTCATTACTCTTTACGTTCACCATTGCAACCTGGGCCGCAAAGAGTCGGCATGCTGAGCGTATCATTATTCCACTTATCGATATTTTACAGTCGGTTCCTGTTTTGGGCTTTCTATCTATCACGGTAGTTGGGTTTATTGTGCTGTTTAAAGGAAGCATGTTGGGACCAGAGTGCGCCGCTATTTTTGCCATTTTCACAGCGCAAGTTTGGAACATGACCTTGAGTTTTTATCAGAGTCTGATCACGGTTCCTAAAGAGTTAAAAGAAGCGTCTCATGTGTTTCAATTGTCTGCCTGGCAGCGTTTTTGGCGATTAGAAGTACCTTTTGCTATGCCGAGTTTGTTGTGGAATACCATGATGTCTATGTCTGGTAGCTGGGTGTTTTTGGTTGCATCCGAAGCGTTTACTGTAGCCAATCATAAAATCACTTTACCAGGTTTGGGCTCTTATATTGCTTTGGCGATTGAGCGCGCGAATACGCATGCTATTTGGTTGGTGATGATGGCTATGTTCGCGGTGATTTTATTGTACGACCAACTGATTTTTCGTCCACTAATGGCGTGGTCTGAAAAAGTTAACATGCATCAAAGTTCACTTGAAACTGAACCCTCTTCTTTGGTGTTGGATTTATTTCAAAGAACACGATTGTTTCAGTATTTAGGGCGATGGTTTTCTAAAGTAGGGGAGATTATTGTTAATGGTCGTTGGGTCCAGAAAAAGCGAGTCACACTTAAAGTAGAGCAACATTATTATTGGCGATTGCTTGCAATGGTATCACTGTATATTGCGTTAGGGTCTGCGTTATGTGTTGGCTTGTATCGCTTGTATGGGTTTTTAGCCGTTGCTCTGACTTGGCACGATGCTTGGCATGTGGTGTTTTTGGGTGCCGTTACAGCTGTTCGCGTGTTTTCTGTTATTGTGGTCAGTTCGATTATTTGGGTACCTATTGGGGTTTGGGTTGGTCGTAGTTCTAAATTGGCGGCTTACGTTCAACCGGTCGCGCAGTTTCTTGCAGCTTTTCCAGCAAATTTATTATTTCCTGTTGTCACCATGGCGATTATTCATTACCACTTAAATGTGAACATTTGGACGTCTCCTTTAATGATTTTAGGAACGCAGTGGTACATTTTGTTTAATGTGATTGCTGGCGTAATAGCTTTACCCAATCAACTTTTTGATGTTACTGATACTTTATGTGTGCGAGGTTGGTTGCGTTGGAAGCGTCTTATTTTGCCCGGTATCTTTCCTTACTTTATTACGGGAGCGATTACGGCAGCTGGTGGTGCGTGGAACATTAGTATGATTGCAGAAGCTGTTGAGTGGGGTAAACACCACATGTATGCCACGGGCATAGGTAGTTACCTAACGGAAATGTCGCAGCAAGGGAACTTTAGGCATTTGGTGTATGCAGTGATTGTTATGTCTGTGTATGTTGTTTTATTTAACCGTATTGTCTGGCGACCTCTGTATCGCTTGGCCAATCAACGGTTTCAATTGAACTGATGGAGCGTGAGTGATGGTAGATAAAACCCCTCTGATTTCAGTATCCAATATTCGAAAAACATTTAATAAGCCGCGTGTGAGTGAGCTGTTGGTATTGGATCATATGAATTTTGATATTTACTCGGGTGAGATTGTTGCCCTCTTAGGTCGGTCCGGATCAGGAAAATCAACGCTGCTTCGAATCATTGCAGGACTCATTCCTCCCACCTCAGGCAAAGTTGTTTTTTGTGGGCAACCTATTGTGGAGCCTATTCCAGAGTTAAGCATGGTTTTCCAAAACTTTGCTTTGATGCCATGGTTAACTGTTTTAGAAAATGTAGAGTTAGGTTTAGAGGCACAAGGTGTTGCTAAAGAAGAGCGTCGAACACGAGCACTGGCTGCCATTGACGTGGTAGGTCTTGATGGATTTGAATCAGCTTATCCAAAGGAGTTGTCGGGTGGCATGGCTCAACGGGTGGGCTTGGCTCGTGCTTTAGTGGTTGACCCAGATGTGTTGTTAATGGATGAACCTTTTTCTGCCTTGGATGTTCTGACAGCCGAAAATTTACGTGGCGATTTAATCAATATCTGGCGATCTGAAAAAACAAATATCAAAAGTGTGATTATTGTGACGCACAATATTGAAGAGGCTGTGATTTTAGCTGACCGTATTTTAGTGTTTGCTCATGATCCCGGTTATGTGCGCTCTGAATTAGCGATTGATATGCCTAGGCCGAGAGATACAGAGTCGTCGGAGTTTCGTCAGTTGGTTGATGATGTCTATGGCTTAATGACAACACCTTTGGTTAAAACAACTGAGCGTGCTCAATTCGACAATATGGATCAGTTTTATCGATTGCCTAAAGTAACCATCTCTGAAATGATGGGCTTTTTGGAAGCCATTATGGGTCATAGCGATCTGGATCGTGTGGATTTGCCAGAGTTAGCCGAAGAATGCCATTTAGAAATTGATGACATGTTTCCTATTACAGAAATGTTGGAAATGCTGCGATTGGCTAGAGTGTCTGAGGGCGATATTTCTCTAACAAAAGAAGGTTTGTCATTGGCAAGAGCAGATATTTTGCAACGTAAACACATCTTCGCCAATCATCTTTTAGCTAATGTACCTCTTGCTCAATTTATTCGAGAAACGCTTGATAAGCGAGAGTCACATGTTGCATCCGAAGCGCACTTCTTGGATATCCTGAAACAGCACTTAAGTGGTAAAGTAGCAGAAGATGTACTCACAACAGTGATTGACTGGGGACGTTATGCAGAGATATTTTCGTATGAGTATAACTCAGGGCTTCTAAGCTTAGAAAACCCTACTTAAGGTCGACATTGTCTCTTTTGTTGACTGTCTATGTTGAGCCTGCGCTTCCGATGCTCATGTACTCTCGTGTACACTGCGCTTCGTTGCTCGCCTCGCCTCGGCAGTTAAAAAAATAAATCAATGTCCTTTATTATAGATCGACATTGTCTCTTTTGTTGACTGTCTATGTTGAGCCTGCGCTTCCGGTTATCCGCGTCAAGCGCGAGTACTCCGGCGAAAATAAAATAGTCCCCACCACTTGTCATCCCCAGAAACACAGTGACGTAGGGGACCCAGGCTTGATCCGTTGTTACGAAGTAACAACTAGTGATCTTTCAAGATTTAGCCTTAACTTTATTTACCACGTGTTTCTTTTGAGAAGGCTTCGAAGGTGTGTGAGGCTTCGTACTTACCATCCAAACCAAAGGACGGCGTTGTTGATCAACACCAATAAAATACAAATGCTCGTTTTCAAGTATTAAGGTAAAGCTCACTTGTTTGTTGTTAACGGCAATGTTGCGTTGTGCGGCCCACTGAATGGTTTGAGCGAAAGCAACTTTTTTAGCAGCTGTTTGAATGGCCTTATGAGAGATTGGCTTTTGTTGGTTCATGTGACGCATAGCATCGAAGCTTGCATGCTGTGTGAGTAAATCAATAAACACCGCTCTTGGCAAGGTAGCTTGCACAATCATTTTGGCATGCTTCAGTGATTCAGCTGCAGGGTTATTTGTTTTTTTAGTCACAGGTGACAGCATCAAAGAGCCAGTCACTTGAATGAGCCCTTGCGGTGAGCTTAAGACAAATTGTTTTAAGTGAATCTGAGCGCCATGAGAGAGCAAGTCTCCCATCATGAGATACAAAGTCAAAAATTGCTCAGCGGCTCCATGTGAAGAAAGTGTCGGTAATTTTTTAAGTAAGTCTGCTAAAGCGTGTTTGTTCAAATCATTAATGGATAAGGTTAATGATCCACGCCGTGGTGCAATCATGGGTGATAAGAGCTTGTCCGCATCTAGGTGATAAGCAAAACTAACTCTATCGTCGTGATTTTTTTCAGTGACTATTCCGGTGATATTGTTGGCTTCCCACACACCTAAGCGAGGAATAGTTAAATACAAATGTTTGGCATGAATGCGAGAGAGGCTTTCTTCATTTTTGTTTTTAAGCGATTTTTTAGTGAGGTAACTAACGCCAGAAGCTTGCACGCTGATTGGATGAGCGGCTGTTGGTTTGCTATGAATCACCACCATGCCTGCGGCTAAGGTCTGTTCGTGACTGTTATGCCCATCAATGCGATGGTAGCGAATCTTAGAGGCTTGAATGATCTGGTTGTTGAAGGTCAGATGCACACCTGGTGATTGCAGATGAGTACGTAAAGAGGGCGTTACAAAAGTGTCACCAAAGAAAGGCAATTTTTTGCCTTGGTGGGTCGTGCCAATCCAAGCAAAGGTGAGTTTTGGTCCGTGATTAGGTACAAACACAATAGGGCCAGGGCGAATGGTTTGGTGAATAAGAAAGGGTTTGTCAAAGCCTTCCATCTGAAGACTCAAGGTGGCATGGCTAGAAAACCAACCCCAGTGAGACTTGACCAGCTTAAGGTCGAGGTGATCTTGCTTGGCTATCTCACGGATTAGGCGAGGGTAGTAATCATGAACAAAGAGTAGCCCAACGCCCATGGGGACGAAGATGACAAGTAAAACAGCAATGGCAACGAGGGCAGCGCCCGTTTGGAAAAATCGTTTCATGAGTATTCGCCTGATTGAAGCAACAAGCCTCTAGTCTACCAGAACAATCGGCGGTGCAAAAACGATCAATTATTTGTCAGGTCTTGTTGCAAATTGAGGGCTTCGTATTTCTTGGTTTTGAGAGTGAGGTGCTAGAAAGCTAAGGCTATGGAACTGCCAATTTTGTCTGGTTTTTTTGGCTGTTAGTAGGGCTCCAGCAAAAAGACTTAGTATATGTTGAGGCTTGCCTCCTTCCTTGAAGCTACCCACTTTGATGGCCAAAGCCAAAAGCGCTAAGCGGGTGGGTTGGTTTTTATCGCCTTTAGCATCACTTAATTGTCGGATGTGATGGACAATGGTAGCTGCTCCACTTAGGTCTTCTTTATTATTGCTTGGAAGCTCTTTTAAGTCTGTTTCCAGTTGATCTAAAGTGTGCTTGACGGCACTGGGACCTAGTTTATGAGTCTCGCGAAGATTACTCCAAGAGCCTTCCATGCTTTCTTTTTGAGGAGTAGTCACAGTGTCAGCGATAAGATAAGCATGTGTTTCAAGTTCTCGTTTCTGTGTTATGTCACTTAGAGTTTCTTCAGGGGTAAGGCTATTATCGATAGCTTTGCACTCGTTGTCATTTAGCTTTTTAAATGAATCGATGTTAAGTAAACGTTTTTTAATTAGTAAGCGAAAGTTGTAGCGAGCTAAATACTGCCATTTTTCTTTGGAGAGCTCATTGAGTTGCTCGGGTTTGATATAGCGCTTTGTTATGAGCTCGGCTAGGTTTAATCGTCCGTTACAGGAAGGAGGAAAGCAACGAGCAGCTTCTGGCTTTAAACCCCAGATCCAGCGAGCTTGCGCATGACCTTGACGAATCAAGGTTTGAATCTTTTTGTTTTTAAATAAGAGAAGAGGGGTTGCCTGGTCTTCGGTGGGTCTGTCTGGAACTGATCTAAGCTCGTTTACAGTGATCCAGCCACGTTTTAGAAAGCCACGAACAGGGCGATGGTTTTTAATCAATACTCGAATGGGTA
Organism: Gammaproteobacteria bacterium; assembly: GCA_024279495.1. GTDB lineage: Bacteria > Pseudomonadota > Gammaproteobacteria > JAJRRL01 > JAJRRL01 > JAJRRL01. The sequence goes on along the minus strand of JAJRRL010000047.1, from coordinate 16,464 downwards.
GGGTGAGTCTTGAGTCACTACCATGAGCTTTTAATCGAGACCGGAAGCGACGGTCGTTGAGGTTGTTGCAGAAGTCTTGATTATCGATGAGGTCTTGCGCGCAGAAGTAAGCCTTACGCATTTTCTGTCTGACTGCCAGTGTGCTAATGGCTTGTAGCGCCTCAGGCTTTGCAACGATAGCTTTGAGTTGATCCATGGTCATGAAGCCATCTTGGACAAGCAGGCGTATGCCTCGATTCTTTAGTGCTTCAAAGGCCGGAAGCTCTAGCTCACGTAGCTCATTAAAAGAGAGTTTGTGTTTTTTAAGCAGCTGCATTACACCAGCATGTCTAAAGCGAGTTGCACCAGAGCCTTTAAGTTGCTTTTCAAGGGCATTTTTATTGAGCTGTTCTTCTGAAAAACCAGGTTCTGTTAGGGTTGAGATGATGGGGAAACCTTGGCGAAGGAGGCGGCGGACCCAGCCATGCTGTAAAGCTTTGAGTGTTTCCTCAGTAAAGCTTCTTAGGTGTTCACTGGTGATATGACCTTGTCGGATAAGTGAGCGAAGAGGAGCACGCTTTAAGCCTAGGCAGGCGTGGGGAGTAAAATGTCCCAGGTGTTCGGGTGTGATATGACCGTTTTGCCGTAGAAAGTGCTCGACGCGCCAATCTGCTAAAGCTGAAAAAGCTTCTTCTGAGAGAGTGACAGTGAACGTATCGTTGATGCTAAGGTATCTGTCTTGAATGAGTTCACGAATATGAGTCCTCTCTAAAGCGTGTCGGGGGTCATCATTGTTACTGAGTTCGTGAAGAGCATCTAGCGGCAAGTAAGCTTCTCTGACTAGGGAGCAAACGGCGGGGTGGGCTTGCAGTAGTTCACGTATAGCTTCTGGTAAGGCATTGAATTGCGCTTCAGTGATACCTGCTTTGACGAAAAGAGTCGTCTCTTGAATGATGTGCCAGTGGGTTAAGATTCTTTTTATTTGTCTGATTGCTGCGCGAGCGAAGCGTCCGATTAAACGACCAAGCATGACCTCTTCCTAATAAGCTGATAACGATGGGTGTATTGTATAAAATGAACCCATCGAAAGCAAGAGGTGGTTACTAAGAGAGAGAGGAAAAGCCTAGGGCTTGGTTGAGAGACTTTCAAGTTCAGGGATGTGGCTTTTCATGAAATCAAACGCTGTGGCAAGCCTGAAGTCTGATAAAGCTTTTGGTGGCACTGTCTTTGCTCGAAACCTTGATTCTTGCTGTTTGGCAGCACAAAAACCATTAGCAAGGACGTGCACTAGCTGAGCTAAGGATGTGTTTTCTGGAGAGGTGCTCATTTTTTCTTGCATGGCTAAAAATAACAAAGCAAGCGATTCTCTGTTTGTCAGCTGTTGAGGTGCGCGCGCTTGAGCGGCTCTTATTGCATTCATGGAGTGCATAAGCGTTTCACGAGTAGTGTCATCGAAGGTCTCAGTATTATTAACCGCTATGGTTCGTAACTCCACAAGGGTTGGAGTTAAGCCTTCTGTGTTGAGTTTATTGCCGTAGTGATTCAGCAACAGAGCTTTTGCTTTATCCATGGGGGCCAATGTGTCATCTGCTGTGATATCGGCATCTTCTTTTGCAGGAGTGACAAACAAACCTGCTTTTGAGCGAGAACGCAAAGCATTGTCAGTTTGAGATAGTTTAGTAATCGTTTTTTCTGGCAAATGCCGGCTTTCTTCAGCTGTGATCTCTTTGCCTATCTTGCTAGTGATTCCTTCCAGAGCCAGTACTCGCGCAAAGTTTTGGTTGCAGGGAGTGGGGTTGCTGGAATTGATTGCGTTTTTAAAGGTTTGTCTTTCTTCGGCACTATCCATGAGACCGTTAATCTGAGCAGAATCAGTTTCCCTCAGTTTAGTTGCTGTTAAGTACCCTTGCTTAATGAGTGTTTGGATGTGTTTGTTCTTAAGAGCTGTAGCGTGAATCTTTTGAAAGATGACCTCTTCTTGAATCTCGGAGTTTTTGTAATCCATAAGATGCTTTGCATCTATCCAGCCATGTAAAATGAGCTCACGAATATTCGGATCAGTTAGAGCTTGCCAGACATGTTTGCTAAAGCTAGGTGCGGAGGGAGCAAAAATGCGGTTTGGTTCGAGTGTTGCAGAAAAAAGAGCTCTCACATCGTTATCTTGCAAGGCAATTAAGCCTTCTTTTGTCACACAAGATAGTTGACCTGTAGTGAAGAGTCCGTTTTCAATGAGGGATGTGTCGGGGTTTTCTGTGAGTAGAACACTTAAGGCTTTGGAATTGTTTGGATTCGCGTGCCTAAGTTCGCCTACATTGATGTAACCTCCTAAAGAGGCAGGTTGATAGCGTTTTAACACAAGACTTGAGGCTTCAGGGGTACCTAAGGCAGCTAAGACAGAGTTGGGTGTTGATTCAAAGTGTTTTTGGGTGATGTATCCATGACGAATCAACCAGGCTAAGTGGTGAGGGTGGGACCGATCGCAGAGAGCTTCAAGTAAAAACGGGAAACATGTCTTTAGATTCTCTAAGTTTAGGTAACGGTCTTTAATTAAACGTTTGATGTCAGGATCGTTTAGTGCTGTATCGAGAGTGTTTGCTGCAAGGTAAGAGTTGGGGTTGAGTGTGTTTAAAAAAGCCGTTCGTCTGATTTGTAGAGGCATGGTTTGCAGTGATATTAATTGTCCAGAATCTAAATCGTTAAATGTGTTGACCGACAAGAAACCCTTTTTAATGTAAAGACGCACTCGGCGAGTTAGCAGCGCCTTGAGATGTTCATCGTTCATGCCATGGATTTCAGAAGGTAAGACATATTTTTGTCGAATCAAACGCTGAACCATGGGGTGTTTGAGTGTTTTGCGAAGAAGGTTTTGATATTCTAAGCTTTTTGGGCTCTCTTCTTTTGGCGTTGAATTTTTTAGTTTTCTAACAGTTGTATCAAGATCAGCTTCAATGAAATTCATAACATCTTGCATGGTCGTTTCGCCACGGCGAATGGCTTGTCTAATTCTGCGATGTTGCAATGCCTGAAGAACAAACTCATCGAAGCTTTCATCGGTGATGTCGTTTACTGTTAAAAAGCCATCTCGAAGGAGGCGTCGGATCATGGGATGCTTGAGTGCTTTAAGAGCACATTCGGTCATGTCATCAAGTTCTGTGATGGTGAAAAAACGTTGTTTAAAGAGCTTTTGCGCTGGTCCGTGTGTTAAGGCATCAATGGTCTCGGTATGTTTAAGCATCGCTAATTGAGCTGGGCTTAGATGCCGTGAATGCATCAGTGAGCGAATGTGGCGGTTTGTTAGGGCCTGTTTGGAAGCAGGATCAAGCTTAGTAAATTCCAAGAGAGTGATTCGTCGTTTCTTGAAGAGCGCCAGGACGCTAGGTTTCTTAAGGATGGCTGCTTGTTCATCTGGAGTTAGGTCGGTCTCCGCTCTTATTGGTAAGTAAGTATAGCTGGTGAGTTCGTCGGGTTTGTAAGGGTTAGAGACTATTTTTCTAACGTGGGATGGTAGCAGATGGAGTATTCCTGCTTTAGAGGGTGTCCGGAAGATCTCCTTGAGATCTTCTCTAATTTTTAAAGCTTCAGATTCTTTGCTTGCCTGAGAGATCGTGGCTTCAGGCAGAATGACTAAACGAGAGATTTTGGAAGCAGTGTTGCTTAAGCTTAAAATCCAGTCTACGGAATAAAGGCCGCTATTGATGTATTGCTGAACTGAGTCAGAGAGTAAGGCTTTAGCTCTAGCTGCGTTGAGTCTGTTGTAGTGATGAGGTTTTAGGTAAGCAACAGCAATCAAAGCTTGAATGCGAGGGTTTAGTAGCGTTTCAAGCGCTTTGTTTGGAAGTGTCGCTAAAAGCTTGGCATTAAAGCCGGCTAGGGTGTCATTTTGAATAAGGCGTTGTATGCCAGAATTGCATAGAGCTTTTGTTAGATGGCGGTTTTCTAAGTAGTCAGTAATGTCATTGTCTACAAAGATGTTGTTACGAACCAGCGACTCAATTTTTTAATTCGCATGGCATGCAAAGCACCACCTGCGATGTATTCAATAGTCGAGGGGAGGCGGCGAAAACCTGCTTGAACAGTTTGAAAAAATGGGCGCATGATTCATATTCCTTTTTTTATCGACGGGCAGTAGTCTAACACTGGCACATAAAAGTGCAATAAAAAGGAGCGATTGATTCTAGGGCGTGTCCTAAAACACGGTAAAAAGCACGGTATTTTTTTTTGATTGATATGAGAGGATACAACTGTCGGTAATCGGGTTGTCCCCCAGGTGTGTGTTATTAGGAGAAAATTATGGCGTTACAGCATTGGCTGGCTTTGTCTTTTAGTAAAGGTTTAGGTCCTTTGCGTGTTCGCTCCTTGATTGAGCATGTGGGTTCTGTTGAAAGGCTTTTTGAGCTTAGCTCGTCTGAGTGGTCACAACTCGGTATTCGAGGCTTCAGGCAAGAGGCTTTGGTCTCTCTTTCCGATCAGCGAGTGCAAGCAGCTCTTAGCTGGTGTGATGCTGAAAAAGGTAGGTCCATTCTGAGTTGGGATTCGCCTAATTATCCCAAGCTTTTGCTCGAGATTTCCGATCCGCCGGTGTGTTTGTATGTTCAGGGTCCGGTTGAAGCCTTATCCACACCGCTTTTGGCCGTGGTGGGTTCCAGGCATCCAAGCAGTTCGGGCTTGCGGCAAGCGCATGCTTTGTCTTTGGGGGTGGTTGAGCAGGGCCTGGGGGTGGTGAGTGGTTTGGCCTTGGGGGTTGATGCAGCTGCCCATCGAGGCGCTTTGTCGGGAGAGGGTCTCACAGTGGCTGTTTGTGCCATAGGTCTGGATAGTGTTTACCCCTCGTCGCATCGAGGGTTGGCCAAAGATATCGTTCGAAAGGGTGGTGTTTTGCTTAGTGAGCAAGGCTTTGGTGTGCCGCCTCACCCTAGTTTGTTTCCGAGACGAAACCGAATCATTAGCGGTTTGTCGCTTGGGACTTTGGTCATTGAAGCAGGCTTGCGTAGTGGTTCGCTTATCACCGCACATTTGGCATTGGCACAAAATCGAGAAGTATTGGCTGTGCCAGGAGAGATCGCCAACCCTCTATCAAAAGGGTGTCATGCCTTATTGAAGCAAGGCGCTGTGTTGGTGGAGTCAGTCAGAGACATTATTCTATCTATTAATGTAGGTGTCAGTGAGGGAGTTTTGCTTGATACTCAGAGGAAGGGAGGGTCTAATGACCTTTGAGGGCATATGGTGTCTTTTGCATTCTTAGAGATCCAGCAGAGACTACAGGGTGTCCGACACAGATGCTTTATTTATGATCGTCTATTGATTTACTAGTAGACACAAGGTATAAGGAGCCCAGCATCGAGATGCTTATTGCCTCTTTTTCCTCCTATCTTCAGGGAGGAGTGGATTCTCAGGCAAGTCCTTGTTTTTTCAAGCCTCAAGAGAGGATTTTCAAGGAGATAGTCTCGACATTGACTCCAAGGATGGGGTTTGGCGTTCAAATTAAGGGGTGAACATGAAAGATACAAAACTGCTTTTTTTGCTGGTACATATATTAAAGCATCATGTAAATGATATCGGTGAACTTGACGACTCTTACGACGATTTGATGTGTGAGCTAGAAGAGGCTGGATTTAGGCAAAGCCAGGTCAAAGAAGCATTAAGTTGGCTGGAAACCCTGGCATCTCGGCGTACAGACCTCTCAAGATTCTCAGTAGATCCCTCATCAATGCGGGTGTTTAGCGATTTTGAACAGCAAGCTCTTGGGCGAGCAGGATGTAATTACTTGCTTTCGTTAGAGAATATGAATATTTTAAATGCAGAGACTAAGGAATTGGTCATTGATCGCGTACTTGCTCTTGAGCAAGAGGGGGTAAATGAGTACCTTATTCAGTGGGTCACGCTGGTTGTATTATATGGTTATCCCCAATACAACCATGCGCTGAAACGCATGGAATTACTTGTCTATGACGAATTTGAGGGTATGCACTAACATGAGTGGAGCACAACGGTCGCTGGTGGTGGTTGAGTCACCGGCAAAAGCCAAAACAATCGAGAAATGCTTGGGCAGTTCGTATCGCGTACTGGCGTGTTACGGTCATGTCCGTGATTTAAAGCCCAAAGGTGGCGCAGTTGTTCCAGAAGATAATTTCAAGATGCATTACGAGCCAATCGAGCGGAATGCCAGACATGTCACAGCCATTATCAAGGCGCTGAGCAAGGCTGATGAACTCGTGCTTGCCACTGATCCCGATCGCGAGGGAGAGGCGATTGCCTGGCATTTACTCGAGCTTTTGGAAGCCTCTGGTAAATTGAAAGGGAAAACAGTCAGGCGCGTTGCTTTTCATCAAATTACGAAGCGAGCAGTACTTGCCGCCATGGATTCGCCTAGAGATTTAGCCATGGATTTGGTGCAAGCACAGCAAGCCAGACGAGCCTTAGATTATTTGGTAGGTTTTAACTTATCGCCTTTGTGTTGGAAAAAAATTCGCCCAGGTTTGTCTGCAGGTCGAGTTCAATCACCTGCTTTACGGATGATTGTTGAGCGAGAGCTAGAGATCAACGCGTTTGAATCTCGAGAGTACTGGAGTATTCACGCCAATACTCGCGCCGATGAAAGGCTCATTAAAAGTAAGCTTCAGATTCTTTCCGGCGAAAAATTAGAACAATTTACGCTATCTTCCGAGAAACAGGCTAAGCAAGCAGTAGCTGAAGTAGGCAAAGTAGCAGCTGGTGAGTTAACGGTTTCGAAAGTCATCAAGAAAACTCGAAAACGTCATCCTGCGCCACCATTTATTACCTCAACCTTGCAACAGGAAGCTGCGCGAAAACTTGGGTTTTCTGCACAAAAAACCATGCAAATTGCTCAGCAACTGTATGAGGGTATTAGTTTAGGATCAGATACCATTGGTTTGATTACCTACATGCGTACCGATTCGGTTAATGTTGCTCAAGAAGCGATTACCGAGATTCGAGAATGTATTGTGTCACGCTACGGTGAAAACAATTGCCCGGAGCAAGTGAGAGTTTATAAAACAAAATCAAAAAATGCTCAAGAAGCGCATGAGGCGATTCGGCCGACATCCGTTTTGCATTTTCCTGCCGATATTGAGTCTCATTTAACTCGTGATCAATTCCGTTTGTATCAACTGGTTTGGAAACGGACTGTGGCATCGCAGATGATCAGCGCCACACTCGATATGGTTTCTGTCGATTTAACAGCAGAGAATCACCTGTTCCGTGCAACAGGTTCTACTATTACCGATCCAGGTTTTATTCATGTCTATCAGGAAGGCGTTGATGATCAAGCACTCGATGATCAAGAGCAAGATCGCATGTTACCACCTCTCACAGAGGGTCAAAAACTACCGTTAGTATCGTTGCTGCCAGAACAACACTTCACTGAACCACCACCTCGATTCTCTGAGGCAAGCTTGGTGAAAGCTTTGGAAGAACACGGTATTGGTCGTCCTTCTACGTATGCTTCGATTATTGCGACGCTTAAAAATCGTGAATACGTTGAAATGGATAAAAAGCGATTTTTTGCGACCGATATTGGTATGATCGTGCGTAAATTTTTAAGCAATTACGTTCCTCAATACGTCGACTATAACTTTACAGCGAACTTAGAAGACGAGCTCGATGAAGTATCGCGTGGTGAAAAAGCATGGATTCCCCTTTTAGAAGAGTTTTGGGCGCCTTTCCAAGCATTGGTTATTAAAATCGATAAAGACGTGAAGCGTTCAGATGTGACGCAAGAGCCTATCGATGAAAAATGCCCAAAATGTGAAGCAGGCCTATCTATTAGGCTTGGTAAACGAGGTCGCTTTGTTGGTTGCTCAGGTTTCCCTGAGTGTGATTACACTCGTAACATCGACGGCTCTCCTGAAGAATCAACAGAACCTGAAATGTTAGATCGGACTTGCCCTGAGTGTGAGTCGCCTTTGCTTATGCGTTCTGGTCGTTATGGTAAATTCATTGGTTGCAGTGGTTATCCGAAATGCCGTTTCATTGAATCAGCTGAAAAACCCAAAGCAACGGACGTGACTTGCCCGCTGTGCCATACAGGTAACATTGTTGAAAGACGCTCTCGTCGAGGAAAAGTATTTTTCTCTTGCGAGCGTTATCCTAAATGTGATTATGCTTTATGGGATGAACCTTTAGCAGAGGCTTGTCCTTCTTGTCAGTGGTCTGTTTTGGGAATTAAAGAAACGAAGCGATCAGGTCGAGAAAAAGTGTGTCCGCAAAAAAATTGTGATTACCGCGTTTCTTTTCCTAAAGAAGATAGCGACGACGATAGTTGAGGCGATGATGCTAACTATCGAGCCTGATTGGCCAATCGTTATTGAGGCTTTTCTCTCAGGAAAAACATTGGCTTACCCAACGGAAGGAGTGTGGGGTTTGGGTTGCGACCCTATGTCTGAAAGAGCTGTTCTCGACTTGCTGGCTTTAAAGCAGCGGCCAGTCAGTAAAGGATTGATTGTGTTGGCATCAGATTGGCAGGCATGTGAAAAGTGGGTCGATCAGGATGCTATGGGTGAAAAAATGGCGTTGATTTCTGATTGGCCTCAACACGAGACGTGGGTGTTTCCTGCAAGTCGAGCTGTGCCGTCTTGGGTTCGGGGAGATCACTCCTCGATTGCGATTCGCATGAGTGCCCACCCGCTTGCTGCAGCGCTAACTCGCCACTGTGGTGGCTTGCTTTGTTCGACGAGCGCGAATCTTTCTGGTCAGTTAGTTATCAAAGATGAGCAAACGCTGAGGCAGCAGCCACTTGCCAGGCAGTGTGTCATTGTTTCTGGTGACCTGGGCGCTGTGAGCGGTCCAAGCCCAATCAAAGACGTCATGACAGGTGATTATCTTCGTCTTTAAGGGCGTATTCTATGATTCTAACCGGGACGAAAGCACTCGTTGGATGCTATAGTCGGGGCTTCAGGTGCTCTAAAGAAGGGATGTCGCATGTTGGCTTTATCTAGAACCGAATGGAAAATTTTAATCGTTGTCATGCTCATGGGTTTGAGTGGCTTGATCGGTGTTGATATTCACACCCCATCACTACCAGCCATTGCGCTAGCGATGCATACCAGCATAGGTACGGTGCAACAATCCATTCCTCTGTTTTTGTTGGGTGAAGCGGTTAGTTTGCTTTTTTATGGCCCGCTGTCGGATCGTTATGGTCGAAGACCGTGTGTGATCGTCGGTTTGAGCATTGCTGTTTTGTCGTCTTATGCGTCTGTATGGTCTACATCAATAGACGTCTTCTTATTTTATCGGGTCTTGCAAGGCATTGGGTCTGGCGTGTGCATGGGCTTGGGTCGAACTATTTTGGCAGATGTTATAAAGGGCAAGCGCTTTATGGCAACAGGGGCTTATTTTTCGTTGATCTTATCATTGTCTCCACTTTTGGCTCCTATTCTTGGTGGTTACGTGCAGCATTGGGCAGGTTGGGATGCAAACTTTATTTTGCTCGGCAGTATTTTGTTGTTGGTTTTAGTGCTTTACACACTGCTTTGTCCTGAGACGCGTGATCCAAAAACACATAATTTGGCCTTGCCTTGGCATGCTGTTTTTCAGAACTATGCAGTGTTAGCTCGTGATCGAGTGTTTATGGTTAGTGTTCTGTTGTCAGGTTTTGCTATGGCCGCGATCATGGTATATGCCACTTTGAGTCCAACCATTTTACAGGGCGACTTTAAGTTATCCGCAGTTCATTACGGTTGGGCCTTAGGTGTTGTTGGTTTGTTTGGAATGCTCGGGAAATTGGCATTCCCTTGGTTTGTTAAGCATTTTGAGGCTAGTTCGAATGTGTTTTTTGGTTTGTGGTGCACTCTATTGTCAGGTGTTGTGTTGCTTATCGCGGCGCTTATAGGTCACTTGTCTATGTGGTTGTTGGTATTGATGCCTGCGATTGTGATGCTTGGTCAGTCATTTGTCCTGCCTAACACAGCCGCCTTTGCTCTCACACCACACGATACAATGCGTGGTGCAGCAGGAGCCCTGTATGGCAGTGTGCAGTTGGCTTCTGGTTTTATAGCAGCCGCAGTGGTGTCATGGACACACTTCTGGTCAATGTATGAGTTGATTGTCATCTACCTGCTGTTTGGTGTCGTTGGCTTATGGGCTTTCAGAAGTTTGATGCGCTACAAAAGATCTCAGGCGGCGTGATTGATACCACCACAGTAAGGCAACAGGAGCAGTTAGCACGAGCATGCCTATGGCCATCAATAAGAAATAATGCCATTCGCTGCCTGCCTGAATATCGCCAGGCCTGAAAAAGCCAACGACAATGCTAACCAAGCTACCAATCGCACCCATCGCACAGCAAATGGAAAACCCAACTCGGCCGCCAGGGACGACATTTTTCTTGCTTACTAATGATTGATCCAGGTGATGTCGCCAATAAAGCACCGCCGCGCTAGCAAATAAAATGAGATACATGAGCATGTAAAGCTGTGTGCTTAAATCAGTGAGCAACCAGTAAGAGGCATTGATGCTTGGCATTAACACAAAAGCTGCGGCAATGAGAGTAATTAAAATAGCTTGCGTTATGAGTAGTCGACTAGGCACTTGCTTTTTATTGTGGTGGCAAAAAAAAGCAGGTAAAAAGTTGTCTTCAGCTGCTTGTAATAATCCTTTTGCCGGTGAAATAAGCCAGTTAACCATGCTGCCCAAGCTGCCGATAAGAATCAAAATGATCAGCAAGGGTTCTAGTAGTTGTAGGTGATAAGCGTTGAGGTAGTAATGAATGGTTTGCATGGTACCAGCAACTAAATTAATAGAGTGGGTGGGAATCACAACCGCAATGGAGAGCGCGCCTAATATCATGGTCACTAAAATGAGAGTAACCGATAAGGTAAGTGCTCTCGGGAAAGTGCGCGCTGGATGTTTGGTTTCTGAGACATGCACTGTTGCTAGTTCGATACCCAAGTAAGCAGCCATGATGGCTGTTAGCGAGACCCAATGGTTTTGATGGTTTAAAGAAGGAAGTAAGGCGTCTTTGGTGAAGTGAATATGCATCGGGTGGCCATGAGCAATCCAAATAAGGCCTAAAATAATAATGCCTAGCATGGGAATCACCATGCCGAATAGCGTGCACCAAGAAGCAAATAAGGTCGCAGTTTTGAGCCCTCGCAAATTGATAATCGTTAGTAGCCAAAAGACACCGATTATCACGGAGACGAGGTAAATTCGGTTGTTTGCTAGATCTGGAGCAATTAGGTAAGCGGCGGTTCCTGCCACAAACGACAGCATCGTTGGGAACCATACCATGGTGTTGATCCACTGCAACCAAATGGCTAAAGCAGCTGTTTTCTTTCCAAAGGCTTTTTTACTCCATTGAAAAATACCACCTCGCTCTGGGTCAATCATGGTGAGCGTTGCAGACACAAAGCCAGTGGGAAGCAAAAAGAAAAGGGCAGCAAAAAGAGCGAAGAAAATCAAGGAGCTACCAAATAAAGCAATACCAGGGAGACAGCGAACACTGTCGATACTTCCAGTGATGAGTAGGGCTAGAGGAAGTAAGGTGAGTTTGGCGGTTTGTTTAGTGTTCATGGAGAGCCTCGAAAAAAGTACAGTCTCCCATTCTACGAGAAACCTCCATTTTTGGCAATTTGTGTGTAAGATAGTTGGGTGTGTGTTATGCTATACATGTAAAGCACTTGGAGGTCGCCATGTTATCTATCAGATTACCTAAAGATATTGAAAGCCGACTCGATAAGTTAGCTAAAGTAACAGGTCGTACAAAAACATTTTATGCTCGAGAGGCCATTCTTGAGCACTTGAGTCATTTGGAAGATCTGTATGTAGTTCAACAGCGCTTGAATAGTCCGGGCGAACAATATTCCATGGATGATGTGGAGAAAGAACTTGGTTTGGACGATTAAATTTGATAAGCGTGCTCTTAAAGAGTTGAAAAAAGTCGATAAAAAGGTTCAGAAAGATATTGTGAATTATTGTCGATCACGCCTTGAGACTGACAAAAATCCCCGTCGTTTTGGAAAAGAATTAAAAGGTGGATTTAAGGGTTTGTGGCGCTATCGTGTCAGTGACTATCGAGTAGTGTGTCAAATTGAAGACAAGACCCTTACTATTTTAGTGTTGCGTGTGGCTCATAGACGTCACATTTACGTGTAAGACACCCGGAGTCGGTAGCCTTTTGTGATAAAGATCGAGTAAACTATGTTCCTTTTAAAAAGAAGGGGCTATCTGTGAAAAGATATTTATCAGTTGTGTTGTGCTGCGTATTGAGTTCAGTGGCTTTCGCCTCGGATGCTTGGCATGCACTGCTTCTTTCTGATGTGCATCTTCTGCCTCAATCCAGTTCACAAACCACGTATTATCAATCAGATACGGGTTTATCTGACTTATGGCCTTCTGCCAAAAAAGAAATTCAACAATTAATCAAAAGTACAAAGCCACGTTTTGTGTTGTTGCTTGGTGATTTGCCGGGGCATCACATGAGTTTAGACGACATGGCGCTTGCCGATCAGCAGGTGTTTGGAGATATGTCAGAGCTTAGCAAAGGCCGGCCTTGGTTTTATGTGACAGGCAACAACGATTCACTCACCGGCGATTATCATTCGTTTAGTCATTTGGACGATTCAGGCAAGATCAGCAATCTACTTACTTTGGCTCGTTCTTCTGTGCCTGGCGCTGGGTTTGATGACACATGTGATGGCGCAAGCAAAGCCTGTGTGATTGACTCAGGCAGCTACAATGGCACGCCGTATTACTTTGCTTACTACAGCGCGTACCCAACGGCGACGCATCACATGCGTTTGATTGTCTTGAATAGCGTGTTGTGGTTAACAAGTCGGTATGTCTCTGATGATGGAGTCTCACAACAGCAGGCTGGAGACCAAGAAATGCAATGGTTGCGGGAGCAGTTGTCGCAAGCTGCCTTGCAAGATGAGCAAGTGCTGATAGCCATGCATGTACCATCAGGCATTAGTAGTTATACCAGCTCAGCTTTTTGGCAATCGCAATGGCAATCTCAGTGGGATGACCTGATGAGTCGTTATTACAAAAATATTGCTTTGATTGTGAATGGCCATACACACATGAATGCTTTATCGCTTATGCATTTTCCAGAAGAACGAACACTAGCATCACTCACTGTACCAGGCATTACGCCTTTGCATTACAATAACCCTGGCATGGTCGACTCTGTTTGGCAGCTTGATGCAGCGGGTCGTACTCAATGGTTTGATGCCAATGTCTACGCTTATTTGCCCAATACAAAGCGGTGGTCTTTGGCAGAAAACATTCGCCAAACGTATGCGCCGATGTGTCAAAGCATTCGGATGACAGATTGTTTGGCTTCTTTATCGCACGATCAATTTAACAAAGCGTTAGATACTTATTTCACTTTGCAGCCAGGGAAAACACCCAAAGAAGGGTGGGATGCGGTGAATCAAGCAGCGCAGTATAGTGTAAGCTCAAACGCTTAAGGAAAAACCATGGCACATCGTATCGTTTTTGCAGGAACACCTGAGTTTGCTGTACCCGTTTTAGAAGCGCTGATGAAAAGCGAGCATGAGGTAGTGGCTGTTTACACACAACCCGATAGACCAGCAGGCCGGGGGCGTTCTTTAATGCCATCGTCGGTGAAAGCGTCTGCCTTATCTCATGGTTTGCCTGTGTGTCAGCCAGACAATTTTAAAGAAGCAGAGAGCGTTGCCACTTTAAATGCTTGGAACGCAGATGTGATGGTGGTGGCTGCTTATGGTTTGCTGCTTCCACAGTCTGTTCTTGATATACCACGTCATGGGTGTATCAACGTGCATGCTTCTTTGCTCCCGCGTTGGCGAGGTGCTTCTCCTATTCAGCAAGTGATTTTGCATGGCGATTCAGAAACAGGTATCACTATTATGGCCATGGTGAAAGCGATGGATGCAGGCGATATGTATCATCAGGTGAGTTGTCCGATTTTAGCAAATGACACAGCAGGAAGTTTGCATGATCGTTTGGCAGGATTGGGACCAAACGCTTTGCTAGATGTGTTATCACGCTATCCTTCCTGTAAGGCAGCGTCACAAGATCAAAGCTTAGTGACGCATGCTCCTAAAATTAAAAAGCAAGAAGCTGCGTTGGATTGGACAAAATCGGCGTTTGAGCTAGAGCGTGCGGTGAGAGCTTATGTGCCTTGGCCTGTGGCTTACACGCATTATGAAGGCGAGCGTTGTCGTATTTACGAAGCTGAGTGTTTGATGGAAAGCAGTGATCAAGCACCCGGAGTGGTTTTGGCAGTGAGCGCAGATGGTATTGATGTGCAATGCGGAGAAGGGAAGCTTCGAATTAAACGTATTCAATGGCCTGGCGGCAAAATAATGACTGTAGATTCGTGGTTAAACGCACACGCAAAAAAGCTATTCAAAGGTTCTAGGTTTGGGTAATGCCGAGCGACATGTACCTTCTTTGGGGGCTTCATTTAAATGGCTATTAAAAAAATTATTTTTTCTCCAGCGATGAGCGGGAAGAGAGCCCAGCACAACACAAAGCGTTAGAGCAATGAGTGATCCAATGACAATAAATTCTGCTGTTGACGCTGAGACAGCCGCATTAGCAAGAACGCCGCTCCAAATAGCGCCAAAGTAGGCTGCAGTAGTGATTGATCCGGCGGCTAAACTAAAGGCTGTGAGGGTTAAGGCAGCGGGAGTTCGAATGCTCTTAGGTTTAAGCTTGAGTTCGGTTTTGACTTCGAGAGGTTCAGGTGTTTTTTCTTCAGCAGGAGCAATGTACAGAGAGTCTATTGGCTTGGTGAGCGCTTGGGTGATGGACTTTTGTTCTTTTTCTGTTATCCCTGAGCTAACTGTATGCTTACTCTTTGAAGAACAAAAGTGAGAGCGTAACAGAATGTCTAGATGTGAGAGATCTAGGTTCAGGCTATTATTTTTTTCTTGCATTGCATCGTAGGCTGCTTTTCGAGCACGAAGTTGATAACTTGGCTCTGACTCAGAAGAACTTTTTTTGGGGATGTCTACAAATAATGCTCCAACAGATAGTTCTGATAATAAGCTTCCTTTTCCATGCCTTTGAATGACTGGTGCTAATGTAAGAGAAAGAGTGTCATGAGAGAAAAGTGCTTGCTCAACGCTCTCAATCGTCAATTGAATAGATTGTGTTATGGCCAAATTATCGAGGTGGCAGATTATTTTTTCAACTTGATTCTTTGGGAGCTCTTTGTATTTTTTGTCAGTGTCAACTACCTGATCATCATAAAGGACGACTATTTTTGCTTCAGATACGTCTGGGCAATAATCAGAGGCGACAATTTTTTTCAGCTCTTCTAGTGTGTCTGGAAGGTTGTCAGCTGAGCCGATTTCAAAAGGGCCTTCGTTTTTTGTGCCAAAAAGCATAAGAACATCGTCAGCTTGTGGAGAATCGTTTGCAGTGATTGTGTGGGGATGTAGGGTTGTGTCTTCAACATTCCAGCCAGCTGAGTCAGTGCTGCTGTAATCGATAGGAGAAGGCGCATCTGCTTTAGACATGGTGTTTCCCTAAAGTGATATCAATAGAAGAAAGTATACCATATAAGAGCCCTTAGAGGTATGTGAACTCATGCCACATATTTTACTTGGATTGACGAGACCTTTCTGGTAGTTATGAACAGGTGCTCGGAAGACACCCCCTTTTAGAAGTAACAACGATGCGAGAAAATAATGCCCGGAAGTAGAAAAACCACGGCGCCCAAAGCTGTGTCACATGAAGGTGAGCGCCAATTAGAAGGAAGCTTTACTGCTTTGGTAGCTAGTGAGTTAAGGAAAGATAAGGTAAAAAAATGTTTTCCTGGAGTTCAAAGGCTTTTAAAAAGTCTTGATGCTATTCCCAGAGAGGGCGATAGAAAAAAGAGAGCTCAGAGGAAAATGATTGAAGGCTTAGGTAAGAAGGGAGTTACAGACCAAGCATTAGAGCTAAAAAAATTAGCAGCGCTGGTTGCCTTGCCAGAAGTGCCGCCAGAACAAGAAGAGAATTTGGTGGCTATTGGAGCGCAATTTTTCGTTCGCTTGAGCTCACAAGAAGCTTCCAGCACTTCAAAAAACCGTGCAGCGATTGCCGCTCTTGTCATGAATGAGGTTTTTCTTTTTTTGGATACTCTAAAGGAGAGGACTCCGGAAGAGAGGGATCGTTTAAAAACATACAAAGAGCGTTTAGCACAGATTATTGTTGCTTTAATAGCAGTTGATTTTGCTATGAATCCAGGCATGCACAACAAGTCAAATCGACTTGATATGCATGTGTTGATGTTTCTTCAAGGAAAGCATCATGAAGAGTTCGTCTCTTTAATGGTATGTTTTTTTTCAAAGAAAGATAAATCAGGATGTTTAAAACACGAAGAGTATATCAATACGTTTTTAGATGAGCTGTGTCAAGTGTATCGCACCGCTCGAGATAGATTAACGCCATCCTAGCGCAAATCGACTCGCGAAGGCGATCGTTATCTGTGCCGCGACTCGTCCTCGTCACCCACGCTACGCAACCTAACGGCTTGACTACGCTGTGGTCTCT